>JBGSHS010000184.1:0-22531 GCA_041752115.1 Pirellulaceae bacterium | reverse complement strand
CGAACGAGCCTCAGGCAGCGGCACGGAGCAGCAGGCCGTCACTAACAACGCCCGTCCGTCGCGCACTGGCGACGGCTCAGCATTTCGACGGCGCACTCCCGGCGATAATACCGCCATGGGATCGACTAACTCCAACTCGCTTGGCAAGAGCCAGCACGGTCGTCAGGGACCACGGATCGAGCTCCCCTTGAGTTCCCAGCGGACTCAGCTTCCGGGCTCCGGCTCGGGCACCAACGCCAACCGCAGTGCCCGCACAGGTGACACGCCGAATTCGGCCGTGTCGCCGGGCAATGCGTCGGCGCTTCCGCGACTGCGCAATACGGTTCCGCCGTCAGCGCAGAGCCGCTTGGGCGATGTCTCGAACGGTTCTCCATCGTCGACCTCGTCGAGGTCGACGTTCGAGGGTTCTCGCAGTCGCAGCACCACGGGCAACAGTCGAGGCGCTGGGAGCCCCCAAAGCGGTTCCAGCACGCCACAGATCCGACGGCGCGGCCCGGACGCGAAGCCGACCACACCTCAACGCTCCTCCGGATCCACAGCGCCGTCGTCGATCCGATCATTCGGTTCGAGTCGTCTTGAGTCGCGAGCACTCTCGGGCCAGCCGTTCGGGTCCAGTGCAATGAACTCGAGCTCTGCCCCTGCTGCCGCAGCACGGGCAGCCATGCGATCGTCCTCGCCCGGTTCGGCCGTCGAGTCGCGCGGGTCGTCGATCCGTACGTTTGGATCCGCTCCCGGTCATAGCGCCCCTGCTGCCGCAGCTCGGGCGCCCATGCGATCGTCCTCGCCCCGTTCGGCAGTCGAGTCGCGTGGGTCGTCGATCCGTGCGTTTGGATCCGCTCCCGGTAACAGCGCCCGCTCCGCTGCGCCGCGACCAGCCCCCCCGTCGCCTTCTGCGCGATCATCGGGCAGCAGCGGCCCCAGCCGTTTCTCAGCGACCTCAGCCGGGCGCAGTTCGAGTGTCGCTCGCCAGTCGACCCCGAGCGCGATGTCATCTGCTCGCGCTTCGGCAGCTCGCAGTTCAGCGAGCTCTGCCAACGCCAGACGCGGGGGCGAGAATTCGGGGGGACGTCGCGGCCGCTGATTGTCGTAGGAGCTCTTACCGGACGTGGATGTCGAGGGGGTCAAGAGGGTGACACAGCGAGCAGCGTGTTGAACCATCGGTTCTGCTAGCGCCTGGTGACGCCGTGACTTTCGGATGAGGTGGCACTGGCTCCGCCCGTGCAGCCTGCAGGTTGGGTGGCGCTGGCTCCGCCAGTGCAGCCTTGTCCGACAGCTGGAGGAGCACTTGCCAAGCCAGTGGCACCCGAATTCTGAGCTGTCACGGAGCACGAGAGCTCCTTAATCGGAGAGGTCGACGAGGCGGGACCGGTGGATCACCACTTGTCGTCTCACGCAAAAACAGTTACTAATCGCCCGGAGGCTGTGTCCCCGCATCAGCCGACCCCCTACCGACACTGGCACTGCCGATTGTTCCCTGAAGGTGATCCTGTATGAAGCATGACAAGAGCCACGCCGTGTTCGCTCGCGCCAAGACCCTCATGCCCGGCGGAGTGAACAGCCCGGCCCGCGCTTTCGGCGCCGTGGGGGGTGAGCCGATTGTGTTTGGACGTGGTGAAGGCGCTTACCTCTACGACGTGGATGGCAATCGCTACATCGACTACATCGGGTCTTGGGGGCCATTGATTCTGGGACATTGTCATGGCCGAGTGACCGAAGCCATACTCGACGCGGTGAGGAGGGGAACCAGCTTCGGCGCTCCGACGGTGGGCGAGAACGAATTGGCTCAACTGATTGTCGATCTGGTGCCTTCGGTGGAGAAAGTGCGTCTGGTGAACTCCGGCACCGAGGCGACGATGAGTGCCATTCGCCTGGCGCGCGGTTACACACAGCGCGATCGGATCGTGAAGTTTGCCGGCAACTATCATGGGCACGTGGACAGCCTGCTCGTCGCAGCGGGCAGTGCGGCTGCGACCCTGAGCGTGCCCAACTCCCCAGGTGTCACGCACGGTACATCGCAAGATACGGTGGTCCTGCCCTACAACCATGTCGACCGGTTGTCCGAGACGTTTCGTCGCGAGGGAGACGCGATCGCCGCCGTGATTGTGGAACCGGTGGTGGGCAATATGGGGTGCGTCGTTCCCAGTCTCGAGTTCCTGCGCGCACTGCGCGAACTGACTCAGCAAAGCGGTGCGCTGCTGATCATGGATGAAGTCATGACCGGGTTTCGCGTGGCGCTGGGGGGAGCCCAATCGTTGATGGACATTCGCCCCGACCTGACGACACTCGGTAAGATCGTGGGCGGCGGAATGCCGATCGGAGCGTACGGGGGTCGAGCCGACATCATGGACCACATGCTGCCGGCCGGCAGAGTGTTTCAAGCGGGCACTTTGAGCGGCAATCCGATTGCGACGGCGGCCGGGATCGCTACCTTGCGCGAACTTCAAGCGAATCCACCCTATGCCTACTTGGAACAGCTCGGAGCCCGGCTGGAGGCCGGGCTGCGACAGGCCTGCCAGGAAGCTCACATACCGCACCACGTCGCTCGTGTCGGCAGCATGCTGACCCTCTTCTTCAATCCCGAGGTGGTCACGGATTGGGAGGTGGCAAGTCGCTGTGACACCCAGCGTTACGCCCGCTACTTCTGGGGCCTGATCGACCGCGGCGTCTATATGCCCTGCAGCCAATATGAAGCGTTGTTCATCTCCGCGGCGCATACCCCAGAAGATGTCGATCAGACGATCGCCGCGGCAGCGGATGTGCTGCACAACGATCGTTAGCGACGTTTCTCCTCGGCGTAGCTCGGTCGATAGTAGTGCGGCAGCAGTTGCCACATATCATCACGTTGCCCCGCCTCGTACGCCCGCCACGCGAGCCGTCCAACCGTCGAAGCTCGTGGCTGCCAGCACGAGGCGGGCGAGGTCGACAGACCGACTGGAAGCTGCGCGGCAATCCGCGTCAGAATTGGTCCCGTCAGCAGCACCGATGAATCAAGCAACAAGGTCAGTTCGGCCAGATCGATTACCTGACAGCCCTGCACTGACTGCCACTGGCCCGAATCATGTCGCTCAAATTGCGCGGCAAACAGCTGCTGCCGCTGGGCGTCCATCACCGCACAAGCTCGGCATGTCTCGGCCGGCAATTGATGAACCAGCACCTCCAGCGTATCGACGGCGATCACACTCGACTGCGTGGCGTAAGCGAACACCTTGGCCGCCGTCACAGCAATCCGCAGCCCAGTGAAGGAACCGGGTCCCTGGGTGACGGCGACCAAAGAGATGCTCGACGGTTCCCAGCCGGCTTCACGGAGTAGCCGCGCCATGGCGGGGGCCAACGACTGGGCCGTCCGCACCTCCGGCGGCAACTCGAATTCCGACAGCACGTTGCCAGACTCCAGCAGTGCCAGTGAGCCACAGGCGGTCGATGTTTCCAAGGCGAGTATTCGCACTCCGGGGTTCCTCGAGAGTCCTCCAGGTCGATCCGATGGTTTCCGAGTTTTCCTGCTCAGCCGAGCGGGCCCCCCTGCCAGCAATCCCCCCATGACCGGGCCGATCAGCCAGATTGGACCGGAAGATTGGGAAGATTGGGAAGGCGGTCACGCGCATTACAGCGAGGACGCCGGCAGGGACAGCCAATATGCCCACGGTCAGCCACCCGAGAGTGGCATCCCTAGCCGGTGTTCTGTTCGTCGCGGCGCACCCTTGCAACCCCGATTCTACCGTCCTAGACTTCCGTAGTAGTTTGTTTGCACTATATTTACGTCAACATACGCCGATCTCCCGGCGTTATCCCCCCAGCGGTTCGCCAAGGCTTTGGGACGGAAAGGTAACAGGTTGTGAAGCGGGCCCTCATCAGTGATATTCACGCGAACGCCGAAGCCTTGCAAGTGGTCCTGGAAGACATTCGTCAACAGGGGGTCACGAAGATTTACTGCCTGGGCGACATTATCGGATACGGGCCCAACCCATGTGAGTGCCTGGATCTGGTCATGGAGAAGTGTGCCGTGTCCATTCTGGGCAACCACGATCAGGCGGCTCTGTTTGATCCCGACGGGTTCAATCCGGTTGCCTTGCAGGCGGTCTATTGGACGCGCAGCCAGTTGGAGCGGGGCGACGGGAACCGGGACAAAGTCGATCGGCGATGGGATTTTCTGGGTGATCTGCCGCGACTATATAGCGAAGGCGACTGCCTCTACGTGCATGGATCGCCACGAGAGCCAACCAACGAATACGTCTTTCCCGAGGATGTGTACAACCAGCGCAAAATGGATGCGTTATTCGACCGCATCGAGCGGTATTGTTTCCAGGGTCACACGCATATTCCCGGCGTCTTTACTGGAAGCGGGGAATTCATCACGCCAGACGAATGTGATTTTCGCTTCCGCCTGACAGGTGAGAAGGCAATGTTCAACGTCGGCTCGGTCGGCCAGCCGCGCGACAGTGATTCTCGAGCCTGCTACGCGATCGTGCACGAAGATCCTGAACCGATGGTGGAGTTTCGGCGCGTCGAGTATCCGTTTGGCACGACGATTGAGAAGATCTACAACATACCGAATCTCGACAATATGTTGGGGGATCGATTGCGGAGCGGGCGGTAACCGAAGCGTGCTCCGACACGTTGTCGTGCGACAGGAGCGTTTTCGTGACGCTGGAGGGGCCCCAACCAGCGGATCACTCGTGACGGGCAAAGTTGTCGCGATCGTACCGAGGGTTCAGCGGCCGGTTGCCGCGTGGCTCTGCGGCAGTGGGCACAATGGGGCTGGTACCTGGCGGCGTTCTTTGGGCCGTACTTCAGGCAGCAACCTCGCTGGCGGGTGCGCAGTGCGGTCAGTCGATCGTAGAATGACTCTGGGCCGACGGTGCCGCGAACAACTCGAGGCCGACACCTAGAAAACACAAGGACGCGGTGGGGTGAAACGAGCGATACTCAGCGACATTCATGGGAACCTGGAAGCATTGACCGCCGTGTTAGACGATGCACGGCAGCGTGGCGCAGAACAGATCATCTGCCTGGGCGACCTGATTGGATACGGCCCCAATCCCCGCGAATGTATCGATTTGGTGATGCAATTCGACGTTTGCATCCTGGGAAATCACGATCTGGGAGCGTTGTTCGATCCGGAAGGATTCAGCAGTGGCGCTGAACGGGCGATTTTCTGGACTCGCAAGCAACTGGAGGAAAGCCAGGGGGATCGGCAGGTTGTCACGCGGCGACTCACTTTCCTGGCTGAGCTTCCGCGTACGCATCGCGAAAACGGTTTGATGTTCGTTCACGGATCGGCGCGCAATCCACTTAACGAGTACATCTTTCCTGAAGACATCTACAACGCGCGCAAAATCGAAAAGGTCTTCGGAGTCGTCGAGCGGTTCTGTTTCCAGGGACACACTCATGTACCGGGCGTTTTTACTCAGCAGAATCGGTTCCTCCATCCGCATGAGATCGGCTACCAGTACGTGCTTGGCAACGAGAAAGCCATGATCAATGTGGGAAGTGTCGGTCAGCCGCGCGACGGCGATCCTCGCAGCTGTTACGTGCTGTTGGATGCCGACACCGTACACTTCTGCCGTGTCGAGTATCCGCTGGAGCAGACGATCCAGAAGATCTACGAGATCCCCGAACTGGACAACTTCCTTGGTGATCGGCTGCGGGAAGGGCGTTAGACCGCGAACGAACCCGACGTTGCGTCAGTGCTTCTCTGGTGGGGGGTACATGAAGCGTCAGGCCGCACAACCCGGACTGGCAGGCGACGCCGAGCGGTGTGTGGAGCGTGATCTGAGTCCGACCAAAATCATCTCCCCTTTGCAAGATCTCTCCGTAGCCCCAGAATGACACACTATTGCTCTGGCCCGTGCTGCACGTGTTGGAGTGTTGGACTGCAGGACGTGTACGCGGTGCGCGCACCGTTTGATGAGACCCAGCGGGAGGGCAGCAAGTTGTAGGCAGTCTCCCGATTTCGGTCGACGGCCCTGCCGTCTGAAGACGGTTGGTAGTCCGTTTCGGCAACCCATCTCACATCGCATGCGAAGGCCAGCTCAGTCGTGGAAAAACGATTAGTCATCTTCTTGGTACTATCATCTCTGATCTTGACCGGTTATGTGCTGATCCGAAATCGGCTCTTTCCACCCCCCCACCAGGTGGCCAAGCAAGGCGTTGATCCGCCCGGCGCGAAAGGGGCGAAGGCCGACGACAAGGCTGACGCGGGCGGCCAAGGCGATCAGCCGCCAAGGCAACCGCAGGGTGAGCCGGGTCCGGCGGAGGGTCAGGCCGAACAACCTCCTGTTGAATCGGACCAGACTCCGGCAGTGCAGGTTCCTGACGAGGCGAAAGCCGAGCAGGAGCCAGCACCACCGCCGGTCCCCGATGAGTGGCTCACGCTTGGCTCCTTTGACCCGGCCAGCGGCAGCCGACTGCTCGTGACATTGACCAATCGGGGCGCGGCGATCGAGCGGGTGGAGATGGTGGAGCGGGATGCGCGTGGACGACTCCGATACCGCGATCTCGACAAGACTTATGGCTATTTGGGCCTGCGCTGCCAGGACACTCCGGCGGGATGCAGGGTGCGCGTCGTCGGACCGGGAACTCCCGCCGCCTTGGCTCAGCCCAGCGACGGCACCGTCTCAGCAGGAATCGCTGTGGGTGACGTGATTATCAGCGTCAACGACATCCCCGTGGGAGACTCCGCTGACCTGGATCTGGTCCTTGGCAAGACGAAACCGCGCGAGAGCATCACCTTTGCCGTGCGACGTGCCGACCGAGCAACGCCGGTGCAACTGACCGCTGTACTGGCCCAGTTTCCACTCGAACTGATCGACTCGGAAGGGACCTTCGATGCGCCGGCGATTCCTTCCTTTCTGTTGAGCATGCACAGTGTCGGCTCTGCACAGCCGGCGAGCGAAACAGAAGAACTACCGGAGTTCGCCGTGTTGCGGACGAGCACCTGGGAGGCAGAGCGGCCGGCGGCGAACGAAATCGTCTTTCGTCGCCGAGTGAAGCTGTCAGGTCCGGAGGCTGTCGAGCTGGAAGTGGTGAAGCGTTTTCGACTGGGAGTACCTGGAGCCGACGCCGACCCGACGACCGATTTCTCGGCTTATCATCTGCACATGACGATCGAGGTCAAGAACCTTTCACAGCAACTGCAGACTGTCTCCTATCTGCTCGACGGTCCCAATGGACTGCCCCTGGAAGGCTGGTGGTATACTAACAAGATTCATCCGAACGCATTCATGAGTTCCGCAGGAGCGCGCGACGTCATCTGGCGCGTCGACGACCGGGGACACAGCTTGCGGGGCGCCTCACAGATCTACAAGCAGGCGTCTGAAGCCCCCAGTGATTCGATCGTCACGGTCTTGACCGACAGCCCCTCGCCGGAAGAACGCACCTTGGACTACCTGGGTGTCGATACGCAGTACTTCTCTGCCGTCTTGATGGGTGGCAGCATGGCCGAGCCGGAGCCCTATGTCTGCCAGCAGGCGTTTGCGATGCCTGTGGGCGACTTCAGCCTGCTGACCGGGCGTGACACGAAGAAGCTCAATACCAGCTTCCGCATGGTGAGTATTCCCAAGTCGATTGAAGCGGGCCAGAACACGGTGGACGAGTTCCACATTTTCCTCGGTCCCAAAGCGCCGCCGGTTCTCGCGGCGTATCAGCTGTCGGACATTATCGAGTACGGTTGGTTTGGAAAGATCGCCAGACCGCTCTCGTGGCTGCTCCAACGTTTCTACTCCATTGTCCACAATTACGGCCTGGCCATCGTACTGCTGACGGTGCTGGTTCGTGGTGCGATGTTTCCCATCGGGCGCAAAGCGGCTCGCAACGCCCAGATCATGCAGGAGCTGGCGCCGGAGATCAAGAAGATCAAGGAGAAGTATAAGAACGACCTGGAGAAACAGGGCCAGGCGCAGCGTGAGCTGTGGAAGAGACACAATTTCAACCCGTTAAGTGGCTGCTGGCTGATGTTCCTGCAGTTGCCCATTTTCATTGGGCTCTATCGCTGCCTGTCGGTCGACATCAATCTGCGTCAGGCCCCGCTGATCCCCGGCATTGAGTGGTGTTCGAACCTGGCAGGTCCCGATATGGCCTGGAAGTGGCAGGGACTTCTGCCCGATTTGCTGGCAAGTGAGACCGGCTGGTTGGGCCCCTATCTCAACATCCTGCCGATCATCACCATCATCCTCTTCATCGTTCAACAGAAGATGTTCACACCGCCGGCAACCGACGAACAGACTCAGATGCAGCAGAAGATGATGAAGTACATGATGATCTTCATGGGAGTCTTGTTTTTCAAAGTGCCGTCGGGACTGTGCGTCTACTTCATTGCCTCCAGCCTGTGGGGTATTGGCGAGCGCAAGCTGCTTCCTAAGCCGGGCACCGAACCGCCCACGAAAGGCCCGATCACCGAGAAGAAGTCGCTCATGCAGCGGCTGAAGGAAAAGGCAGAAGGAAAGACGGCCGTCGATCCGGCCGAATTGGCGCGGGAACGCCGCAAGCGACGGCGTCCCTGACGCAGCCGGTCAGAACAAGTGGCAGACGATCGTCGACTCGTACTGCAAGTGAGCCACGTCGAGTCTTCACGACATGCTGCTTCAGCCTTCGAAATTCGTCATTACCTTCGTCAGTGGGTACTTCGTCATTCGTCATTCCACGTAGGTGCTGCCGAATCGCATACGGTCATTGAGTGAGTCGTTGACGTTGCAGGTGGTATGTCTTCGGGTGAGTAGACCCCGCTTCGCCGCGTATACCGCACGGTATGATCGCGGGCGTACGTACGGTGACTTCGGTCGGCGGTGCCGCCGTGGCACTGCCAGGACAACGCCTGCCAGGCCAGGGGGAAGGAAGTGTGGGGAGCAGACCGATCGACTGGGGGATAGACGATACGATTGCCGCCATTGCATCGGCACCGGGAGGGGCGGTGCGCGGCATCGTGCGCGTCAGTGGTCCGCAGGCAAGGCAATGTCTGCAGCCGTGTTTCCGCCCCCGAATGGACCTCGATCTGACGGCGATGCAAAGCCCGACGTCTGTCGCGGGCGACGTCCAACTGGCAGAACCACTCGGACTGCTGCCAGTGGATCTTCTCTGGTGGCCGACACGACGCAGCTACACCCGGCAACCTACGGCCGAGCTCCACACCTTCGGTTCACCGCCGCTACTGGACGCGCTGCTGCAGACACTCTGTCAGTGTGGTGCCCGCCTGGCTCAGCCCGGCGAATTCACTCTGCGGGCGTTTCTTTCGGGCCGCATTGACCTGACTCAAGCGGAAGCAGTGCTTGGGGTGATTGATGCCCAGGACACGTCGACTCTGCACACTGCCCTACAGCAACTGGCTGGTGGGCTGGCCGGCCCGCTCGCCCAACTCCGCTCGACTCTGCTTGACCTCCTGGCCGACGTGGAAGCTGGATTGGACTTCGCCGACGAAGATATCTCCTTCGTCACCCCGGATCAGCTCGCCAGCCGACTGACCGTGAGCATTGACATGGTCCGGCAAATTGCCGCCCAGATTTCCTCGCGGGGCGTGACAACGCACTTGCCGCGGGTCGTACTTCGTGGCTGGCCGAACGTGGGGAAGAGCAGCCTGCTCAATGCGCTGGTCGGGGAAGCGGGGGCCCTTGTCAGCTCACAGGCAGGCACGACACGCGACTACGTGACACTTCCGTTTCAGTGGCAGGGTGTCGAGGGTCTGCTGATTGACACGGCAGGCCTGGAACTGGGGGGGCAGCTTGATCCGCTCGCCTTGGCCGCCCAGGAAGCGGCTCGTGAACAACAGCAGCAAGCCGACCTGGAGCTGCTCTGTTTCGATGCCACCCGCCCGCTCCACGAGCAGGAACAGAGGTTACTGGAGCAGGAAACCACCGCCTCTCGCCTGGTTGTCTGGACCAAGATGGACGCGTCCACCGGCCGGTTTCCGGCAGGCGCTGGCTCCCTTGTCACGAGCAGCCAGACCGGACAGGGCATTGGCCAGCTGCGCAGCGCCATCGGTCGCCATCTGCAGGCGGCCCGGACTGCTCCCGACTGCGTGGTCGCCTCCACGGCCCATCGGTGTCAGCAGAGTCTGACGGAAGCCGCACAGCATCTGGCCCACGCTCACGAACTGGTGGACCAACCACCCACGGATGAACTGATCGCCTGGGAACTGCGTGAGGCGCTCGACCGGCTGGGACAGGTGGTGGGGGCTGTCTATACGGACGACATTCTCGATCGAGTGTTCAGCCGCTTCTGCATCGGAAAGTAGATCGAGCCATGTTACAATCAGACCACCAACATGGCACGTTCCACGATGGTTGTCTCGTCGTCCGCACGGTTGGCTCACAAATGACATCCGATGGTCGGTATACATCACATTGTCAGCATATTGTCAGGTAGCGAAAAAACGAGGAACGCGAAGGTGACACGCCGCATCTTGATGCCCTTGGGTGACGCGACGGAAGCGTTGGACACGTTTTACCCTATCTTCCGTCTGCCGGAAGATGGATATGAAGTCGTTGTCGCTGGCCCTGAAGCACGACTCTATCACTCGGTGCTGCACGAGATCCCGCCTGACTCGGTGGTGCCGTGGGACATCACGCAGGAGCGTCCCGGCTACCACATTCGAGCGACCGTCGCGTTCCGCGACCTGCAGGCTGCCGACTTCTGCGGCCTCTTCATTTCCGGTGGTCGTGCACCGGAATATCTCCGTTACGATGCCGACCTGCTGCGCGTGACGCGCGAGATCCACGAGGCTGGCAAGCCGATTGCATGCGTTTGCCATGGCATCGAGATCTTGACAGCCGCAGGGTGTCTGGAAGGACGGTCCGTCACCACGGTGGCGAAGTGCGCTTTGGACGCCCGGCAGGGTGGCGCGCGGTACGTCGATCAGCCGGTGGTTGTGGACGGTCATCTGGTGACGGCTCGCACCTGGCATGACAATACACTTCTGCTGCGCGAGTTTCTCAACCTGTTGCGGCAGCACGTGACTTGATCGAATGGGTGCCATGGCAGCGAGAATCGCTCACATCACGACGCCGGTCGCCATCGTGCTGATCGCCTTGGTACCGGCAGTTCACCTGTTGGCGTGGAGCGATTTCCCGGCGGAGGCGCAGACGGGACGAGCTGGTCCTTCCGAGCGGGCTACGGGAGGGGCGAACCCGCGTCACACGCTATTGAGCGAAGAGCTGAATCGAGACGTGTACAACCAGGTTGTCGAGCTTCAACGACTACTGCAATCGGGTTCCTGGCAGGAAGCGACTCGCGTCGTGACTCAACTCGATTTGACTGCTGCCCGAGGCGTAGCACCGGCCCCCGGCGAACCGGCGGTACTCGTATCGCTCAGCACCGCACTGCGACGGTTTTGGCAGGAGTATCCGCAACTGGAACAACAGCTAAGTCGCGACTTCGCCGATCTGGCACAACTAAAGATGCAGCGTGCAATCCAATCCCGGGACTCTCGTCAGGTGGAAATGCTCGCTCTGCAATTCCGCGGTACTGCTGCGGCACGGCAGGGATCGTTGTGGCTGGGCGATCAGGCGCTGGCAGGCGGCCGTGGGGCTCAAGCGATGATGTGGTATCAACAGGCCGGCGCCAGCGGACAGCACGAATCGGACGATTCGGTCGCGGCGCGCTGGAAGCTGGCCTCCGCCGTGGCGGGTGTGGCCGATCCACTGCCCCCCATTGATTCGCCGGTGCGGGTCGGCGATGTCGAGATCAGCGCCGAGGAACTGGCGTCGATCACGCAGCAGTTGCGCGCGAAAACAGGACGGCCACCGGCATCGCCCTTCCCAGCTCTGCAGGCTCCTGGGAACGACACCACGCTGCGCAGGGATATCGAGCAGCCGCTGCAAATCTTCCCTGGAGGAGATGTTGCGCGCGAGCGGCTGCAGTCCTTCCGATCCGCCGGCATCGACGGGATCGGCAGGCATCTGACGATGGTCTGCAGAGAGCGATGGTTGCTGATCCACAACCGGTTTGAGTTGCTCACTCTCGACGCCGACAACGGGAAGTTGCTCTGGTCCAGCCAGCATCCAACAGACGTTGTGCTTTCGAGCGCTGACTGGCCTCTGGTTCCCATGGTTCCCCTGATCTACAACGGGCAGGTCGTTGCCCGGCAACTCGATGGCGACGCGCCGCGATTGGGCTGCTGGGACATCACCAATGGACAGTTGCTCTGGACCGACTCGTTGGAGGACCAGATACCGGTTTCTGACCCTTTTCTGCTGGCGTCTCGGTTGGCCGTATTGACGCTCTCCAAGCCGGAGGTTGAGGGTCTGCTGCAACTGGCGTGGCTCGATCCCCATTCGGGACGCGTCAACGCCAGCGTGCCACTGCTGCGACTGCGTCAGCCATGGTGGCAGCGGCGGATCTGTCAGGTGCAGGCTACGGAAGATCAGTTCTCATGTGCCCTGGGAGGCGTCGTATTCAGTGCTGACTCCGACGGGCAAGTGCGTTGGATTCGTTCGCAACCAACCGCTTCCTCGGACGGGAATCCGAACTGGGCGCCTCCCTGGCACCAGCCGCCGCTGCTCTGCCGCGATCTGCTGTTGATCACGCAACCGGGCGTTCCACAGGCAGGGACCGCGACGGTGGAAGCCCTCGAGCGTGCCACGGCCGTTCGGCGCTGGCGAACCGAAGTTCCTCGTCTGCAGCAGATTGTGGGCTGTCTCGATCACTCCGTCATCGTACAATCGGAGGCAGGCATCGCATCCCTGGATTTGTCGACGGGAGCAACGTTGTGGGAGCATACGGAATCTGAACTGCTGACGCCGGCGCTTTGCTTGGCGAGCGATGGGGATGCCGGGCCTGTAATCGTCTGCACCCGCAGGCGCAGTCCGGTCAAGGATCATCCGGCCGAGCAGATTGAGTTCGTCTGGCTGGATCCTTCCGGCGGCCACCCTCAAGCCGCACTGCCGATCGGCAGCTTGCCAGACGGTCGTTGGGAGCTGGGGCCGATGCTCCCGGTGCGTGACGCCATCTGGATGCTACTGGTGGACGGCGCGGTGGGAAGCGAATTGAACTTGTGGAGACTGGTGCGAGAGCCTGCAGGGCGGATTTCGCAGTGACGCGGCAGACGGTGGCGAGTGGCGGACCGACCCGGGTGGTTGAATGATTCGGGTGTGTTGATTGGCTGGCAACCGGGAGCGGCACCGAGGAGATAGCTTCATGAGGCGAGGCATGTGCGCGCGGTGCAATGTGGCCAGCGTCTGCTGTTGGCTCCTGCTGCTCCCGTTGGGAACGGGCAGCGCCCGCGCGGACGACCAGGAGTGGGAGCTCACTCCGCAAAGCGAGGCGGCCTTGGCCGAGGGCCTGCAGTGGCTGGCGCGTAACCAGGGTCCGGAAGGGAACTGGGACTGCCACGACCTGGGGCTCGTCAGCCTTGGGGCGATGGCCTTTTTGGCGGCAGGCCACGCGCCGGGTCGCGGCGAATATGGACCTGTCGTGCAGCGGACACTGGATCATGTGCTGGACCATGCCAAGCCGTCTGGGCTGCTGAACATCGCCAATGCTCAGCGCGACATGTACAATCATGGCCTTGCTACGCTGATGCTGGGCCAGGCCTATGGGATGTCCACGTCGACGGATCAGCGCTTCACCTCCACACTCGATCACGCGCTGCGGCTCATTGCCCTGACGCAGTGTGACGACGGGGGATGGGGGTACCAGGCGGAATCGCGGTCGCGGGGGCATGATCTGAGCCTGGTGGTCATGCAGGCTAAGGCGCTGCGCAGCGCGATGGACAGCGGGCTCGACGTGCCCTCGACTGTCATCGACAAAGCGGTGCAGAGTGTCCGGGAGCACTATTGGCCGCGATACGGTCGCGGCGATCCTTCTGGCGCTGGGGAGCGTGAGGGCCCGGGACAGTTCACCTACACCAAAGGGGGCGGAGGTCCGACACTGGCCATGGCTGCCGCCGGAGTCGTTTGCCTGCAGGAATTCGGCTGTTACGGCGACTGGAGGATCCCCAAGAACATGGAAGTGATCACCGCCGCCATTCGACGGCTCCCGGCACCCAATACCGGCCAGGGGACGATGCCGTTCGACGCGTACACTCTCTATTACGTCGGTCAGTCGCTCTATCAGCGTGGTGGCGAGGATTGGCAGACATACTACCCGATCCTCCGTGACTTCTTGATCGCCACGCAGCGTCAGGACGCGGCGGGGTTGTCACGAGGAGAGTTTCGGCGACATGGCAGCTGGGTCGATCGCGGAGCCGACGGTAACGGACGGCTCAGCGGCGCCAGCGGCGATTTGTACGCCACCAGCGTAGCATGCTTCGTCCTGGCGATCCCCAACCGCTTCCTGCCGATTCTGCAGGAGGGACGAATTGAAAGTCTTCGTCAACCTTCTCCGCGTGCCGGCCAATGAATTGGATCCCCCACTTTGCCAGCGGTTCCTTGGCCATCGCCGGTCTGCTCTGCGCCTTGGGGCCCGTTCTGATCCATCTGCTCAACCGTCGCCGCTTTCGGCGTGTGGAGTGGGCGGCGATGGAATTTCTTGCGGAGGCGTTGCGGCAGCAGCGGCGACGGCGGCGGCTGCGCGACCTGCTGCTGTTGCTCCTGCGCACGACTGCCGTGCTCCTGGTCGGCCTGGCCTTGGCGCGTCCTTACTTCTCAGGACCGAATGTGTCGTTCGATGCGGGATCCCCGCGCCACCTGATCTTGTTAATCGATAACAGTCTGAGCATGAGCTATCGGCCGGTCAATGCAACGCTGCTGCAGCAGGCCAAGCAAGAGGCTCGCCAACTCATCGAATCACTCCCTGACGGCAGCCAGGTGACCGTCATGAGCACCTGCGGTTCTCCCCCCACGCACTCCACTCCGCTGCGAGATTTGGGATACGCTGTGCGCGAGCTCGAGGCAGTGGAAGTCGTCGATGCAGCCTGCCGCTTCGACGACGTGGTCGGGCGGATCCGCACCGCCGTATTAACTGCCACGCCCCTTCCAGATCAAGTCGTGTTGGTGACGGACTTGCAGCGCCGCAACTGGCCACCCAACCTGGACGATCGCCTGATGGCACATCTTCCGAAGCTGTTCATTCGCCCCGTGACGGCCGACCACTGGGACAACGCGTGGATCGAGGATGTCCGACCGACCGAGGAACTGGTCGGGCTGCCGGGCCCTGTCGTTGTGCGGGTCACCGTGCGGCATATCGGGACGAGCGGTCGGAAAACCCAGTTGACGGTGCGTTTGAACGATCAGGTGGTCGCAACTCGCTCGCTCGAGCTGTTACCGGGCCAGAGTGAGCGAGTGATCACCTTTGAGTGCCCGCTGGACGAGGTGTCGGTTTCTCCGGCGGGAGTGGTCTACGTTCCGCTGCAGGCGTCGCTCTCACCCGACCGCCTGGAAGGGGACGATCAGCGCACGGTGATGATTCCGATGGGAGCTGCAATTCCCGTCGTGTTTGTCGATCAGGTCGCCGATCACGACGAGAACCCGATATTCGGCCGATTGGGTGAGACGCGACCGCTCCGGCAACTGGCCTCCGCACACGTCCACGCCGCGAACGCTCATCCGCTGCTCGACGTGCGGCATGTGTCGATCGAGCAACTCGATCCATCGCTCCTGTCCACCGCGCGCTTAGTGGTCCTTGGCGGAGTATACGATCCGGGCAGTGCCGTCGCAGAGCTGCGCGAGTATGTCCAGCAAGGAGGACGACTGCTGATCGGGGCCGGGGAAGGGTTCGATGCGGCAGCGTGGAACCGGACGGCATGGTTGCAGGGGCAGGGCATCCTGCCCGCTCCGCTGCTGGAGACTCCGGTCGGACAGTCTCCGATTGGCGCCGAGGCTGCCGAGCTAGTCCCTTTTACTCTTGCGTGGGACGACGATGCGAGCGACGACAGCTCAGCCGATCCGCTGCTGCGTATCCCAGGTCTGTCGGACCACGAGCTGCGTGCCTTGTATCGCGAACCACTTTTCTTCCAGGCGATCGCGATCGCGTCACATGCAGACCAGCAGGAGCGGGCCCAAGGAGCGGCTCGTCCGACGACGCAGTCCTCCGGCTCGTCAGCCTCGCCATTGCCTCCGGCCGATGGTGTGCGGTCATCCGCCCAAGACATGCATTCGCTTCAAGACAATGACTGTCGCGTCGTCGCTCGCTTCGAAGATGTGGCCCGCACTCCCTTCCTGGTGACCAGGCGGGTCGGCAAAGGGGAGATCGTGTTTGCATCGACGAGTTTCCTGCCGACCTGGAACAACATGGCTCAGACGAACGCCGTGATCCTGTGGGATCATCTGATGCGTCTCCTGATCCGCGGCACGCTCCCTTCGCGAGACTACATCTCGCAGGAACAGATTACCACACTCGTGCCGCATGGCCATCGTGGCTTGAAGGTCCAGTTAGAGCGTCCCGGTCAGGTCGGGGGCATCGAGACGCTGGAAGTCCGTTTCACGCCAGCGGGTGAACTCGGACTGACGTTCCACAACGCTTGGACGCGAGGCTGCTACCAACTCACCACATTGCCACCATCTCAACAGGGCTCTGCCTACCCCGTTGAACCGTGGAAAGAGCAGCTCTCGGTGAACGGACCGCCGGAGGAATCGGATCTGTCGGCGCTGACGCCTCTGCAGCTACGGGACCAGATTGTCGATCCAGGGATTGGCCGACTGCTGGCTGAGGACGAGGGAGGTTTCGCTGCGGGACCGGCAGAAGGGGGAAGCCGTTTATGGCGCTGGTTGTTGGCAGCGGTCCTGCTGCTGCTGCTGACCGAGCTTCTACTGCTGGCCATATCGTCACGCCACGCCCAGCACAGGTCTGCCGGCAGCGGTTCAGGTCAGCCAAACGATTGGGTGCACTTTCCATCATGATGTCACGCTTCATAGGATGGCTGCTGGGAATCGACCGAGTGAATGCGGTCGATCGCGTGAGTGTGGAGCTTGGCGCTCCCTGGACTACGAGCGGGTCCGGATCGTTCTGGTTCTGCCTGACGAGCATCATGTTGGTCGCGGCGGCGTATTATTTCTACCTGCGACACCAGCCGGCGGCGGGTCGACGGTCGCGCGGCCTACTGGCAGCGATCCGCGCGATCTTGTTGCTGGTGCTGCTGGTGACACTGGCAGAGCCTGTTCTGCGGACGACGGTCACGCGTGACGAGCTTCCGGAGGTGTTCCTGGTGCTGGACTCCACGGCCAGCATGCTCTGGCGCGACCGGTATGATGAACTCCAGCAATCCGCACTCTCGGAGGCGACGGGGCTGCCTGCTCCGGACTCCTCTGGTGAGCTGTTACCCAGTCGTCACGAACTGGTCCGCGCCTGGCTGACTCACAACCTCCAGTCCGATCGGCGTGAAGGGCTCCTCGCGCAGTTGTCGGCTGGCACGAAGTGTCGTTTGCGAGTGTTCGCCTTTGAAGGACAGACCGACAGTCACCTGCGGGAACTGGGGGCCGGCGACAGCGGCACGCCGACGGTTGCCTGGGACAAGGTGTCGCAGCAATTCTCGGCAGGTGGCAAAGTGACTGCGCTCGGTTCAGTCCTTCGCAGTCTGGCTCGGCAGCCGCGTCGCGAGCAGCTGGCGGGAGTGTTACTGGTCAGCGATTTCAACCAGAACGCCGGTGAGCCACCGCTGGGCAACAGCGATCCGACCCACTCGCCGCTGACGGCACTCGGAGTCCCGGTGTACACGATTGGCGTCGGTGCTGTGCGCAGCCGCGATCTGGCGGTGCAGGTCCTGGCCGAACCGAGGATCCGGCGTGGTGAAAACGTGCAGGTCGTCGTGCGGCTGCAGCAGACGCAGCTCGAAGGCGAATCGGTGACCGTGCGTCTGCAGGTGCAGACGCCAGGGCCCGATGACGCCCAGACGCGCGCAACGACCACCATCGCCACACGAGAGGTCGTGCTGGAGCAGGAGTTCACTCGGCTGGAAATCCCCTTCTTCCCGGATCGTTCGGGAGAGCTGGAGTTGCGTGCCGAAGTCACGCCGGCCGGCGGTGAATCGGATACGGACAACAATGTATCATCTGCGCGCATGCAGGTTGTCGACGACTACATTCGGCTTTTCTACGTCGCTTACGAACCGACGTGGGAATGGCGGTTTGTCAAGGAGGTCTTTCATCGCGATGCGGCTGTCTCTCTGCGCGGATTTCGTACGTACCTGACTTCGTCGGATCCCCGCGTGCGGGAGACGAATCCGCTGTTTGTCCCCACCCTGACGCCGGCCCGCGCGGAGTTCTTTGCCACCGATGTTCTGCTACTGGATGACGTACCGCAATCGGTACTGACACCTCGCTTCTGTGAACTGGTGGAGCAGTATGTCCGGGAACTGGGAGGAGGCCTGGTGGTTCTGGCGGGCCCGCGTTTCGGACCTCGACAACTGCTCAACACACCTCTGGCGAAGATGCTGCCGATACTGATCGATCCACAAGGGGAATTGCGGGACGAGCGGGAATTCCCTCTTGAGCGGACATCCTTCGCGGCAGAGTTCCCCTTCATGCAACTGGACGATGATCCGCAGTTGAACGAGCGGGGGTGGAGTCGACTGGCTCACGTGCCCTGGTATCAGCCGGTGGCGAACGTGCATGAGCGGGCAGTCGTGCTGGCACAACACCCGACCGACATGTGTCTCGACAACAAGACGCCCCAGCCGCTGCTGGCCATCCGCCGCTACGGCGCCGGCGAGGTGGTGTATGTGGGATTCAACGAGATGTGGCGATTGCGACGCGGGTCGGGAGAACGTTATTACCAGCGATTCTGGCTGCCGTTGATCGATCGGCTTGCGATGAGCCATCCGCTGGGGGATCAGAAGCGTTTCGTGGTCAGGCTCGATCAGCCGCAATACCATGTGGCCGATGAAGCCGTGGTGAGCGTGCAGGCGTATGACGCCGATTACCAGCCGCTCGCTGCCGACGCGCCCGAGGGTGCGGCACTGTCCGCGGAGTTGTGGCAGGCCGGAGACGACGGCGCGCAGGTCGGATCGAAATCGGTGCGACTGGAAGCCGTGCGGCCAGGAGTCTTCGAAGCCAGACTCCCTCTGCTTGCCGCTGGCACGTTTCGGCTCCGTGTGCAAGATCCGATCACCCAGGCAGACACCGAGCAGCAGTTTGTGGTGCTCGATTCGTCGGTGGAGATGGAAGCGAGTGTACGTGATGAACAACTTCAGCGACGCCTCGCCGAGCTGTCGCGGGGAGCCAGTTGTGGGATTGCCGAGGCGGATACTTTGCTCGAGCAGATGACACTTCAGCCTCAGGCAACCCAGCAACAATACACGCTGGTTCTCTGGAAGTCGCCCTTCTGGTTTGTGCTGATTGTCTCGCTCATGCTGAGCGAGTGGCTGCTGCGCAAGTGGAACCATCTGACGTGAGAACGGGACCGGAAGAGATGAGCCAACCACTGCACATCATTCGCCATCAGTTGGCCCGATTGGCCCGCGCTCGGCGGCGGCGGCGATGGCTGGGGGCACTGGGCCTGCTGGTCTCGCTGCTGCTCTGGCTGCTAATGGCCCTCTTTGCGTTGGATTTCCTGTTCGAACTGGACCGGTTGCAGCGAGTGGCGGTCTCCCTGATTGGCTTGACCGTGTGGTTGGCGATCGTCGTGCGATGGAGACGACGGCTGCCGTCGGTCCACGAATCGGAGATCGATCTGGCGCTGCAGGTGGAACGACTGCACGGGATTGATTCCGATCTGGTTGCGGCGATCGAATTCACCCGACCGGAGGCGTCTGGCTGGGGCTCACCCACACTGCAGGGCGAGGTTATCCGGCAGGTCGCTCAGCGACAGTCTTCCTGGGACGTACGCCGCATGGCCCGGCAGCCTTCTCTACGTCGCAGCTTCGTCCCGTTGATCATCTCGCTGCTGGCAGCAGCCGTGCTGTTGGCGCTCGTCCCGCGGCACCTGGCGATCTTTGCCCGCCGATTGGCGCTGAGCAATGAACATTATCCGACACGAACGCAGATCAGCCGCATCCAGGTTAACGGACAACTCGCGTGGATCGACACACAGACGACCGGGCAGCTGATAGCGCCCCAAGCTATTCGCTGTGTCGAACGGCAGCCAGTCCATTTCGAGCTATCGTGTCGACGCGATCCGCCAGCCCATGGCGAACTGTGGGTTCAAGCGTCGACTGCGAGCGTCAAAGAACGCCTCATACTGCAGCGTCGGGAGTCGACCGGTCAGGACGCCACTGCCGAGGGCGATGTCGTCTTTGAAGCGCGACTGCCGGCCCTGCTTTCATCGCTCCAGTACCAGGCGTTTCTGGGGGATGCCTGGAGCGACGCCGCTCGGATCGAAATGACGCCGTTGCCGCAGGTCGAACTTCAGCTCTCGGTACATCCGCCAGATTACGCGCGGGTCGACGATGCGGCCCAACCGCTGAGGGGCGTGTCTCGCGTTACGGTCCTGGAGAACTCGCGCGTCGATCTGCTGCTGCAATGCACTAATGACAAACCACTCCGCCAGGTCCGCCTGGACGTGAATACGTCGACGGACCCGTTTCACGCCCATCTGACCGCCGCTGACCCGGCTCGATTGCAGTGGCGTCTCGGTCCTAACGAGTGCGAAACGCTCCGCAACCTGCAAAGCAACGTAAGACTGGAACTGACGATTGTCGACACGGACGGCCTGCAACCCGTCAGTTCGCCGACCGTTGAGATCCGTGTTGAACCGGATCGGCCACCGGAGGCAGCAGTGGCGTCCATTCACCAGGTTGTCCTCCCGCAGGCACACCCGCGCATCGCGTATCGGGCGCACGACGACTATGGCATCAGCCATCTCCGCTGGCTGCTGCAGATCGAACGTAGCGCGGCTGAGGATCGCAATGCGGACGCCGAAACCACTCGGCCTGAAACGCACGAGCTGCCAGTCGACCCACGGAAGTCTCCCCAGATCGGCCGACAACTGCCAGTCGAGGGGCGCTACGAGCTGGATTTGTCTCCCTGGAACCTGAAGAAAGGCGATCGCTTGAGGATCATGCTCGAGTCGACTGATTACCGGGGCGATCGTGACGGTGCCTCCGTCACGAGCCAGCCGCTATACTGGGAAGTCTCGGACGAAGCAGGGGTTCTAGCCGCCATCCTGGCCGCGGACCGGCGAACCGACCAGGACCTGGAAACCATGATTCAGCAGCAAACGCAACTGGGAGAAGCACCGTGAGAGACACACGGCACGGGAACCAGAGATGGGCATGCCCGGTGGCAGCTACGGGTGTCTGGTGGCTGGCCCTGGGATTCTGCCTGGCCGACCCCGGCGAAGCGGATATTACGGAGCGACAGCGGCAGCAGGATCGGACCACCGCCACCGCTCAGGACCTGGTCGCGGAGGTCCTCGATCGGCAGGTCAGCCAATTCGCCGAGAATGGGCTCACCGCTCTCCCGGTCTACCAGGATGTGCTGACCATGCGCACCAATCTGGACGTCGTTGCCAGGCGCGAAATGCAGGAGATCTCCCAGCTGCTCAGTTCGGCACAGCAGGTGTCCGGAGAGCAGCAGACAACTCTGCTGCAACAGGCGCGCCGACAGGCGGCGGATGTGGTCACCGTCCTGTTGGCTGAACAGGAGCGGCTGCGGCGCCGGCTGAGCCTGGCCCATCTGCGAGCGCAGGTACAGCAGTTGATCGAACAGCAAGACAAGCTGCGAGACCAGACGCGACAGTTGCCCGAACGGATCGATTTGCAGCGTGACGCCGAGACGCTTGCCACGCTGCACGCACAGCGGGACCTTCACCAGTTGTACGATCAACTGCTCGACGAATTGCGCACGACCCAGCAATCGAATCCGCAACAAAGTCAGGTGGCTGCGAATAGCTTGAGGCAACTGCAGGAGAGAAACGTCGAGCAGCATTTCGACGCGGCGGAGTCGGCGCTGGGGCAAAGTCAGTCGGAGGACGCACATCATCATCAGTCGACAGTGATCGACGAGTTGAGGCGGTTACAGGACTTGATCGACTCTTCCCAGGGACTCGACCCGCAGGCTCGTGAGGCTGCCTTGGAGCAGATCCGACAGGCGAGGCAGGAGCAGCAGTCGGTGCGCGATGACACCCAACAGACGGAAGCGGGCGATACAAGCCGCCTGGACGCGCTCGTGCAGCGAGAGCAGGCGGTGCGACGTCAACTGGAAGACCTGGAGCACCTCACCGCGAGTCTCCCAAGCGCTCACAAGGCACTCCAGCAGGCACAGACGGCGGCCTACGAGGCGGAAGGCGAGCTCTTTTCCGGCGACATCCCGAACGCGTCGCGGCAACAACAGGAGGTGCTCGACCGGCTGGACCAGCTGCAACGAGAAGTCGAGTCAGCCACGCCCTCCAGCCCCTCCGCGGACCAAGCGGCTCAGCTGCTCAAGCAACTCGAACGACTCGAAGAAACGCTGACCCAGTTGGAGCTTCAGCAGGATCAGGTCATTGCAGACGCTGCCCTTCGGCCCGCCGATGCCCAGCGCACACAGCAGCAGGTGGCCGATCGTCTGGAGCAGGAAGCGGCGTCGCCCCAGCTGCCTCAGTCGCTGCAGCAGGCGCTGCAACAGACGGCCGACCGTGCGGAGCAGGCATCCGAGACGTTCCAGGATCGCTCGCCTGCAGCGGCGGATGCACGCACGGCCGCTGCTGAGGCGGTCCAGCAACTGCTGCAGTCAGCGTTGGAGGAAACCGCCTC
>JBGSHS010000183.1:0-14357 GCA_041752115.1 Pirellulaceae bacterium | reverse complement strand
ATCGGGTGTTCGGCGGCGATCGATGCACTCGTTCCCGGCCGGAGTTCGCCGGTAGATGCGCAACTCCTGAGCTTCCCCCAGATGCTGGTTGACGAGCATTCCTTCACGACTCGCCACCGCCACACAGGGCCGGTGGTCCTGGGGACGCAGCGGGAGCCGAGCAGACTGCTGGAGGCATTGGCGGATCTCATCGGGCATGGTGGCGCCCAGCAGTCCCACGGCGTCGGCTCGGCAGCGCGTGCAGTGATGCATCAGCGGCAGGTACTGCCCGACCTGTCGACGAGCCTCGGCGAGGTCGCTCGGGCCAGGAGGCTCGAGATGTTCAAACGGCGTCTCCGGAACCGCGTACATACCAATACAGTTGCAGATATCGGCCCCCAGGGCCGCCACCGTGCGTGCTACCTGCTCAACGTGCTCGACGTTGACGCCGGGAATGAGAATCGTATTGATCTTCACCGTAACACCTGCATCGTGCAGCGTCTGAATCGCGCGCGATTGGGCGTCCCAGAGCATCTGTGCCCCCTCGCGTCCCCGCAGCACTCGTTTTCCAGGGCGGACCCAGGCGTAGATCTGCGCGCCGATCTCCGGCTCGACCGCGTTGACCGTGATCGTCACGTGGCTTACCTTGAGTCGCGCCAACTGCGCCACCTGCGGCTCCAGCTCCAAGCCGTTGGTTGCCACGCACAGCAGCATGTCGGAGTAGTGCTGCCGCACCAGCTGCAGCGTTTCCAGAGTCTCGTCCGGGTTGGCGAACGGATCTCCCGGGCCGGCAATTCCGACAACTGCCAGGTTGGACTGACGGCGTGACACTTCCTGCAGATAGCGAAGTGCCTGACCTGGGGTGAGCACGGCACTTGTCACTCCTGGCCGGCTCTCGTTGGCGCAGTCATGCCGCCGGTCGCAGAAGTTGCACTGGACGTTGCAGCGTGGCGCCACCGGCAGGTGGATCCGTCCGAACTGGTGACGCGCCGCATCGTTGAAGCAAGGATGTCTGTCCAGGTCAAGCTTCATGGAAGGCGGTCCTTTCACATATACGTGTAACCGACGTCAGAGCCATCTTGTTGAGCAGCGATAAGAGCGTTGGTGATGCGGTCGAACAGCTGCTGCGTCCCACGATACCCTACATGCGACAGCCGAGCTCCGCCGATGCGATCATGGATCGGGAACCCGACGCGAACCAGCGGCACATTGAGCCGCCGAGACAGCTTGTATCCCTTGCTGCTGCCAATGACCAGTTCGATCTGCTGCGCCATGCACTCCTCTTCGATATCGGCAAAGTCGACACCTTCGAGCGTCAGGGCATTCGGCAGGCCCTCGGGGACGACTTCTGCCACAGCTTCCCGCAGTCTTCCGGTACGAGCACCGGTGGCACAGAGCGCTGGGACAGCTCCGATCTCTGCCAGCATGCCCGCCAGAGCGACCACCAAATCGGGTTCTCCGAAAACGGCAACGCGGCGCCCAAACACGTACTTGTGCGCATCGACCAGGGCATCGATCAGGCGCCCGCGCTCCGCCGCATGATGACGAGGAAGTCGGCACGGGGAGACTTGCTCCAGGACTTGAATCAGGGAGTCGGTCGCCCGCACACCGATCGGCAGAGGAAGCTGGTAGCATGGTACGCCGAAGCGTTCGGACAACAGCGCCCCGGCGGTCTGGTCGCGGCTGCATATCGTTCCCAGTTCGATCACGGCCCGGGCGGATCCCAGTTGTCGGATCTGCGCAACGGGGGTTCCTCCCGGTGGGATCCGCTGGTATTCGCTCCACGCCGGTCCATCGAGCGTGTCACTGTAGTCGGGCAGAATCGTCGGCTGCAAACCGAAATCCACGAGCAGCTCTCGCAGCGCGCGCAGGTCGGCAGGAGAGACCATTCCCGGGAACAAGCCGACGTGATCCCGCGAGGGTCCGGCTTCGGCCAGCGCATCGACCAACGCTCGTACGGTTGCCCGAAATCCTTCCCAATGCGTCCCTGCATAGCTGGGTGTCGAAACGTGAACGATCGGTGGCCAGGTTTCCTGAGGCAGCTGACGTCGGATCTCGTGCAACATCATCGGCACGTTCTCGCCAATCGTTTCGGCCAGGCAGGTCGTCGCGATCCCGATCAGCGCCGGCTGATATTGGCGGATGACATTGGCGAGCCCCACCCGAAGGTTCTCGCGGCCGCCAAAGATCGCAGCCGATTCGCCGAAGTTGGCACAAGCAATATCCATCGGCTCCTTGAAGTGGCTGATCATGTAGCGGCGGATATAGGTCGAGCAGCCTTGGGAACCGTGCAGGAAGGGAACCGCACCTTCCACGCCGCGAAACGCCAGACAGGCTCCCAGCGGCGCACACAGCTTGCACGCATTGCGCGTGGCGGTGAAGCAGGTTCCAGTGTGCCCTCCAGCACTCGTTTTCCGCAACATCATCGCCTCCAATCCCGGGGATAGATGGGAGGTCGAGGTTGCGTGTCTCCACCCTGTCTCGGCACGAGTTTCCACACCGGAGACATCACCGACCGATACACTTCCCGAGCAAAGTTCAGCATGCCATCGAAACCGGCCAGCGCCTCCTTGCGTTCGTGATTGTGATCGCAGAACCCGATCCCCAGCTTGTAGGCGATCGGTCGTTCTTTGACGCCGCCAATGAACAGATCCACTCCCAGTTGGCGTACGAACTGCGATAATTCGATCGGATTGGTGTCGTCGACCAGGACCGTCCCCTCATCGCAGAGTTCGCGCAGCAATCGATAGTCTTCCTGGTTGCCCGTCTGCGATCCGGCCAGGACCGTCTTCATCCCCAGCGTGCGGAGCGAGCGCACCAGAGAGAAGGTCTTGAAAGCACCACCGGTGTAGACCGCCGCCCGCTTTCCCTCCAGAGCGCGACGGATCTCCCGCAATTCCGGCATGATCCGCGCCACTTCTTCGCTCACCAGCTGCTCGGCTCGCTGCTGCATGCCGACATCGCCGAAGAAATCCGCTACGTCGTAGAGCGCTCGAGACAGGTCTTCGATCCCGAAGTAAGAGACGCGGAGGAACGGAATCCCATACTTCTCTTGCATCATCTTCGCCAGGTACATCATCGCCCCGGAACACTGCACGACGTTCAGCGCCGCACCGTGGCTGCGAGAAATGTCGGCTACCCGTCCGTCACCGGTCATGGTCGCCACGACCTGCAACCCCATCCGCTCATAATACCGGCGAATCATCCAGGTCTCGCCGGCCAGGTTGAAGTCGCCCACAATGTTAAGGCTGTGCGGCCCCACCTCCGCCGTCGAACCGGTGCCGATCAGGTGCGACATGGCAGTACAGGCGGCTCGGTACCCGTCGCTCTTGGTCCCTTTGAACCCTTCCGAATGGACCGGGAGCACCGGGATCCCCTTTTCCTGGGCCACGCGCCGGCAGACCGCCTCCACGTCGTCGCCAATCAAGCCGACAATGCAGGTGCTGTAAACGAAAGCGGCCTGTGGCCGGTAGTAGTCGATCAATTCGCTCAGCGCCTGATCAAGCTTCCGCTCACCGCCGAAGATCACGTCCTTCTCTTGCAGGTCGGTGCTGAAGCTCATCCGATGCAGCTCCGGTCCCGACGAGAGCGCTCCGCGAATATCCCACGTATAGGCCGCACACCCCACAGGACCGTGGATCAGGTGCAGCGCGTCGGCAATCGGATAGAGAACGACTCGGGAGCCGCAGAAGACGCACGCACGCTGGCTGACGGCCCCAGCCAGACTCTGTTTGCCGCACTCCATCTGCGCCGCGTCCGTTCCCACACAGTGAATATGCGGTCGCCGGTCAGCGAGAATATCCAAGGCCGTATGCATGCGAAAAACCCCCAGTTCCCGGTCGATCCGACCTCCTGGCTCGGAGCGGAAGGCATCACCGAACGGATGCCCTCCGCTCCGAGCTTGCGGCCGTCATGGCTATCCGAACCAACGCCCATGGCGGTCCGTCGCCTACCGCAATTCACCGGCCATCCTGGCCGACTCCTACCAGCAATCGCGAAGCTTCCACTTCCACTCGTACGTCCTGCCCTTCCACCAGCCCCATTTCGACCGCCGCTTCCTTCATGATTGCAGCGGTCATGCCGGGCGTACCGGCAAGCTCAATCGTGACCCGGCAAGCCAGGGCACTGTGCTCCACCGCCGTGACCTTACCTTGGAGTGTGTTGCAGGAAGTAAATACCATCGTCTGATCTCCTCGTTCTGCCCCTGGATTTGCTCCAGACGCATGCCTCTCTGATTGCCACCGGCCAACCGCAGTCTCACGAAGGGGATCTGGGGAGCACGGATCGTTCACGGCGCATCATACGCTGCGCACTACATGGTCAGTTCAAACGCTTCCTCCGGCGCGTCCCGATCCTGCCGGTCCTGCAACGCGTGCAGAATCCTCTCGGCCAACCGCATCGCACCCAGGTAGCCAACCGTGGGAAAGTACTGGTGTCCCATCCGATCGAGGATCGGGAAGCCGTGGCGCACCAGCGGAATATCGTCATCGCGAGCGATGTACTTGCCGTAGGTGTTCCCCATCAGCAGATCGACCTTGTCCTGCTTGATCCACTGGTGCAGCAGAAACATGTCGGCATTGGCACCTTGACGCACCTTCGCTTCCGGAACTTTCTCGTCCAACACGCGCTGCATCCTGCGCTCAAACGCCCGCCCCGGCGTGCCGGTTACCAGGTAGACCGGCCGCATTCCCAGGTCCACCAGGAATTCGCTCAATGACACCAGTTGATCGGGATCGCCCCACAGCGCAACTCGCTTGCCGTGAAAATACTGATGAGCATCGATCATCCAATCCACCAGCCGGCCTCGTTCGTCGGTGATTTCACGAGGCACCTCCACCCGCACGACTCGGCGCAGTGTGTTGACAAGCCGGTCGGTCGCGCGCAGGCCGATCGGCAATTCGAGCGCGTGAAAAGGAACTCCATGGCGTGTTTCCAGCAGCTTGGCGGCCGGCTCCGAAGCGGTCAGCCCCATCGCAATGGTCGCGCGGCTGGCACCCGTCGCCCGCAACTGATCGATCGTCACGCCCCCCGACGGATAGAACTGGTGCCGCCCCGTCTGCGGTGTGTCCAGCACATCCGACGTGTCGGGAAAGAGGATCGTGTCGATGCCCATCGCACGCGAAAGCCGTTTGAGTTCCCGCATGTCGGCCGGTTCCACCCATCCCGGTATCATGTTCACCGTCCGGTTCTTGGACGATGCCGGCTCGGTCAGGTAATCGACCATCCCCTGGACCATATTGGCGAAGCCGGTGACATGGGAACCGACATAGCTGGGTGTATTGGCGTGGATCACCAGTTTGCCGGGGGGCACTTTCCCTTCATCGCGCGCCTTGGTGACAATCTGATTGATGTCGTCGCCAATCGTCTCCGATAGGCAGGTGGTGTGGACCGCCACCACATCCGGGTCATAGATCGTGAAGATGTTGTGGAGTGCCTGCAGCAGGTTCGATTGACCGCCGAATACCGACGAGCCTTCCGTAAACGAACTGGTCGCGGCCATCACAGGCTCTTTGTAGTGCCGCGTCAGAGTGCTGCGATGATAGGAGCAGCAACCTTGCGAGCCGTGACTGTGCGGCAGGCAGCGGTGGATTCCCAGCGCCGCGTACATGGCTCCAATCGGCTGGCAGGTCTTGGCCGGGTTGATGGTCAGCGCCTGGCGTTCCGCGACTTGCGCGGTTGTGTGACGTAACAGCATGAGTCGAGATCCTGGGAAATGGGGCAGCAGGACAGCCTGCGGGAACAGGGGAGCAGCTTAGGGTCGCCGCGCCGAGTCATGTTCGGCCAGCCGTCGCGACAGGGGGGGCCGCGACGTAGGAGGCGTCGAGAACCGGCATCAGATCACTTTCCCAAGGAGGAGTAATCAGCGACCAGACCGGCGTGTTGACCATCCGGTCGACGGTCCGATAGAAGTTGCACGCTCCTCCAAAAGCGGCGAACGGCCCACCATAGTCGTAGCTGTGCAGCTGCAGGCACGGAACACCATTCTTCTGCACACCGTACTTCTCCTTGATGCCTGCGCAGAGGATCGCGGGCCGGTACATCTTCAGCAGCACTTCCGTTTCGTGCTGACTGATGTCATCAATCACCAGGCTCTGGGAAGCCATATCGGGCATCATGCCCGCGTAATCGTGAAACGCATAGCCGGCCTGCTCCAGTCGCGCTGCGTGCTCGGGAGACACACGGGACCGATATCGTTCGGCATCCGCCTCCACTTTGAGTTCTTCGATATTGCGGCTGTCCGCATCGACCTTGATATCGGGCAACACGCGGCGTCCTTCGTAATCGTCGCGATGCGCGAACTCGTACCCGGCGGCCACGGTCGGCATGCCGATCTCGGCGAACAGTTCCTGATAGTGATGAGCGCGGGAACCGCCCACAAAGAGCATCGCCAGCTTGCCGGCGCAACGGGCCTTGATTTCATCCTGCACCCGTCGTACGTCGACCAGTTCCGCTTCAATTACCTCGTCCACGCGCTCCCTCAACTCGCGATCCTCAAAGAATTCCGCGATTTTCCGCAGTGACTTGGCAGTGGCTTCGACTCCGAGGAAGTTCACCTTGATCCACGGCACACCAAATCGCTTTTCGATCATGTCGGCGACATAGTTGATGGAACGGTGACACATGACGCAGTTCAGATCCGCCATGTGAGCGCGTTCGAAGCCGTCAATCGTCGAATTACCACTGAAGGTGGAAACCAGGGTGATACCGCACCGTTCGAAGAGTTCTTCGATCAGAAAGGCGTCGCCGCCAATGTTGTATTCGCCCAGCAGGTTGATCCGGTACTTTCCCGGGACCGGGTCGTCGTTGCGGCCGATCACGTGTTTGAACAGCTGGTTGTTGGCAATGTGATGTCCTGCCGACTGGCTGACTCCTTTGTAGCCTTCGCAGCTGAACGCAAACACGTTGATCCCCAGTTTCTCCTTCATCTGTGCCGCCACGTGATGGACATCATCGCCGATCAGCCCGACCGGGCAGGTGGCGAAGATGCCGATCGCCTTGGGATGGAACAGATCGAATGCCTCCTGCACGGCGGCGGCCAGTTTCTTCTCGCCGCCGAAGATGATCTCCTCCTCCTGCATGTCGCTGGAGAAGCAATAGGTCATGAACTGCTCTTCCGCATCGCTGGCGGTGCGCGTCTGATTGCGTCGTGTGAGCCAGGAGTAGAATCCGCACCCGATCGGCCCGTGGGTGATGTTGATGATATCGCGTGTGGGTCCGAGTACGACTCCCTTACAGCCGGCATAGCAACAGCCGCGTTGCGTGATGATTCCCGGCGTGGTACGCACATTCGCCTGAATGGGCTCGACGCAGCCATCGTCCCCCAGACGGTTCACGACCATCTGCTGCGAACGCTTGCGCGCCACTTTGGCCGGGTAGACCTTGAGCATTTCTTCTTTGACTAAGACCGGGTCCATGTAGATCTCTCCAGGAATCTCGTTTTTCTTGCACGACAGGTACCAGTTGCCGGTTTCCGTTGCCTGCAGCTGTCAAGGATTCGGGCGCGATCCGTTACAGGGCCATTTCATCAATGGCCTGATCACCGGTCTCGCCGGTGCGGACGCGGATAGTGTCGAGGACCGGCAGTACGAAGATCTTGCCATCCCCTGGACTCCCTGTCCTGTTCAGGTCGATGATCGTCCGCACTGCCTTCGGCACGACATGGTCGGGGACAACGATCGTGAGCATCCGCTTGGGAATCAGTTTCGGTCCGGGACCCAGCTGGCAGATCGCCTCTTCATGTCCGGCCTGAGCCCCCTGCAACAGCAGGTAGTCCACCTTTCCCTTGCCACGCCCCATGACCTTGCGCGCGGTGATGGATGAGATGCCGGCGTCGGCCAGCGCTCGTTTCGTGGCATTGATCTTGTTCATCCGGATGACCGCCAGGATCTCCTTCACTGCATCACTCCCTCTGCACGTTGACACAACACTCATCCCCCCGCCTCCGATACGCTCACGTAGCGCTCAGGGCGATCGCCGACATCTCCTCCCCCTCCCGGATGCCGCTACTGACGGTGTAGACCTCCTCCACCTGCGAGACGAAGATCTTCCCGTCGCCGAAGGCACCTTTCGTACCGGTACGAGCGGTCTTCATGATGGTCTCGATGACCAGGTCTTTGTCGGCTTCGCGCACGACGGTAAAGATGAGTTCCTTGGGAAGTTCATCGTAGATGACTTCCCCCACCTTCATGCCGCGCTGCTTGCCTCGTCCGTACACATCCATCTTCGTGACGGCCGGAAAGCCTGCGTACATCAGCGCCGCGAGCACCTCATCCGATTTCTCGGGCCGAATGATGGCACGAATCATGATCATGCTTGGCTGCTCCTGTATGAATTGGAATGATTCCGCGTGGACTTGTCAGAACGGGTTCAGCGGTGGCCAGACGTGGTAGCCCAGCCCCACTCACGCCGCCACTCCCTCCAACACGCCGAACTCGACCAACAGCTGTTCCAGCTCGTCGATCTCCAGCGGCGTGGGAATCACGTGCATCGTGTTGCCGTCGATATGGCGCGCCAGATTCCGGTATTCGTCCGCCTGTTCACACTGCGGCTTCCACTCAATAACCGTCTTGCGCTGCAGTTCCGCTCGCTGCACATCGTTGTTACGCGGCACGAAATGAATCATCTGCGTTCCGAGGCGGCGGGCCAGCTCCTCAATCAGATCCCGTTCGCGATCCACATTGCGGCTGTTACAGATCAAGCCGCCCAACCGGACGCCACCCGCTTCGGCGAATTTGACAATGCCTTTGCAGATGTTGTTGGCAGCATACATCGCCATCATTTCGCCGGAACAGACGATGTAGATCTCCTGCGCCTTCCCTTCGCGAATCGGCATGGCGAACCCGCCACACACGACGTCCCCCAGCACGTCGTAGAACACGTAGTCCAGAGCCTGGTCCGCGTCGTAGGCACCGAGTTGTTCGAGCAGATTGATCGACGTGATGATGCCACGCCCGGCACATCCCACGCCCGGCTCAGGTCCGCCCGATTCCGTGCACAAACTGCCGCAGAACCCTTCTCGCTGGATGTCACCCAGCTCCACGTCCTCGCCTTCTTCTCGCAACGTGTCGAGTACCGTTGTCGTGGCCAGTCCGCCGGTGAGCAGTCGGGTCGAATCGGCCTTGGGATCGCATCCGACCACCATCACCTTCTTACCCATTTCTGCCAACGCCGCCACCGTGTTCTGTGTCGTTGTCGACTTGCCTATTCCACCCTTGCCGTAAATGGCGACTTTTCGCATGCTTCGAACTCCTAAAGGTCTCTTCGAGTGCCGGTGACCAGCAGTGGTCACTCTTCCCTGAAGGCAATTGCCATGCCGAACGATGCGACAGCTCGCAGATTCTCCGTGACGCAACGCATCACGCCGCGGTACGCGAAGGAGCTGACTGCCGAGGAAGAAGAGCTCGACGGGCAGAGTAGGCGGGAAACCACGCCTCTGGACCCCTGTTAACTTCGCTCTCCGCAGCGTTACCCGGTTCTGCGCCCGGAGGGGAGATAGGTGAGGCAGGCATTCGTGGCCAGACCAACACGAGGCGCACCGAGCCCGGATAGAAACGGCGGTGCGAGGTGCAGAGAGCAAACGGCGTGAAGCGAGCCGCTTTCTCGCCGGCGCGGCTCGCAGTAACCTGCCAAAATAGTCAGCTGAATCGACGCCGAACGACGCGTCGGTGGCTGTCGGGCAACGCTAAAGAGTTGCCGGGCGAAGAGTTGAGTGATCCAGGACAATCTCGTCAGTTTGTGACACTGGTTCCACACTTTCGTCCCTCTTCCCCCGGCGGCGACGGTCGTCACCTCAACTTCGAACGCGCACGGCACGGCGTCGCTCGCCAACGACGTTGACCGAAATGCGTGCAGCACGAAGGTCGGCCGTTACCTCCTGCCCTTCTTCAATTCCCAGTTCGACCATCGTTTCCTTCATGATGGCCGCTGTCAACTCGGGCGTTCCCGACAACTCGATGGTGATGCGGCAGCTCTGTGGAGAATGTGCCACGGAAGTTACACGACCGTGCAGCCGGCTGGTGGAAGTAGTAATCATCTTCATTGCTCCTAGGGTGAAAAAGCGGTAGCTCTAACAGACGGGATTTCAGATTGGATCGTTCCGCGAAGTCCTTCATTCGGCAAGCAGCACGTCCCTGTTCGCGGTACGGCCGGAGACGGTGGTTGTTGCGGGTCAAGACCTGTTGATCCGCCGCTGCTCAGAGCCGCTGCTCAGAGCCGCTGCAAGTAGGGACTGTTCACGAGTGCCTGGAAGAGATCACGGATGGCAAATGCCACTCTGCCGATGCAGAGGCGGGAGACCGACCTTCTGCACCTCGGATCTCCCTTCGCGGCCGGCACAGAACGTGGCCGGCGTGCAGACGTTCACCACATATTCGGTACGCCGAGCGGCAACACTTTAATGCACCCAGTGCGGATTCCTGGTGCGAGACACAATTGTGCGAGTCGTGGATCATGAGGCGAATTGAACTTCGCAAGCGCGGCGAGCGGCGGGGAGGTCTAGCCCCGCTTCTCGCATATGCGGCGACTGTCAATCTCCAGTTTCTTCATCTTGTAACGAATGATGCGGGGAGTGATTTTCAGCAGCCTGGCGGCGCCAGCTACGTTGCCACGCGTCGACTTCAAGGCGTCCACGATCATGTCCCGTTCCATCAACTCCACACGGGATCGCAAGGACGCCAGTTGAGCCTGTTCGGCCGAATCGGGCATTTGCAGCGTGGGAGGCAGATCATGACCGTGAATCACTCCATCGGTCGTAAGGAGCACGGCATGCTCGATGCAATTCTCCAGTTCACGGACGTTCCCTGGCCAATGGTAGGCGAACATCATATTGATGGCCGCCGTGCTGATCCGCCGCACCTTCTTGCCCATCTTCTCGCCGTACTTCGTGACGAAATGGTCGGCCAGCAAGAGCATGTCGTCCTTGCGGTCGCGAAGGGGGGGCAAATAGATGGGGAAGACATTGATGCGATAGTAGAGGTCGTGGCGGAACTCGCCCCCCTTGACGGCAGCTTCCAGGTCGCGATTGGTAGCGGCAATGATCCGGACATTCGCCTTGACAGTACGGTTGCTTCCGACCCGTTCGTACTCACGTTCCTGAAGTACACGCAGCAGTTTGACCTGTGTGGCCATCGAGAAGTCGCCAATTTCGTCCAGGAACAACGTTCCTCCTTCCGCCTCCTCAATACGCCCCGGACGATTGGCCAACGCGCCCGTAAACGCCCCTTTCTCATGCCCGAACAATTCACTTTCCAGCAACGATTCGTTCAATGCCGCACAATTGACGCGTACGAAAGGCATCGACGAACGCCTGCCGGAATAGTGCACGGCCGCCGCCACCAGCTCCTTGCCAGTACCCGACTCGCCCCGGATCAGCACGGTGGTATCGGTAGCGGCCACCTGGTGGATGCGCTGGTAGACGACCGACATGACGTTCGAATTGCCGATCATGTTGTCCGGACGATGCCGCTCGCGCAGTGCGCTCAGCAATCGTTCGTTCTCCACTTCCAGTGTGTGACGTTCCAGCTCCGCCATTCGGCGCGCCTTCACATCGAAGGCCACCAGGCTGGCGACAATCCCCAGCACGCGGGCGTGTTCTTCCAGCGGCCAGGCATTGCGTTTGGGAATATCGGCTGACAGAGTCCCCACGACCTCACTGTCGAGCACCACGGGAACGCACAGGAATCCTGTTTCGCGGGATTCCCCCGATTCCCGCTGGTAGATGCGATTCTGAAAGCGAGGTTCCTGTCCAATCTCGGGAATGATGGCTGGCTGTCCGGTCTGCAACACAGTCCCGATGACACCTTCCCCAAGACGATAGCGGGCGTCGCGATGCTCTCCTGGCAACAGGTTGCGCGTCGCCTCGACCACTAACTCCGTGCCGTCGGGTGAGACGAGCATGACCGTGCAGCGGATCATTCCCAGTCGCCGCTCCAGCTGCTCGAGCACGTCCGAGAGCATCCGCCGCTGCCCCGTCTGCTTGGCCATCAGGGAACTGATCGTGGCCAGCACATCCAACTCGAGTTCGTGACGTTCCAGATGATCAGCAATCTCGTTGGAAGCAACCCAATCCTGCGGCATCATACGTCGCGCGTCCTCTTGAATGTTCCGAGAAGTGGAGGCAATCGCAGCGCACCATCGCGCCCGCGCTGCCTCGAATCACGAACGACAACGCAATTTCCGTGCCACCCCCCTGCATGGGGCCACCTGAGTGCCAGACGCGCGTCGTTCAAACCGTTTCAGCCAAAGCAGTTAACGCCAGCAGTGGGCAAACGGACAGGCCGTTCCCAGGCCAGGGAGTGCCTGTTTCACGAGCAGTCAGCGACTTGTCTGAGGCAGCTGGTGCTGCGCGGCGGAGCGGCGGTCGGTGCGGCCTGGCGCGTCGCTCGCGTCCCGTGCGTCCGCAGCCGGCTGGAGACACTGCCGGCTGGAGACACTGCGGTGATACGACCGTACGAGGCGGCAAAACCTACCTGACCGGCACCTTTTTTGCCTGTCCGCAAACTGCAAGGTAGACTCCTAAAGACCAAAGTAGAGAAAGTGCCGAAGTGGCATTCGGCGATGGTCTGAAACGGACAGTTACCTGATTGCGGAAGATGGGGGCAGTCGATGAAGCCGATGGATTACGAGTCGGTTGATGGCATCATTAACGTGGAGGAGTTGCTGGCTCGTTGCATGGGTAACGGGGACATGGCCCAGCGGATTCTCACGAAGTTTCAAGACCGGCTTGGCCTGGATCTGGAAGAGCTTCAGCTGGGACTGGATCAGCAGAATGCGGGAGCAATCGCTCAGGTGGCGCACCGCATCAAGGGGGCTTCGGCCAGTGTTTCAGCACCGCGACTGTATGGTCTGGCGGCGACTATCGAACAGCTGGGTCGCGCAGAACGAATTTCCGAAATTCCTTCGGGAGTGGAGCAGCTTCGCCACGAGTGGGCGCGTTTCACGCATGGGATCTCTTCGCTACAACTCACGCAGTGTCTGGCACCGTGACAGACAGTGCCTGGTGACAGACAGTGCCTGGCACCGTGACAGAGCGGCACGTCAGGGCTCGGCAGGTTGACGTAATGCAGGGAAAGCAACTCTTTCGGAGTGAGTCGCTTGAACGGAAAAACGAATCGCATGCACGTGTTAGTGGTCGACGACGACGACGTGACCGCGACCATTCTAGAGCACTCGTTGACCGAGTTCGGTTACCATGTGACCGTGGCGCGAAACGGTCGCGAGGCGTTCAGTATTATCCGCCGTGGCGAGATCCGGATGGTCGTCTCCGACTGGTGCATGCCGGAAATGAGCGGGGTGGAGTTGTGTCGCCAGATCCGGCAGCGGCGCACGGGTGCCTACGTCTACGTGATCCTGCTGACTTCGAACAATCGCACGCAGGACGTGGTAGAAGGGCTGAATGCGGGGGCCGATGACTACATCACCAAGCCCTTCCAGCCGGAAGAACTTCAGGTCCGGCTGCGCGCCGGCGAACGGATCCTGTCGTTGGAGAGCCGCGATCTGACCATCTTTGCGCTGGCCAAGCTCGCCGAGTCGCGCGACCCGGATACGGGAGCTCATCTGGAGCGCATCCGAGAATACTGTCGCATCATGGCGGAAGAGCTGACTCGCTTCGATAACCCGCCTCCGGAAATCGATGGCGATTTCGTGCAGATGATCTATCATACCAGTCCCTTGCATGACATCGGCAAGGTAGGGATCCCCGACAGTATTCTGCTCAAGCCCGGCCCGCTTGATCCGGCCGAATTCGAAGTGATGAAGCAGCATACGGTGATCGGTGGCGAGACGCTCGACGTCCTGGCTCAGGCCCATCCCGAAGCGCGTTTCCTGTTGTTGGCCCGGGATATCGCCTGGAGCCATCACGAGCGTTACGACGGCACCGGCTACCCGCGCGGTCTGGCGGGCAGCGACATTCCGTTATGCGGGCGCATTGTGGCCGTGGCTGACGTCTACGATGCCTTGACGTCGCGGCGAGTCTACAAGGAGGCCTATGGGCACGACACGGCCGTTTCGATCATCTGCGACGGGCGAGGGACCCATTTCGATCCGGAGATCGCCGACGCGTTCCTCCGCCGGCAGGCCGACTTCGAACGTCTGAAAGAGGCGTTGGCGGAGCCACTGGAGTGTGAAGACGGTAACCTGTCGTTGGCTTGCTGTGTTGAGTGAGCCTGTCTCCGCTACGACTGTCACATCCCGTCGAACCGGCCCGCAACTCCGCGGTCCGGTCCGGCGGCCGCCGTGGGGGCAAGCTACACTTCCCTGACAGCTCGGATGGAGTGACTCCGGCGGCATTGCCAACGGACGCGGCCAGATTGGTACCGAGGGAGCGGGGTGGCGCGGCACCTGATGCGCGAGCGTGCCCACGTCACCGCTGCTGGGGCCGC
>JBGSHS010000182.1:0-57497 GCA_041752115.1 Pirellulaceae bacterium | reverse complement strand
GCCGGAGATCTCGTCATCGCCGTCACCGCCGGTGATGCTGTCGTCGCCCAGTCCGCCGTTGAGCGTGTCGTCGCCCAGTCCGCCGCTGATGGTATCGTGGTCGTCGTCACCGAAGATCAGGTCGTCATCGTCGTCGCCGCTGAGGGTGTCGTTCCCGTTCCCGCCGCTGATGGTGTCGTTGCCCAGGCCGCCGGAGATCTCGTCATCGCCGTCACCGCCGGTGATGCTGTCGTCGCCCAGTCCGCCGCTGAGCGTGTCGTTGCCCAGTCCGCCGCTGATGGTATCGTTGTCGTCGTCACCGAAGATCAGGTCGTCATCGTCGTCGCCGCTGAGGGTGTCATCGCCACTATCACCGTTGATGGTGTCGTCGCCCAGTCCGCCGCTGATGGTATCGTTGTCGTCGTCACCGAAGAGAACGTCGTCATTCTCGTCGCCGGAGATGGTGTCGTTTCCGGTGCCGCCGCTGATCGTGTCGTCGCCTTGGCCGCCCTGGATGATATCATCGTCGCCGTCTCCGAAGATCAGGTCGCGATCCTCGTCGCCGCTAATGGTGTCATCTCCATTGCCGCCGCTGATGGTGTCGTTCCCCAGACCGCCGGAGATCTCGTCATCTCCGTTACCGCCGATGATGGTATCGTCGCCGAGGCCACCGTTGATGGTGTCATCACCACTGCCGCCGGTAATCGTGTCGTTGCCATCTCCGCCGTTGACCAGGATGGGTTGAGTGATTGCGGTCGCATCAAGCGTGTCGTTCCCCTCACCGAGATCCACCGTGATAGGAGCCGAAGCGGTTGCCAGGCTGTTGAAAGCAATGACATCGTTGCCGTCAAGCACGTTGATGGTGATCGATGATACATCGCTCACGGGAATCTCGAGTGTCGTGCCCGAAAGAACGCCATCGATGCGGAATTCCAGAGTGGTGTCCACAAGCCGATAGGTGGGAACCCCCGCATTGTCGAATACTTCCACGGTCAAATCGCTGGTTTCGCCTGCCACGTCCTGTTGGATCAGAATGTCACCCACCAACGAAATGGGCGTGACATCGTACGCGAGTAGCTGCCGCTGCTCCAACGCTTCGATCAACATGGCCCGGTGCGCTGCGACAGATCGATGAGTGTTGCGAGGCGTTGAGTTTTCGGAATTGCGCGGGCGAGAAGTCATGGTTGAAACTCCAGCAGTCTTCCCTCAAGTCGGGCAGATTTGTGTCGGGCAGATGAAAACGGCCACATGAAACGCGAACCAGCTGCAGGGTCTGAACCAACGGCGTCAGCCGGTTCCCAGGCACGAATATGTGCGATGCTTGTTAAAATACACAAAGTAAATGGAATTTTCTAGTTACTTAGGGGTGTTGCTTCGCAGAATCCCCAGAAGAGGGTCGGAGCTATGGTGTACGCATGTACAAATTCCCGCGAGATGATCCCTGGGGATAGTCGGCTATCAGTCGAGCCGTGCATCCGGTTTGGGCAGGCGAATGCAAGTTCCCCAACCGGTCGAAGCGGGGTCGCGCACGCCATTACCCTTGGGGTACCCGGCATATGCCACTATAACGGTGGCGAGAATCGAGTGCACGCAAATTGAAGGTGTTCGATCCGTACCGCAGCGGCGCGCAAAGAGAGAAGCCCAGCAGCACCAGCGGAGTGCGAATGCGCGGGGCCCGCTCGCAATAGAGAAGCGAAGGGGACCCGATCGAGCATTCAGCCGGCTAACGTATGCGGTATCGCACAGTCCCGGCTCGGGAAACGGGCTCTAGGATGCTAGTTCCGCAATTCCACGCGGAATCGAGTAAGGCCTGCCCGGATCACATCGCCGTCAGAAAGATAGCTGAAAGCCACACGTTTTCCATTGACGAAAGTACCGTATCGGCTCTGCAAATCAAAGACATGGCACCCATCGCGCTCGCAGCGCACTGAGAAGTGAACGCTCGACAACGCCTCATCAGAATCAATAGCAAAGTCAGCCCATTCGGTCGCGCCAACTTTCAGCCGCTGATCGTGCATCAACCAAACTCTGCGTCCTGTACAGCGGCCCGATACAACTTGTAGCACTACCCCCATCGGCCAGCTCCTTGCGACTCCCTTGTATCTGCTACACTCACTATGTATCGTTTTCTCGCGTCGCACTCATGATCGGAACTCAGAGAAAGAACAGGTTTCCCGGCCGGCTGGTTCATCGCTTCCGCTAAGGTAAATCAGGTTTCCCCTTGTTACCTATTCCTGGTGGGGAGCGTTACTTCCAGGGGCTGGCTGTCCTGGTCAGCGATGAAGTTTGCACCGTCGCAGATCCGTGACTTGGAGATAATTTGTAGCGTTGGGGAGCTTGGCGTCAACCCGGGTCTGTAGCGAAACACATGTCGTACGACCCCCCCCCTTTCGCCCTCACGGCGTACCTGGTGTTCGACGTAGTGAGGACGGTCGATCAATTGCACGCTGGACGTTGGCATGTTGCCGGGGTGGGTGGCGCCGTAATGCTCCCACACGACATAGGACGTGAAGCCGTTTGAAAGCGTTCGTTTGGCTTCGACTTCCAATTCAATCCCTGCAAGTCCAGAGGGAAACCGAGTGTTCGGTTGGTATTTCCCGATCGAATCCTCCAATTCGGCCGTTTGACTCGACTCGTCCATTCTGAACCACAAACGTATGCTGGCTTTCTCGGCGCCAACAGGCCAATCGTCTGTTCGAAACATCAGGATTGGCAACTCCTTGTCATTCTCGAATTCCAGATCATAGAAGACGAATTGCTGCGAGTCCGAGCCGCCGATCGGCGTGATCTCGGCCCACACCTGTTTGGGACGGGGACTGAATCTGGTCGGATCCGCATTGCGTACGACGACTCGGAAGACAACCTGGTCCGCTTCCCATTGGGGTACCAAAGCAGCAATTCGGAAGTTGCCCGAAACATCGTTGCGATAGCTGCTGTCCAATTCCAGGCTGGAATGGTGTATCAGGCTGTTTCCCTGGTACAGCAGTTGTAGGGATTCGCCTCCCTCAAGCACCACGTCAGCGGAAGCCTCGGTTCCACTGCGCGGGTTCTTCACCGTCACTTTGCAATCCGTCTTCAGCCCGGTCCACTTCTCGTTCCACTCATCGAGGACCCAAGTGTTGCCGAGGCGTGAAGTTCCGAGTTCTTTATCCTGCGGATCGCCGGGCTTCTTGCCGGTTATCTGGACACCGGCGGGTTGGATGGCGTCACGCAGTTCCTCCTTCAGCGCGAGAGGGGAACTCGCGAAATAAAGATGTTCCCCTCCGAGCCTTTTGTTCAGCGTCAAGACCATTTTCCTAAGATCCTCCATTTTCCCTTTGAACTCTCTCTCAGTTCGGATTCCGGTCAGCTCGCGGATCTTTGGTGTATAGCTTTCGCTGAGGCCAAATCCGACGATATCGACCTGAAGGTTAGGAATTGACTTCGCTTCTTCTTCTACGTCAGCCACTGTCGTGTTGTACTCCCTGGCATACGTCTGATCGAGTCCGTCGGTGATGGCAATAATATGGCTTGAAGCAACGGTGTCACTCGATTCACGAGCGACCAGTTCCATGGCTTTGACCAGCGACCTGTTGAGTGGCGTAACTCCCCACGGCTCAACATCGTCGATCACCCGATTCAATGCTTGGACATTGTTTTCCGACAAGTCCACCAACGCGCCAAAGACCGCCTCCACATCGTTGGAGGGATGCACGTCGCCGCTGTTGTTTGGCCAGCGTGGTTCTTCAAATCCTGGGCGCACGGCGAATCTCCCCGCGACGCGTTGACCATTTTCTTCGTAATATCCCCAGCGATGCCCATAGAGAACGAGCCCGACTCGGTAGTTTCCCTGTTCTTCCTCCTGATAACGCAGCAGATCTTTGAGGATACCGCGCAGCACGATCTGTGCCACCTCCAGCCTCTTGACGGTCTGGTTCTCCCATACTTCGTCTGCGTCCATGCTGTAGGAGCAGTCGAGGATGAAGACGATGACCACCTTCTTCTTGGCATCTCCGTCAACTTTGATTCTTGGTTTGTCATAGGATGGGAGTGGTGCCACGACACGAATACCCTTTGCCGGGTCGCGGACCCATATGGGAGCCTGATGCCACGCGCCACGGAAATACGTGCGCAAGGTCAATTCCTCCACGTCCGACAGGTCCTTTCGCCTGATGTCAAACGTCAAGGTACGCGCGTCCTGTTGCGCCTCGAGCAGAAGACGCCCGTCACGTTTGGTCTGCTCCGCGGATGAGTTGCCGAGGCCAAACGGTTGATTGCCATTGAGCAATGACAGGAATCCTTCGCCGTCGGAAGGGAGCTGAGGAGCTGCGTCGACGGTGATGGTGAGCTGTTCCTCCTGCAACGAATCCGCGTCAAGTAGCTCTTCGTCACTTTCGCGAAGTTGAATTGCCGACGGCGTGGCCGGCAGTCCGGCAGCGCCTCGGCGTTTCTCTTCCAATTCTGCCAGATCGATGCCGTGGATCCGTTCAAGTCGCAGGGGACTATTCGGCGTGGCACCTGGTGGCAGGCTGTTGACGAGATCGGTTCGCAGATCTCTGGCGGCCTCTCGAAAGCCGCGACTAGCCCGTTCGACAAACGTCGAGTTGTTGCGAGGCGTAAGGTAGCAGTCGTTGAGTGCTCGTTCGCGCTGCCACAGAAGCAGGTGAAGACTGGCTAGGCGGCGCTCCAGGAGAGCAGGATCCAAGTCTGGGGAGGAAAGTACCGGCACGGCAACGGGCGCCCAGCGCCGATATAACCCCTCCGCTCCTGATTGCCACAGTTTGTTGTGGGCCTCGAGCGTCGGGTCCTTCTGTTCCTTGTCACTCGAACGCAGGAGCGAAGCCGTCTCGTCGATGGCCGACTTCAACTTGTCGGGAAGTCCCGTTTTCAGGAACTTCCGTAAGGCCACTTCCTGCTTTGCCCAGGGCGTGGTGACTTGATCGCTGTCGGAAAGGTCGGCTTCCGGCACGTCGCTCCCCGCCAAGAGCGATCGGAGCGGGTGCTGCTTCCCTTGTTGAAGTGCTCGGACGTAACCAATCTCAGTACCCTCCTCGATCTTGCCAGCCTGGGACTCCCCTTCCTTTCCTTTCTGGTAATCGAAGAGGCAGGCGACAAACCGCTGGAGCAGATTACCGCGAGACCTCTCGGGATCCGGTGTTGCGGAATCGGAAACACCGCAGCGCAGTGACGAAGACAAGATGACGGTCATCCTGCGCAAGGAATCCGCATCCTTGATGTCCTGAAACTCGCGGGCGACGCTGTCATTGAATTGCCTTCGCAAAGCTGTCAGTTCAGCCTTCAGATCCTTCGATCGCTTCAGCAGTTCAGCTATGTCCAATGTCTCTTCGCTCCTCTTGAGATCGATGTCCAGCTCGCTGGTTCGGCGGATCAAATCGGACAAGACCTCAAAGGCGCTGGTAGAACTCTGCACGTCGTTGACGACGGCGGCAAGTTCGTCATCGGGTTGCACTGATTCGCCGGATGGACTTTGCGTGGTCGCTCGGGCCGTCACCTCGCTGCGCGTCTCTCGCAGTTTCCACTGCGCCAACGGCAGAAGTTCAGCCCAGATTTGGTCGCGCAATCGCAGGATCTCGGCCAAATCCTCTCCGGTCTTCTCAGCCGTTTTGTACTGCGTGGTGAGGTCGTTCCACGTATCGCCTGCTTCCGTTGGCAAGACACCGAGAAATAGTCGATCCTCGGCAGTGCGACGATTTGCGTCAGCTTGGTTTACGACTGCATCGATCCAGTAGACCGCGCGGGGATCGGGAGGCGATGCAGCCCGTTCGGCCAAAAACCGACACTTCATGGCCACGGCAATCGGCGTCTGTAACGGCGCTTGGGGAAGCGTGTCTTCTGCCAGCATTTTGAGGAACTGCAGCTCGACTACGTCATGCGGGCGATTACCCCGACACCGATCGGCGAGCTTCAGAACGGCTCGCAGATTCTCGCGCGTTGGATTGGGTTGGATCTTCTCCAGCCACTGCGTTCCCACCACCATGGCCGCCAGGTAGGGAGCCGCCTTCCACGGTTCGGCATCGGCATTCTGGTCCTTCTCCCAGAGCGAGCGGAATTTCTTCAGATCGTCTTGCGAAATCGAACGGGGCAGGTAGTTGCGGACGTAAGCGAGACTCGCGATCTGTGATCCATCTTTCTCTTGATCTTGCCGTGCTGTGGCAGTGGGCAGATCTGTCCGCAACGCGCTGACCGCTTCTTCGTAGTCCTTATCATATTGACTGCCCGCCAGCATCAGAGCCTCCGCGCGCCGCAGACGCATCGGAAATGCTGCCCATTGCAGTGGGTCGGAATGCACGACTTCTTGTGCCGCCAGTTTGTCCAGCTCTTGCCATAGTTCGCCAACTTCTTTCGCACGCTGCTCCATGGTCTTACGCAGTTTGTCGAGTTCCGCCTGGGGCGGGACGTCTGCTGTCTTCGCGGCGGAGTCCGCCAGGACCCAATCCGGGTACTCGCTTTTCTCATCGAGCTCCATTGTGCCGGCCAGGTAGTACCATGCGGGAGTCTGGATGGAGGCCCGATGTTCTTGACTCCGTTTCTGCGTTTCTCGGGTGATCTCCTCGCTCAACCGTCGGAGCGAGATATCGGACCAGCCCATCCAACGATAAAACGCCGGGGAATCGTCACCGGCTCCAGCCAGCGCATCGGCAACGATTCGTCCAAATGACGTGCACGCCTGCTCCGGTTCGGCCCAGACACTCTCTCCCAGGCTGGCCGAGTTGCAGACGACCAGGTTGGGGTCGGCGACCTTCTGGACGGCGTCGCCAATTCGCTCGGGGAACGTGTTGCACAGGATCCCCATCTGCCAGTTCTCACACATGCGCGAAGCGTCCAGAAACACGATCTTCCTGGACGTGCCCATCGTGGTCTTAAGCAACTCGAGCACTTCGCGCAGCGTCACCCAAGTGCTGCTGTCGAGCGGATCGGAGTCGGACATCAGCAAGCAGGCTTCGCCCTGATCATCCACGGCGCCATGCGCGCTGATGTAGAACATGACCACGTCATTGTCCGGACCTCCCGGTTCCACGGCGTCTTTGCCGGAGTCCGTCGACAGCCGTCGCTGAATCGCACTCAACAGATCCGCCTTCTTGCAGGCCCCGTCACGGATGAGTCGCTCCGCCCCAACGTTACGCGTCAATCCGCTTCCCGTCTGACGCTGGAACGTTCTCTCGAACAGCTGCCGATCTTCCTCGGCGAAAGAATTCGGGGGCAGAATCGGGACGGTGTAAGAACTGCTGACGAGCGACGACTCGTACTTGGTGATACAAATCGTGAGGAGCGGAACCTGTCGGTGCTTGCGCGTCACATAGACAAACCACATCCCCAGCAGAACGCCCAGAATCGCGGTGATCCCGATCATCTTGACGAGATAGCGGTACAGAGAACGACGCGGCGTCGGTTGGTCCCCTCTGCGCCAGAGTTCCGACCCGCTCGAATCTCGACCTTTCTTGTGCTTCCGGCCTTTGAGATGCCAATCCTGCCGTTCGGGTGTTTCACTCCGCGGGGTGGATTCGTGACCGCCACGCCTGTTCCATGCCATCGAAGACTCTCCAACACTAGAAGCCGCTCACATCTGGTGATTGACGCCGACCATTCGCCGCGTCTCCCAGGAATAATTCCGAGGGAGTCACCTGACGCCCGAGGAGGGCATACCTGGACCGCTAGTGTAGCATATCGTCGTTGCCTTCAAGAAGCTTTTTGGGGACACGCAACGACGATTCCCGAGAACCAAAGTTCCCGTCAGCGCATGGAGCAGCGCGTGAGGTTGATGGAGGAGGCGGGCCCGCGGCCGGGTGGGGAGTAAGAGGCTTTGCGTTTGGCGTTGGCCATCGGGCAACGAAGCGGCCGATGGACCGAACCGTGGCAATCGATCCGCCGCCGAGAGCAAGCAAAGATCAGCAACTGCAGGAGTGCGTCGCCGTGGGGCCAGGGCCGGGCCAGTCCCCATCCACCGCCACGCTCCGGAGAATTCACGTGGCGGTGGATTCAGCGCGTGCCCGCACTAGAGCTGCGTACCGAGCGGCGAAGCAGCGAGGAATACATCCGCGACGGCAACAACGGACGTACGCGCACACGCCGAATGACCAACTTCGATGAGCGGCCGATGCAGATCATATTCCACCGAACACACCGCCATCCAGCAAATCGTCTGCGACAAAGACCACTTGTCCGGAACTTTCACGACCCCCGGGCCAGGTGTAGTAATTGTCGTTTCTCCACCGCAGAACGTTCTTCTTCGAGAGAAAGAACAGGCCGCGTTCAATCTTCTCATCATTCAACTTGGCCGTCAGCTCGAGTCGTTGTCCTCGCCACTCCACGAGTACGTGAACTTTGTCTCCAAACCTGAGGTGGATTTCCGGATTGGGACTTAATCCCGGTCCATTACGATAGGGTGCCACGCCGTCAAAAATCGGCGTCTTGTCTTTGTTCACCCAAACAACGATGTGGGGCAGCGTGGAGCCACCGCTACCGGTAATCCCGTTCTGTAATGCAAACTGGACTTTCTTGGGACGTGCCGTGGAAGGGGTTGCCATTGCAAACTCCATGCGCAGTTTGCGCTGTTGGTGGTGCGTGATGAGGTTCGAAACGAACCAACTAACCACCATTGTCGAGCGTTCGCGAAAAGAGTTACGTGAATTCCGGGAAAAAAAGCACGGATGCAACTCCCGGTCGTTCTGCTTCTGCTGCCGCGTTTCTCTCGCGAGATGCCTCGTCCGGCGCCAGGTGCTGATCGGGCGTCGGTCGGTCAGGCGATGGAAGGCTGGAGCAGTCGCCCTTGCTCCAACAACATCGTGCTCTGGGCTCGCTGGGCAGCCGCTTCTTCATGCGTCACCAGCAGGACGGTGCCCCCCGCCGCATGGAACTCGCTGATCTGGTCGAGGACGAGGCCGGCGTTGGCCGGGTCCAGGTTGCCCGTCGGTTCGTCGGCCAGCAGGATCCTGGGACGATTGAGCAGTGCACGCGCTAATGCTGTACGCTGTCGCTCCCCCGCACTCAACTGCCCCGGGCGATGCTGCATCCGGCTCGCCAGTCCCAGCCGCTGCAGATGCTGCACTGCCTCGTTTCGAACCTTGGAGGAGGCAGGCCCCGGCGCGGCAATCAGCACATTGTCGAGCACCGACAGGAATGGCATCAGGTGGAACATCTGGAACACGTATCCGATCTCAGTGGCTCGAAAACGGGCACGCTCGGCCGATGAACTGTGAGAAACCACCAAGTCGCCAACCGTCACTCTGCCTCGCGTCGGCAACGCGAGTCCGCCCACCAGCGACAAGAGCGTCGACTTGCCACATCCGCTGGGACCGCGCAGGGCGACAAATTGACCCCGCTCCACGGACAACGACACTCCGTCCAGCGCGCGCACTTCGCCTCGTCGAGTCGTGTAGATCTTGGATACGTCGTCGAACTGAATCATAACAACTGCCTTTGCGTGGGAGCTCCGTCGCAGGACGAGCGTGACAACTCACCGCCACGCGACTGTGCCGTGCCGCACCGCGATCAGCGCGGACGCAGTACAACGAAGGTCGCTGCGAACAGGACGATCAGTGCCCCAACCAGACCTGCTCCGACCCAAAACACGCCCCCCAGCGACGAATCCGACTCGCCGCGATCGACCGTGGGAGGCGGGTCGGTCGGCAAAGGAGGAGCTGACGACTGAGCGAACCCCGCTCGCGTTCCGACGGTGGAGGTCGTCGCTTCGCTGCTTCCTTCCTGGGCCTTCGGTTCCTGTGCCTTCGGTTCCTGGGCCTTCGGTTCCTGGCCGCTCGGAGTGTCCTGCGGGGTGACTGCTGGTGAAACTCCCGCGACGTCGGTCACCTCGCCGGTTGCGCCAGCAGGGGCCAAGTCGGCTTGATCGGAAGTTCCTTCGGCGGAGCTTGGACCGGTCGCTCCTGGCGGAACATCGGAGGCTGCGACCGAATCCCCCTGCGGCCTGCTGCTGCCAGGAATTTCCCCGTCGGCAGGGATGATCAACTCGGGAAACAACGCATCGCCGGCGAAGTCGTAGCCACTCCCTTCTTCGGCGCCAAACCGAGCGGCAATCGCCTCGGCAGCCGCTTCCCAGTGGTAACTCGTCAAGAGATCAACACCCGGATTCTGATCCTTCACCGTGCAGGAACATGCTCCGGTAATGAACTCCACGTCCTGAAGCAGGTTGTCGCGATGAATTCCCTTTCCCAGACACGAGAACAACGCTCTGCCACGACCGTAGACCATGAAAGCCATCGGTTCCTGCGTCTCGCGCAGATCGTCCTCCAGATTCAGCAGCATCTCGATCAGCCACCGCTCTTTCGGATCGTCACGGGCGATCTTGACGAACCCGACCTCCAATTCCGGCGACTTCACTTCACCGTCGGAACTAACTTCACCGTCAGAACCAACTTCACCGTCGGAACCACGATCCTCGGTGAGAGTGCCAGCCGCACCGTTGTTGACCGCGGAAGGAAGTGAACTGGGAAGCGCGTAGAGCGACACCTTCCCGGCTGCCACATCTCGGACGACCTCCTGAATCGCCTCGTCGGCCAGTCCGTTGGCGTGAGCGTCTGGGCCGCTCAACAACACATATACTCCCGCTTTGCCAGTTCCCAGTGCTTCCGCCACTTGCTGCCTCGCCGGGGAATTCACGAGCGCGTCGATGTCCGACGGCGAGAGAGGACCGATATGGAGTTGACGGCCCACGGGTGACGAGATCAGGTAGCTGGGAAGCTGCGTTTGAGGCTGTTTCTGCCATGCCTCCTTCACGTCCGGTAACACTCCCGCCAGTTCAGGATCCTGGGAGAGATCGACCGACAGGAACACCAGGTTGGCTGGCGCATCGGCCGACTCACCCGCCTTCGCGACGGCCGCCCGAACCTGCTGCGCCGCATCGTCCAAGGCTCCGTCGTGAAAGCAGCGGACTTCGTAAGGCGCGGGCAACCAGCGATACATGGCGTAACGGTACACCGGCGTGTCACACGCCTGCGCCAGGACGATGAAGTGGACGACCACCCATATTCCGCAGACGATTGAGACCAGACGAAATCCCATTCTGTTTCCACCAGTCATCACTCGCTCCCATTCACCGCGGGGACGGCAAAGCGTTGGTGCAGCCCGTAACCATGCGCAGCCAGTAACCATGCGCAGCCCGCTGACGAGTCCCCTCTCCACAACGCTCCGGCGCCGTGACGGACGGCCGCGTTGTCGTGCAGGACGCCCCCGCAGCGGCCTACTCTTCCGTCACGGTAACCGTTGTCATCTTATCGCCCTGGGCAATCGCGTCTACCACATCCTGACCCGCGAGGACTCGGCCGAACACCGTGTGCTTGCCGTCCAGCCAGGGGGTGGCTATGTGCGTGATGAAGAACTGGGAGCCATTGGTATTGGGACCTGCGTTGGCCATGGAGAGGACACCTGGTCCGTCATGTTTCAGGTCGGGGTGGAATTCATCTTCGAATTGATAGCCTGGGCCGCCGGTCCCGGTTCCTTTCGGGCACCCCCCCTGAACCATGAAGTCGGCGATCACGCGATGGAATTTGAGCCCGTTATAGAATCCCTTCTGGGACAGTTTCTCAAAATTGCCGACTGTCTTGGGGCACTGCTCTTCAAATAGCTCCAGCCGAATGGTCCCTTTGGGAGTCTCAATCGTGGCGACTTTCATCTCCGTAATCTCCTGAGTTTCGAGTGTCGAACTGCTGTCTGCGCACACGCTGCGCGCAGACGATCACGAGCGACTCACGCTCGGCCCGCCAAGTGTCAGCGGGTGTCCTGTTCGGCTGGCGGCCCTGCACCCCTGGGCCGCAGTGAACCCAACGAACGATTCTCTACAAGCTCTCTACAACGGACACGATACGTGGAAAGGAAGTCGGTTCGCAAGTGGTGTGGGGGCGGACCCGCGGCGAATCATGGCGGTGCGAGCGAATCAATCGGCTGCCGTGACCTGTCCGTTTTCAATGCGATACACTTGGTCGGCCAGCTGATGGGCTTCGGCGAGGCTGTGCGTCACGTGCAGGGTGGTGACATGCGTTTGCTGACGCACCTGCAACAACAGACGATACATCTGGCTGCGCGTCAGATCGTCCAGTGCGCTGAGCGGTTCATCCAGGCAGAGGGTCTGAGGGTGGAATGCCAGCGCCCGGCCCAGGGCCACACGCTGACGTTCTCCGCCGCTGAGCCCGACGGTGGTTCGGTTGAGCAGGTCGGTGATCTCGAGCATCGCGGCCAATTCGCCCACGCGCGCGTCGATTTCCTGCCGCGAACGTCGGCGGATGGTCAGCGCGAAGGCCAGTTGATCCCTGACGCTCATACCAGCGAACAGGGCACCGTCCTGAGGAACATAACCGATACTGCGTTCCGCCGGTTTCCGGCGAGTCACATCGACGCCGTCCAATACGATGGTTCCGGAAATGATCGGTTTGAGTCCGGTCACGGCCTCCAGCAACGTGGTCTTCCCGCTGCCGGTCTTTCCCATCAGCGCCGCGCAACCGCCGGTCGGGACCTCCAGCGTCACATCCTGCAGTTGGAAGCTGCCGGCTCGTACGGTCAATCCTCGAATCGAGATCATAAACGCGTCAGATCGAAAGGTGATGGGAGCCCCACACACGGGCGATAACCAGTACGATCACGGCTGCCAGGACCATGATCAACGAGACGGCGACCGCGGCTTCGAGATCCCCGATACTCAGTTCCAGAAAGACGGTGGTGGAGAGCACTTCCGTTTTGTTGCGGGTGGCGCCGGCGAAGACCAGCAGCGGGCCGAACTCGCCCAACGAGCGGGCCCAGGCGAGTGTGGCGGCGGTCAGCATGCCGCGTTGCGCTTCCGGCAGTACGACGCGCGAAAAGGCCTGCGCACGCGTACATCCCAGCGTTAGCGCAACCTGTTCACGGCGACTGTCTATTTCGTCAAACGTGGCACGCATCGTGCGCACCGCAAATGCACAGGCCACCATGAACTGCGCCAGGATCACCGACGGAATCTGGAACACGACCGCTTCGCGCAGCCAACGCGGCGCAAACTGGAACAGAATGAGCAGACTCAGCCCGATAACCAACGGAGGCAGAGCAATCGGGATATCGAGAATCGCGTCCATCAGATTCCGCCCCGGAAACTGGTGCCGCGAGAGAAGATAGCCGATCGGAACCGCCACCCACAGCGACAGAATCGTCGTCACGGTGCATGACGCCAGGCTCAGTTTGATCGAATAGCGGATTTCCCGTTTCGCCAGCGCCCGCGCGATCGGGTTATCAGCTAGCCAAGCCCACTGGGGATGATCTTTGGCCCACTGCGACTGGACCGCGTCCGGCGCTCTCTCGCTGCCAACCACGTAGGCCACGTCCGCCAGGAGCAGCCCTACGATCAAGAGCACATAGACTCCGCCAATGGTCCCAAGGCACAGGTAGAACGGAACATCAGACGCGACCCGATACCGGGGCCCCGCGGACTCAATCGATGTGGGTTTGTCTTTGCTCATGGAGACTCTCAGCGGGACGGCATCGTCTCCGACTGGGACCCGTCGGCCGGATGCGGCGTCGGCGCCGCATCGGCCTCTTGAGTCGCGTCCAGTCGCCAGTGAAATCCAGCCGCTTCGAAGGACGCTCGTGAGTTGCGGATCGCCGCATAGAGCCGTCGGCCCAGGTACTTCTGTTGACTGGCTCGCGCTATGCTGAACGGCTGAATCGCTTTGGACAACTCGGAGTCTACGGTAATCACATCGACCTTGTCACTTTCGGCCAGCGTATCCGTTCGATAGGCAAACGCCGCGTCGGCGGCCTTAGACGTCACCGCAGGCACAAGTAACGCGGAGGTCGCGGTCTGGGTCACGACGTGCTCCTTGAGCAGCTGATCATAGATCCCCTCATGCTCCAACAGCCGACGCGTCAGGACGCCGATGGTACACTGGTCAGGTTGCCCTACGGCCACACGCATGCCCGGCTTGAGCAGGTCTTGCAGCGAGTGGATCTCCTTGGGATTTCCTTTTTCGACGGCCATGACGATATCCGTGTCCGAGACATTGACGGCCTCCTGGAACCAGTCCTTGACCGTCTCCAGATAGTACACGTCGCATGCCATGTACGTGTCGGGAAACCCCTGATCCTCTTGCTCGACAATGACACGCATCTGTCCGGTGAGTATTCCGCATCCGTTGTAGATGGTGTTGACTTTCACCCCTTCACGCTGCTCAAACGCCTCGATCACCCCATCCAATGCGCGTCGATTGACTGAACCGACATAGAACGTCAACTCCGGCACCTCCTCCCAGATGTCCCCCTCCACGACCTGATAGTGATGAGTCTCAAAGACTTTCAGACCGCGATCCCGTGCCGCGACGTAGCGGGCGAAGTGGAGCGCGGCAGCTGGTTTCGTGCACGAGCTGAGCACGCAGAGCTCGATCTGCGCTGCGCCTGGATCGAGTTCGGGCAGGCGGATCGCCTGCAGTTCGGGGTACTGAGCCGCTGTCGAGTCCCACACAATGCCCGCGTCGACACTCCCCAATTTCACATCATTGGCCACATCGTTGACCGTCGGCTTGAAGACGCCATTCTCTTCGATGCGCTGGACCAACGGTTCCCACTGCCCGATCGGCTCGAGCAGTTGTCGCACGGTTCGGCCAATCGCGGCGGCATCGGGGTTGCCACAAGCCACCCGCAGCGCAGGCTGGAGCAGATCGTGGAGCGTCGTGATGGTCGGTCCGCCGGCTTTGCGTGTCACGATCACCGGCCGCATCGTGGCCAGTGGAATCACTTCCCGCGCGAGGTTCTTCTGGCGAGCCAGCTGAATATAGCTGTCGTCCCCCGCCAGATACAGGTCACCGCTGTTTCCCGCTTCGATCTGACTGAGCAGCGACTGGGAGCCACCATACTGGATCTGGATCTTCACTCCATACTGTTGGCCGTAGTCCCGGACAATCTCCTCCATCGGATATCGCATCCCGGCGGCACAATAGACCACCAGATCGGCAACTCCAGGCGTCTGACGCGATAACGCGGCAAGATAGACGACCAGCCCCAGAAAGACCAGCAGCGAAACGGCCAGCATGGCCTGGAGGCTCGTCACACCAAGCCGGCTGAGCGCATCCATCTGACGCGCACGTGTCGTGCCGTTCATTGTCGTTCCCTACGGTTGAGTGGTCATCAGAAACACGCGGCAGAAACGGCCGAGTGGGTTGAATCCTACAGGCTGAGCCATCCGCACCGGAGGCGGCTGTACCCTTCAAACTACAAGGTTTCCGGTCGCGTGACGACCGGAGGCGAGCCAGACAGGAACGAAAAATCGGTTAGGGTTCGATGAGTTCAACTTCCAGACCGCAGAGATCGAGCGGAAGGGGTTGGCTCGACCCAGCCGTGTCGGAGCTGATCGTCGTCAACTGCAGGTCCAGGAATTCCCCGACCGGTATTGATTCGTACTGGCGGATCCCCCCCTGCTCAAAATCGCGTCGGCATTGCTCCATCGTCCAGCCGTCGTGGACCTGGCCCTGCAGGGTCACCTTCACCTCACCCGCACTCGAGGTCACTGCGGGAGATGTGCGGAGGAAGAGTCGAACACGATAGTTGGCCGTCTTACCTCCTGCTTCCTCTTGGCTGGCCAGCCGAATACGCAGATTCCGCGCACCTCGCACTCCCGACGCAAATACCCAGCGCGGTTCGATGGCAGGCACATTCGAAGCGTGTTGCCGGAAATACTCGAGCGAGCCGATCGCGGTTGGATCCGATGCGACGGTTTCGTCGGACTCAACCCAGTTGGCCAGCGGATCGGGGGACAGGAGCAACGGAACATCGGGTGAAGGGCCTCCGACGCTGGGAAAGTCCAGCCAGAGCGTCCCTGCTTCGGTCCGCCGATCGCCAGGAGCACCGAAGTTGATCCCCAGGCGGCGCACCCGCCGGCCGCTGGACGCGAGGGGATTGAATGTCCACATCTCGACCTCCGGCAGAGGGATCATGGCCAGTGAACACTGGTTCTGGTAGCTGCAGGTACACGTGCGCGTGTAATCGGGAGCGCTGAGCACTCCGTCCGCGGCAATCAGGTTGGAAGTGCAGCTGGACCGGAATCCGCCCAGATTGCCGGTACCGCCATCATGTTCCAGGTCGAAATAGCCCGCGGCAGCGCTGCGAAACGTCAGCAGGTTCACGCAGCCGATGGCCGTGTTGCAGCCGTAGTTGCGTGCGAACTGCCAGGGGAGCGGTTCGTCCGTCAATGGATGGCGTCGCACCCGTGGCTCACCTGTGCGCAGATCAAAGGCCGTACCTTGCGTGATGATCGTATCGGGATAGAGCAGGGGGGGCCCGCCGTACGTCACATCGCTGCTCCAAAGCAACTTCCCGGTCGCGCTATCGAACGCCGCCAGACCCTGACCCACTTCGTCCTCAGCTCGGTCCCGGTTCTTGCTTCCCGCCTGCACCAGGATCTTCGCCTGGGCCTGATAGCCGAGCCAGGTGCCGAAAGCCTGTTCGCTCGAAGACCAGATCACCGCCCCGGTTGCCAGGTCCAACGCGTAGAGACAAAAATCGGTCGCGGGCGTTTCGCCGCGCCGCCGGTAGTAGGCCAAGCGGGTTTCGGTCATGCGATCGAGGCAGTAGACACGGCCATCTCCTACCGCAATGGCGTTATGCCGGAAGTTGAATTTCGCCTCTCGGGTCCAGACAACCTGTCCACTGTGGCGATTCATGATCACCAGCCGTCGACTTCCTTCACCAAACTGTGAATAGAGAGGGACGTCACGCACCTCGTTCTTGGCCGGCGTCTTTTCGCCGGGGCCACGCGTGTGCAGCAGCATGGGAGAACTGCCGGCAATCAAGTAGTCGCCCGACACGGCCACGTATCCCCAATACGGCTGCGCGTGCGATTCATCGGCCGGCAGCTGATACTCCACCAACGTCGCTCCGCTGACCGGGTCCAGCCTCAAGCAGCTGCGCTGCCAGATGAGATAAACGCTGTCCGAAGTGGATACGTAGTTGCCACCGATCGCCCCCGCACCGGGATGATGGTCCGTATTGTCGTAGAAGATGCCGACGTCCTGGAAGGCTCTCTGCCACAGGAGCCGGCCGGTGTAGACATCGACGGCGCGGAGCATGTCTCGCCCCTCGATGAAGAGGCGGCCGCCGATCACCTGGGGCGTCGGGCCGTGACCATGTCGCGGCAGCACGTCACGGTTCGATGGACCTCCAAACCACAACAAGCCCAGCGGCGTCTTTACCCGATGTTCCGCCGAGACCAGGCTGTTGCCAGCATCTCCGTTCTGGCTGGTCCACGTTCCCGAGCCAGCCAAGGGACCGTCGCGCTGGATCACCAGATAGTCGCCCACAACGGTTCCGCTAAGTGTCGTGGTTGCTGACACCACGCTGCGTACGTGATCTCGCCGGGTGGAATCGACGGCCAGCATCGCCGTTCCGCTGTAGGGACGCAGGATCTCGAACAGACGCGTCAGCCCGTCAACCGATTCGAGTGCGGTCAAATCTCGAGCACAGCTTACAATCAGGTTTGCCATATAAGGAGGCAATGTCAGATCGTCGAGCGAGGCGGGCAGCAAGGCGATCCGGCGACCAAGCAGTCCTTCGTCCGCGAGTTGCTCGCGCCACTGCCGGCGGAGCTGCGGATCAGGCTGCGTCACGAGACAGTGCATCTGCGTCTGCTGTACCAGTTGTCGCACAAACGTCAAGTTCGGCGGCCGGTCGATGACGGAATATCCGGTGGGATCGCGCAGCTGCTGTACGATCGAGGAAGCATCGCTCCAGGGTTCCCGGTCTTCGCGTGGACCAACGGCAGGTGGAGACGTGACGCTGGCCGGTCCCGCCGCAACGCCCGTCAGCTCGTCCACGGCAGAAAGCTGGCCGCTCCCCTCTTGCAGACCCCCTTCTCCGAAACAGAAAATTCCTCCCTCCTGCGTAACCACGAACAACCGACCATCGGAAACGAGCATCCGCCAGATCGTCCCGTCAACCGTCCCTTCCCAGGCGATTTGGCACTCCTGATCGGTTGCAGTGGGAATATTCAGCAGCACGATTCGCGAACGGTCGTCGCTGGCCAACAGCTGCTGGCCCGTCTGCACATGGAGCTTTGTCACGTCCTGCGGCAGCCGTGCTCGCCAGAGTTCGTCGACCCGATACTTGACCGTCTTCGTCTCCTTCCCCTTCTTGTCGATCGACGTCTCAGCGTACTGCACAATCGCATTGCCGTGCGCAACCAGGTGTTTACCCGCAATCCCAATGGCGCACTGCGGGCCATATATGCTGGCGGGCGATTGCACCCGCGGCTGGCCGTCGGCCAGCAGGTGCAGGACGCCTCGGTTCGAGAACCAATCGGGCCCCAACACCACTTCGTATCCACCCACGTCCTTGCCGAACGTTCGATCGCTGGGCTGATAATAGAGGAGCTTACCGGTCGTTCGGTCGAACACAGCCGGGACCGTCATGCCACCCGACACCAGAAGCTGCTTGTCATTGACGGCGAGGTAGCCCTGCGGCGCGACGCCCGCGAACGCAGGACTATTGTGCTGCTGCACCGTGTAGTTGGAGCCCGTCCCGCTGTTAGTCCACAACACCTGGCCCGTGGGGATATCGACTGCGTGGACGAAGATGCCCATGAACGGCCAGATGCCGGCCGCGAAGTAAACGGTGTCGCCGTACGTCACCGGCGCGCCGCGCGCCGGCCACATGGAAATCAGCCGGTCATTCCCCAGAATCAAGCGGTCGGTCGGGCCGCCGCGCAGCTTCCATACCAGCTCTCCATCGTCAGCTCGGACGCAGTACAAGTGCCCATCGTCCGACACAAAAAGCACCACGTCCCCAAGAGCGACCGGGGCGAACCGAACCGGGCCGTCCACGTAGACGCTCCACAGACGGCGACCATCAGTGATGCGATACGCTGTCAGACTGTCGTGGACCATCGAGGGAACGAACATGCGACCATCCGACACTATCGGCTCATACGAGGCATCGAACCGTACCTTACCTTGTTCCGCCGGCCACGCGGGAAGTGGCACCGGCAACGACAACGACCAGTGCAGCTCGAGCGACGGAGATAACGTCTGGTCCGTGGTGGCGCTGCGCGCGGAATCGGCCCGCCACATCGGCCAATCGGCCGATACATGACGAGCAGTGAAGGTGGTCAGAAACAGGGTGACAAGGCCGCACCGGAGCAGGACTGCGGTCGACAGTGCGGCCGCTGCTGCCGAGGAACCGTGCCCACCGCGGAGGTCGTTCGTTGAGCAGGGAGATGCAAGCATAGCTGAGGCGTGTTCCCGACGTTCCGAGTCGATGGAGTGTAGACGGGCCGCGGATGGCCCGGGCAGGTTGCTGCTCGCTTCTGAGTGAGCTGCAAAACCGGGTCCGAACCACTGGGCTGCTCCAACAGTGCAACTGTGCGGCAGAACAGGATGCCTCGTGAAACACTCTGCACGAGCAGTCCACGATCCAGCCCAAGCTTCTTCCCGGCTTAAGATGCACCTGGATATACATTATGGCCATCAGCTGCGCGGACTGCCAGTATCCAGGGACAACTTGTCCCCCTCTCCCAAGGAAGCTGGCCGACGTTCTTCGCGTTCGAGAATTCGTACCTGCTACGAACCGTGAGCCGGCAACTCGCGGGCCAGCAAGCTCAGTCGCAGCAGATTCAAGGCCTGTTTAGCGCTGCGAGGCACCTGAATCGAAGGGTGTGCGGCAAATACGTGCGACTCGGTCATCGTCGAGGTGGGGGTGGCCAAGGCCAGGCGAAGGTGCGCTGAAGATTGCTCTTGCGTGGCCAACTGAGGTCGAGGGCCGACTGCCAGTCCAAAGTCAGCGCCAAAACGGTCCCGAACGGCAACTGCCATTTGGCTCACAACTTGCCCCGCATCGCAAGACGCGGAGCTGGGAGTGGTTGTTTCAACGCCCAGCACCCTGCACAGCGACTCCGGCGAGGTGACCACGATTCCGCCGCGACAACAGTCGGTGCCCGCCGATGCTTCGGTCAGCCAACGACTGACAAGGCCTTGGGTGGCCCATTCAGCGACGGCCACCGAGACACCCTGGCGCCACAGCAGTCTGGCGGCAGCGTCCTGCAACGTGTCGTCGCCTTCTCCGAAAACCAAGTCGCCCAAGCAATCGTAGATCGTCTGCACCGTTGGTTCCATCAGTGTCTGACAAGCCGGCAGTGAAGGCCCGCAAGCGGTCACACGCAGCGTGATGGTCGCCTGGCTGGCGGTAATCCCCACCGAAGGGATGCGGCCGCGCCGAATCAGATCGGGCAGACGTTGCTCAATATCACTTTCGCCCGCCCCGAAACAGCAAATTGACCGATGCGAAATCACGTTGCGATCGGGACCGGTCAGGCGAGTGAGTTCTGCGGCGACCGATGCCACCCACATCTGTTTCAACTCAGCGGGTACGCCGGGCAGAGCAAGTACGACACAGGCTGCCCGCGTTGGCCGGGGAACCTCCAGTAGAATGCCGGGTGCCGTGCCGTGCGGATTGGGGATCACTCGGCTTCCTTGAGGGAAGTCGGCCTGAACGACGTTTCGCTCAGGCATCGCGCGGCCTCGCTTGGCGAACAGCTCCCGTATGTGAGCGAGTGCCGCCGGGTCGCGAACCAGCATACGACCGGTTGCCTGTGCCAGGGCCTCCCGCGTCAAATCGTCGGCTGTGGGGCCTAACCCCCCGGTCACCACGACGATATCCGCCCGGGAAATTGCCGCGCGAAAAGCCTCCACGATCATCTCGAGCTGATCGCCCACCGTCGTGTGGCAGACAACCGGTATTCCCCATTGCTCCAACTGCTGACTAATCCACTGCGAGTTCGTGTCGAGTCTCGCACCGCTTGTCAACTCGTCCCCCAACGCCACCACTTCCGCTCGCATATTCGTTCCCTTTCATCTACGCTGCTGGGAAGATCCCATTGTGGCAGCCGCTGGATCGTTAGGTCAGTGGGGCAGTTGAGTGACGAATACGGTGGATAGCTCCCCTCATTCTGGTGGTGGTTTCGTCAGGGACTTCGACCGTGCTGTGCGGCCGGAGGTGTGGCAGGCGAAACGCCGGCATCAGGTGGCGATGGTTGACGGCAGTTGTGGGGAACGGCCGGAGTGCGGCTGCCACCGCGAGTGAGCATTGCGGAGTAGGTGGATGAGTCGATTGGTGATACCGATCACGGGAATGCGTTGTGAACGCTGTGTGCAGACGGTGATGGAGGCCGTGGGTGCCGTTGACGGTGTCGTCGGCTGTCAGGTTGACCTTCAGCGTCAGGTGGTCGACGTTCAGTTCGATGCGGTTCGCACCGAGCGAGAGCAGATTTCGGCTGCCATTGAGGGAGCCGGCTTTCAGGTGGGCGAGCCAACTCCGCCGGCGGTCGTCTCGTTGGGTTTGCCAGCGGCCGCACCCATCGATGCGGCGGCGAGTCAGTCCCCCGCGACTTCTCCGAAACTGGTGGCCTGCGACGACTTGACTGTCGGGTTGGCTGGCACTGGCTCCGCGAGTGTGGACTTGCCCGAGAGCCAGAGGAGCACTGGCAAAGCCAGTGGCACCCTGATTCTCAGCGATCCCGGAGCACTAGTTCCTCTGTCCACCTCTTTTTCCGCCGCGACGGCATCACGGCAGAGCCGCGAAGCGAGCGACGGTTCGGTCAGTGCTCGATGGTCAGATGAGCGGCAGATGTTTGATGTGCACGGAATGCACTGTGCGAGTTGCGTGGCGCGTGTTGAGGAATCATTGCTTCGCCTGCCCGGCGTTCGGGAGGCGCATGCCAACCTGGCGATGAATCAGGTTTCTGTCGTATGGCAATCGCAACAGCTGACCGCGCAGCAGGTGATGGAGGCTGTGATCCAGGCCGGCTATGGCGTGCAGCCGTCCGCCGCTCCCGGAGAGGCGGCCGTGAGCATGTTGCGGCGCGAGGCTGCCGACGCCGCTTTCTGGCGGAGACGGCTGATTGTAGCCCTCGGCCTGCTGGTTCCCCTGTTGCTGGTCGAGCACTTCTTCTCTGCTGCCATGGGTTGGTGGAGTGGTGTCGCTCAGTGGGCGATGGCAACGCCGATTCAGTTCTATGTGGGGTGGCCGTATCTTCGTGGTGCCTGGCTGCGGCTCAAACAGTGGTCGACCAACATGGACACACTGGTGGCATTGGGGACGAGCACGGCGTACGTTGCTGGCGTGGCGGGGCTGTTGAGCGGCACGTCGATGCTGACATTTCGGGACTCGGCGATGATCCTGACGTTCATTACGTTGGGCAAATTTCTGGAGGTCAGAGTCAAGGGGAGGGCGTCGTCGGCGATCCGGCAGTTGTTACAGCTGGCTCCGGAGAGTGCACATATTCAGATCGACGGGCGGCTGGTGGACGTGCCCGTGAGTCGAGTGGCCGTGGAGCAGACGATGGTCGTGCGACCAGGCGAGCGGATTCCACTTGACGCGCTGGTACTCGCTGGAGCCAGCGCTGTGGACGAGGCATGGCTGACAGGCGAGTCGGTGCCGGTCGACAAAGGTCCTGACCAGACAATTTTCGCGGGGACGATCAATGGTGACGGCGCCCTCACTGCTCGGGTGCTGCGGACTTCCCGCGAGACCGCGTTGGCGCAGACCATCGAGCTGGTGCGGCAGGCACAGGAATCGAAGGCGGACGTGCAGCGGTTTGCCGACCGAGTCGTGGCGTGGTTCGTGCCCGGGATTCTGGCGATCGCCATCGCGACCCTCGTCGTTTGGCTTGCGCTGGGCGAACCCCGCGTGGCGCTGACGTGCGCTATCTCCATCCTCATCGTTGCCTGTCCGTGTGCCCTGGGCCTGGCGACCCCCACCGCCATTCTCGTGGGTAGCGGACGGGGGGCGGAACGAGGGATCCTGGTCAAGAACGCCGCATCGCTGGAACAGGCGGGACGCATCGACACGGTTCTGGTGGACAAAACCGGCACCATCACGGCAGGTAAACCGTCGGTCGTGCAGATCGCTCCGGTGGGCGACGTGACACCAGAGGCTCTTCTGCGGGCTGCCGCCGCCGCGGAAGGACTGAGCAGTCATCCGCTGGCTCAGGCAGTCGTAAGTGAAGCGGAGGCTCGCGGAGTCCGTTCATCCCGGGCAGAGGCCTTGGAGGTGGTTGCAGGACGCGGCGTCGTCGCGCAGTGGGAAGGGGAGACGATCAGTGTCGGGACCGAACAGCTGCTGGAACAACGCGACATCCCTCTTGATCAGCTCGACCGCGTTGGACTGGAACATCTCCGCGTCTCGGGTCAAACCGTCTTTTGTGTGGCCCGCGACCGGCAACTGCTGGGGACCATTGCCGTGGCCGACCAGGTGGTTCCTCACAGCCGTGAAGGCGTGCAGCAACTGCAGGCGATGGGGCTCGACGTGATCATGCTCTCGGGAGACAAGCGGAGTACGGCGCTGGCGGTCAGCCTGCAAGTAGGCCTGTCCACGGTCATGGCCGAAGTGCGGCCCGATGAGAAGCAAAAGGTCGTGGCCCAGTTACAGAGCCAGGGACGTTGCGTCGCCATGGTAGGGGATGGCATCAACGACGCGCCGGCGTTGGCTACTGCTGACCTGGGAATCGCCATTGGAAGCGGAGCGGATGTGGCGATCGAAACGGCCGACATCGTCCTGGTCCATCAGGATCTGCGTCAGGTGGCCGAGGCCATTCGCTTGTCTCGGGCCACGCTGCGTACGATCAAACAGAACTTATGGTGGGCGTTCGGCTACAATGTCGTGTTGATCCCCTTGGCCGCCGGGCTGATCGTCCCCGTCCTGGGTCGAGGCGTGCTGGCGGTTCTACCGGCGTTCTCTGCCCTGGCAATGGCAATGAGTAGCGTTTCGGTGGTCACCAACAGCCTGTTGCTGAGATCGAAGTCGCTCGGATGATTCGCTGGTCTGCCTGCGAACCGCTCGCTCCCAGGGAGCATTAGCCAAACCGCTGGTTCAACACGTTTTCAGCTGAGTTCATCCCCTTGGCTCAGTCGACCTCCACGTCTTGTTAGTGCTCCTAAGTTGGACAACAGAGGTCGCCGCCTGAACCTGAATATGCTACGATCGCGAGCGATTTTCTGCGGCCCAGTATCGGCCCCGTCCGGCGATGTGTCGTTGTACACTCCGCCATTGCAGTGCACAATGTCTCGTTCCGGTGTCTCGTTCCGGTGAACGCGTAATCGGCAGGCGTTCGCTCCGCGGGGCATGACTGGCCTGCTGGCAGGCGGCCTCGCTCTGCTGATCAAGGGAGAGAACGCGGATCGCAATCAACGACGCGGTACAGCAAATCTTAGTAACGGATGTATCAGATGGGTCTCCTGAGTGGATTTGAACATATTGTGTGTGAGCACGAGCCGCTGGCACCTTACACCTGGTTTCGACTCGGTGGCGCGGCGGAATACTTCGCTGAGCCGACATCCAGGGAAGAGCTGATGGCCCTGATTCAGCACTGCCGCGAGCAGGAGCTGCCTGTCCGCGTGCTGGGCGGTGGATCGAATCTACTGGTGCGCGATCAAGGGGTGCCCGGCATGGTCGTTCGACTTAGCGCCGCTGCATTCTCAGAGATTACGGTCGACGACCACGTCATCGTGGCCGGGGCCGGGGCGAAATTGGGCCATGTGATTTCCACGGCGGTACGTGAGGGATTGGCCGGTCTGGAGCACCTGGTCGGTATTCCAGGGACCATCGGGGGGGCACTGCGGGGCAATGCGGGAACCGAAAATCACGATATCGGCCAATGGACTGGTACCGCGGAGGTCATGACGCGCAGTGGCCGAATGGTCGAACACCAACGAGACGACCTGCGGTTCGCCTACCGCTACAGCAGTCTCGATGAGCTCCTCATTTTGCGAGCTAGTTTCCAACTTGAGCGGGAAGATCGGACGGAACTGACCAAACGCATGCAGACTCTCTGGATCGTCAAGAAGTCGAAACAGCCTTCCAACGACGAGAATATGGGACGGATCTTCAAGAACCCCAGTGGGTTGCGAACGGAGGATCTGATTGAACAGGCAGGTCTCAAAGGGGCCAAAATCGGTGGTGCCGAGATTAGCGAGCAGCACGGGAACTTTATTGTGGCGCGCAGAGGTGCTAGCAGCGAACAGGTCCTGCGTCTGATTGAGCTTGTCCAGACTCAAGTGCGTGACCGGCTCGGGGTCGAACTGGAAACCGATATCGAGATCTGGTAAATAGGGGCCTTCAATTCTATCGCGCACATCGGCCGCGTTTCCGGGAGGGCGATTTTTCGGGTGAGGGATCACCGCAGAGAACGCTCAGCATGCCGTGACTCGAGGGGTTTGGGTAGGAGTGTTTTGTGACAGCTTAACTCTTGGGTTGGGTGGCACTGGCTCCGCCAGTGTAGCCTTGCCCGACAGGCGCAGGAGCACTGGAAAAGCCAGTGACACCCTGCAATTTGCTCTCACAGAGCACTCGCAGCGCCGGTGCGGAGATCGTTCCGCACACGCTCGGGTTACGGCAACCAGGATGATCCATCAAGGAGGATGGTCATGGCTGCTCGCAAAGGAAGTCAGTTCATCAACCGAGCGGTGGGGGCAGTGCGACATCTGTTTGCCCCCTTGGCAGGTAGTGGTCGCGGGCTTTTCGGCATGGCGATCTTGGCCATCCTGCTGTTGGCCGGCGGCTATGTGGGATGGAGTAAATGGGGGTCCGTTATCCAGCGGAGTTCGAAGTACTCCCTGACGGCAGACAGCTTCGTCATCACGCCTCAGCCGTCTTGGATTCAATCCGACGTGAGAGCGGACGTCATGCGCGACGGGAGCCTTGCTAAGCTCTCGATCCTGGATCCCGACCTGACCAAGCGAGTGGTGCAGGCGTTCGAGCTTAACACCTGGGTCGCTGAGGCGTTGTGGGCTGGAAAGAGTCTGGGGACCGACGGCCCTCGTGTGACGGTTCAGTTGCGATACCGCGAACCAGCCGTGATGGTCCGCACACGTGATGCGCGGTGGGAAGGCGATTGCTTCTGGCCCGTCGACACGGAAGGGGTGTTCTTGCCCCCGGACGAGTTCTCGAAGAGCCAGACTCGCAACTATCTCCGCGTGGAGGCAGGCAACTCGACACCAGTTGGTGCCGTCGGAACACCCTATGGTGATCCAGGCGTTGTGGGGGCCGCCCGCATTGCTGCGGCGATCGGTGAAGCCTGGCGGTCGTTTGGACTGGAGTGGATCGTGGTTCAGAAAGGCGAGACCTTGGAGGTGGGACAACCGGCCGAGGCGGTCTATGTGCTTCTGCCCAGTGGAGGAAGTCCTGATGCGCTCGCGAGTCGACGCGGGAATCGCCTGGCCAACTCCAGCGACTCACTCCCGGCCAAAGAGACGAGTTTGGTGCAAATCCACTGGGGCCATGCACCGGGGCGTGAAGTGGCAGGTGAGGCGCTCGCTTCCCAGAAACTTGCCCGGCTCAATCACTTCATCAAGCAAAACGGACGACTGGACCAGCTGCCGGCGGGAACGATTGTGGATTTACGCCCCGGGGAGTCCATCTCCGTGCTCGGCGGCAAAAACCGCTTTCAGCCCGCCTCGTGGTAAAGGTCGCTGCACAGCGAGAAACGGACGACCTGCGCTGCCCTGGGTAGGGCCGGCTGAGCGTGAAGACCGATGTGCCTGGTGACCGATGCGGCCAATCAACGCCGATGGAGTTGATCGGGACCAGCAGGATCAGGCGACTGGCGCAGCTGAGTCTGCAATTCTTCGCGAATGACGGGCAATTCGGCAGGAGCTTCAATGCCTAGCCGTACGCCACCTCCGGTAATGCGCACAACGGTTACCGTGATCTGGTCTCCGATCAAGATCCGCTCGCCAACCTTTCGACTGAGCACAAGCATGAACGTATTGGGAGTCTGCCACGCATGAGAACCGCAAGTGTTCCCAGGCTTCGCGGCAAGCTCTCAATCCTCCGTGACAGAGTGGTTTCGTGGTGGGGCGAAAAAGAGAATATCCCGATCGGAAGTTCAACGCGGCAACGACTTCTGCATCAAGCGTCAAATCATTCCAGCGATTCAGTTGTGGCGCAATTTAGCAGTGCCATTGGCAGCATGCAAGCATTCCCGACCAAATTGCGGCCGACCACGCGGACCCGGCGCCGAGCGGGTGACTCGTGCTCTCCTAGTTCTCCAGGGGTCCCTGACCAACCGGGGGGGCTTCGCGTACCAGCGCGCTGATCTGCATGAACTCGGGCGTGCCGGCTTCCTCACACCACTCAAACAGCGCAGCTTCTGTCGTCGTGAGCGTTGCTCCGGCCGATTCCATGCGACGCAACGCCGTCTGGTAGTCGAGTTCGAATCGTGAGGCGACGGCGTCCACCGCCACATAGACCCGGAAGCCAGTTCCCAGCAGGTCGATCACAGTCTGCTGCACGCACACGTGCGCTTCGATACCCGTCACCAGGATCTTGTAGATCCCACGATCCCGACACCGATCGAACATGTCACGGCAGCAACGGCAACTGAACATCAGCTTCGACGGGATTTCGTCAAGCAACTGAGCCAGTGCGGGGGTCGTAGGGCCCAGGCCTCGAGGATACTGTTCGGTGGCCTCGACCGGCACCCCCAGAGCCTGAGCGCCGCGAATCAGGCGCGAGATATTCCAGATCAGCTTGTCGGTGGGGGGCATGGCGGACAGTAATTTGGTCTGTACGTCGACGACCAGCAAGGCTGAATCATGGCGCGACATCAATTCGGGACTGCGTGCGATCGTGGTATCTGGCTCATTCATGCCGGCCAGAATACCGATCGAGACTGTTGGCTGCAAGCAAGGGGTAACTCGAGCAAACTGAGTGCGGCGTTCCGAGGCCGACCCGTACAGGACCAAGTCGGCCCGACTGGCACGGTTTTCTGGGCAGCCGAGGAGGGCTGTGGCGACGGGGCCACTGGAGTGATCCACCCCGATCCGCCACAATGTGAGTCGTGTGAGCGCGCTTGCCAGGCGGATGGAGCATCGATGCGATGTGCCGTCATTCGATCGTACCGGACCGCGGCACGTAAACTGCACGTGGTTCTGGCCAGGGTCGTTCTGGCCAGGGTCCAGAGAGCGGGTCAGACGCGGGCCCGTACTGAGTTACGTTTCGGGGATTCAGGTGTTGCTGTTATGGAAGTTCACTCGACAACCATCCTCACGGTTCGGCATCGGGGAAAGGTCGCGATGGCTGGCGACGGCCAGGTGACTCTCGGCACGGCGGTGATGAAGAGCGATGCCGTGAAGATCCGTCGTCTGGCAGACGGGGCTGTTCTGTGCGGGTTCGCGGGGGGGAGCGCCGACGCGTTTGCCCTGTTGGAGCGGTTCGAGGCGAAGCTGAAGGATTATCCCGCCAATGTACCACGGGCGGCGACCGAGTTGGCCAAGGACTGGCGGACCGACCGCATTCTGCGCCGACTCGAAGCACTGCTGGCTGTCACCGACGCTCAGCACACGTTACTGATCAGTGGTACAGGAGACGTGATCGCACCCACCGACGGCATTGTGGGCATTGGATCGGGAGGCAACTATGCGATTGCCGCAGCGCGTGCGCTGGTGGCCCATTCCACGCTCAGTGCAGCCGAGATTGCCCGTGAGTCATTGCTGATTGCCGCCGGGATTGACATCTACACGAACACGCAGATTGTGGTGGAGGAGTTGCCGTGCAGAAGCTGATTGGCAGCAGCGCTGACATGTCGGAAAAGCTCAAGGATCTGACTCCGCAGACGATTGTGGAGCAACTGGATCGCTACATCGTAGGTCAGCAGGCGGCCAAGCGATCGGTGGCAATTGCGATTCGCAATCGCTGGCGACGTCGCCAGCTGAGCGACGAACTACAGCAGGAGGTCTCGCCCAAGAACATCCTGATGATTGGTCCCACCGGTGTCGGGAAGACGGAGATTGCCCGCCGACTTGCCAAACTCACCGGCGCGCCGTTCATCAAGGTCGAAGCCACGAAGTACACGGAAGTGGGCTATTACGGCCGGGATGTCGAAAGCATGGTCCGCGAGCTGGTGGAAAATGCGATCTCTCTGGTGCGGGAGCGGGAGCGGAACAATGTCCAGGACATCGCGCGGGGACGAGTGGAGGAGCGACTGCTCGAACTGCTCATTCCGCGCCCCGTGCAATACGGAGACGCCGATCCAGACGCGGCGGAGCGATACGAGCGGAGCCGAGTCAAAATGCGCAAGATGCTGATCGATGGCCAACTCGACGCGCGCCCGGTCGAACTGACACTCGAGCAGAAAGCGACACCGGTCGTCTTCAGCGGAATGGGAATGGAGCACATGGACGTCGACTTGCAGGGGATGCTCGAGAAGATCATGCCTCGGCAGTCGGTGACGCGTGAAATGACCGTCGCACAGGCCCGTGAGGTCTTATTTGAGCAGGAGTGCGAAGCGCTGCTGGAGCCCGAGAAGATCAACTCGGAGGCGATTGAGCTGGCAGAGAACCTGGGGATCATCTTCCTGGACGAGATTGACAAGGTGGTTTCGAGCGAAACGAAGGGAGCTGATGTCTCGCGGCAAGGAGTGCAGCGCGATCTGCTGCCCATCGTCGAAGGCACGACCGTGCAAACACGCTACGGCTACGTCACGACCGACCACATCCTCTTCGTCGCGGCCGGCGCTTTCCACCGCAATCGCCCCAGTGACCTGATGCCGGAGTTGCAGGGCCGATTCCCCATTCGCGTGGAGCTTTCGGATCTCACCCAGGACGACTTCGTCCGGATCCTACGGGAACCGAAGGGCTCGCTCACACAGCAGTACATCGCTCTGATGAAGACCGAAGGAGTGGATCTGGAGTTCACGGACGATGCCGTCGAAGCGTTGGCGCGGCATGCCTACAAAGTGAACCAGTCGACGCAGAACATTGGCGCTCGGCGCCTGTACACGATCCTCGAGCGATTGCTGGAGGAGCTGAGCTTTGAAGCGCCGGCCATGGGCAGGGGGAGAGTGACGATCAATGCCGCCTATGTCGATGAGCGGCTGGCCAAAGTGACTGATGATGAGGACCTGAGCAAGTTCATTCTCTGAGCATGTTACCGAGCATGTTACTGACCGGTACGACGACGCCATGCAGCAATACTCTTTTCATGCGTTCGATGAAGACGACACACAGCGGCTCGGAAAACTGCTGGCGCGCGCGCTGCCCTCGACGGCCACGATCGCATTGCACGGAACGCTGGGCGCCGGAAAGACGCGGCTCGTTCAGGCCCTTGCCGCCGGCTGCGGTGTCCCGGCAGGCGAGGTGACCAGCCCCACCTTCGTGCTCTGTCAGCCCTACCATGCCGATCGCACGCTCTATCATCTGGATGCCTATCGCGTGCGTGATCTGGACGAATTTCTGGAACTCGGAGTCGAGGAGTACTTTGCCGGTCCCGGAATCACCTTGATTGAGTGGGCCGAGCGCGTGGCCGACTGCCTTCCACGAGAGAAGTTAGAGGTCCATATCGAGATCACGGGCGAACTGTGCCGGAAGTTCACACTGGTGGCACACGGAGCGGCCCTCGAGCAGATGCTTGAGCAGCTTGTCCCACAGCTTGACGGTGGCGCGCCGTGAGCCGGCTTCGGCACAGATCGCTCAATCTCGCAAGCGGGGAGCGGACCGGGTGCGACGTGGTATCTCTCGGCAACGCTACCTTCACAGTGCTCCGTGCTGGAAACCTTCCGGTTTCAAGGGGCGCAGGTTGCCCCCTTGATCCGATTGCCATAGTCCCTGCTGTGCCACCATTCGGCCGATGCAGGTAATGGGCACTTCCAGCGGCTGGTCGGCCAACAGACGCTGGGCTTCCTGTGGCGGGACGCACAGCAGGAGCTCGAAATCCTCTCCATCGGTCAGGGCGTGCTCCAGGGGCGACTTGCCCGTCGGCTGTTGGCGGGCAAGCTCGTAGGCGGCCGCGTCGATCGGGATATCGCACAGCGCGAGGGCTGCGCCACAGCGGCTTTCCGCCGCCATCCTGGCGGCATCGAGCGACAGGCCATCACTCACATCAATCCCTGCGTGCAGCTGATAACGATCGTGCAGCCAGAGCGACTCGCTCACTCGAGGCGTGAAGTCGAAGTGTTTGCCCAGGATGCTGCCTCCGAAGGAACCGGTGGACAGGATCAAGTCGCCAGGCCGAGCTCCATCACGTCGCAGCGGGCCGCGCGGAGTCGTCTCTCCGATCGCCGTCACGCTGATCACCAGGCCCCCGCTCCACGTGTTCGTGTCTCCACCCGCCAGCGCGACGTGGTAGCGATCGCAGATGTCCAGCATTCCTTCCAGCAAGTCACGCGACAGCTGAGCGGCTCCCGGCCTCGGCAAAGCCACGGAGACGAATACGGCAATGGGACGAGCCGCCATGGCGGCGAGGTCGCTCAAGTTCACGGCGATGGCCTTGCGCCCCACACGCTGCGGTGCGCATTGCTCCAGCAGAAAATCGACTCCGTCGGTCAGCAGATCGGTCGTCACAACCACGTCCCGACGTTGCGTGATGCGCAGCACGGCCGCATCATCGCCCGGTCCCAAGGGAACCTGGTCGTGCGGAGTCAGTCTCGCTCGCAGCCAGTCAATGAACTCGGATTCCATGACGTTCATTCTAGCGGCAAGGGGGACCTGCACGAGGGGCTGAGCAGCTATTGATTGAAGGTGGCCCGCATCGTGCCAAACAGCGTCTCCGTGCCCCGTAGAATGTAGAACTTGAACGGCTGCGTCGACTTGAATTCCGCGCTGTTAAGAATGTAGGCGACGTTGTCCTGGGAAATCGTCTCCCATTTGTGCATCCCTACCAGGATGTCGCCGCGGCGAATCCCATGCTCGAACGCCGGACTGTCCGCCCGTACCGCCAGAACCTTCAACCCGCCACGGTAGCGAGTCTGGTATTTGCGGAACGCCGACGCGGCGATCGGCTCCAGCCGCATGCCCAAAGTGGTCCAGGCCAGATCCGAAACGGTTGACCGCTGGCCTGCTCCTTCCGCCAGGACGATGCTCAGCTCGGTAACCTGGCCGTCGCGCTGAACTTCGATGTCGACTTCCTCGCCAACCTGCCGGTTGAGGAGAACCCGTTCCAGGTCCAGGCGGCGTTGAACCGGGCGATCACCGGCTGCCACGATGATGTCTCCCGGTCGAAACCCGGCTTTCTCCGCGGCGCTCCCTTTCGCCACTCCTTTGATCACCGCCTGCGCTCCGTGATCCTCGTATTGAGTCACGACTTGCAGGCCGTCCGAAGTCTGCGAAGAACGGGCGCTGGCCAGCAGGTCGGCAGCCACATCGAGCGCTTCGTTGATCGGAATGGCGAATCCAATTCCCTGAGCGCCGACACGCACCGCCACGTTGATCCCGATCATGTCGCCGTCAATATTAAGTAATGGGCCGCCCGAGTTGCCGGGATTGATGCTGGCATCGGTTTGAATAAGGTCCATGTACTTCTGATAATCGCTCACCTGCACCGTACGATGCAACGCACTGATGATGCCTTGAGTGACTGTATGCTCGTAGCCATACGCATTACCCACGGCGACGACCGTTTCTCCCGGCATGAGGTCCTCCGACGTGCCGAAGCGAATGACCGGCAGCGGGGCCTCGGTGGAGATCTTGATGATGGCCAGGTCCGTCTTGGGGTCGTTAGCGACGAGTTCGGCGACGGCAGTCGTCTCATCGGACATCGTGACTCGAATTCGCGACACCCCCTCAACCACATGGTAGTTCGTGACGATATATCCGCGTTCGTCAATCACGATCCCCGTTCCCATGCCGTTGACCTGGCTGCCCGGCTCCGCGGTGGTCTGGGTGTCATATTCCACGGGAACCGTTTTTCGCCCGTGGATGTTGACTACCGCCGGGCGAGCCGTGGCGACGGCCTCGACAATCGCCGAGCGCCGCAGTTCGGAGGCGCTCGTCACAGAGCAGGGGCCGTTACTGAGGGTCGCGAAGATGCAAGGGAGGAGCCAAACCAAACGCAGCGTGGAGCATGGACGGTCATGGTGTGAAAATAATGGCATCGGTGAGCTCGTCAGAGTGGGTGTACCGTCGTCTCCCGTCGACTTCCGCGTCGCGCTGGTCCCACATCTTCAAGAGCCGTGCGAGCTTGCATCGTCTCGATCTGCGGACCAACTAGTCCCCTCTGTATTTCGTCGCCTCATGGGGCTGTCGTTGAGTGGCGGGTGGTTGGGCGGCAAACTTTGCGCAAACCTCCGATCGCTCCACTGCACGAACCGACAGGCCACTGGGATGAGCTGGCACCTCGCACGGGCTATTTGCGTTTGAGCACCGATTCGAGGCGTTGGGCGGATGGGGAGTATGTGCCCTTCGAGCCGACGGATGGCGCGGATTTCGGCGACGTCTCCGCGTTGGTGGGGGGGGGTATCGGGCGGCCACGGCCGTCATCGGAGGATGGGTCGCCCGTCGGCTCTGGCAGCGGCTTGAGAAGACCCGGCTGGCCTGCCACGGGGAGAGGACGAGGGGCGACATGAGGCAAGAGTCGAGGCGGCATTTCCACGGGCGTCATCATGAGTTGCGGCGGCTCGTACGTGGAACGCGTCTCGAAAACCGGGGCCGTCGGAACAGGATGGAATAATGAGTGCGGCACCTGGAGTTCTGCTTCCGCCATCTCGGCTGCTCGTTCCGGTATATCGTGATAGAACAGAGGTCCCAGATAGCAGCGCAAATTGCACCGCGGCTTTGGCAGCACGAAGAGGGGAGGGCAGGGGGTGGTGCCGCAGAGCCCACAAAGCGCCGCCTGATCGGCGCATGCCGGCCCCGCATCGTGACACTCTGGATGATCAGACGGAGACCGGCCTTGTTTGGGGAAACTGCTCGATGCAGTCGTGTGGTGCAGCGAAGGAGTTGCCGTCGACGGGCTCTTGAACTTCAGGGCGGGTGCTGGCGGTTGATCGTTCTCGGGTGAATCCTGTTCCTGAGCAGACCGATCCGAAACTGCCACCTGCGACAACCTCGCCGCAGGATACTCGTCCAACGGTTCGTCGACGGTTGGCGAGTCCGGCTGCGATTGAGCTGGCGTTGGCTCGGACGCTTGCGCGTCTGCCAAAATCGCTGTCTCAGCCCAATCGGTTTCCTGTGAACGATCTGTTTGCACCGCGACTTGCGGTTCTTCCGGATCCGAGATCAGAGCTGGTAGTTCACCCGCAAGGGGTCGCGCTGGGGTGGGAGCCAGCGATTCGAGAGGCGCAACAGGGAACCGTGCTGAAGGCACCGGCAGTGCCTGACACCCGGCCAGAAGAACGAGTGCGGCGAACGTTGTTCTCCAGACCCCGCATCCTCGTTGAACTCGAAACTGGCTACAACACGGCATGGCCTGTCCTCGAACGTGCGGGTTCCCAACCCGCGTCTGCATCTGCGGCTGTGGAAACGCAGTGGCAGCGCCCGCGTCGTTTCAAAAGCCTCAGCAGGCCACGACTGCGGCGCGCATACAAGCCCACCGACTTGTACATCACCCGTGGCAAATCATCGGACTGAATATCCACTAGACTTGACATAATCCATAGAATCATCCGTATAGTACCTGCCCTGTGTCGCTTGCCAGGGTTGTCAGCATGTCGACGAATCTTCGGGAAGAGGCGAACCGCTGGTCGCTTCGTCAAGCGATCGGTGGCAAGCTGGGGAATTCGGTCGTATCAGGCTGGTGGTGTGGAGATGACACGACACGGGTGTTCCGGCCGTTGTCGCGATGCGGTTAGAGCTGCCGGATATGGAAGCCGCCGTCGACGTGGATGCAGTCGCCGGTAGTGAAGGCGAAATCCGGTCCGGCCAGAGCCACGACAGCCTTGGCTACGTCATCTGGCGCTCCCCATCGACGGATTGGGGTCAAGCCTTCGGCAATCAGACGATCGTATTTTTCTTTCACCCCTGCGGTCATATCGGTGGAGACGATGCCCGGGCAGACTTCGTACACTCGGATCTTCTCTTCGGCCAGGCGAGCAGCGAAGACGCGGGTCATCATGCCCAACGCCGCTTTCGTCAGGCAATAGTCCGCTCGATTGGTCGAGACGGCGAACGCCGAGATGGACGAGATGTTAATGATAGTGCCGCCGGACATGCGCTCAGTTCGAATCAAGTTGATCATCTCCCGGGCGGCAGATTGGGTCAGGAAGAACGGTCCTTTCAGATTCGTATCGAAGACCTGATCCCAACTATCTTCCGTTGCCTCGAGCACATCTTTGCGGCCGGGTGACGTGATCCCGGCGTTGTTGACCAGCACATCCAATCGCTCGAATGACGTGAGCGTGGTCTCAACCAGCAGTCGGCGACCTGCGGAGTCGGCTACAGATGCCTGGACTGCCACCGCGGAGCTGCCTCCACGTTCGATTTGTTGGACCACGGCCTCGGCGGCCGTTCGGTTCTGCAGGTAGTTGACCGTGACAGCATAGCCGGCAGCTCCCAGGGCGAGAGCCACGCAACGGCCGATCCCGCGTGATGCTCCGGTAACGATCGCGGCGCGATGTGACGTCATGGGTGTGCTTTCTGTGGCGAACACTCGTGATCGGGTGTGATCGCATCAGGATTCGGGCGAGCCAGATCGCCTGATTGTAGTGGACGTCATCGCCTGACCCAAGTCGCAAGCCACGGTTCTCCCCCGGCTTGTCCGCGTGCTTGTCCTCCTCCTCCTCCTCCCCCTGCTCGTGCTCCTGCTCGTGCTCCTGCTCGTGCTCGCGTCTCGTTTCGCCGATGGGCGCAATGAGTGAACGTTGGTGTTCCCCGCGTTCGGCGCGAGCGTGGCGACGAAAAAAGGCGGAGTGCGTTGCGTAACGCACTCCGCCTCGGTGTTCCCTGGCACCGGAGCGACCAGGGGCCGCTCCGGTGCACAGCCGTAAGTCCCGTCGAGAAGCACTTGCTGTGGCAGTCGACCCAGAAACTGCCGTGTCCAGCAAGTATATCGCTCCAACCCAGGAGGGAGGGTTGTACCGACTTCCCGCAAAGTCGACACGGTCGACGGGACTTCAAATGTACTGTGGTTAAGGGTGTCTTGTGGTCAACGTTGTGTTGGAAACGGTTTGCCCGGCTCTGCGGGCTCTGTCTTGTATCGGTATCATGCGGCTTCGGGTGTCGGGCAAGCGAATCGCAGTTGCAGCCACTGGTGCCACTGCTGTGAGCGTCTGCCGCTGACCAACACCACATCGTCTTTCTGCAACGCCCGGTCAAGCAGGTCGGTAGCTTCGAGCGTACTCTGGCACACTGCCAGGCATGCGGTTGGCATTCCGGCGTGTCGGGCCGCTTCGGCTGTCACGGCCGCGTACTGTCCGCAGCAGATCAGCTGATCGGCGCAGCCGCTGGTGACAATCGTCTGTCCCAGCTGACGGTGCTGGACCTCGGCCGTTTCGACGTTGACGTCCAGGTCGCCGCAGACCACGCGTCGTCGCCCTCGTGTCGATGTCTCTGCCAGTAGTCCGAGTGCGGCACGGATCGAGAGGGGCGTCGCGTTATGTGTATCGTCGATCCATCGGATGCCGGCGACGGATGTCACCTGGCAGCGATTCTCCAGTGGCTGTATGCTGTCCGCGGCTCTCTGCAGGTCGAGTAATGTCACGCCGAGCATTCGTCCCACGGCGACTGCGATCAGGATATTGGGCAGGTGATGTCGGCCCCACAGGGGGAAAGCCAGTCGCTGGCCGTCGACACGCAACGCCAAATGTCCATCGCGGTAGCGAACGTCGCTTGCCACAACGTCGCAATCACTGCTGCGACCGATCCAGAGGATCCTGGTGGAACGTCTGCGTGCCATGCTTCGCAGTCGGGACTCATCACCACACATGATGACGACCGCATCGTCGGGCACGCTGTCCAGGAGACCGTTGAAGTTATCGGCGAACGCCTCACGGTCCCGGAACGAACTGTGATGTGTTGATTTCTGTGGGGAAGTAATAGCGACAATTCGCGGAACGCACAAGGCGGAAATTTCGGCGATTTGCTCGGGATGATCGGCCGGGAATTCGACAATGGCGTAGTCGTTCTGGCAGCGCCATTGCAGCATGCTCAGCGCGAATGAGATGACATCAGGCGACAAGTTGATGTCACACGATCCGTGCCGGCTGTCGCGGAGCAGCTGGTGGAGGGTCGTCGCCGTCGTGGACTTTCCCGGACCTCCGGCCACGGCGATTGCCGTTCCGCAGAACTGCCGGCGCATCCAGCAGGCCAGGTCGGATAAGGCGTGCACGCTGTTGCGGACGCGAATGCTGAATCGGCCGCCCCACGGCTCGATCGCTCGTTGTGCGACAACGGTCCCCTGAGCTCCGCGGAGGATGGCATCCTCCGCATAATGCTCGCCGTTGCAGGTCGGTCCTGGCAGGGCCCAGAAGAGGTCTCCGGGCCGGATCAGGCGGCTATCGGTCACGATCCGTCCAACTTGCTGTAATTCGCCGTCAACCGAAGGCATGCAGCCGAGAGACAGTTGCCCGCTGATGATCTCGGCGAGTCTCCCCACGGAGAGATCCAGAACCGCTTGCGACGGGTCGAGGTTGGAAGTAACGTGCTGGATGTGATCGAGCATCATGGCAACGTCCTCACTCAATTCCATTGGCAGCCAAGGCGAAATGGGAGAGTGACGGTGCTGCCGCGCGTCTCCAGCTGAGGACGTGTTCCATGGAGCCAGCGGCGCGCGATCAGAGTATCGTCGAACTGCATCGGTCGCTCGCCAATCAGCTGGTAGTTCTGATCTCCTTTGCCTGAGATCAGGACGGTATCGCCGGGTCCGGCTGCGCTCAGTGCCCACTGGATGGCTTTGCCGCGATCGGGAATGATGTGCGCACGACCGGGGTCCTTGAATCCGTCGAGGATATCGTGTGCGATCTGCAGGGGCGCTTCATGGCCGGGGTTGTTGCTGGTAATGATTCCGAGATCGGCTCCTTGCTCCGCGATATGTCCCACTGCCGCTCGTTCTTCGCCGCTCTGCCAGGTTGTCGCGCCGTAGACGCAGATCAGGCGACCGCTGGTTACCTGTTTGAGGGTCTGCAGGACCGCGCCGAGGGTCGCCGGTGAGTGCGCTTGATCTACGAACACGCTGAACGGCTGGCCGCACTCGATCCGTTCGAGTCGTCCGGGAACCGCCGCCAGCTTTTCCAGTCCGCGGACGATGTGGGTCAGGCTCAGGCCCATCACCAGTCCGACGGCTGCTGCCGACAGGCAGTTGTAGATGTAGGCGTCTCCAATCGTTGCCGTCCGCACGGCGGCTGTCTCCTGGCCGGCCATGAGCAGGAAGGTCTGTTCACTCGGGCAGCGTTCCAGCAGTTGGGCCTGCAGCTGGGCCGGCTGGTGCATTCCGACGGTGATGACAGGAGCGGTCAGCTGCGGCAAGACGAAACGTGTTTCGGGATCGTCCGCGTTAACGATGGCGAAACCGCCCGGCTTAAGATGTTCGAACAGCCGCTGTTTCGCTCGACGATAGTTCTTCAGGCTGCCATGCAGGTCGAGGTGCTCGCGGCGGACGTTGGTCAGGACAGCCGCATCAAATTCGATTCCGGCCAGGTGTCGTGACGACAGCGCTTCGCTCGATGCTTCCACCACCGCGTGTGAACACCCGTTGGTGACCATGCGGGCGAGCCATCGAGCCAGGTCGGGAGGCTGTGGAGTCGATTGCTGAGCGCTACCGGTCGACTCGCCGTCACTGTAGCCGATGGAGCACAGTACGCCGGCCTGTCGCTCGGCAGACTCCAGCACGGAGGCCATCAACAGCGACGTGACGGTCTTGCCGAATGAACCGGTGATGCCAATCGTCTCCAGGTGCCGATGGGGCGTTCCGGCCAGGTGCTGGCAGAGCAGGCCGAAGGCCTCGCGGGAGTCGGGAACGATGCAGCGCGTGATGTTGGCGGGGACCAGTCGCTCCGCAAGTACGGCCACGGCACCGCGCTGGATCGCCTCGTCCACATGATCGTGACCGTCGTCTTCGGCGCGGACAACGGCCACATAGACGTCGCCCGGCTGACAGCGGCGATGGTCGCTGCAGCAGCTGCGTGCCCGGATGTCGCTGGCACCGAGGAACCTGCTCTTCGGCAGAATCTCGCGCAGGGACACGCCATCTGCGCTACCCAAGAGTTGCTGCATCTCCTTGGCCTCCTTGCCTCGGATCGCCGCAGTTTGTGTGGGGATATTCGGGGCCTGCCGCTGCCTGGCATCATGCCGGGAATCAGGTTGCGGGGACCTGATTTTTCGGGCAGGTGCGGTCGAGCCATCGACCGAATGGTGTTGTGTATGGGGCGGATTGTGCCCATTTTTCGTTGAGTGTCAAGGGAAGTTTCTTGCGCCGCGGCGCTGCGCGGGACGCTTGGAAAAGGTGTTTTCCAGCCGCAGGCCCGCGCTTGGCAGTCGGAATCGGCGACCCACCTCCGCCAGACGCCGTGGCCTGGACCCGCCGTCGGCTGCAAGAGATAATGCCAACAACTCGGGAAACCCCCATGGCCGAGATCTTGCCGTAAGACGCTGGCTGCCGCAGGATCAGCGTCGTCCCTTTCCAGTCGTCCGACGCAACTGAGGAGAGCCACAGCGTATGGCTGACGGAGACTTCGACATCGACAGTCTGGCTGCGTACTTGCACCTGACACCACCGCAAGTGCGGCGGATGGTCGATCGCGGTCGACTGCCCGGTCGGAAGATCGGAGGCGATTGGCGGTTCTCCGAAGCGGAGATCCATCTGTGGCTGGAAGAACAGATTGGCGCTTCCGATGACGACAATGAGCTGGCGCGGATGGAGTCGGTACTGCAGCGGGGTGAGCCGCACCCAAGGGATGTTTCCATCGCGGATGCACTGCCAGTGGAAGCGATTGCCATTCCGCTCAATGCGCGCACCCGCGGACGCGTCATCGAACGGATGGTCGAAGCGGCGGCCAGCACCGGCTGGCTCTGGGACCCGGAGAAGATGATCGCTGCAGTCAGCGCTCGTGAGAATCTCCACAGTACCGCCCTCGACAATGGCGTTGCGTTGCTGCACCCGCGACGTCCCCAGCCGAGTATCCTGGCTCAGCCTTTCCTGGCGCTGGGCCGCACCTATCAGGGGATTCCTTTCGGAGATACGCTAGGACGATTGACCGACATTTTCTTCCTCATTCTGTCGACCGACGATCAAGGGCACCTGCGCACGCTTGCGCGGCTCAGCCGCTTCATCGGCGATCCCCAGTTCCTGAGCTCGATCCGGGCAGCGGAACAGCCCGACGAAGCACATCGCGTCATCACAGAATTTGAACAACAGTTCGGGTAACGCCGTGGAGAACGGGCCACCTTCCGTCCTGCTGATCGGGGACGCCGAGCATCATGAACTGCGTCCGGCCAAACGATGGCTGCAATCTCATGTCCGATTGCAGCTGGCCGACTCTGTGGCCCAGGTGCTTGCCCTCGCCCCGCCCTACGTGGCCGACTGGCAGACGATTGTCCTGGCCCAAACGCGTCCCGGCCAGTTCTCACTGCGCGACGTTGAGCGGCTCAGTCACATCGTGCCACTGGCCCATTTTGTGGCCCTGCTCGGAAGTCACTGCGAAGGCGAGACACGCAGCGGCCAGCCATGGCCGGGAGTAGTTCGCGTCTATTGGCACCAGTGGCTCGTCCGCTGTGAGGCCGAACTCGTGTCCCGGATCGAACCGACCAGCTGGCAACTCCCTCGCACCTCTTCCGAGGTCGAGCGAACCCAGTGTCTGCTGCAGCGAGCCGCTGCGCGTCACGACGGTCTGCTCGCCATCTACACGCGAAAGGCCGTGTTGTTCGATGCGCTTGCCGCGGCCTGTCGGCGAGTCGGCTACACCAGCGTCTGGTGCGTGCGCGAGCAACGGAGAATCGTCGAAGGGGCCGTCGCAGCCATCTGGGATGCCGAGACGGCCGATGAGGCCTCCGTGCAGCAGCTAGCTCGCATAACTCGTCATCTGGGCACCACACCGGTGGTTGCCGTCATGGGGTTCCCCCGCTTCGACCAGGTCCAACGCCTGCTCTCGTCCGGCGTGGCCTCCGTTGTATCCCTGCCGCTGCAGTTGCCTGACCTGTGGACGGCGCTGCGTCAGGCCATCGAATCCTCGCCCGGCGTGGCGCAGCCGGTTGCAGTGACCGTGCCCGATCCCGCCTCACCTGCCCGAAATATCGAATGACCGAAGCACCCAATGACCCGCGAAATGGCGACTTCCCGGTGCCGCACCACCTGCCCAACACACTCGATGCGGCTCGCCACCAACTCGACGAAGGCACGTGCGAAAAACAACTTCGCCATATCTTGTAGCCACGCTCGCGCAGAGCATGGGAGACCGACTAGCCACGGGGGGTGTTCTTCCCGCAATCCAGACCATTGCTCGGTCTTCGGTCTTCAATGAGTATGCGGCGTTCATGATGGGCCACGGCGCTGCGCAGTTGCGCGATCGTTCGTTTTGTGGTGGGCAGCTCTGCGGCGGCTGGCCGGCTGGCCGGGTGGGTTGGGAAAACGGTTCCCACCGTCTATGCTTCACGACGGGACTGATACTCCCACCGTGAGGCTTTCCCGCCGGTGCGCGATGGGGAGAGGCTGGGCGAATGGTTCTCGGCGTGGCCATTTGCCGCGGCCTCGGTCCTCGGCTTTAGCGTCCCGGTATCGGGAAGTCGATTCAATTCAGGGCCGTTCGGCGACGCCGTCCTGGTCCCGCGTCGTCAGTGCACTTTCAGGCCGCCGGCGAGTGGGGCAAGGCGATGGACGCGGCCATGATCGTATCGGTACATCTCCTGTGAAAATTCTCGAACAGCGAACAATAGATGAAGAACGATCACCATAGTAAACCAGTTCCCAAGGGGCGATACGCCTTTGTCAGCCTGGGTTGCCCCAAGAACCTGGTCGACAGCGAGCGGATGCTCGGTCTGCTGCAGCTTGAAGGCTATCAACTGGTCGACGACCCGGACGGAAGTGATTTTGTGGTTGTCAACACGTGCGGCTTCATCGAACAGGCGCGGGAAGAGTCGTATGCAGCGATCGACGAGATGCTGCAGCTCAAGCGCGATGGCCGGATACGTGGCGTCATCGTTTCAGGCTGTCTGGCCGAGCGGCAGAAGGAGGAACTTCTGCGCGAGCGGCCGGATATCGATACGCTCGTCGGAGTGTTCGGACGAGAGCAGGTCACTCAGGTGGCCGACCGCCTGTTGGGGGATTTGCATGACCAGCGAGCCATCTTCCAGCCCGCTCCGGTGAGGGCGTTCTCGGACGAGAATCGTTTGCGCATCACGCCGCGTCACTTCGCCTACCTGAAAATCTCCGAAGGCTGCGATCGACTCTGTACGTTCTGTGCCATTCCCAAGATGCGGGGAAAACACGCCAGCAAGCCGCTCGAGAATATCGTGGCCGAAGCCCACCAGCTGGCCCGCGATGGCGTACGGGAGCTGATCGTCGTAGCGCAAGACACGACCTATTACGGTATGGACATGTATGGTGAGCCCCGCTTGCGGCAACTCCTCCATGCGCTGGAAGAAGTCGATGTCGATTGGATCCGGCTGATGTACTTCTATCCCATGTACATCGACGATGACCTGATCCGCACTATCGCCGAATCGGGCAAAATCGTTCCCTACATCGATCTGCCGTTGCAGCACATCAACGATCAGATGCTCCGCAGAATGTCACGCCGCGTCACACGCGCTCAGACGCTCCAACTGCTCGAACGCCTGCGGTCGGGCATTCCTGACCTGACCCTACGCACCACTCTGATTACCGGATTTCCGGGCGAATCGGAGGAAGCCTTCGAGCAGCTGGCCCAATTCGTGTACGAGCAGCGATTCGAACGTCTCGGCGTCTTCACGTACTCGTACGAGGAGAATACTCCCTCGGCTGCGCTCGAAGGGCATTTGCCCGAAGAAATCAAGCAGCAACGACGGGCCCACCTGATGGAAATCCAACAGCCGATTACCGCTGACCAGAATCGCGCGCAGGTGGGACGAACTCGCCCAGTGTTGATTGATCGCGAGGTCCCCGATCAGCCGGGGGTGTGGATCGGTCGCACGGCGGGAGACGCCCCAGACATCGATGGCCTGGTGTTCGTCACCCAGGCCGATTCGGTCCAACTGCACAGCGGCGCAATGGCGACCTGTGAGATCGTTGCCGCCCAACAGTATGATCTGATCGCCGTGGCCGCCGAGGAACCGTGGTAGGCGAGCACTCCACTGCGGTTGGACGCTCGTTCGTCGAACGTCGGGACGGAGGCCCATCATGCGTTGAGCAGCACATCCACTTCCTGGGCGACCGCAACACAGCTGCTTACGGAAGGGGGACGTGCCAGACGTTTCATAAGGGGAGTCAACGGCGTGTCTTGGGGTGGGGGCCCTTTGATGTGAGTCCACCCTTCATGGTATGCTGCACGGGCATGTTCCCAGGTTGACGTTTCCCTGACGACACAGGTTCCCGCCGGTCATCGTGCGACTTCAGCTGAGGAGCGCATTGTCGCCCGCTGTCCGGTAGCACGGTTTTTTTGTGGCACATCCCCTTGTGGTGGTAGGTGACAGGTGCCGGAGAGCACCGATAATTGGAATCCCGCAACGAGAGAATCAAATCTCCATGTCTGACAGCGTGAAGTCCGTCCAGGGCCAGTTCTTCAATATTCCCAACCAGATCACGACAGCGCGTCTTGTGTTGTCGATTGTGGTGTTCGTACTGATCCCGTGGAAGCTCTTCTGGCCCGCCATGCTCGTCTTTCTCGTTGCCGCTTCGACCGATTGGGTCGATGGGTATTGGGCTCGGCGGTACGGACAGGTTACGAAACTGGGACGCGTCTTCGACCCGTTTGTGGACAAGATTATCATCTGTGGCGCGTTCATTCTGCTGGCCGCAGAGCCTCGATCGGGTATTCAGGCCTGGATGGCTGTGGTCGTGGTCGGACGCGAGATGCTGGTGACGGCACTCCGCGGGTTCATCGAGCAAAGTGGCGGCGATTTCTCGGCGCAGATGGCTGGAAAACTGAAGATGGTGATTCAGTGCGTGGCGGTCGTTGCCAGCCTGGTGGCCCTTTCGTTTGGGGAGCGCGTCGTGCCGCTCTGGATTCGAATCACCCTGTACACCAGTGTGTGGGCTGCCGTGCTATCGACCCTTTATTCGGGAGTGGGCTACGTCCGAGCCGCGCTAAGGTACTTTCGTTAGATGCTCCTCGGGCGATGGTCTCGTGTTTCTTCAGTCAGAAAGTGCCGCTCCCATGCTCGACTGGCTGATGCTCATCACGGTGATTCTGGTCTCAATGGCCGCCTGCGGCATGTGGACGCAGCTGATCAGGCAGCTCTGGCGGCGCGAATCGCCTGTCGCGTGGGAGCCGGCCCCGCCCGTGCCCTGGGACTTGCTCGACCTGTGTATGGTGGTGGGGCAGTTAGTGGGTTTCTCCTTTGTTTTCATGGGGCTTGTCACGACCTGGTACGCTGCACCAGCGAGCGGTTCCGCCGTGAAAGCCACGCTCGAACAGAGTACCGCGTCAGTTCTTGCGCAAGCTCTGGCCTCGCTGGCAACACTGGTCGCTTCGGCCGCGTGGATTCTGCTGCGGCATCGGGTCACGTGGCGTGAGCTTGGCTTCGATGACGGGACGATCGTGCGTGACCTGCGTCTGGGAGTGAGGGCGTTTCTGATTCTGGCTCCACCGACCTATGCTCTGCAACTGATTCTCGTCCAGTGGTTCAAGTCGGAGCATCCAGTCGTCAAGCTGATACGCGAGCGTCCTGATGGAGTGCTGGTCGCAGCCAGCTTGTTTTCGGCGGTCCTGGTGGCTCCCGTCTTTGAAGAGTATTTTTTTCGGGGGCTGCTTCAGGGGTGGTTGCAGCGATTCTTCTGGCACGCGGGAGGTACGTCCAACCCCGCAGCGTACGTGGCGGTTGTGCCGTCCGCTGCGCAGCCGAAACCGTCCGGGACGGATGATGAACAGGGGAGCCACTCAGACCGCGACCTAGGACCGGGGGCCGAACCGAACGAGGTGGCCAATTCACCGCCGTCGATTGCCGATGCATACGCGCCTCCCAAGTTTGACAACTCGTCCTTGGAAGACGCTCGCTGGTACACCACCCAGTTGTCGGCCGCCGATTCTCCGCCCGCTGGCCTGTTGGGTGTCTTACCCTTGGTGATCAGCGCCAGTATCTTCGCTGTGTTGCACGTTTCCCATGGTCCCGACTGGCTTCCCCTGTTCGGGCTGGCAATCGGATTGGGATATCTGTACCGCCAGACGCACCGCCTGCTCCCCTGTATCGTCGTGCACTTCTTGCTCAACGGCGTCAGTATGGGTATGTTCCTGTTGGAGCTGCTCGGTTCACGGTGAGCGGCGGGCGATATACCCTCTGCACCGTCCGATTCGCGATCGAGCATTGTTGGACTGCGCCGATTCGACCGCCGAATCGGGTGGCCCCAGGAGTTCGTTTCGGCAACGGCGTGTTCTTCAGGTGAGGTCCGCCTGGTGGCGGGAGGGAGACTCTCGGATGGCAATCGGTTTTGGGATTGTTGGTTGCGGCATGATCGCTCAGTTTCACGCTCGGGCTGTCGGTGACCTGCGTGGAGCATCGGTTGTCGCCTGCTACGACACGGTGCCGGCAGCTGCCGACCGGCTCGCCCAGACGATCGGGTGCACGGCGTACCATGATCTGGCTCAGATGATGGCCGATCCGCGGATCGACATTGTTACCATCTGCACTCCCAGCGGTGCTCACATGGAGCCGGCTCTGGCCGCAGCCGAAGCGGGAAAACATGTCATTGTGGAAAAGCCTCTGGAAGTGACGCTCAGCCGCTGCGACCGCATCATCGACGCGTGTGAGAAAGCCGGGGTCGTCCTCTCAACGATCTTTCCGTCCCGGTTTCACGAGTCCTCGCAGCTGCTCAAGCGGGCGGTCGATCAAGGGCGATTTGGCCGACTCACCGTCGGAGATGCCTACGTCAAGTGGTACCGTACTCAACAATACTATGACAGCGGTGCTTGGCGCGGGACCTGGAAACTGGATGGTGGCGGTGCCTTGATGAATCAGGCAATCCATAGCGTCGATCTGCTGGTCTGGCTGATGGGACCTGTCGACAGCATCACAGCCCGAACGGCCACTCTGGCCCATGAACGGATCGAAGTGGAAGATACCGCCGTGGCCACGCTGTTGTTCCGCTGCGGGGCATTGGGGGTCATCGAAGCGACCACGGCCGCTTTTCCCGGTTCGCTGAAGCGTATCGAGGTCCACGGCTCGGAAGGGTCCGCGGCGTTGGAGGAAGAAGACATCGTCAAATGGGAGTTCGCTCGGCAGAAACGAGCTGACCTGACGCTTCGCGAGCGAATGGCCGGCCGAACCAAGACGGGGGGGGGAGCGGCTGATCCCGCTGCCATCGGCCATCACGGACATACGGAACAGTTCCGCAACGTACTGAACGCCATCAAGAGTGGCACGCCGCCACTGATCGACGGTCCGGAAGGGCGTCGCAGTGTCGAGATCATCCTGGCGATCTACAAGGCAGCCGAAACGGGGCGCTGCGTGGACTTGCCGCTGAAATCCGATCCGACACTGTTGGCTCGCAAGAAGCGAGTTCAGTAAGCCCGGGTACGGTGGGTGCCAGGCCGATTCGCCAGCTCCGCTGACGTGCCATCAGCTCGGAGGGCTTGGTCGACTGCGTAGAATGGGGTGGCGGTTTTCACTCCGTTCGGGCTTTGCGCGCGGCCGGCAAATTGGCACAATGCAGCACGGCTTCGCAGGCGGTACAGGAGGTGCCGGCCCCGAACCTGTCGTACTTCAAACTGCAAGGATGTGCTGTGCGCTGGCGACTACTCACCGATTGGTGTATCTATATACTGATCCGGATCTTCATCTGTATTGTGCAGACGTTATCGCTGGAAACTTGCCAGGCGGTATCGCACGGGCTGGCTTGGTTGGCCACGGATGTGGCGCGCCTGCGATATCGTGTGGTGGCGGATAACCTGCGGCATGTCTACCCGCACTGGACGGACCGTCAGTTGCGTAGCTTCATCCGTCGAATGTGGGCTCATCTGTTCCTGATGGTCGCAGAAATCGCTCACGCCCATCGCAAGATCCATGAGACCAGCTTTCGGCGTTTCGTCCAGTTCGCCAACAAACCGCTGCTGGTACGCTACCTCCTCGATCCGCGACCGACGGTCCTGGTCACGGGGCACTATGGCAATTTCGAAGTGGCTGGATACGTGATGGGAATGTTTGGGTTTCCTTCCTTCACGATCGCCCGCACGCTCGACAATCCCTTTCTGGACCGCTTCATCAATCGATTTCGCGGCTCGACCGGCCAGTATATTCTGCCGAAACAGGGTTGCGCGCCGCAGGTCGCGGCCGTGCTCGAGGCGGGTGGAACACTTTCCCTGTTAGGCGATCAGCACGCGGGCGAGAAGGGATGTTGGGTCGAGTTCCTTGGGCGGCCTGCGTCCTGCCACAAGGCGGTGGCTCTGTTTACGCTTTCCTCGGGCGCCCCACAACTGGTGTGTTACGTGCGGCGACAGAAAGCCCCGATGCATTTCGAAATTGGCGTGGTCGGAGTGGCCGATCCGGCCACCTGGGATAGCAGTCTGGCCGGTGTCAAACCGTTGACGCGTTGGTATAACCAGAAAATGGAAGAGATGATTCTGGCCGCCCCAGAACAGTACTGGTGGGTCCACCGACGCTGGAAAGGACAGCCACCCCAGCGGCGGAAACAGCAGAAAGTGGACGACGCGAAGGCCGCGTAAACCATCGTCCGCGCGACCGGGGACGCCCGGGGACCGGTCGGCTGCACCAGACGGTCGCAGTGAAAGTGTAACTGTCTCAGAGTTGCTTATGACACAATGGGTTCGAATCGCCTCGCTCGACGAGTGTCCTCCTGGTGCATGTGGCGAATTCATGGCGGGAGGATTGGTAATAGCCCTGTTCAACGTAGAGGGAACTCTCTACGCTCTGGATGGCATTTGTCCGCATCAGGGTGGACCGCTGGGGAAGGGAATTTTGCAGCAGGGAGTGATCACTTGTCCCTGGCATGGATGGCAGTTCCACGTCCAGACCGGCCAGCACCGGGTGAACGCTTCCATCCATCATCCCACTTATGAGGTCCGCGTATCGGGCCAGGATATTCTGATCCGGTTGCCTGACGCGAACGATGCCGGTGGCACATGAACTCGTGGCTTGGCCAGCGACGCCGAGCCGCAGCAGATCAACTTGACCGACCCACATGATTGACTACCGACCGTTTCGGAACACCGACCCACCTGCGCTCTGCGAGATCTGGCGCCATCGAGCTCCCATGCGGGCGGTCTATCAGCCGCTCACCCCGTCCTTGTTGGAGTCGATCGTACTGGCTCGTCCCTTCTTCGATCGGCATGGACTGATCGTTGCCACGGAGGATCATCGCCCTATCGGTTTCGCTCACGCCGGTTTCGCGGTGAATGCCGACGGCACGGCGCTCGACACGTCGCGTGGGACGACCTGTATGCTGGTTCTCCATCAACGCTGTTCCACCGAGGTGGCGCTCGAGTTGCTGGCCCGCTGTGAGGACTATCTGGTGCGGCACGGCGCCACCTGCCTCTATGGAGGCGGCGCCCCTTGGCTCGCCCCCTATTATCTGGGACTTTATGGTGGTGCTACGGTACCGGGGATCCTGGCCAGTGATGCGAGTTTCCAGCAGCTGCTCCGCACGGCCGGGTACATCGAGTCGGGACGCCGCCGCATCATGCAGCTGCCTCTGGCCGGCTTTCGCCCCATCGTCGACCGACAACAAATGCAGCTCAAACGCAGCATGCAAGTGGAAACGTATCCCGACCCGCCATCAGCCACCTGGTGGGAGGCCTGCACGGAGGGACTGACCGATCGCGTCGGATTCGCTGCCGTCCCCCGCGGCGGAGGAGTGGCTCCGGCAACGGCCCTGTTCTGGGATATGGAGCCGTTGGCCAGCGGGTGGGGTGTTCATGCGCGAGGGCTCACGCGACTGGAGGTCTCGTCTGCGGTCGACAGTGAGGCAATCACCACGTATCTGCTCGGCGAGTCGCTCCGGTTGATGGCGGCCGATGGCGCAACCCTTGCCGAGATCCAGACTGCCGACAATGACCTCCCCCTGCAGCAGGTGCTCCACAAACTTGGCTTTCGTGAAGTCGAGCAGGCGGTCGAGCTGCACAAGGTTGTGGCGGTGGCTCCTACCGACTCTGCCGCGACAGAGCCGTGAGGTGCTCGACGAGCTGGCGATTGTAGAGCGGATCGACCATGTGCAGCACCTCCGATAACGGCGGTGCCGTGCCGGTGATCCGCATCCGAGCGAGATGGTTTTGCAGCAGTTCCCGTCGTGGCGTCGTCGTCTCCAGCATCCAGTGTATCCACGCCCATGCTTCGGCATAGTGCATCTGAGTCATCTCCGACGGCGTACGGACTTGCTCCAGTTGGACAAGGTTCGGAGCCCACCGCTGTTGCTGCATGGCGGTGAGCAGCAGATCCAAATGTGGTCGATTGAAGCCCCCTTGACTGCGAGGAACTTCGAAGAACTCCGCCACCCCCTCATCCAACCACAACGGCACGTGAGGCACCATTGTGTGCAGGTAGCCGTGCGTCACTTCGTGCCGCAGATCCTCTGCCACCCGATCGCCCCAATAGGCATAGACCGACAGCCGCGTATCGCTTTCCACAAAGAATGCACGGCGATCCGGGAAATACGGGAACTCGCGAGTCATGTACGCCTGGTAACGTTCCGGTGAGTCGAACAGGTACACATGGATCGGCTCGTCCGAAACGGGCAACCTCAACCGCTCCACCACGTCGTGACGGCGAGCGACCAGTTCCTCAACCAGCCGGTGGTGACGCGGTAACTGGAAGTCACTGAAGATCACCAGCTGGTCGCGCACCAAGCTGTCATCTGCAGGCAGGCTCACAACCTCCCGGGACGTCGCACAGCCGGCCATCAACAGGATGACGAGCCAAGTAGTGGAACGCTTCCCTGCGCACATGCCCGAATTCCCCACATCCTTTCGATAGCCGTTATCGCTGGTCAGTGCTCCCAGCGGGGTGGCGCGCCCAGCGGGATGCCGCGCCGAATCGTAGCAGAAATGCGGCGAGGGCCGAATGCCAGAGGGGTAACGAATCTGGGAGCTTGTGTCTGGGAACTCGTGAAATTGTGCAGAGGCCCCAGTTTGACAGGTCGGCAATCCACCAATTCCAGCGTGGGGAAATGCTAGGACGGGACAAGTGGCCTGGGTGATCGATGTGGAGTCTGCGGCACAAGTGAGCCGATCGTGTGAGAGCGGCCCAGGTCTTCACGGCGAAGCGGCTGCATTCGATAGGCCAGGGGCGCTGCACACCCTGGGTGACCGTTTCCTCATGCATCCGACACGCCGACGGTGTTTTGCCGGGACGATGGGCCACCGCTTTTTCCGTTTCTTTCATTTGGAGAACCCCTGCGGGGTATCGGAACGACCCTCTGCGACGCCTACCCTGGGTGCGCCGGGGCCCGCTGAAGCAGCGGTCCCAGGCGATGTCTGGGCTGTTGGATACGACTGCTTCGCGGTAAGGAAACGGTTGGTCACTGGAACATGGTCCATGCTGAGGAGCCAATCCCGAAACTGCGACCAGGATGATCCTTTCTGACCTTTCATGTCACCCATTCCGTCGTATCAGCGGGTGGCCGGCCCGAAGGCCATTCTACCAGCAGCTCTCTTGCTGCTGAGCGATTAGTCGATCGAGTTCGTATCGCAGTTGTTGGAGGATCTGATCGTACGGCCAGGCTCCCATCGATTCTCCTCTTCGTTTCAGATTCACGAAATTCGGGCCGCACCAGAGGCCCAGGTCCGCTTCATCCGTTTCGCCTGGTCCGTTCACGCGACATCCCATGACGGCGATCGTGATGTCATGATCCTGAGCGTAGGCGGTCATTTCTTTCACCTGTTGAGCCAGCTGCACGAACGCCTCGTTCTCAACCCGTGAACAGCTCGGACACGAGATAATATTCAGGCGTCCACCTGGCAGCTCGACGGCGTTGAGCATGCGTCCCTGATAGATGTCCTCGATGATCTGACGCCCGGCCTTGATCTCCTGAAACTTCTGGTCATTGGGAACGGTGAGTGAAACGCGGATCGTATCGCCAATTCCTTGCGTGATGAGCCGTTCCAACGCGATACGCGTCTTGATGATACCATCGGGTGGCAGCCCGGCTTCCGTGACTCCCAAGTGAAGGGGAACGTCGGGGCGAGCGGCGGCGAATCGCCGGTTAACTTCCACGACCAGAGTCGGATCGGAGTCCTTGAGCGAGACGCAGTAGCGAGTGAAGCCGAGTGAGTCGAGCAACTGGCAGTGATCCAGTGCGCTCTCGAGCATCGGGGAGATGGTGTCGGAAGGTTTGTACTGCGCCTTCTTCTCCGGATCGACACTGCCACAGTTAACTCCGATCCGCAAGGCACAATCGTGCGCTGCAGCCACCTCCGCGATGTAACGCACCTTTTCTTGCCACGGTTTTTCGCGCTCGTGGTGGTACAGGTGGCCAGGATTGTACCGGATCTTGTCCACGTGCGGGGCGACGAGTTCTGCGAGGCGGTAGTTCTCTTGCAGGTCCACCGACAGGTTGGCGCGGGTCTGCTGGCGAATCGACGCCAACGCCGTCGCGTCGGCTTTGCTGTCCACCGCGATCCGCACGACATCCGCTCCGGCTGCGACGAGCTGTTCGACCTGCCGGGCTGTGGCCTGGACGTCCTGCGTGCTGGTTGCGGTCATGCTCTGCACCGCAATCGGATGATCGTGACCAATACCGATCGAACCGATGTGAACGGTGCGAGTTGGATTGCGTTGAATCTCCATAGCTGCCTCATCTTTCATCGCAGAGCGGCACACCTCGCCGCGACAGAGCATTCTCCTTCTGGCCAGTGGATTGTAGCGGCGCAAGTCATTCCTGTCGCGGTCAGGGCGTTACCGGAGCCAGGAAGCTGGGCGGAGCCTCGGCGTCCGGTTGGCCACAGAGCTTCTCTCCCTTCCTGCCTTCACGGCGCTCTTGCGCCTTTGCGTGAAAGTTCTGAGCTCGCTTTGGTACTGAACGCGGGGATCTGCGTTGTCGCATGCCTGCTGCGAGGACTCAGCGTCTGTCGCTCAGGTCCCGGCCGCCACACAGCAGCCGCGTGACCCGGTCATCAGGCCGGCACGGTGGCCAGCACCTTGGTGATGGCTTCGACGAGGAAATAGTCGCCGCAAATCAGCGATTCATCCACGCCGATCCGGCGGTTGTAGTCATAGACGCCGTGCTGGAGCAAGCCATCCCATTGTGGTGTATCTGCTGCCAGATATTCGGGGCCGAGCAGGGCGTCGATCATCGCCAGGGCAGTGGTCCGGTAGGCGATGGCATGTTCGTGGGCCGGGTCAATGGCGGCCAGTTCCAGCAGCGCACTGGCGGCTATCGCGGCAGCTGACGAATCTCGCTGCACGCCCGATGGCGACTGGACTGCTTGCGACTGGACTGCTTGCGACTGGGCTGCTTGCGACTGGGCTGCTTCCGTCGCAGCGAAATCCCACAGCGGTACTCGATCGGCCGGCAGGTGCGTCAGCCAGTATTCGGCATTGCGTTGTGCCACGCGGAGAAACTCGGGAGCGTGAGTCAGAACGAACGTCTTGGTGAACCCGTAGATCGACCAGGCCAGCCCGCGCGCCCACACACTGGCGTCGTTAAGGCCGAGCGTGGAGTGCTGGTCGGCGAATCGTCCCTGGTCGCTGTCAAAGCGTACGGCCTGCGCGGCCGAGCCATCTTGTCGCACAAGCTGATCGCGCGTGGTCCGTGTGTGTGCGATCACGAATCGTGCCAGGTCCTGATCCAGTTTGGCGTTGGCGACAAACTGGATCAACGGCACGTTCATCATCATGGTGATCGAAAGTGAATCGCGTGCCGCTCCACTGGAAAAAAATCGTCCCCGATGATGAAACCGCTGCGCCAGCGTCGTACCGGCGGTGAACAGCACGCCGCGCACGCGTCGGTCCCCTTGAAGTTCGTACCAGGGAAGATGCGAATGGAGAAAGATCATGCCCAGGTCATAGGAGCTGGTCTCATGCTGCAACGGCTCGACCAGACGTGCACAATGCTCGGCCGCTTCTTGCCAACGGTGCTGACCCGTATGCCGAAAGAACTGCCACATCATCCCAGCCAGAAAACCGTCCGACCAGTTGGCCGGTGGAGCGTGTGAGGGCTGCCACGCTCCGCCCTGGGTGTACACCGGCAGGACATCGGGATGGCGATCGATCCAGGCGGCCACACGCTGCTGAGCCAACAGCAGCGCTTCCTCATACCGAGCGTAGCGTTCTTGTTCGAGCATGGCGCTATCCCTTGCGATGGGGCCGACGAGCCAATCCTCTCACGCAGACATCCCCCTCCTTGTATTTGACGGGCGCTGAACGGACCGTTAATGCTACCGAGCCCTGTCGGTTAGGAAAAGGCTGGGCGTTGCAGCAGCTCGAACTCCCCGAACCGCACCGCATACCGTACCGGACCGATCCGGCGTGAGCCGCAGGGGCCGGGGCGAGCCTTGACGGTCGGCGATCCACTTGATATGCCATCAGTGTGACTACTTTTCCTCGCCTGAACATCGTCCTGCATCAGCCCGAAATTCCGCAGAATACCGGGAATATCGGGCGGACCTGCGTGGCCCTCAATGCCAAACTCTGGCTCGTGCGGCCGCTGGGGTTCCATATGGACGCAAAACACGTGCGGCGTGCCGGACTCGACTACTGGGAGCACCTGGAGTGGGAGGTCGTGGACGATTGGGACGAATTACTACGCCGCATTCCCGACTTTCGGCCCTGGATGTTCACCAAGCGGGCGTCGACCCTCTACACCCACGTGCCGTATCTGCCCGACGATTGCCTCGTGTTCGGCGCCGAGACCCGTGGACTGCCTGACCTGCTGATCGACCGGTATCCTGGCCGCGCCGTGCGAATTCCGATCGGACCTGGCGTGCGCAGCTTGAATCTCTCCAACGCCGCCGCTGTGGCCGCTTACGAGGCGATCCGGCAATGGAGTGTGAGGCCTGAAGCGTGAGGAGAGCAAGGCGTGCGTGGCGAGCACTGGGCCCAATGCCCGCGCGCGATACGGCAGCAGCCACTTGGAAGGACGAAGGTCGAGGTACTCAATGTTCATCGTAATGACGAACTTCGAATGCCGAACTAACCTGCCATAACAACCTGCCGATATCTGCTTCCGGATTGACGAGGTGGTACCGGATCTTCTTTCGGCATTGCGTCTGCAGTAGATTTCACGATGATTACGCGGGCCATTTGTCCCGGCCCTTTATCTTCTCGTGATCAACTCCGCAAACTCGAGTTTTTAATTCTTGCTTGCTCAAAATTGAGAGAAAACCGCAGCATCGCAAAGAAGGAGCCGCAGAATGCAGACGGAGGAGATACGATAGCTTCACCGATCGGCGAGCGATCCTTTGGCACAGTAAAACGCGGTGCTTCCACGTTCTTCCACTTGGAAATTGGACATCCCTTGTTCGATATTCTGCGGTTCCGACGCCTCAGTGACCTACGCCGCCAACTGTCCAACCCAAGTGAGTTGCTGGACGATCCGGGTTGCTTGACGTGCTGCTATAATGGGTTGTCACGTGGCGATTGGTCCCGGAGGAACGTCGGTCATGAGATACTCGAATCATCGCGTCCACCGCCCACTGTTAGTCTTGGTCGGGCTGTTCCCCCTTGGGTTCGGCGGATTCGCCAGTGCCCAGGAGGAAGTGGTACCGAAGAGCGAAACGTCCGTTGCTCGTACCGCTGCTCAGGATGGGTGGCTCCGCGGCGAGCTGCGTCGCCGCCACGACGTGGCGCGGCAGGTCGCGGTTATTCAATATGTGCGGTGGCTCAACGGGCTGCCACCCACGGTGCCTCTGTCCGCTCCTCTGCCACCTGACCGCGCTAGTTATTATGCGTATGGTGGTCCATCGCTTTGGAGTCTGGCTGGCGGGGTGTTTGAGCCGTGGCCCGATTTGCAGGGCGATATCTGGGGCTTCTCGTACGATCGTCCGGTGCGCCAGAGCGTCGGGCAACGGCAGGTGCAGACCGGACTGAATCGATGGGAGTCCTTTCCAATCTATGGGGATCGTGTTCCCCCGAAACCCAAACGTTGGGGCCCGGTCGACTACTGAAGTCGGTACGTGTAGATCGGCAGGTGGCGGTAGTAGACTTCCAGCATGTAGGTGGAGAGGCAGGTGACATAGAGTCGTCCGCCATGGGATCCCCAACGATCCCCTTCCGCCGGCCAGCTCCCTTTTTCTGGACCGTCCGCAATCTGATTGGCGGGAATGACACGTCGCATCACCTGGTTCCAGGCATCCCAGTAGGGATCTCCCAGATGGTGCAGTGTCTGGGTCGCGTAGTACCAGTAGTACACGTCGCGGTTCGCGGTCTCCCAGCTGACTTTGTTCTCCAGCAACAACTGTGCGCCCTCGGCCAGTCGAGGATCTTGCTGCGTCCATCCCAGGTACTCGCGGCAGAGCAGTCCTTCGGCGGTCATGGAGAGTGTCGGATCCGATCGCAGCGGGTGGTATTTGTAGAGACTACCGTTGTCGACGGCCACGGTGTCAAGGTAACCGGAAATGCGTTGGAGCGTCGGACTGGGGACGTCCAGTCCTGCCATCAACGCGCTTTGCAGCCCCATCACAAACCACCCGGTGACGGAAGTATCGGAGTCTTGTCCGGGGCGATAGCGCCAGCCACCCTCACGAGCCTGGATCTTGACGGCGTAATCGACGGCCTTCTGAGCCGGGTCGCGAAACATCGAGTCCTTGGTCATGCCGTAGATTTCGCACAGTGCGATCATGGCCTGGGCTTGACTATAGAGCCGAGGGCCATCTTCGCTGCCGTGATAGAAGTTGCCTTCTTTGTCCTGCAGCTTGAGCAGGTATCGCCAGCCCCGGCTGACCTGATTCTGGTACTGGCCTTGATCGTGTGTGTGACCGGCGCCCTGGAACGCCAACAACGCCATGGCGGTGGCCGACGTCTTGTTTTCGTCAAAGGCACCTTGAGAGTAAGGGCCCTTCAGGCTCCAGCTTCCGTCGCGCTGCTGGTTGCGTGCCAGCCATTGGAGCGCTCGCGCGACCGACTCTTCGGTAGTCGCTGTGCCGCCGTACTTGGCCAATAGGGCCTGTTTCATGCCCTTCTCCCGCCCCGTCAACGCGATGCCGATCGACGGAGCGGTTACGGTATCGGTCGGCATGAAGCCATCCAGGTGAAGCGTCACATCGGGGGGCCGAGCGAGCGGATCATCGGCGATCAGATCATCCAGCGAAACAAGTGGATCCTTTTCGGCAGGGTCCAGCGACGATGACTGGAACGTGTCGTCCTCGAGCTGGTCGCCGAGTGTTTCGGCGTAGGTGGCATTGAGCGATATGGATGTCGGAATCTCCTGAGCGACACAGACCAGCGCCAACACAATCAGCAGGACGGTGTGGAACACCATGCTCACGAGCCAGGCAGGGGCGGAGCGTGCGGCCAGCTCGCTCAGCTCTTCAGGGGCGAGCGGATCAGAATCTTGAGCGTCGATTGCCAGCGATCCGTCGGACGACGACAGTCGTTCGGGTGACTTCAGGGCGGCCGCGTCACGATCGGTCGCGCTGGCATTCGCGCGGGCGGCAGGGGCATGCGACCGAGGCCGTTTGGCCGGCGCCTTGGGATTCGTGCGGGACAGGGTTGGCTTGGGGCTGGTGTCGATCGGTGGTGGCGGAGTCGTGGGAGCGACGAAACCAGTGGATGGAGCTGTCGTGGGCGGCAGGGGCGGGGGAATCGGGAAAGGTGGCGGCAGTGGTTGCAGCGATGGATCGCTTTGATCTTTGTCCATGCGGGTCATCGCGCTGGTTCCTGGGAGGTCAGGCACTCCGTCGGTCGAGCCATTGGTCTGCTGCGGGTCTGCTGCGAGCGATTCCATCGGGCGATCCCCTGAGCGTGAGTGCCGCAGGGACGCTGAAGGTACGGGGCGTTTTCTCAAGTGTCCGACTTGGGCGAGCGACTCCGCGCTGCGCACGAGGCTCTGTCCCGAGTGCTGGCAGAAAGGGACTCCGGTTGATCAGTTGGTGAGGAGATGTTCCAGTTGCCATACGATGGGATCGCCCGGCAGGCAGCATCAGTCCCGACCGGGAGTGGTTACATGTTGGTTTCCTTGCCGCTGGCCAACTTGAGTCTAGCGTTGGGGGCGTGGAGCGGCAAGCAAGAACTCGATGTAGGGGCGGGAGTTGCGCGCGTCGACCGAGCTCCTGAGGGGCGGAATATCGGGATTTTGTCGGCGCGGGTGTTTGTGCGGGATATCCGACCCGTTCTGTGGTCAGGCAAAAAAATCCGTCCAATTCACGGGCATTCAAGTCATCCCCCCTCGACGTCCGATCCATGACGAATACAATAACACGTTCACACATGACGCGGGGTGGAGCAGTCCGGTAGCTCGCGAGGCTCATAACCTCGAGGTCGCAGGTTCGAATCCTGTCCCCGCAACTTTAGCCGAGACTTGGGTTTAGGTCACTTCGGGAAGTTCCCGAATGCGGTATCGATCGCAGTTTTGTACTGCAATACGGAGCCGCACCGATGCCCAGACGTCTCATCTCGTTTCCCGCCTACCGCCGGCATAAGGCCCGGAATCTGGCGGTCGTCTCCTTCACCCACGGTCGTGACATCTATCTGGGACCGTGGAAATCTCGCCGCAGTCGCGAGCTCTATGACCAGCTGATCTCCCTCTGGCTCCAGCATGGCCGCACCCTGCCCGATGACGTGCTCGCCAATTTCTGCACGGGGGAGCCGGCCGTGGACGTCCACATCGATCTGCGCGTCCCACGACCGACC
>JBGSHS010000181.1:0-8578 GCA_041752115.1 Pirellulaceae bacterium | reverse complement strand
TGAAACGACGCGTTTCATCATGCCTTGACAAGCAATGCATCGCACTCCAAGCAGCATTCGGCCTGGCCATTGGTCAGTCAGGCTTCGTTTCGTCGTGGGTCCCTCAACTGGTACGGCGCGGCACGGGCGTCGTTGATTTGGGACCGGGCAGGCCGGGACGCCGCGTCTGAGTGGGCGGGCGCCCCGGCAGATGTTCTGCTGCGGCCGTCGGCCGCCGGACTATTTCACTGGAGGATCTGGGATTTCCGGCAGTTCGGCAATCGCTGCTTCGATCTTCGCTTGCGGATACTCGTAGTCCTGCAGTTCGCCGGCGAAATACCGATCATACGCGCTGAGATCGCACAATCCGTGACCGCTGAGGTTGAACACGATACACTCTTCGCGGTTCTGTTCACGGCAACGAATGGCTTCCGCCACGGCGCCTCGCACGGCGTGCGACGTTTCGGGAGCCGGGATGGTCCCTTCGGTGGCGGCGAACAGTTGGGCGGCTTCAAAACACTCGATCTGATGAAACGCGGCCGGCTCGACCAAGCCCAGGTCAATGGCATGGCTCACCATGGGGGACATGCCATGGTAGCGCAGTCCACCGGCGTGGATGCCGGGCGGCACAAAGCTATGTCCGAGCGTGAACATCTTGATCAGCGGCGTGAGTTTTGTGGTATCGCCGAAATCGTAGCGGAACTGCCCGCGGCTCATGGTGGGGCAGGAGCACGGTTCGACCGCCACGAAGCGAATGCTCTTGCCTTGGAGCTTGTGGGGAATGAAGGGGAAGGTGAGCCCTGCGAAGTTGCTTCCGCCTCCGCAGCAGCCAATCATCACATCAGGAAAGTCTCCAAATTCCCGCAGTTGCCGCTCCACCTCCAACCCGATTACCGTCTGGTGGAGCATGACATGGTTCAGCACCGAGCCGAGCGTGTAGTGCGTGTTCTCGCCACGGACAGCCGCTTCCACGGCTTCGCTGATCGCGATTCCCAGACTGCCGGGCGAATCCGGGTCGGCGGCCAGGATCTGGCGGCCTGACGCGGTCTCCGTCGAAGGGCTCGGTGTCACGACGCCGCCCCAGATGTGCATCATGCTGCGGCGATACGGCTTCTGCTCATAGCTGACTCGAACCATGTAGATCTTGCATTCGATGTCGAACTGCTTGCAGGCAAAAGACATCGCGCTTCCCCACTGTCCGGCACCGGTTTCGGTGGTCAGGCGATGAATCCCTTCCACCGCGTTGTAGTAGGCCTGGGGGACCGCCGTGTTGGCTTTGTGGCTGCCGGGAGGGCTGTGGCTTTCGTCCTTGTAGTAGATCCGAGCGGGGGTCTTGAGCGCTTTTTCCAGTCCTTTGGCCCGGACCAGCGGCGTCGGGCGCCAGATCGACAGAACTTCACGCACTTCATTCGGAATATCGATCCACCGCTCCTGACTGACTTCCTGGGCGATCAAGGCCCTGGAAAACAACGGCTCCAAATCGGCTGGCCCAATCGGCTGTTGCGTGGCGGGATGCAGCACGGGAGGGAGCGGCTTGGGGAAATCGGCCTGCAGGTTGTACCACTGGCCTGGAATCTCACTTTCCGGAAGGGTGATGCGTCGAAAACTCATGCAGACGGTCCTTTACTAGACAACTCATTACGCACTTGCCGCAGGTCGTGAAATCCGCAGAAGCGGGGAGCGTAGCTCACCCATTCGGCCTGCGACTCGATTGACGGGACAACCCGGCAGGTGGGAAAGAATACCACAAATCCCATTCTTGCTCAAACCTGCGGCAATTTCCAGCAGTCCAGGGGTGAATGCGGTGGTTTGCGGGCGAAAGTGACGACCAGTGGCCGCGGTCGCGTAGACCGCGGGACGGTGGCCGCGGTCGCGTAGACCGCGGGACGGTGGCTGCGGTCGCGTAGACCGCGGGGGAAGATGAGAGCGGACGGCGGTTTTCCCATGCTCTGCGCGAGCATGGCCACTTACTGCGCGAGCATGGCTATTTACTGCGCGAGCATGGCTACGCTGTGCGGGCTGAGCACTCGCAGCGGCCCCTGCGATTGCTTACCATAAAGGTGGTGCGGGACGTACCTTCTGGGGGCTGCCGGAAGGTCCTTCATACGGCCCCGTCAGGGGACGCCGTCCCGGGTTTTGTGGCGACGAAAGGATCAGCATGGCGGACCCGAATCGACTCTCATCCTCCCAGTTGCGTTGGACCTGCGGCACAGAGCATCTGGCGTTTGACACGACGGATGACTTGCAGGACCTGGAGCAGATACTCGGTCAGGCACGGGCATTGGACGCGGTGCAGTTCGGGATCAGCATCCGTCGGGATGGCTACAACATGTTTGTGCTTGGTCCACCTGGGTTGGGAAAGCGCAGCACGCTCAATCACTTCCTGACGATGAAGGCCAGCTGTGAAGCGACGCCGGACGACTGGGTCTACGTGAACAATTTCGAGCAGTCGCACAAGCCGCTGGCTCTGCGTCTGCCTCAGTCGCGTGGTGCCCAGTTGCAGCGTGACATGGCCGGTCTGGTCGACGAGTTGAAGACAACGATTCCCCTGACGTTGGAGATGGAGGAGCATCAGAACCGGATTCAGGAGATCGAGCAGGAGGCGAAGCAGCGTCACAACCTGGCCTTCAAAGAACTGGCTGAACGGGCGTTGGAACGGGGCATTCAGTTGGTACGTACGCCGGCCGGTTACGCCATGGCTCCGATTCGTGAAGGCGAGGTATTGGGGCCGGACGAATTCGAAAAGCTGACTTCTGAGGAGCGGGCGCGGATTGAAGAAGCGGTGAAGGACCTGCAGGAGGAGCTGAGGGAACTGGTGGAGCGTGTACCGCGGTGGCGGATGGAGACGCGAGAGCGCATCAAGCAGCTCAATCAGCAGGCGACGAAGGCGGCGATCGGCCACTTGCTCGCCCGCCGGCGGCAGGAGTACATCGACCTGCCGGCGGTGCTGGAGTATTTCGACGCGTTGGAGCGCGATGTGGTGGAGCATTCGGAGGACTTTCAACCTCAGGAAGAGAATCCCGGGGCCGTGCTGGGTTTGCAGGTCGCGCACGAACCGGAGTTCCACCGCTACCAGGTGAATCTGTTGGTCGACAACAGCGACACGCGTGGGGCGCCGGTGGTGTTTGAGAACCATCCGAGCTACCAGAATCTGATGGGACGCGCTGAGCACGAGTCGCGGATGGGGACTCTGGTGACTCAATTCACGCTGATCAAGCCCGGTGCGCTGCACCGAGCCAATGGCGGATACCTGGTGCTGGATGCGCTCAAGGTCCTGCAACAGCCATATGCTTGGGAAGGACTCAAACGGGCTCTGAACACCAAGGAGTTGCGGATCGAGTCGCTGGGCGATGCGTTGAGTTTGATCAGTACAGTGTCGCTCGAGCCGCAGCCGATACCGTTGAAGGTGAAAGTGATTCTGGTCGGTGATCGGATGCTGTATTACACGCTCTATCAGTACGACCGGGATTTTGCCGAGCTGTTCAAGGTAGCCGCGGACTTCGATGAACAGATGGATCGCACGCCGGAGAACTGTGAGCTGTATGCCCGCTACATCGCGACGATGGCGCGACAGGAGGGTTATCGAGCGTTCGATCGTTCTGCTGTGGCGCGGGTGATGGAGCAGAGTGCTCGCCTGGCGGGAGACTCGGAGAAGCTGTCGACCAGCATGCAGTCGATTGCCAATCTGCTGCGCGAGTCGGACTATTGGGCTTCCACGCAGCAGGCGAAGATCGTCTCCCGCGCGCATGTTGATCTGGCGATTTCCAAACAGGTCTATCGCGCCAATCGGGTCCGGTGTCAGGTCCACGAACAGATTGCGCGGGGGACGGTAATGATCGACACGCAAGGGGAATCGGTTGGTCAGGTCAATGGGCTGTCGGTCATCGACATGGGCAACTTTTCTTTTGGTCAGCCGTCGCGCATCACGGCCACCGTCCGGCTGGGAAAGGGCGAGTTGATTGACATCGAGCGGGAAGTGGACTTAGGGGGAGCGATCCACAGCAAAGGAGTGCTCATTCTCTCGTCGTTTCTGGCGACGCGATTTGCTCAGACGCGTCCCCTGTCCCTCGCCGCCAGCCTGGTTTTCGAACAGTCCTATGGCCGGGTCGACGGAGACAGTGCTTCGGTGGCCGAACTGTCCGTCTTGTTGTCCGCGCTCTCCAATCTGCCGATCAAGCAATCCCTGGCGGTGACCGGCAGTGTGAATCAGCGGGGACAGGTCCAGCCGATCGGCGGCGTGAACGACAAAATCGAAGGATTCTACGATGTCTGTTTCGCGCGAGGATTGACTGGTGATCAGGGGGTCGTGATACCGCGGAGCAACGTCAAGCACCTGATGTTGCGTCAGGACGTGGTCGATGCGGTGGTGGAGGAGAGGTTCCATCTCTACGCAGTAGAAACAGTGGATGAGGCGATCTCGTTGCTCACCGGCGTTCCGGCGGGCGAGTTGAACGAAGCGGGGGAATATCCGGCGGGGACAGTCAACCAGCGTGTGGCGGCTCGACTGGAAGAACTCTTTGACATCCGTCGGCAGTTGTCTCTTCACAGTAAAGAAGACAAATCATGACTTCTCAGCTCAGCAAACGGCGCACGATTCGCAGTGTGCTTGTGGCCATCGACGATGCCTCGGCGGGGCCGGAGACGATGGAAGCGGCGGTCAATCTGGCTGTCGATCTGGAGGCGGAACTGCAGGGGCTGTACCTGGAGGATGTCAGTCTGCTCCGCATGGCTGAACTGCCGTTTGTCAACGAAATCGCTACGGGTTCGGGAGCCGTGCGGCAGATCGATGCCGAGTCGATGCGGAAGGCAATGCAACAGAAAGCGGATCAGCTGCGGCAGGCCATGTTCCATCGAGCCGAATCGGCTCAGATTCACTGCACGTTTACGGTGGCTTCGGGCCGCGTCCTGCAACGCGTGCTCCTGGCGACTTCTGAGACCGATGTCGTGTTCTTCGGTTGTCGCAGCCATGCGCCGTCGGTACGCCCTCCAACCAGCCTGCGTCCGCGTGGCGCAATCCGCCCCGTGCTGGTGATGATCGATACCTCACCGCATAGCCGACGAGCGTGGGAGATTGCCGAAGCAGTCGCCCAGAAGCACCTGCGACCGCTCGTGATCCTGTTGCTGGCTTTCGACCGGGTCACGTTGCGGCAACTGACACGCGATGCCATGGAACGTTCACAAGCCACGCGGCTGCAAGTCACCCTCTTGCCACAGCCGATCACCAATTTGCCATCGTTGATCCAGACCGTGCGCAAGCAGCGTCCCGAATTGGTGCTGCTGAGCCGCGAGTGCCCACTGTTGGACGACGAGGCAATCGAGTCGCTGGTGGACCAACTCGATTGCTTCACGGTGCTCGCCTGACGAGTGATGGCGTCCATCATGTCGCACAGAGCAGCGGGAATTTACGGGGCGTGAGTGAGGGGAGCCGCATCGTTTCTGGCGCCCGTTGACGTTCCCTCCGTGTGCGATCTTCTATCGTCTCCTGTCGGAATCCCCCCCAGGGCCAGGGTCTCGGGGTTCTGGAAGTGGTCCCGGCAGATCGTTGGCTTGGGGGTGTCAAGCGTTGACAAAGCAAGACGAGCATCCGACCATAGGGGTGGGCTGGAAGTGATGGGCTGCGACAGGCGGGCCACTTGAGCCCGGGAACTCACCGTCTCAGAGACGCTTGGCCGCCTGCACCACGGCGATGCGGTGATGAGACCAGTCGACGGACAACTGCTACCTACTGCAAACGGAGCAACTGACAGATGATGAAGTCCACGATCTTCACCGTGTGGTTTGTCATTGGTGCACTATCCCTGTCGGCCAGCGAATGGCCGCATTGGCGCGGGCCGTCCTACAACGGCTCCAGTGAAGAAACGAACCTGCCCAGCCAGTGGGACCCCCGTGGCAACGAGAACATTCGCTGGGTGGCCGATCTGCCCGGTCCGAGCGCCGCCACGCCGATCATCTGCCGCGACTCCGTGTTCCTCTCCAGCACGGATGCCGAGTCGAATCGATTGCTGGCGATGTGTCTGCGTCGCGATAGTGGCCAGCTGGTCTGGCGGCACGAGGTGGCCGACGAAACGAGGCAGGATACTCGCAGCACCTACTCTTCGCCGTCTCCGGTCACCGATGGAAAGGTGGTTGTCTTCTTCTACGGCAACGGCTTGATGGTGGCCTACGACTTCGACGGTCAGCAGCTGTGGAAGCGTGACATCCAGAAAGACTACGGCGAGTTTGCTTTTCAGTGGACGTTCAGTTCGACACCACTGTTGTGGAACCACCTGCTGTACCTTCAGGTGCTGCAACGCGATGAGCCGGCGCGAGGTCGTGGGACTTCGGAAGGCGAGATCGAGTCGTACATCCTGGCGCTGGAGCCCCGTACGGGCAACGAGCTGTGGCGCGTCATTCGGCCGAGCAAGGCATATGCGGAATCGAGAGAGGCGTTCACGTCACCCGTCCCCTGGACTTACAACGGTCGCACGGAAATTCTCGTGGCAGGAGGAGACTGTCTGACCGGTCACGATCCAGCTACCGGGAAGGAACTGTGGCGGTGGGGAACGTGGAACCCTGAACGTATCGGACATTGGAGACTGGTACCATCTCCAGTTGCGGGAGGCGATGTGATTCTGGCGTGCGCTCCCAAGAGCGACCCGATCTATGCCATCCGTGCGGGCGGTGAAGGGACACTCGATGACAGTGCCATTGTGTGGGTCAGCCGGGAGGTGCGGGCGGTCACAAGCGACGTGCCGACGCCGGCCTTTTACGATGGCGACTTCTTCGTCCTGAGTGATCTGCGCCGCTGTGTCTCGCGCGTTGAGCCCACTACGGGGAAGGTGAAATGGACCACGACCTTGCAGTCTCGCGACAAGTTCGAGGCGTCCCCGCTGGTGGCCGATGGCAAGATCTACCTGATCAACTTCTCCGGACTGGTCGTGATCCTGGACGCTGCCAGTGGAGACGTGCTGCAGGAGATTTCGATGAGCGAACGTTCGGAGAGCCCGATTCGGTCGTCGATTGTCGCGGCAGGCGGGAATCTGTTCGTACGCACCAACGATAAGCTGTACTGCATCGGGCCGTAGCACGCATAGCACGTCGTAGCTCGCACTTCAGTGCGTGACGTCCTATCCACTACCTCACCACGCTAAGAAGCCGACAAAAAGCGTCAGCAGCAGCGTCAAACACCCCGCACATCCTAGGGTCTCTCGGCCCGCCGCCGTGGTTTCTTGTTCGTTTCTAAGAGAATAGCGCCGGCTCCGTCGCCGGCTAACACCCGCGCAACGCTGCTCAGACCTCTCAGCCAGACAAACGACATGGATCGTTTAGCGACTCATACAGGTCGAACCGTCCGCGCCGGCCACGGTGGCATCTGAACCGCAGAATATCGAACAAGGAATGTCCGATTACCAAGTGAGAGAATCACGACTTCGCGCCGCTCACGAAGGTGCGGCGTGGCGCTCTCGCTTTTCACTCCCTTCTACACCCCGCGGCTGCCGTTCGCACAATCTGCAGATCTCTGTCGGATTGTCACTATCGCAGCATCCTGGGCTGAGGTACCTGCGCCAAGGGCTCAACCAGCTCCGCTGTGACGACCAGCAGCAGCCCGACCGATCGACTGCTTGATTCTTGCGAATGACCTGCCGACTGTACCAGTCCGCCCATGACGAACGTCTGACCGTTCTCGATTTCCAGCAGGGTGTTGATGGCTCGCGTCTTGACTTGGGGGGAATCTGAGCCGTCAGCCTCCTCGGAAAGAGACTGGTCCAGTTCACTGTGCTGGAATTTCAGTTCGAGTTGGACGACCCCGTCCGCACGAACGCGCGGGTATACGTCGACGCTGGTTCCGATCTGGACGCTCTTGGGGGGGCGATCCGCGGTGTGGTTCGCATGCAGCGGTACTTCACCACCGACGCGCAGTGAGGCGGCACGGCCGCTCACTGTGGCGAGTTTGGGTTCTGCCAGCACTCGGGCCTGTTTGCGCGCGCAGAGTTCCGTGATGATCTTGTTGACCGTCTGTAGGTCGCTCAAGACGCAGTTGGTGTTATGACGATCGATATCGTTCGCCTCTTCTGGGGCGCTCTCGACTTTGTCGAGCAGTTGTTCCATTGTCGGTGTCTGGTCGGTCAACTGGCATTCGACGAGTTTTAGCTGCAGGAGGACCTGGTGGTTCTGACCGAGCTGTTCTTTGAGCCGGTCGATTTGCTGCTGCAGCAGACGCAGTTGCTCTTGTTTCTCGGTCAAGGATTGCTGTCTGGCCAGCCGATCGACTTCGGCTTCCAGTTGCTCGGCAAGTTCCACGCGACCGGACTGGCGAAAGTACTGAGCGGCGGCTCGCAAGTGGTGTCCGGCGGCGGTGAGGTCAGGAGTCGAGACTTCGTCTGCCGGGGCAGCCTGGGAAGCTTCTTCACCTTTCGCCGTGCTAGCACTTACACCCAGAGCGACGACCAGCCCGATCGCCGCCCAAGCCATCCGATAATACGTCCAAGCTGACACGGCGCGTCTCCTTTCCCGGGGGATTTTCTCCAGCGACAGGTCGGGCCGGGATCATAGCGCCGTGAGAAGACTCCGTCCACAGCAATTTCTCTCAACGTGAGAGGAGCGGAGGAGCGGCCGCGGC
>JBGSHS010000180.1:0-23200 GCA_041752115.1 Pirellulaceae bacterium | reverse complement strand
CTTCCCCCGCGGTCTGCGCGACCGCGGCCACAGGTCTGCGCGACCGCGCGGCCACCATCGCGTCGCGTGGCGTGTCATGGATCGCGCTGACGCAATCGTTGCCGGGCAATCGTCGTGGCGGCATCGTTCGCTTCGGGAGTGATCGTTCTCGTGCTGGCCAGACCGGCAGGATAGATCGGACTTTGGTAGGCGGGATAGGCTTCGCTCCGCAGATGAGCGAGCACGTGGTGCCCCTGCCTTCTTTGGCGTTCGTGCCGCAGCGCTGCGACGTCCACGGGACCCACAACAATCCGGCTGCCGGCGCCGGGTTCGGCCTGCGCCACGATGCGCCCGTCAAAATCGACGATCATGCTTCCGCCGGGCCAACTGAAGGGCGGGTAATTCTCAAGTGTTGCCGACTGATTCGACGCGACCACGTAACACATGTTCTCGATCGCTCGCATCCGATTGACCAGGGTCCACCAGTCCATGGGAGCGGCGGTTCCCCAGGGATCCATATAGGCCGAGACTCGGATCAGCACTTCCGCGCCGCCGAGGGCCAGCTGCCGAATCGCCTCGGGAAAGAGCCAGTCGTAGCAAATGGCTGCGCCAAGTCGCCCCAGGGGGGTGTCGGCGACAGGGAACAAGGGCTCGTCATAGCCGCTCAAGTCGTGCGGACTCGTATGCACCTCCCACGGCAGCCAAGGATGGACCTTGCGATAGCGGGTCATGAGCCCGTCGGGGCCGATCAGGCAGGTGGTGTTGAACACATGCCCTGGCCATTTCGGATCTGCTTCCAGAAACGTCCCGGTCTGGATGTAGATCCCCAGTTCCTGTGCCTTGCGCGCGTATCGATCGGTATGCTCATTGGGTATGGGGACCGCCAGAGAATCGAGCAATTCTTCCACGGTCGGATAAATGGGAGCGGCGTGAGCGAATTCGGGGAAGACGATCAGCCGCACGTCGTGGAAAGGGGCGTAACCAGTGACCGCGTACGAGATCATGTTCAACATGGTCTGCACGCGCGCCGGAATCTCATCGCGATGCCTGGGATTCGGCAGGTCGATCTGGCAGGCGGCGGCGTAGTAACGCGTGATCGTCTCAGTCATACGAGGAGTTTCTTCCAGCCACTGGTCGAGGGCGCCGAGCGACTGATTGTCTCTGTTCATGTCGAGCTTATCAGTTGCGCTACACCAGACTCCGCCGGCTAACGATTGTCAATGCGACGAGTATTCCATGTGTCGCGGTACGTTCGCGTCTGTGGGGTATCCGGATACTGCTCACCGGGACCGTACGGATAGCCGCTCATGGCGTGGAACGGGAGCGGTTCGACCGTCTCGGGATAGGCAGTGTACAGGTCCATATCCTTGCAGTAGCTGTCGGCCTTCAGGATGAACGACCGCTGATAACCGTCAGGAACCGGGCCGAAGTCGTCGACGGCGAATCGCAGCGTAATTTCCTCACCATGACTCATGATCACGTAGCAATCATCGGTCTGGTCGAGCAGCGGACGGACATCCCCGTAGCGGGTGTAGTCGCCGGCCATCAATTTCCAGCCCACGCTGCGATCGAGGTTGTGGTAGTCGCACAGATTCGGATGCTGGCCGTCGGGAGAGTATTCACGCGGATAGCCGCGGAAGTGCAGATCGGCTTCGCGGGCCGACGCTTCGTTCACCTGTACCTTGGCGGCTGGATCAGGAAGGGCCAGGAAGACCTCGTCCCAGTACAACTCCATGTTGCTGGAAACGCGCAGACGCTGATCGCCCGGTAACAACCGCCCGGTCAATTCCACGGTCATCATATGATTGATGCCTGCCGGGTAGCCGACTTCGCGCAGCAGTTCGACCCACTGACCGTCGCGCCACACTTCGAGCGTCGGGGCCTCGTAACGCAGCCCAGCCTGACTCGCCGCATAGTTGGTCGACGAATAGCCATATTCCACCCAGCCCTGCAGGCACAGGACGATTCTTGCCTGCGACGAAAGTGCCGCCAGCTGATCGCCGAAATCCAGTTCCACGTGGTGAGGCTTGGCCAAACCGATGAACCGGTGGTCGCGGTCGGTCGCGCCGGCATACTGACGGTCCGGGCGTTGAACCTGATCCGTCACGTCCTGGCCCAGGTGATTGGTGGCGCGCAGCGGTCTCATACGGCTGGAAAAACAAAACAGCTCAAACTCCGGCGGCGAAACGCTGATGGCCATCATCTCGTTGGGAAACACCTCCGTCCCCTGCGGATGGTCGACGGCCAGCAGCTTGGCTTCATCGAAATAGGTAATCTCCTCCAGTGGCGTCAACGCCTGAAGAACATAATGTCCATCCAAGGGTACGAGCTGAGGAAGTGGGAGATACTCCGTCGAGTCCGGCCGCGCATAGTGGCCGTGGCCCAGGTAGTAGCCCAGTCCTCCGACGCCGCCAAAGTCAGCCACGAAGGCGAACTGAGATCCATCCCAGACAAACAGGTAAGGGCAGGACGACGGTTTGCGAGAAATCTCGTCCACCGGCAATAATCGGTTGGCGGCCACTTCCACTTCACCCTGGAGAATGGCGTCCGGCCAGACGATGCGCAACCATTCGACCTTGGTGTAGTCGCCCAGCCCGGCGTGAATTCTCAGCGGCTGGGACGCCACGGGGCCGGACGAGCCGCCTACGATGTATTGCTGAAAGAGCGTTCCCGAACGCAGTTCCACACGGGCAGCAATAGCCGAATTGGCCGAACGCGAGACGGGGTCCTGCGGGCGCTTGCCAGTCAGGTCCAGCTCGATCCAGTTGCCACCCGGTGTGACGTTTTCCAGGAGCATTGGCGTCTCTCCCACAGGCGCCAGCAGCAAATCGCAGCGTCCGTCACCGTTGAAATCGGCCGCGACGCAGGAGGCCCCGCGAGGAGTCACTACCGCCGACAACAGGATACCGGCGTCAACGTGCGCTGCATTGAGATATTCTCTTTCTGGCCAGTTGTTGATGAGCAGGGCAGGGCCCCGAGTGCCATCCTCGCGGTGAGCATCTGCCACGACGATGTCCAGATCGCCATCGTTATCCAGATCGGCAAATTGCCCCCCCGTCCCACCCGAACGCCCGGCTGTGGCTGCAAACGCCTCATCCTCCGTGAAGTGGAAACGACCGTCGTTGAGAAAGAGCCGCGTGCCCTCCGCCGTGAAGACTAACAGGTCTCGGTGCCCATCTTTGTTGGGGTCGCCCGATGTGGCACTCAGCGCCCCGCCGATGTTGAGCTGCGTCTCATCAGCATTGGCCAGACGATACTGCCCGGCGCGATAATTGACCCAGCAGACCGGCTGGCCCTGGCTGGGGAAAGCGATCAGATCCAGATCGAAGTCGTCATCAAAGTCGTCCACTACGACCGCTGCCAGAGGGGTGTTCGGCAGTTGCAGCCCCAGTTCTGCTGCCTGATCGACGAACGTGCCATCAGCGCCGCTGAGCCAGACGCTGGAAGCCGCGGCAATCTCCTTGCCATCTGCCGGTACGTGGCCGCTGGTCCAGCGAAAGGCCAGCAGGTCGAGATCACCATCGCTGTCGAAGTCGCACAGACGGGGCACCGGCGTGAGCACATCCGGCCCCGAGATGTTTGCATCATCTGAGCCCGAAAAATGTCCCTGACCGTCGTTGAGCAGCACCTGATCGGCGCCGGCACGGCCGAGCCACAGATCGGCATCGCCGTCATTGTCGATATCGCCGAAGCACGCCGCGACCACCTGCTGCGCGATATCCGCGGTGCGCACAAAGTGTCCTTTCCCGTCGTTGACGAAGATCGTGGCCAGCCCGGGTTGCTCCGGCTCGGCGGACGTGAGCAAGAGATCCAGGTCCTGGTCCCCATCAATATCTGCCACCGCGATTCCGGTGAGCGAAATCCGGCCACCGGCATAGTCCCAGCCTGGCAACTTGATGTCGAGTCGCTGCGGATCTGGTGCAAACAGAATCCGCCGCACCGGTTCAGCTTTTCGAGTGGGCAGCGGGAGACCGTCGGGGCCGAGGGCAAGCGTGTACTTGCCAGCCATGCCGTACTTGTCGTCCACCACAAACGATCCTACGGCCAATTCCTGGTCCATCAGTTTGCCGTGTTGTACTAGTAGTGCTTTGGCTTCCTTGATACGTCGGGTCCGCACGTAGAGCGTGGAGAGCTTGTGCACGGCCGAGATGAAACCAGGATCGCGCTGCACCAGTGGTTCCATAACCTTGATGGCATCATCGAAGCGATCCATGGTGCTCAACGCCTGACCGTAGCAGAATGCCAGAAAGTTATCAGTCGGGTTCTGCGTGTAAGCACGCTCGAAACAGTCCAGAGCCTCCTCGGATTCTCCCAGCCAGGCCTTAAGTCTTCCCAGGCAGTACAGGTACCGCACGTTGTCGGGACTGTCCTTGAGCAGTGATTCGAAGTTGGACAAGGCGCCGGCCGTCATGTCTGCCGAAGGGCCGAGCCGCTTTTCCGGCTTGTTTTCTCCCGCCATATTGACGTAAGCCAGAGCGAGGTTAAACCGAGCGGCACTCCAATCCGGTTCCATTTCGAGGACCTTCATGAAGGCCTGTGCTGCTTGGGCATACTCATACTGCTCCAACAGGGCCGCACCGCGGTTGAATTCACCCAGAGCCGCCGCATAGGGAGGCACACCTGCGGCCGCGCCGGCAGGCTCAGCCGATTCCTGCGATTGCTGAGCGTTGGAAGCGGATGCGTTGGAATTATCCGAAGTACCTTCGCTTGTGGTAGCGCGGGTGCTGACCAGCACGGTCTCGAGTGGGAGTGGCGTGGCTTGCGACGAGCAACCAGCGGCACACAGGAACAGGCCAAGCCAACTGGCAAGGCAGCTAGAACGGGCCTGCAGCAGGCAGAGAAGGGGGCGGAGCGTATGGAAATTGGCCCGTCGTATCATGTTGGTTCCCCTATCCTCGGGATGCATCAGCGAGCGATCGCCGAGCATAGCGAAGAGCTGCTGTGAGTGGTGACGATGCGAGGTCCTGTTCAGTGGACGGCTGGGTGCCGCCGCGACGCTATTGTAGGGTGAAGGTCAACTGGCTGAAAACCGGTGGCGGTCGACTCATCGCCGAAGCGTCGCGGCCCACTTGACCCATCCGGCTGCAGCGAGAATCATGACCGCAGGCGCCTGGATTCGGACGACTTCCACAGTCCTGCAGGAGCAGTGGCACAGCGATTGCCCTGCTTTGCCGTCCGTCAGGCTCCCGAGGCGAAGCCGTCCGCTCGCCGGAGTGCCTGGGCAAGTCACCGCGTACCTACAGTCTGGAGCCAACCGGAATGCCTCAGCGAATCAACCCGCACCTGTGTCTATCGGCTCTCTCTACGGGCCTGGCCGTCCTGTTGTTTGCCGCACCGGCTCGGTCTCAACAGGTTGAGGCGGTGACCGGGGCGCCGTTCGGCGTGGCGGAAGTCACTCTGCCGTTCCCGGCTGAGGACGTTGGACTTCCAGCCGGAAGAGCCTCCTTTGTGGTGGAGAACGAACAGGGGCGGGTCTTCTATCCGGCCGTCACCAGTGGCGTGCTGCGTCGGATCCTCGGGGGCGGAGCTCCTCCACCAAGGAACGTGACCGTGACGTTCCTGTTTCAGGGGAACACGCCGTTTGAGGTCACCATTGGCACACCGACCCGCCAGAGAGTCCAGGTCAACCCCACGTCACGTCGGGGGCCGGTCTATACCCGCATTCTGCGGCGCTGGTGGCGAAGCTACCACGCCATGCTCGGAGATCTGAGCGGCGACAGCGGGGTACCGCCGGTGTTGGAAGCCTATCTCACTTCCATGCTCGCTCGGCGCCTGCAGTTGGACGAACCGCTGTTGGCGCGTCTGGCCGAAGACGCACGCAAGAGCGAAGGACGACAGACGCTGGAGATACTCAGCGGTGCCGAATCAATCCGCGGGGAAGTGTTCCGAGCCGCCGCACTCGGGACGCTGCCATCGCTCCAGGAAGCTAACCTGCCCTTGCCGCCGGGGGTGTCCTGGCATTCAGCGGAACTTCCGGTCGTGGCGAACGACGTGGACATCGAGCCGATGGCGATGCGGGTACCCGAGGAGTGCTTTTACGTGCGGTTCGGACTCTACTCCAACTTCCTCTGGCTGAACGCCCTGATGCAGGATTATGGAGGCAACATCGGCAATATGCTCGCCGAGCGCGGTTATGAAACGCAGGTGAACCAGCGCGTGCAGGATCAGCTGGCACTCAAGCAGGGGGTGTTAGCCGAGTTGCTTGGTCCGCAAACGATTGCCGACTTCGCGCTGATCGGGCTCGATACGTTCACGCGCGAGGGAGCGGCGCTGGGCGTCGTGTTTGAAGCCAGAGGCAGCCTGCTCGGAGGCGATCTGGTCCGGCAGCGTCAGGAAGCACTGCTCCGCCAACAGGATAACGGTGCGACGTTGACTACGGTGCGGATTGCAGAGCGTGAGGTATCGTTCCTGTCGACACCGGATAATCAGCTGCGGTCCTATTACCTGGTGGACGGCAACTATCACCTGGTCACGAACTCGCACGTGATCGTCGAGCGGTTTCTGGAAGTTGCCAAGGGGCAGGGGGGATTGGGGGCCAACGCGGAGTTTCGTTACGCGCGGAGCGTTGTTCCGACGAGCCGCGACGATACGATCTTTGCCTATTTCTCCTCAGCATTCTTTCGTAATCTGCTCAGTCCGCACTATCAGGTGGAATTGGGGCGGCGGATGCGCGCCGCGGCTGAGATCGAATTGATGCAGCTGGCACAGTTGGCCGCACGCGCCGAAGGAGTGCCGGCGGACGGCAAGGACGAGCTGGTGCGGGCGCAGCTGCTTCCTGCCAGCTTCGACCGTCGACCCGATGGCAGTCAAGTCGTGGTAACTCCTCAGGGGCTGAACGATTCGCTGCGCGGAACGCGTGGGTTCTTCATGCCAGTGCCCGACATGACGATTGCAGGAATATCGGCCGCCGAACGCGAACACTACCTGACGCTGGCCAGCTATTACGCCGAGAACTGGAAACAAGTCGATCCGGTACTGGTTGCCATGAAGCGGTTCGCCCTGGATCAGCCGGGCCAGGAACGCATCGTGATGGACGCCTTCGTGACACCGATGGACAACTTCAAGTACGAAGTGCTCATGTCGGCCCTGGGAGAGCCATCGGCACATCGACTGGTGCCACCGGACAACACGATCGTCTTGATCGACGCGGCCGTGCGGGGCGGCATGATGTTCCCCTCGGTTCCCCCGCACCGGCTGCTGCTGGGCATTCAAGATCGGCCGCCCCTCTCGCAGCCGGGGCAGGCCGAGATTCTGCGGTTTTTGCAGATCGTGCGTACTGTGCCTGGCTATCTGGGCGCCTGGCCGAAGCCGGGCTTCTTGGACGTGCTTCCACTGGGATTCGCCGCACCGCCGGATCAGGATGGCTTTTCTGATCTTCCCTTGGGACTGACTCGGTGGCAGGGGCGAGGGTTTTCCGTGTTGGCGTTGGAACGCTCCATCCTGGAGGACGTGAGTCAGCAACTGGGGTTTGTCGAGGAAGACGATCCGGCGCATGTGCGTGTGGAGGTGGGGGATTTGAGCCGATCGCAGTTCCGCGAGTGGCTCAATGCCTTGGGCTATGAGCGTGCACGACAAATCTCGGTCGCGAATGCCCAGTTTCTCGGTGTTCTGACGCAACAGCTGAAGGTCGCGCCGGCAGACGCGCTGCAGGTTGCCCAGCAGCTGCTCGCAGCACAGTTGATCTGTACGCTAGGCGGCCAATATCAGCTTGTCTCCCATGGTGCCGCCGAAGTCTGGCAATCCACGGCGTGGCCGACCGAGGCCAATTATGAGGTGCCGCCCGATTACGTCACTCCGCCACTTGATTGGTTCCGCGGTCTGCAGGCCCGGCTCGTCAAATACCCCGATCGACTTGTGCTTCGCGCCCAGGTCGACCTGCAACGCAAAGAACGCACACCGATGTTTCAGCTCCCCTTCTTCCGCAAATCAGATGCGGCGGGCAGCGAGAATCAACAGGACGCGACAAGGGACGACGGAGATTGAGGGACGCCTGCTCTCTCCACTGGCGCCGAGGGTTAACACTTCCTGCGCCAAAATTCCCCGGCGGCCTCTTCCTTCGGGGGTATAGGTCGCGTACGATTTGAGGCCATTTATCGGACTCTTCTGTATCCTGGGAGCGGTGAGTGCCAGAGGGACCGGTTGTTTGGGTGACCGTTGGATAGTCGGTTGTCCGGTTCCGCACGAAATGCTCTTGTCTTGGTGTCAGTCAGTCGTGCAGTTCCGGTTCGCTGTCTTGAGCCAGGTGAGATCGTGACTGGGAGGTTGGCTGAGCATGTCAGGTGACGAGACGATTCTTCTGCTCATCAATGGGCTTTGGGCGGTGGTGGCCTGGAGCCGCTGGATCGTCGCCGCAATGCGATTGAGTTCGCTCAGCAAGCCGCATCGCCTGCGCACGCCACTCCTGCTGACCTGGGCAGGATGTCTGGTCTTGCTCACATATGTACTGCGCCATTATGCCGATGAAGAAGTGCGTTCGAACCTGGGGTATCAGGCCCTCTTCGTCTCGGTCTGGGGGGTCGTTCTGGCCGGCGTGACCTGGTCAGGGAGTCTGGCGGCCTGGGATCCACTCGACAACGGCGTGATGCAACGCAATCGTGCCGTGGTTTGTGCTGTCTGTGGATTATGGATTGGCGTCACGTTGCTGGTGGCGGGAGCCAACATTGGGTCGGGACCAACCATCTACACGACGCTCGGTCCGCTGCTGCTTGCCCTTGCCGCTGCTGCATTGCTGTGGATTTCTTTGGCGACGGTGACCGGTCTTGGGGCCAGCGTCTCGATCGAGCGGGATGTTCCCAGTGCTTCACGCGCGGCAGGCTTCTTCACCGCGTCGGGGTTAGTTCTAGGACGAGCTGTCGCGGGCCACTGGGAATCATGGGATGCCACACGGCGCGATTTCCTCTGGCAAGCTTGGCCACTCCTGGCGCTGTGGGCCGTAGCAGCAGTTGTGGAGAGATTCACGCGGCCATCGCTCAATCGGATGCTGCCGAACTGGCTGGCTGGAATTCCGGGCGTGGTATATGTAGTGATGGCGTTGGCATGGGTTGTCCATTTGGGCTGGTGGTAGAGTGAATGGTGGTTCACGCATGTCGTTGAAAAGTCCAGTGAGCTCTGACGCGTCCTCGCTGTTGACTGGATGCGAAGAGATCTGCCAATGTACGGAACCTGTGGATGGTAATCGCTTTGCCGACATCCGCCGACGGTTGATCCTGGACAGCTGCAAATGGGACCCGCAGGTTGGGGACATACCGACGTTGGCCTCCTTTGCACTCGTGCTCTCGAGCGGAACATGGCGTCAACTGGGGAGCTGGGCCGAGCAGTTGGCTGCTGAAGTGATGGAGGCGGAAGAGGAAGTGTTGCGCAGGCCCGCATTGCTCCGACGGCTCGGGTTGCCTCGTCGGATTGTCCGCCTGCTGGCCGACCAGCAGTTGGCTCTCACGCCGGCAGCGGCGCGGGTGATTCGGTTCGATTTCCACTGGACGCGTGACGGTTGGCGAATCTCCGAGGCTAATACGGACGTACCGGGCGGTTACTGCGAAGCCGGGTATTTCACGCGTTTGATGGCTCGGGAGTTTCCTCATCTGCGCACTGTGGGCGATCCCGGACAGGCAGTGGCGACTGCCCTTGCTCGACGAAGCGGTGCCGGACCAGTTGCGCTGCTGGCTGCTACAGGCTACTTGGAGGACCAGCAAGTTGTGGCGTATCTGGCGAATCAGCTGGCGGCGTGCGGCATCAAGACCCTGCGCGCTCACCCGCGACAACTCCGCTGGCACAACGGGTCCGCGCACCTTGGGACAGATGGCTACCACGGATCGGTGACTGGCATCGTACGGTTCTATCAAGGAGAGTGGCTCCCGTGTCTACCGGGCGACTGGAGCAAGTTCATTCGTGGGGGAATAACTCCGGTGTGCGCTCCGGGAAACGCCTTGATTGCGGAAAGCAAACGCTTTCCGCTGGTTTGGGAATCGATCAAGGTGCCCATGCGGACGTGGCGCACTTTGCTCCCAGAAACTCGTGACCCTCGCGATGTTCGCTTGAGAGGTGACGATGACTGGCTACTCAAGACGGCATTCTGTAACACCGGTGATACGGTCACGATTCGTGGTCGGACGTCTCCATCCCGCTGGCGGCTGGCCAATTGGTGGGCACGCGCGTGTCCGGGGACCTGGGTGGCGCAGCGTCGCTTTGAAGCGTTGCCCTTAGACACACCATGGGGAACGAAGTATCCCTGCGTCGGAGTATATACTGTCGATGGAACGGCTGTCGGTATCTACGGACGCCTGAGTCATCATACGATCGTTGATTATGCTGCCGTCGATGTGGCGGTATTGGTCGATGATGGCACGAATGACGATTCTCGGATCACGTGAGTGAGGTGCCTCGGGCTCCAACAGACTCTTGACACATGAATAGGGGCGGGGAAACGAATGGAGAAACATAAACTGTTCGACGTGTGGTCCCCCAGTGACAGTATTTGGTCACCATGGGTCAAGCCGGTACTTTTTGCGCACTTTGTGGAGCGTGACTGTGGAGTCGCCCCGCCTGTATTGGCCGACGTGGATTGGGCGCCACCCTTCACCAATCGCACGGCGATCGTCGTCGAATTACCCGGCGTCGACTCCGTGGCGGTCGGGATGGCGCTGGCCCGGCTCGGATACCGCCCCGTTCCTTTGTTCAATGCCTGTCCACCGCCGGCGGGGTCCGGAAGCGGTGTGATTGACGTTGGGAGCATTCTTGACACGCTGGTTCGGAGCACCCCCGAGCTTGCACAGCTGTCACTCCCTTTCGATGCTCCCCCTGCATTTCTGTTGGACGCGCACCGCAACCTTCCGTTGACTGCACCGACAGCGGGTAGTTTTGACAATCGTTCGATCGTCTTTACGACCGATTTTCCGTCGGCTCTGTTTCTTCATCAGCAGCGACTTGCCGCTGTGCTCCTTGTCACGGATGCCAGCAGGCTGATTTCTCGCGATCTCGCTGGCGTGCTGCGGACCTGGCAGCGTGGCGACATCAGCCTACTGCATTACGAGACAGGACAAACCGTTCCACCACAGCCACTGCAACTGGGCCGCGAATGGGAGTTTCTCGGTGAGTTGCGGCGGCGACTCTGGGCGTGGTTGACGTTGCGGGCCAATCCGCAAGGGGGCTATGGCAACTTCATTCCCGAATCGTCGTCCGCCGGCTAGCGGGAGAGTGTGGAGCCATCGCGGGGGGGGCCCGAGCTTCCCGGTCCTTATCGCTCATGCCGCATGACGGTCGTCTGGCCTGGTCTGTCGGATCGGGGCTCGGTCGGAGCGTGTCGGCAACCGGGCAGCAGGGACGGGTCATTGGCGCATCAGGTGGTCTTGAAATGGGCTACTAATGCCTGGAGTTCTTGCGCAACGACCGTCAGACGCTGGCTGGAACTGCGCGTGGTCGATGCGCCCTGGGCTGTATGGTCTGAAGCCCGATCGACTTGCAGCATGTTGGAAGATATTTCGTGCGTTACCGCGGCCGAATCGGCAACTCGCTGAGCGACTGTCTGTGAGGCACTGGAACTGACGTTTGCGTGGTGGGCGTTTTCGCGTTGAACAGAGAAATGGGTGAATAAGGCGAGAATGACCAAGGGAGCAAGACCACAGCCCGTGAAGGCGAGGATAAGGCGGGTGCGGATTCTCATGAAAGAAGATCCAGATGCCTTTGTGGCGCCTGCTGCAGGTGCGTTTCTGCAAGACAGGACAATGTGTCGTGGAAGCGTGCTGTAGCAGAATCAACGTGTCGTTTGGACGCCGCCGCAAGTAGTCGCACCTCCCGCAGCGGACATAGCCATCGTAAATGCATAGAACGCAAATCCGGCGCGATCCAGTGCCGTATCGTGAGAATGCCGCGAGAAGGCCGACGGGACGTGCCATCAGGGCGGCCGGGGTGGGATGAGAGCTCCTGCGAGCTCCACGTGCTGGGGAGAATGGGGCCGGCGGAGAATTGCCCTTCGTGACGGCCAGGCATAGAATCACGCAGAGACGTAGCCCTCAGGTGCACGTCGACCCTCCTGACCGACTGACCAGCATCTGCGAAATTTTGCCGGCTGCAACGATTATGACGAACGTACTGCGAACGCTACTGTGCCTGCAGGCAATCGGGACGCTCTGCGCCGCATTAGCCGCCCTGGTGGAGATCGAGACGATTGTGGCCAGCGGGCCGATCCTGAGTCTGTCGGGCCTGGTCATCGTCGCTTGGGGGGTTCGGCGTGATAGCGTCTGGGCGTTCTATTCAGGTCTGTCGGCTCCCACAATGTCCGTTGTGTGTTTCTGTATTATCTATGGACTGCAGTGGAGTCCGGCGCAGGCTGGCGCGCCGATCGGCGCGTTGGTGACGCTGTATGCGGTCGCCTCGGTTCCTGTCGCCATCGCAGCGATTCGTCAGCTCTCCAGCGCCGTGGCCGTGCGACCTCCCGCCAGGCTGCAGTTTTCGTTGCGCCACGTTCTGGGGCTCATGCTGCTCGTGTCGGTCAATCTGATGCTGCTGCGCACTGGCAGCGAGATGGCGGTGTCGGCCGGCGTGCTTTATTCCTACGGTTTCGTCTGTCGTTATCTGATGCGCCAATTTCATTTGGGGGGCGGTCGGGGGATCTCACTGCTTGAGAAGTCCGCATCGGTTAAGCTGGACTCGAAGAAGCCTGTTGCTGCGTATTCGTTCGTCTCGCAGGGCAAGTGACACGTCGGGTCGCTCGCTACCACTGGTGTTGCAGCAGGTAGAGGCCTGAAGGGACGCGGGCGTCGATCAGCCGACCGGCCTTGGTTTGCTGCCGCATCCAGGAGTCGATTTGCTCCAGAGGAACACGCAGGACGGTGATGTTCTCCGACGCGTCACCGCCGCCGTCCGTTTCACGCTGCAGCCCTGACGCGATCACGAAACTGGTCTCTTCGTTGGTCAGTCCGGCCGAAGACGCGCCGGTGAAAACGCATCGCACCGCTTCGGCGCGGTATCCCGTTTCCTCCAGCAGTTCGCGCAGTGCGGCGTCTTCGAGCGTTTCGGCTTGCGTGTCGCTGGTGTCGGCCACGAGTCCGGCTGGAAGCTCGATGACGCGTTGGCCCAACGGAGTGCGGTACTGTTCGACCAGCAGCAGTTCCTTCTCCGGCGTGACGGCGAGGATGGCCACGACACTGCTGGCGGTGGTGCGACAAACAAAATCCCACCCTCTGCGACGGACCAGCCGAAGATGTTCGGTTTCGGCCAGGAGCAGATCACGGTCGGGATCGGAGTCCACGGCGCCAGTGGCTGCCGCCTTCCGACCGATTCGCATCTGCACCACCTCATCACTGCTGGTGATGATGACTCCTGCCTCTTGCACGACATCGAAGGCCCTGGCCACGTCTCCGGCCTGCAGATCGACACCTCGGCACCCATCCTGGACCAGGTACGTCTCAAAGCCCAGGCCAATCGCGTCGAGCGTAGTGAATTTGACGCAGTATTCGGTGGCCAGCCCCATCACGAAGATCCGACGTACGCCTTGTCGGCGAAGCAAGTCATCCAAGCCGGTCGCGTGACGGTGATCATTGTCGAAGAAAGCGCTGTAACTGTCGATGTCCGCATGCACTCCTTTCACCACGTCGAAACGCGTGCGAACCGGCTCCAGACCTTCGGCCAGCTCGGCGCCCAGACTGTCCTGTACGCAATGGACCGGCCAGAGAACTTGCTGCAGCCCGTTGAGCTCCACGACGTCACCGGGTTTGGCGCCTGGGTGGGATGCGGCAAAGCTGCCGTGATCGGGCGGGTGCCAGTCACGCGTCGTGACAACGCAGCGGAAATGAGGCTGCAGCGAATTGGCCACGGCGAGGACCTCATCTCCCCGTGGAACCGCCAACGCACCGCCCGGCAGGAAATCACGCTGCAAATCGACCAGAATCAACGCGTCACGCGTGGGCGAACCTGCGTCGAGTGGCATTTCAGATTTCAAAGTTGAACCCTTGCTTGCTGAGTCTTTGATACTTGCGGCGGTCAAAGCGATACAGGCGAGCTGCCCGATGGGCGACGTCCGTTTCCCATTGATCGAGTTCCACCAGGAGGCCCATCCCGAGCAGCTTCTTGCGGAAGTTCCGTTTGTCGAGCGTCCGTCCCAGTATCGTCTCGTAAAGCTGCTGGATCTGTCGCAGCGTGAACTGCTGCGGCAAGAGCTCGAAACCGATCGGCTGGTAGCGGACCTTGCTGCGCAATCGGTCCAGAGCGGTTTGCAGAATGTGTTGATGGTCAAACGCCAGAGAGGGAAGACAACAGGCGGAGAACCAGGCGGTATCGCGCGCGTCCGTAGAAGCTTGCAGCGGATGCTCCTTCAGCCGGACAAGAGCGTAATACGCCACTGTCACCACGCGTTCGCGCGGGTCGCGCTCGATGGCTCCAAACGAATAGAGCTGTTCCAGGAAGCGGATTCGCAGGCCGGTCTCTTCGGCCAGTTCCCGCATGGCGGCATCATCCAACGTTTCGTCCAGTTGCACGAATCCGCCAGGCAGTGCCCAGTCGCCTCGAAACGGCTCGCTCCCGCGCTGGATCAGGAGCACTTTCAGGTCCTCTTCGTCCAGTCCGAACACGACGCAGTCGACAGTGATCGCGGGACGCGGATAGCGGTAGGAATACTGCTTGGCCATCATGGTCAAATGCCCTAGGAAACGATGTGTCCGCGAGTTGCTCCTGCGGCGTCTCGATCCTCGTCGCACGCACTTGGCAGGGCGGCGACAAATGTTCGCAGGGCAGCAAGTTCTCGTTCAAATCCTCCCGAAAGGATGGGAAACCGGCACCACGTCTTGGGATCCAGATTCTCGTCGTCCAGGTGGAAGGAGGGGGCGTAACGCTCGCGCTTCCATTGGTTGCGCGACCACAAACGAAAGAACCGCTCAACCCAGATTCCCAGCTGGGAAGCGGAGTACGATTCGGGAAACAGAACCTGCAGACGTTCGAAGACTTCCAACGGCATCAACTTGTCGCGGATGGCTGCCCGCTCGATGACGTCCAGCACGTCATAGGGCATCAGGTCGTCTTCGTCGGTCTGTCCTGCAGCCGGAGGACGCAGCTCGGCCGTCGGCTGCTGCTGATTGACCAGTTGCAGAGCCGGCATCGGTGCCAGTCCGATCGGTCCGGTTTGTTGCAGCCAGCGCAGCCAGCGGCGCAGATAGGCCTTGTCGATGCCGGCAATCGGCGACAATCCCCCCGACGTATCGCCGTCCATCGTCGCATAACCCACAGCGGCCTCCGAGCGATTGCTGGTCGCAAGGAGCAGGGCACCGTTGAGGTTTGCCAGCAACCAGATGCTCGGCGAACGTACACGTGCCTGAATGTTCTGCAGCGCAACGTCGTCCTCTTGCCAGGTGAGCTCCCGACCGATCGCTTGCGATACGATGCGGGTGTAGTCGGAGACGACCGCGTCCACGTCAAACTCGTAGAAGCAGGCTCCGATCGCTTCGGCCACGCCACGCGCGGCTTGACGCGTGATATCGGAGCTGTTGCGCGTGGACTGGTAGGCACATGTCAGCAGCCGCTGCACGACCGAGTGATCGTCGTCGGCCGAGGAAATGGCTGCGATATGGCCGAGCTTCTTGAGCAGTTGTGCGCGACCGATGTCGTGCCATCCGAAACGAATCGAGAGTGCAGAGAGACAGGCGACGGCGGCGGAGTCGGCGCCACCACTGAGTGATACCACGAAGCCCTGCGAGCGGCTCTTACGCAGGTAATCGAACAGCCCCAATGCGACGGCGCGCGCAAACTCCTCTTCCTTCAAACACGCGCTTTGCTCCCACGCCGCCATGACCACTCGATTCTGCTCCAGGCGAGCCTTGGGGTAGGCGAACTCAACGTGGACACAGTCCTGCGAATGCTCCCGCACGTTGGGATGAAAACTGCCCGTGCGCGCCCGCAGCATGCGAGACTGGTCCACATCGATCAGAGCGGTGGTGATCTGCTGGTCTGCCCAGGAAAACCGGGGGCCCGTGGCAAGCAACTCGCCACAGCTGGCAATCATCGCATCGCCGTCGTAAATGGCACGGCCTGCTTCGTTGCCCAACAGGTTGGCGTAGATGTAGCTGACATGGAAGGCCCGCGATCCCTCCAGCACAAAACGCTGACGGATCGCATGCTTTCCAAAAGCGAAATGGCTCGCGCTGGGATTCAAGATGATGTCGACACCACGCGTTGCCAGGTCCGCCCCCGGTCGGTCGGCAACCCAGGCGTCTTCGCAGATCTCAAACCCGATCCGCACGTCATGGCAGTCGAAAATCAGATCGCCCAGCGGATAACTTTGGCCATCAATCTGCATTCCCACCACCGTGTCCGATGGCCACGGCTTGAACCACCTCGGCTCATAGTGGATTCCCTCGCCAGCCAGATTCTGTTTGGCCACGAACCCCACGATCCGGCCGTCCGCCATCAGGCATGCACTGTTGAACAATCCCCCTCCGTGCAGAAGCGGCAGTCCAACCGAGACGATCATCTGGGCCGTGGCCGGCACAAGCTCCTGCAACACTTCCCATGCGGTCCGTTGCACACCGGGGGCATGAAACGCGTCTTCACAACCGTACCCGGTGATGCAGAGCTCGGGGAGGCACAGAATACTGACGCCGCACTGCCGAGCCGCTTCGATCGCCGCCAGAATGTTCTCTTTGTTCGACTGCCAGGCCAGAGGCGTCTGGTTCAACACGCCGGCAGCTACCTTGATCAGTCTCATGGTTGAACGTCCCCTGCTTGGTGAATCATGCACCGCTTGAGTTGATCCAACTCGTGGGCGAGGCCGACAGGATAGTGTACGCTGCGCGTGGGCGCTGCTGCCAGCTGAGGAAACGCGTCCCACTCCCGAGCCACGCGTTCGCGCAAGGCATGCAGTGGCGGGAAACCATACACGACCTCCCCGCCGCGCAAAACCGGCACCATCAAATCCTCTCCCTCGACGCCCGAGGGGATCGCAAAACCGTGGCCCCCCTCCACCGGAACCCCGCGCGGCAACGCGAGGCCCTGCAGTTGATCGTAAATGAGATCTCCCACCGCCTGGCCCCGCGTGCGAAACCGCCGAGTCTGCAAGATGCCGGGCGTCGAGACCTTCACTGCCTGCTCTGACAATTTCACTTTCCGCTGCCACCGTCCCGACTCGTCCTGCAAGGCCGACAGCTTGTAGACCCCACCCAACGCCGGCTGATCGTAGGCGGTCACCAGCCTCGTGCCGATCCCCCACACGTCGATACACGCACCGGCCCTGCGCAAACGCTCGATGTCCGCTTCATCCAAATCATTGCTCGCCACAATCAGCGCGTCGTGCAAACCCGCTTCGTCGAGCAGTCGACGAGCCTCACGACTGAGCGATACGAGATCGCCGGAGTCGAGCCGAATGCCGACCAGCTTGCCGCCACGGGCAGGCAGCTGCCGAGCAATCTCGATAGCATGCCGCACCCCCTGCAGCGTATCGTAGGTGTCAACCAGGAAAATGCAGTTGTTCGGCATGACCTCGGCATACCTTTCGAATGCCTCCCGTTCGCTGGCGAACGACATCACCCAGCTGTGGGCATGCGTGCCGCGGATCGGTATCCCGTATCGCTGCCCGGCCCGCACATTCGATGTGGCCGTACAGCCGCCGATATAGGCCGCGCGACTGGCCACCATCGCACCACTCTCCCCTTGCGCACGCCGCAATCCGAATTCCAGAACCGTGCCCGGCGCCGCGACTCGGCAGATCCGCGCGGCCTTCGTCGCCACCAGGGTCTGGTAGTTGATCACGTTCAGTAACAGCGATTCGAGTATCTGGCCCTGCAGCAACGGACCCTGCACGCGAATCAGCGGTTCGTGGGCAAAGACAAAGGTCCCTTCCGGTAGAGCATCCAGGTCGCACGTCAGTCGCAGCCTGCTCAGGTACCGCAAGAAATCGTCGCCAAACAGCGGCCGCTCATCACCACCTTGCAGCGATGCCAGGTAGTCGATGTCGTCGGGCCCAAAGCAGTACTCCTGCAGCATCTCACAGGCATGTGCCAGTCCACAGGCGACGGCAAAGGAGCCATGGAACGGATTCTCGCGAAAGGTCAGATGAAAGACTGCCCTGCGCTCGGCCATCCCCAGCCGCCAATAGCCATAGGCCATCGTCAGTTCGTACAGGTCGGTCAGCAGTGCCCACGACTGTGTCGGCCGGACTCGGTAAGCCATCGGTTATTTCCCTTCATCGAAGCGGACAAGAAACCACGGCGGTTGGTCGAGATACTCGATGATTTGCGGGGTCTTCGAGGCTGCCGCTGACGTTTCCTGTCCGCTTCTTAGTGTAAATATAACACTAAGAAGGCGGCCGTCAAGGGGAGGGGCGGGAAATGGTGGCAGGGGACCGCGGCAAGGAACCGCTATTTCAGGCGGTGGAGGCCACGCTCCAGACGCTGCTGGTTCACCTGGTGCAGGGCCCGTGGTTCGACCTGCAGGAATCGAATCAGTTGGGACGAGGTCACCTGCAGCGTGTGAGCGGCCGTGGCCAGGTCGTAGTGATGCTTCTGGAGCACATCGAGGGCTTCGGCCAGGAGAGGGGCGAAATCGTCGTGTTCCGGACTGACGCGAAAGGCCCCTCGGTGTGCGCGGGCGAACCAACGCGGGCTCGGAATCGCCTCGTCGGGCCGCGTCTGCCGGATGTGCAGCGCCAGATTGACGCGCAGTCGCGCCAGGGCCATCCGGCGATTCTCGTGTTGGCTGCGGCGCTCCGACGCTTCCCCTTGAATACCGCTGGGGTGATGGGTCAGCACGACTGCCGATTCCACCTTGTTGCGGTGCTGGCCACCAGGTCCGGACCGTCGCGTGCGCCGCATGTCGCAGTTGGCCAGCAGTTCGTCCGGAGTCAGTTCGCACGGGTGGAGTGGCATGATCGGACAAGCAACGTCTTTCGACGGAACGTGGTACAAGGACGAGCATCGCCTGAGTCGAGCGAGCGGGGATTAGCCCCTGGTGACGCCGGTCCACCGTGACGGCTCGTGGATTCTGAGGTGTGGAGCATGGCGGCGCAGAAGAATCGAACTCTGCGACCGGCATGGTACAATCACCAGAGCAGGAATCAAGGGCCACTTGGCGGAAAAAGCGGGAACGGTTGCTCCGCCGCGAATTCGCCCGGGGCGACGAACGTGCTGGAGCCGGCGTGCTGGAGCTGGCGTGCTGGAGCCGGCGTGCTGGAGCCGGCGTGCTAAGAGGAGTGGAGCGACTGATGACTACCGATGACCTGGAACTGGACGTACCGCATCCGACGCTCCCTTCCTGGCTGGTCAGCCTTTCGCTCCACTTGACACTTCTGGTCCTCCTGGCCTGGATGGTGCGCGTTCCGGCGAGCCACTCGCGGCCCGGACTCGATCGCCCGGTGGGGATTACGCTGGCCCAGCGAAGTGACGAGGCGGTCACCTACCTGGACTCCCGCGAGGCAACCGTCGCATCGACGCCGGCCGCAGATCCCCAGCATGCCCGCGCGGATTCAGCACAACTGCCCGATTCCTCGGCTCTCTCGGAACTGGACCTTCCACTGTCCGCGTTAAGCGATACAGGTACCCTGCCGCTGCCGGTCGAGGGGGTGCTGGGGGATCAAGCCTATGCACCGGGAGTGCCTTCCCGTTTGCGCGCGAATGTCGACATGGAGCAAGTGCTCGCGGAGGACGCGGCGCTGCGGCAGCAGCAGCGTCCCGCTGGTCCGACCACACACGTGTCTCTGTTTGGCGGCGTCGCTGCCGAGGGACGCTCGTTTGTCTTCGTGATTGACCGTTCGGCGAGCATGGGACGCGACGGCCTCGGCCTGCTTGATCTGGCAAGAAAGGAGTTCCAGCGAGCCTTGCAGCCCCTTGAGTCGGTGCATCAATTCCAGATCGTGGCCTACAATCACGAGCGGGTCTATTTTGGGAGCAGTGACAAGCTGGTGGCAGCAACCGAGGAGAACAAGAGACGGGTCGAGCAATTCATGCGAGGACTTGTCGCGATGGGGGCGACGGTTCACTTCTCGGCAATCATGACCGCCCTCAATCGCTCCCCCGATGTCCTGTTTCTCCTGACCGACGGAAATCCAGCGCTGAGTGATGCCGAGTTGGTTCAGATTCGTCGTCGGGCTGCCGGACGAACCACGATCCATTGCCTGCAGTTCGGCGATCGCCCATGGGACGGAGAAGAAAACTTCATGCCGCGGCTGGCTCGTGAGAATGGGGGGAGTTACCGATATCTGGATGTGAACCAGCTCCACGTGGATGAGTAAGCGGCAGGCGAGCGATCGACGTGCCTGGGAGTAAAACACGACCGCGCGATACGATTCTCGCAGACGTGACCGCTTCGTTTCCCTGGTCGATTCTGTTGTCTGCTGTCGGGTTCACCGCCGTTCCAAGCCTCGCTCGGCCCTTCGCGGGTCGATTCGTGTGGGGAGCCCGTTGCCAGTCCCATGCATCGCTTGGCTCGCTCTTGTTGCGGAGCCGGCCTTTGGCGAGGGGATTTCGCTTGCCGAGAGGACTGGGGGCGGCCGGATTTTCTCCAGAGCCCCCAGTATTCCCAGTTGGTCTTCCGGTCCGGCCACCTCTGCGGTACAAGCGAAATCGAGCTGATGATCGTGTGCTGCCCAGTCCGATAGGGGAGATGGCGCTGGAGACTCGGCGCGTCCCGGGAGTGTCCGAATCACGATCTCAAGGAGGAGAGCCGTGAACAGCATAACGATGACGGTATTCGTTTATGTGGCGACCGCGGGCGTGCAGCCCGAGGACGACATGCTGGTCGACGAGGTTGATTTGATCGAGATCAACCACTGTTATGACGAGAACGGGCAGCTCGTATTCGATCAGTTGCTCTTCTACGACTGGTCGGCCGACAAGGGGCACTATGACGTGCGTGACTGGCGGCTGCTCAAGAGCCCAATTCAGGTCCCGCGGCGCAGTCACGAAACGGGTGGATATGTCGCACTCTGGCGAGACGGCAATACGATGCGTCGAGTGCACGCCAAGACCGTCCGAGAGACCTGGACGCAGTATGATCCGGAGATCATCGAGCAGGAGTATCTGCCGAAGGACAAGCGTCGATCATTACCGAAGCTCGCACTGCGGCGTGCCCTCCCGACTCAGTCGGCATCCCGTGGCGTTGCCGTCGCCCGTACTCCTGTGGATGCCGGTACTGTGCACGAGCGGGGAAGTACGGTTGTTCGCTGAACTCGCGCTCGCGCAGCTACCAGCCGTAGCCATGCTCGCGCAGAGCGTAGCCATGCTCGCGCAGAGCAAGGGCGCCGCGACATTCGTTCTCCTCTTTCCGCGCGGTCTGCGCGACCGCAGCTAGCGGAGCGTAGCCATGCTCGCGCAGCACGTAGCCATGCTCGCGCAGAGCATGGGCGCAGCGGAACTCGTTCTCCTTATTCCGCGCGGTCTGCGCGACCGCAGCTAGCGCTTCGTGACAGCCTGACTTTCGGGTCGGGTGGCACTGGCTCCACCGGTGTAGTTCTGCCCGATAGCCGAAGGAGGACTGGCAAAGCCAGTGGCACCTTGATTCTTAGCGGTCACGGAGCACTGGTTCGCGTCACGGCAGGTACTTCTCCGGCGGGCAGTGGACCAGCGGCTACGAGTTATTCGTAGCCGCGCGGAAGGAAAGCGGGTTTCGCTGACACAGGTCAGCAAAGCAACGAGATTGCCTCACCTCACACTGCACCGACCCCGCACAAGCTGCGTACTTCGCCAGGCCAACGGCACCACGCCAAGCACCAGCAACCAGAGGATGACACTACTCGGCTCCGGCACGGCGATCGACTGTCCCTGATTGAGACTTCCGAGAGAATGAGGCGCCGAGGATTGCCAATGGAAATCCAGGTAGCTATCTCCGGTCCCGCCCAGCTGCAGTGACGAGCCGAGCGGAGCATCTGTGTCTTCCATGACACCCATGTCGGTCGACAAGAGTCCTTGAGCCACTCCATCGGTGGCCAGGAACGTTCCTTCATAGCTGAGGAACTGCAGGATCTGGTCGCCCCAGGCAAGCGCCAAGCCATCGGGAGCTCCGTTTTGCAGCGACGCCTTCCAGCTGTAGAAGACGAAGCCATTGACGGTATTTCCCACCTCGAACTGACTGAGCGCCGTCGGCCCGCCGTAGGCCGCTCCGTTCCCTCCGTTGTAGAGCGTGATCGTTACATCTGCCAGGTTGCTCAGCGCGCTGGGCGCGACGACCTCAATGAACTCGTTCTGGTCGGCCCCCGCATTGTCGTAATGCAGCTCATTGATCCAGATCGCACTGTCGACAATGGAGCCGAATGCAGTGGACGATAACAGCAGCCAGAAAAACAAGACGCGGTACATCGATTTCCCCTTTGTGTCTGTTGAGAGTCCTTCCTCTCAGGTTCCCCGTCCATTTGCCTGTGGGTATGCGATGCCCGCGTCTCTATAAGAACAATCACCAACGGCGCTGCAAACCCCTCAAAGAAATCGGAATTTTTCCGAAATAGTTGCCTGCTCCTGCAGGAGGCAGCGGTGCACGGCGGAGGGCAGCGCCGCAGAAGTGAGGAGCACCGTCTGAGAGCGGCGGTTACGCCGGGCTGCGTGATGGGAGCATATGGCAAGCATATGCCACAGCGCCTGCGACCGGGGTGACGACAAGCGTAGCGGACTGGGGCGCCACGCCACGTGTCGCCAGTGTGACATGTAGGGCGGTCCGGAACTCCGGCTGATTGACCAGTACTCCTCCCGCCAGCGCCAGCTGGTAGTGCTCAGGCGTGAGTTGCAGTTTCCTGACGACCGACTCAACGAGTTCGGCGAGCTCTTGGACGGCCGAGTTGACGATGCGTTGTGCGGCCGGGTCATGATGTCCTGCCGCTTCGAATACACAGGCTGCCAGTGCAGCGATATCTTCGCGTGGCGTTGGGGAATTGTAGATCGTCGGAATCAATTCGGCCGGCTGCTGCAGATTGAGTTGTTGTAGTAGGAGTCGGGAGAGTCGCGTCGGTGCGTCTCGGCCATCGGCCTCCCGTGCGACGGCCCGCAGCGCTTCATGCCCCAGCGCAAAAGCGCTCCCTTCGTCCCCGATCAGATATCCCCACCCGCCGGCGCGAGCCGTATCGCCGCTGGCCGACGTGCCATAGGCGAACGAGCCGGTTCCGCAGATCAACGCGACCCCCGTGCCGGTTGAAGTGCCGGCGCTGAGCACGGCTTGCGCGTCATGTATGACGTGGATTTTCGGCGCCAGACGCTGTTGCTCGCTCCATTGCTGCATGGCCTGCCGCATCGGTTCGCGTCCCGTGCCCGCCAGCGCCAGGCAG
>JBGSHS010000179.1:0-74382 GCA_041752115.1 Pirellulaceae bacterium | reverse complement strand
GCGGCGTGTACTTCTTCCCATCAATCCGCACCTGAACATAGTCGTCTCCGCCCCCCGTGACTTCGTACGGCACCATCTTCTCTTCCGATTCCACTTCATGATACCGCCGGCCCATGAAGCGTTTGATCGAGTAGACCGTGCGTCGTGAGTTGGTGACCGCTTGGCGCTTAGCCGGCTCTCCGACGAGCTCTCCTTTGTCGGTATAGGCCACCACGCTGGGAGTCAGACGGTTGCCTTCCGCGTTTTGAATGACCTTGGCTTCGCCCCCTTCCACTACGCTTACCACGGAGTTGGTTGTGCCGAGGTCGATACCGATGATTTTTTCATGTTGCATAACGTGATTCCCCTTTCAGTGATATGTTCGTGTCGGCGGGGGCTGTCGCCGCCCGTCGCAAAGTTGTCCAGTGGGAGTGTCTGTGGATCGGGCGACTTGAAGCTCGCCACCTGCCGGGATGCGACGTGGACTTTCGTCGCCGACTGGCCTCTACCACAACTCGCCATTCAAGGCAAACGGCGTGCCAGCCCAAGAGCTGCACACGCCGCATGCGAGGTCCTCATTACACCGCCGGCCCGACTGGGGCGGGGGCTCTCCCTGACTCGCCCGAGGTGACCGACGGGCCGGCTCAGGCCTGAACCGTAATCCTCCGGCTCTTGACTTCCTCTTTCTTGGGCAGGTGGAGCGTCAACACGCCGTTCTTCAGGTCGGCCGAAATCTGGTCAGGGTCGATCGTGTCGGCCAGCGTAAAACTGCGCTGGAAATCACCGACACCGTACTCGCTGAGCCGAAGCATGCCCTGTTCGTGACGTGGCGGCACTTTGCCGGAAATCGTCAACTGCTGGTCTTGGTACCGGATCTCGAGATCTTCGGGCAGCACGCCCGGCAGATCGCCCAACAACGTCACTTCGTTGTCATCTTCCCATACGTCGAAGCGAGGCTTGTACGCCACAATGGCTGCAGCGCCGCGGGCCTTCGACGCCTGGCAGCAAGATTCATTTCGGGACATGGTATCAATCATTCTCTTAATCCTTTGCTCTGATCTGTTTTGTTCTGATCGGGTGTGTATGGTGGAGAAGTGCTCCCGCGCGGGACCACTCCGCCGATTGCTACTCGGCCTTCACTTCAATTCGGCGCGGCTTCACCGCTTCCTTCTTGGGGAGCGTGATGTGCAGTATGCCATGCTTGAAACTGGCCGTTACGTTGGCGGGATCAACCAGGGTGGGAAGTTCCAGAGTACGGGAAAAACTGCCGTACCCACGCTCCTGACGATGCCACAATCCCTGCGGCAGTTCGGGCTGCTTCCGTTGTCCCTTGATCGTCAACTGGTTGTCGTTGTTCACGTAAATCTCGAGGTCCTCGAGTTCCAGTCCGGGCAATTCCGCTTCCACGTGCAGCTGGTGCTCTTCCTCCCACAAATTCAATGCGGGGTAAGTGCCTTGACTCAAGCCGAACGGAGTGCGGCCGAATCGCTCAAAAGCCTTCTCCACCTCGTTCTGCAGGCGAGACCAATCGGGAGTCGTCAAACCAAACGCTTGCCATCGTGAACCTACCATTGTGTTTTCTCCTGTCGGTGTTCATGCGTCGTTTCATTGCTCGCTTCGAGCCGAGCTGTTGGTCGTTTCAGTGTTCTCGTCGTTCTGGCAAAGAGTGTCGCTCGTTGCACCGAGCCAGCCAGACGGTATTTGTTGAGAAGCAAGCGGTGTGCCAAAACGAGCATGATGTCGTTGGGCGAGTGGAAATGGCACTGAGTGGCCGCCTGTGCGGAATAACGCGGAAGATCGGCAGTCGATAAGGCCTCGAAATGGCGGGCTGGAGGTTGTCGGGCCACCTGCCGAGATCGCTCCACCAGGAAATCGCGCCCGCGACAGAGCTCAGGTATCGGGTGCGGGCACTGGCGGATGCGTGCACGTGCCAAATAGTCCGGACAGGATGGCCCGCGGCGTTTGGCAATCTGTCCGACGAAGAGCCTGCGTGCGAAGTACCGACTGCCTGCTAGAATCGACGGGGCGACGCGGCCCAGCTCGCGGCGAGCGGGGAGGTGCGGGGGTGCAGGCCGAATCATCGGTGGTCAGCGCGGCCGGAAGCATGAATCACGCACCGCGCATGAGGAACAATAATTTCGGCATTTCTCTTGTAACCACGCTCGCGCAGAGCGGCGAATCCGCCCGCCATCCGGCGACGGTGTCTGCCGCCACGGAGAAAACCTTTCCCGCGATCCCGTGGTGATGGCGCCTATTCGGCCAGGGGATCTTTGTCGGCAAACGGCAAAACGTCCGGGACCACCTGGACGCTGGTTGTCGCTATGAACGGAAAACGCTCGCCAATGTCAAACGTCAGTTCGATGAAGAACGCGGTCCAGCCTTTGGCCGGAGCGGGAACGCGAGCCTGATAGATGCCGTTGCCTCGATCCTCCAGCACCGAAGACGTGTACTTCCTGCCCAGCGATTCCACGCGAAAATCGCGCGCGTCCGGGTTGGTGGCCTGCCAGAGCCGGACGACTTGGGGTGCGGTCGTGGTGACGACCTGCAGTGAGCCATCGGGCTGTACATTCCAGGTGAATTCGGGTCGCGGCTTGGGACGCAGCACCGTCAGATAGAACGCCAACAGGCTCTGCAACGCGGGGGTGTCCTTCATCGAGTGGTCGGCGTTGGGAACGTAGCAGAGGTACTTCTCACCCACCAGATCGTCGAAATAGAACTGTGACGAATCAGGGAGAAAGAACTGATCTCCAGAGGCGTTAAGGATGAACTTCGGCATGGTTAGCCGATCTCGATAGAAGTAGGGGTCGACCAGTCGCTGCAGTTGGGCCATTTCGGGCGTGCCCATGTGCTGGAAAATCTTCTGTTCGGTATAGTCGCCCACGGAGGGAGCCCAGAAGCCGTAGGCGGCATAATGGTGACGCATGGACTTCTCCACGTTCAGCACATCGATCACGATCGGCGCGATGGCGACCACACGCCGGTCTATCGCCCCGGTCAGCCAGGTGGTCCAGCCCCGCTTCGATCCGCCGGCGACCACGAACTTGTCGACCGTCAGGTGGCCCCCTTCCTCGCCAGCCAGCAACGCGGTAATGGTGTCCATGGCACGAACTGCGCTCTTGACCATCGGGTTTCGAGCCGGCCAGGTGGGGTCTCCCGTCTTGAAGTACTGGACCCACGTGTAACTGACCAAGTCGTCTTCCACACGCGGTCGGCCATCACCGTGGAAGATCAATGGCTGGTTGGGGACCATCATGAGTCCCGCCACGACCGATTGCGACCCGAGCGCCAGTTGGGCGATCTTCTCATCGGCGTGATCGGGTGGATCGCCGCCGTTTTTGCCACCACTGATGAACAACAGAGCTGTTTCAGACTGCACCTGGTCGGGTTTGGCAATGATCAACCAGTGCTGCCAGAGCGTGCGATTCACTTCGTCGGCGGTTCGCCAGGTCTGTGATGTCATGTCGACGATAAACGTGGTCAATCCGGGCGAGTGGACCGTGTTGACGAGTTTCCAGCGGTAACTCGCATCTGGCGCGGCGACGTACTTGTCGAGTGCGGTTTCCTCTGCCACTAATCGGTCAGCCACACCAGTCATCAGAATCAGTCCTGCCAGGAAGCACGGAACGCGAAAGCCGTCTTGCCGTTGTGTGCTGCAACTCATGGAAGCCCTCAAAGAATGTCACATGTCGAATTACCGTGGACCGTTCCAGAACACCCCGTTCCCTTGAAGACGGTATCGAGTGTCCTGTCATCTACCTGCACGCCGCAGTCGAGACGCTTTGCCCCGAGATCCCCGAATGCTGTGTCCCGGGACACGATGAGATCTCGATCCTTTCACCTGTGCATGACCCGCTTGACGGTCAACCCCGCGGGAGCCCGACGGGTTGCCGCCATAGTAGTTCCTGCTGCTCACGGGGACAACATGGTGAGCCGACTCTGGCGCAGTCCCCGAACGGGAATCCTGGTCCGTCACGGGACGCAGGCTGAAACGCCTGCCGGTGGGCTGGAGCGCCCGCCAGTGGCCCGCAGCGTGGGGCCTTCGTGAGCTGGGACGCCTGGACGAGTGAAAGGGGCTCGGTGGCAATCAAAATCAGCCGGTGGAACCAAGCCATGCGAGGGGTTTGCCAGGATTCTCTAAAGTCTTTGTTAGAAAACGGTTAGGCAGCTTTCGTCCTGGCCCGGTGGACACTAGTCTGGTTGGACAGCTGCGGGGCGAAGGGATTGATAATCCGCAATGGAATGTGTTAACACACTCGTTGGATTTCGGTCTGCGCTCGAGTGACGTCGCATCTGGCACTCATCACATGGCGAGGGACAATGGCTCGGAAACGAATATTCATCGTGGAAGATGAAGAAGAGATTCAGGAGCTGGTTCGTTACAATTTGACGAAGGAAGGGTTCATCGTCTATTGCAGTGATTCGGGCGAAGAGGCTTTGCGCAAGATTCCGCGCGAGCGTCCCGATCTGGTGGTGCTCGATCTGATGCTGCCCGGGGTGGACGGTCTGGAGGTCTGTCGGGCACTCAAGAGCGAGCCGTCGACACGCGACATACCGGTGGTGGTGCTGACGGCCAAGGGGGAAGAGGCCGACGTCGTCACGGGACTGGAGTTGGGGGCGGACGACTACATTACCAAGCCGTTCAGTCCGCGTGTATTGACCGCGCGCATCCGGGCTGCACTGCGGCGCAGCACGACCCAGCGTCCGACCGAGATGACGGTGATCCGCACGCATAACATACTGATCCATCCTGGGCGACACGAGGTGTTGGTGGACGAGCAACAGATCAGCTTGACGCCGACGGAGTTTCGCGTCCTGCAGACACTGGCGATGCGGCCCGGATGGGTCTTTACGCGAAGCCAGATCGCCGATTCCGTGCACGGCGGTGAGCTTGTTGTGACGGAGCGGAGTGTTGATGTGCACATTGTCGGACTCCGCAAGAAACTGGGGGATGCCAGCCAGTGGATTGAAACGGTGCGCGGTGTTGGCTACCGGTTCAAGGAATGAGTTCATGCACCCCAAGCGCCTGCTGTGGCGACTTTTTCCGACCTACCTTGGTATCACTCTTCTGGCCATTCTGGCTGTCACGTGGAATACCACCAGCGCATTGAAAGACAGTCACATCGCACAAGTCGAGATCGACCTGGCTGCCAGGGCATCGCTGATTGAAGAGCGACTCGCTCAACTGGCAGCGGCGAACGACTATCGGCAGGTGCAGCAGCTATGCCGGCAGTGGGGCGAACGATCGGCGACGCGCATCACGGTCGTGCTGGCGTCGGGGCAGGTCATCGGCGATTCGGAGGAATCGCCTGAGTTGATGGACAATCACGGTGATCGCGACGAGATCATTACCGCGTTGGCGGGAAGCACCGGGAAATCGATTCGGTTCAGCCACACGCTCAACGAGAACATGTCGTACGTGGCGATACCGATGCGTGATGGCGCGCAACTGCTGGGGGCGGTGCGCACCGCCGTGCCACTGACCGCGGTGGAGAGCGATTTGCGAGAGATCTATCGCCGGATTGCCGTGGGCGTGCTGGTGGTGGCCATCGTCGCAGCGCTCATCGCCATGCTCGTAGCTCGCTGGATTTCACGGCCGCTGGAACGACTTCGGGCAGGGGCCGAACGCTTCGCTCGCGGCGATCTCACCCACAAGCTGTCGTCGGCCGATACGTTGGAGATCGCATCATTGGCTGCTGCCATGAATCAGATGGCGGCGCAGCTGAACGATCGCATCAGCACCGCCGTTCGGCAACGCAACGAACTGGAAGCGATTCTGGCCAGCATGGTCGAGGGGGTGCTGGCGGTTGACGGCGACAAACGTGTGCTGAGCATGAACGGGTCGGCGGCAGATTTGTTTGGGGTGAGTGCCGAGTTGTGCCATGGGAGGACGCTGGAAGAAACGATCCGCAGTCCCCAGTTGCAGGTTCTGGTCGATGAAGTGTTGACTCGGCAGCAGTCGATGGCGGACGAATTCGCACTCTTCACGGACCAGGAGAAGCACCTGCACGTCCAGGGAGCCGTGCTGCGTGACGCGCAGCAGCGGTTGATTGGCGCATTGGTGGTGCTTTATGACGTCACGCAGATCAAGCGGCTGGAAAATGTCCGCCGCGATTTTGTGGCCAACGTGTCGCACGAGTTGAAAACACCCATTACGTCGATCAAAGGGTATGTCGAGACTCTGCTGGACGGTGCCCTGAATGACCCGGAGGATGCGGAGCGGTTCTTGCGGATTGTGGCCAATCAGAGCGAACGGCTCAATGCGATTATCGATGACTTGCTCGAACTGTCGCGGGTGGAGCAGAAAGCCGAGCGGGCGGAGATCCCGCTCCAGCAGGGTGCGATTCGACCGGTCCTGCAGCTGGCGATCGAGGCCTCGGCGACGAAGGCCGAGTCGTGTGGTGTGCGTATCGAGTTGTCCTGCGAAGAGACGCTGGAAACGCGCATCAACGCCCCTTTGTTGGAGCAGGCCATTGTGAACCTGATTGACAACGCCTGCAAATACAGTCCGGCGGGGAGCACGGTTTGGGTCGATGCGGAGGCGTCGGACCGCGAGGTGGTCATTCGCGTACGCGACCAAGGGTGTGGCATCGAGCAGCAGCACTTGCCTCGGCTGTTCGAGCGCTTTTACCGAGTGGACAAGTCACGCAGCCGCAAACTCGGCGGAACCGGTTTGGGGCTGGCCATCGTCAAGCACATCGCACAAGCCCATCACGGGCAGGTGAAGGTGCACAGCGCCCCCGATCGGGGAAGCACGTTCTCCATCTGCCTGCCGGCACCGTGACTCACACGGCGGTTTGTGGAATATTCACACAATACTCACAGAATCTTAACTTTGGAGCGCTAGCATACGGGTTGGTCTGGGACGGTCGGAGGCGTGTTGGCAGGTCTTCGCTCGCTGAACGCGCCGGTCCGCTGCGCGAATATCGACCACCGTCGAGCGGACGGTCGAGAGATCCCGCACCGCGTCGAACGCCGTCCCTGCATCCTGTCGCTCACGATCCCACACATCACATACATCACATGCCCGAGTTACCCCCCAAGCTATGGAGAGGAGTCGTCGCTGCAGGAGCCATTCTGTTGACGATCAGCTCGTGCAATCCGCGTGGCCGGGGGACGGGCGAGGCGGGTACACCGGCGGCGTTGACGATCAAGGGCTCAGACACCATGGTCCATCTGGTCAGCGCCTGGGCGGAGGCCTTCATGCAGGAGCATCCGCGGACGGAGATCTCGGTGACGGGAGGCGGGTCGGGGACCGGTTTCGCCGCGCTTCTGAACGGCACCACCGACATCTGTGCAGCGTCGCGCGAGATGATGCCTTCCGAGACCCAACTAGCCCGCGGCAAAGGTCTTGCTCCAGTTCGTTCCCTGGTGGCACGTGACGGCATTGCACTCATCGTGCACCCATCCAATGTGGTGGACCAGTTGAGCATTGAGCAGCTGCGCAAGATCTACACTGGAGCCTACGATAACTGGAACCAGGTGGGGGGTGCCGATCGACCGATGGTCGTCTATTCACGCGACAGCAGTTCAGGCACGTTCGTCTATTTCCAGGAGCACGTCTTGCGCAAGCGGGACTATCGAGCCGACGCTCGCATGTTGCCGGCGACTTCGGCGATCGTCCAATCGGTAGCGGAGGATGAGGGGGCCATCGGCTATGTTGGTCTCGGCTATGTCGTCGAGTCGGCCGGGGGCGTGAAGGTATTGGGGATTCGGTCGGCGGCCGATCAGCCGGCCATCAAGCCGACGGTTGCATCGGTCGAGTCGGGAGAATACTCGATTGCTCGGCCGCTGCAGTTATACACGGCGGATGAGCCGCACGGTTTAGTGGCCACATTCATTGAGTTCTGTCGGGGCCAGGAAGGGCAGGAGATCGTCCACGCATCGGGTTTTGTAGCGGTGAAGTAGCAGCAGATGTCGCGATTCAAGGCAAGCGAGGCAGGTATTCGGTGGCCTTTGTTGGCGGCGACGTCTGTCAGCATCCTGATCGTTGCGCTGATCTTCATCTTTCTGGGGAAAGAAGCCTTGCCGTTCGTGCGGCACCCCGGCTTGTCGGAACTGTGGGGGGATCGCTGGGTCCCGCTTTCCTTTCAGAAGGAGTACTTCGGTCTGGGGCCGTTGATCGTCGGATCATTGCTTGTCACTTGTACCTCCCTGGCCATTGCCGTCCCCTCTGGCTTATGCACGGCGATTTATCTGGCGGAGCTGGCCAGGCCGTGGGAGCGACGGGTGATGCTCCCCTTGTTCGACGTTCTGGCCACGATTCCGACGGTCGTGTTAGGGTTCTTCGGTCTGGTGGTGCTGAGTCCCTGGATGAAACAGTTTTTCGGTCTGGTCTCGGGCATGTCGGCGCTCAGCGCGTCACTGCTGCTGGCCTTAATGGCGGTGCCGACGGTCGTTTCGGTGTCCGAAGATGCCATACGAAGTGTGCCTGGCACGCTGCAGATGGCGTCGCTCGCGGTGGGAGCGAGCCGCCTGCAGACGTTATGGCGGGTGACCGTCCCGGCCGCGGCGCCCGGGATCACGGCGGCCGTCGTGCTGGCGATGGGACGCGTGATCGGCGAGACGATGACCGTTATCATGGTGACCGGCAATGCTCCGGTGGTCACGGTGAATCCGTTGGAGTCAGTGCGCACCATGACCGCTACGATTGCGCTGGAAATGGGAGAAGTACCGCTGGGCAGTGATCACTATCGGGCCTTGTTCTGTATTGGGGTGGTGCTGCTGGGCATCACGTTTGGTTTGAACCTGATGGCTCAACGAGCTTGGAAGAGGCAGCGTCGTCACTCATGAAGTCAACGCATCGCGAACGCATCGCCTTCTGGGCGATCCGAGCCGTGACTTACTGCGTCGTCCTGGCGATGGTCGGGATTGTCGGTGTGATTGTCTGGCGTGGACTGCCGGCGGTCAGTTGGGAGTTCTTGACGAGCTTTCCGCGGCGCGGTGGGGCGGAGGGAGGAATCCTGCCAGCGCTGGTGGGGACTTTCAGCCTGGTCCTGGGCGCGATTGCCATCGCACTCCCGCTGGGGCTGGCCAGCGCCGTGTATCTGACCGAATACGCTGGGGACGGACCCTTTGTCCGGCTGACGCGCCTGGCGATTACCACCATGGCGGGGGTGCCCTCGATCGTCTTCGGACTCTTCGGACTGGGGTTGTTCGTCTTGTTTCTGGGCTTTGGAGCTTCCATCCTGTCCGGCTGTCTGACGCTGGCCTGTCTGATCTTGCCGACGATCATCGTGACGGGAGAGGAGGCCCTGCGCGCGGTTCCGGCGTCTTTGCGTGAGGCGAGTCTGGCTCTGGGAGCGACGAAATGGCAGACGATACGAAGAAACGTGCTTCCTTACGCGCTCTCGGGAATGCTGTCTGGGGCACTGCTGGGAATCGGGCGAGCGGCGGGGGAGACAGCTCCCATTCTGTTGACGGTGGCCGCCTTTTACGTACCGAGCATGCCGCGGTCGATCTTCGAGCAGGTGATGGCGCTCCCCTATCATCTCTATATTCTGGCGATGCAGCATCCGGAGGCGGCCAAGCTGCGGCCCATGCAGTACGCCACGGCTGTCGTGTTGTTGGCGATCGTCTTGTCGCTCAGCCTGATCGCGATCCTGCTCAGATCGCAGTTGCGAAAGAGATACTCATGTTAGACAGCGCCGACTCGAGAGCTCCGGCCAGCAAGGTGGTCGTGAGTGACCTGGATTTCTGGTATGGGCCGCATCAGGTGCTGTTCGGCGTATCGATGAGCATTCCCTGCCAACATGTGACTGCACTGATCGGGCCATCCGCCTGCGGCAAGTCGACGTTCCTGCGGATCCTGAACCGGATGAACGAACTGGTGGAGGATACTCGACTCGAAGGGACGGTCCGGATCGATGGTCAGGACATCTATGATTCTGCCTGCGATCTGGTCGCCCTGCGACGCAGAGTCGGCATGGTGTTTCAGCAGTCGATACCATTTCCGAAATCGGTCTTCGAGAATGTGGCCTATGGGCCGCGCGTACACGGCGTGCGGCGCCGGGAGGACCTGTCGGAGATTGTCGAGCGGAGTCTGCGGCAGGTGGCGTTGTGGGACGAAGTCAAGGATCGGCTCGGTCGAAGCGCCCTGGAACTGTCCGGTGGCCAACAGCAACGGCTCTGCATCGCTCGCGCCCTGGCGGTTGGTCCCGAGATCCTGTTGATGGACGAGCCGGCATCGAATCTCGACCCGCGATCCACCGTGCGGATTGAAGACCTGATTACGGAACTGTGCCATGACTATACAATCGTCATCGTGACGCATAATATGCAGCAGGCGTCCCGGGTGTCCGATTTCACCGCCTTCTTCTATGAGGGACGCCTGATCGAATTCGGCCCGACGAATCGTGTCTTCTCGATGCCGCGCGAGAAGCAGACGGAGGGCTATATCACGGGGCGTTTTGGCTAATGTTGCAGGCCGGCTGGGGGAGACGAGGCCGGATGAAGGGACTTTGATGTCGGCACATATGCAGCTCGAAATCGGGAAGATCAAACGAAAACTCCTGGCACTCAGCGCCCTGGTAGAGACCCGTCTGCATGAAGCGGTCAAGTCGCTCCACCTGCGTGACCGGGAGCTGGCCGAGCTGGTGATTCAAGGCGATTCGGAAATCGACCAGGCCGAAGTGGAAGTCGAAGAGGAATGCCTGAAAATCCTGGCGCTGCACCAGCCGGTTGCCAGCGACCTGCGATTCGTGATCGCCGTGCTCAAAATCACCAATGACCTCGAACGCATCGGCGATCTGGCAGTCAATATCGCCAAGAAGACTCTGGCGCTGGTCGGTCAATCGGAATTCCAGTTCCCGTTCGATCTGGACGAGATCTCGCAGAAGACCCAGCGCATGGTCCGCGACAGTCTCGACTGCCTGATGCACCTCAACACGGCACTTGCCCGAGCCGTCTGCGCTCGTGACGAGGAAATCAACCGCATGAAGAGGGCGATTCGGGAGCGGGTCGAACGCGAGATTCAGAAGCGTCCTGACCAGGTGGGGCTTCTGCTGAAGCTACTCGCCGCCTGCCGCAATCTGGAACGAGTCGCCGATCTGGCAACCAACATTGCCGAAGACGTCGTCTATATGGTGGACGGCCAGATCATCCGCCATCAGTCGGAATTCGATGCCGCGACACGCAACGGGTGAGGATACGGACCGTCATCGGACTCGTCCACGATCTCACGACCGCGGCTCCACGGCCACCTCGTGCAGTAACTCGAGCACCGCTGCGCGGATCTTCGCTTCCGCCTCCACCTCCAGATAACTGCTCCGCGCACGCCAGGTGGTGTAGCCGCCCAGCGGGAACTGATCGGCTGGCGGGAGATACCCGTTATAGCCGTTGGCCAGTTCCATGTTGAACGTGGGCTGCAAGGGACTGTCCTGCTTGATCGCCAGCCCTGTGCTGCCGTAGACCTCGCACGGCAGGGCGGCAATCCCGAGCGATCCGATGCGCAGCGCCTGCAGTTTGACCGGCTGCGTTTCAGGCCACTCGCGGAGCACGACCGTCTCATACGCGTACACTTCGGGAATCGATTCCGGGCGACGATCCCCCATCGATTGCAGTACCTGGCGCGCCCGTTGTACTTCCAGCTCGCTCGGTTTGCGCACCCCCAGTGTCAGCACGCGTTGCGCCGCAGAGAGCGAAACCCACTCGACGTAGGTGATCCTCTGGTAGGCTTCGAAGGCCGCCTGAGCCGTATCGCGGCCAACCGTCTGGTAGTCGAATTTCCGCGGTGGATTCACGAAGTCACAGCAGTTGGCATCGCCGCTGGTTCCGTTGGACATGATACCGACAAAGGGTGGATCCTGCGTGTCGGCGCCGATCAGTTCGCTGATCCGCCGCGCGAAAACTCCGAAATAATCGGCCGACAGACCGGGCGCCCCCGCGTAATGCGTCGAGTAATTCGCCAGGATGGCCAGCGGGCGACCGTCGCGCGTCTGCACGGACAGCACCGAGACGGCGGGATCGACTGGGCCAGTGCGCCGCAGAGCATCTGGGTTCTGGTAACCGGGATTCATTTGGGCGACGTCGTTGGCAGTGCCCCCAAAGGGATTAGTTGCCGCCGTCCCCGGCTTCATCACAAAACGTCGGCAAAAGACATTGTGCGGATCCTGTCCGATGCCCCAGCCGATCCGCGCTGGAACCAGACGGTCGTCAGCCGCCTGGATCCCCGCCGCGATGCGCTCACAGAGAAACTCGGCATAGTCGTCATTCTGGCCACTTCCCAGCAAACTGCACACTGATGGCGTCGAATGGGAGTGGGTGGCGGCAATCAGGATATGCTCGACCGGAATGCCCGTCTGCTGCTGCACGGTCGCCTTCGCTCGGTCCATCAGGTCGCCAGGCACGACACAACTGTCCACCACGGCAAAGGCAATCTTGGTGCGACCGTCATCCAATACCAGGCAGCGGGCGTGCAACGGGTCCGTCACGGTCGACGTTCGCTGCTCCGTCATGCCGCCATTGACGATGACCGGCAAGCGGGTGGGCGTGATGTCGATGGCGTAGGCGCCAGCGCGGAAGTCCGGTGGCGAAGACTCGTCGACGCCCGACACCTGGTTGCACAAAAGGGACCAGAGACCTGCCAGAACCAGCAGCGCGGTCCAGGAACTGCCGTGACGAATGCTCAGCTGATTGCGGAGTTGATTGCAGGAGATCATACCATCGTCTCTTGTGTGTGCGTGGATGTCCGAATCGGTGAAGAGTCGCCGGCAGCGGCGAGTTCGCGGGCAATTTTTCACTTCAGGAGTTCGACGATCTGCGTGTGGCCCTTCTGACGCGCGAAATCGGCAGCCGTTTCACCATCCGCGTCCTTCAGACGGGCGTCCGCGCCGTGCGTCAGCAGCAAACGGACGTTCTCGATCTGCCCCTCGGCTGCAGCATACATCAAGGCCGTATAGGCCTCAGCCCGATCGACCAGGTTGACTTTGGCGTTGTTGACCAACAAGAGCTGAACGGTTTCTTTGCCAGGCCCGGCCGCGGCAATCATCAGCGCGGTATGCCCCGCCTGATCGACGGCGTCGATCTCCGCACCACGCTCCAGCAGCAATCGGGCGATTTCGTCGTGGCCATCGTAAGCGGCCAGCATGAGCGGTGTCATGCCCCTGTCATCGCGGCCATTGACATCGGCACCTTTTTCCAGCGCAGCACGCACTTCCGTAATATGGCCGCCAAAACAGGCGTCGCAGAGCTGTGCGGTGACCTGCGGGTCTGCTGGCTTGGTCGACAAGGCAGAGCCAGAAGATCCGACCGAATCCTGTGGATCCGATGCGGCTTCCGCGCCGCTCGCCGGGACCGTCGAGTGAGCGTCCGCCGAGCCCACTGCAGTGGGAACGCTGGGGAAGGTCACTTGCGAGCTGCCGGAAGGCTGCTCCCGACCGCAACCTCCGGCCAATGACAAGCCCCAGATGATCAGTGCGAGGCCGATGGCGACCCGACGCGGTGTCGCACCTGACACCACAGTCCTGTGAGACATACCGTTGCTCCGTTGTCTGATGGTCTACCGGCAGACAGGCCCCGCTCACACTGCTCGCGCAGGATCGGGCCCTCGGTCAGCGAGTAGTCTACCATCCTCCAGGCCGCATTGACTACTGCGCACCACTCGGCAACCGTTCGTCAGCGACCGGGCCATCGGCGTCCTAAGCGGCGACTGGGGACGACTTCCCCCACCGCCACCTCCGTTGCTGCTTCCGTCGCCGCTCGCCACTACTGAGGCTGCGACTCTTGGCCAGGCTTGACCGCCACTGGCTGCGACGGCGGTTTCGGCGCGGTGTCCAAACCGAACCCCCAGCTGAGCGAACCCGACTGATGGTGCCACCGCGCGTTGTTCTTCTCCGGACCGTGAGCGGGATACGTGTCGTTGCCCGCCAGATCGGCGAACACACCCACGGTCGGCATCGTGCGACGGAAGTACTCGCCATGCGGATTGGAGGATGACGCGGTACCGAGATACGACGATCCTGTGGGAATGTAGGCGTCGTCACCTGCCGCATCGCAGAAGACACCCAATGCATTCATATCGCCGCCACCAGCCGACTTCTTGGGGATGTAATAGGAGTCGTCCCCTTGACGATCCAACAGCACCCCTACCGATCCGTCCCGCGCTGCGCCCAACACCTGACCAAGGACGCTGCGGTCGTTGTACTGATCGTTGCCCGCATGGTCCAGATGCGCTCCAATGGCAAAGTGAGCGGCGGCGCCTTGTGCATAGTAGACTCCCCGGTACTTGTCATTGCCCCCCATGTCAACCAGCATTCCCAACGACCACCAGAAACCAATCCCCTGGCTGAAGACGCCGCCATAATACGTGTCGTCCCCGGCTCCATCGATCAGGGCACCGACTCCACCAGCCATGCTCCGCCCATCCGAATTGTCGGCTCGTCGCCCGTAGCCGCAACCTTGCACCAGGGAAGCTTCGTGCGATTTCGTCTGCGACGATGGAAACGTGATCGCCCGACCGTTCTCGTTGTCGTAAGCGTGATACCGGTCGTTTCCGCTCTTGTCGATCAACGCACCAATGCCCAATGTCCCACCGAGGCCCTGTGACTCCAGCTGACAAAAATACTGATCGTTCCCAGCCTCATCGATCAGCATGCCTACGCCGGCATGAGCCGCACCCTGGCACCACTGATGCCCGGAGTAGAGATCGTTGCCCCCCGTATCGACCAGCAGGCCGATGCCATGCCAACCACAGCCTAATCCGGAATCGCCGCAATAGTACTTGTCGTGCCCTCCCAGATCAAACAACGCTCCAATCCCAAACAGGCCGCAGGCGATCGACGCGGCCGTTTGCCGCGCGTCGTAGGTGTCGTTACCGCCCAGATCGATGAGAAGTCCGACCGGAGCGGCTTTCGATACCGGCACGGCCAGACGACCCGTGTAACGATCGCTACCACCCAGGTCGATCACGATCGCGTCGGTTCCTTGATAAACGTTGTCGCCACGTCCCAGAATGGCAACCGTTCCGACCGGCGTCTTGAGACGACACAGAGTAAACGAAACGATCTGCTCCTGCTGATTGGCAACCAACAGCTCCGTGATCGCCAGACGAACACCAGCAAGTACCGCTTCCCCGGCATTGCCCAGTGGCGTGGCCTTGAACGAATTCAAAGCTGAGACAGAAGAACCGGACCAGCCGCCGAGCCAAGCGCCTGCGGCATGCTGATACACTTGCCGCAATCCCAGATTGCGGACCTCGGCGTCGCCAGCCTGCCGGCCAATCTCCGCCCAGTTGAACGCCTGATCCAGCTGAGGTTTCGCAGTGACGATCCCGCGCACCAGATTTCCCACGGCACTGCGCACTTCGCCCGGCAGCGCTTCCCATGCCTGCTTTGACGACGCGTCGGCTGGTTCGATGGTGACCGACAACTGCGTGTCGATCGCGGCGGGTGTGATCTTCGCTCCCAAAAGACGAAGCGCCGCCGCGGTCGACTTCTCAAAACTGCCTGCGACCATCCGCACGGCCAGTTCGTTCGTCGTCTGCGGAATCGTCTCGGCATTCTGAAACAACTGACTCACGTAACCCAACCGATACGTCTGGCCGGGAAAGTACGACATCTCCTGCCGGGAGTAACCGAGTCCGCGATCGGTCGCTCCGACATTCTGCCGTATGTACTTGCCGATGTTCGCTGGCCACATGACCAACGGCTCCGATGTGGCGGGACCACTCTGTGTATACATCATCAGCGTCATCAACATCACAGTGTTCACGGGCGAATCTCTCGAGTGGAAAGGGGGGCTGAGTCAGCAAGAATCGAAGCAGCGGGCCGGGATGATTGCCGAAATACCATCTGCGGCATGGTGATTATAGCACTCCCCGATTACCTCTGCCAGGATCGTCGCGTGGCTTGAGCCCGCGACCGGCCCTGTGCACCGCTGAGCGGCTGGTACAACGCTTCTGGACAAGGCAGATCACGCACTGAAGTGCGTGCTACGGGCGTGCTACGGGTGCTGCGGCGCGGTTGCGGTGGCAAACGCGGGGTGAGTAGAATCGTCGGTGTCAAATGAACGTTTACCTTGCCGAAGACGCGTCGACCGCGCTTCGGCTTACGATAGGAATGGGCTATGTCAGGTCAGGACAGTCCGGGAGTCATTCAGCTCAGTTCGAGCGACAACATTGCGGTCGCGACGCGCCCGTTGGAGGCGGGGGAGCGGATTCGGATGGACGAGTGCACGGTGGAATTGCTTGACCGAGTGCCGTTGGGGCACAAATTGGCGGTTGCCCCGATTGCTCAGGGAGAGCCGGTGCGCAAGTACGGACAGATCATTGGCCAGGCGACGCAGCCGATTGCTAAGGGGCAATGGGTTCACTCGCACAATCTCGCGCTGCACGAGTTCGAACGCGACTATGCCAGTGCTCAGCATGTCCCGCCAACTCCGGTGGCGATTACCGATCGCACGTTTCTGGGCTACCGGCGAGCGGACGAGCGGGCGGGAACTCGCAACTACATTGCCGTCATCTCGACGGTCAACTGTTCGGCGTCGGTCAGCAAGTACATTGCTCGCCGCTTCGACGCCACCACCCTGGCGGACTATCCCAACGTTGACGGTGTGGTGGCCTTTACACACGAGGGGGGGTGTGGATTGCAGTTTGGCGGCAGCGCGCACAAGTCGCTCAACCGCGTGTTGGCCGGCATTGCCCGTCATCCGAATATTGGAGCATATCTGTTGGTGGGCTTAGGTTGCGAACAGGCTGAGATGAAATACCTGCTCGAGCAGGAGCAGTTGGTCCAAATTGCGGGAACGCAGTCGAACGGTCTCGGACCGGCGGTGTTTTCCATGCAGGACCAGGGGGGCACGCGCAAGACGGTGGAGGCGGGTGTGGCGAAAGTGCGGGAGATGTTGCCGCAGGTTAACGCAGCGCACCGCGAGCCGCTTCCGGCCAGTCAGCTTGTGTTGGCCACCGAGTGTGGCGGCTCGGACGGGTATTCGGGCATCACAGCGAATCCGGCCTTAGGGGCCGCGGCCGATCTGATCGTGGCTTGCGGCGGCACGGCCATCCTGAGTGAGACCAGCGAGATCTACGGCGCGGAGCACCTGCTCACCCGGCGAGCCCGCTCGGTGGAAGTGGCCGAGAAGCTGATTGAGCGGATTGCCTGGTGGAAATGGTACACCGGTCTGTTTGGTGTGCAGTTGGACAACAACCCGTCGGTTGGCAACAAGGAAGGCGGTTTGACGACCATCGCAGAAAAATCGCTGGGAGCGATTGCCAAAGGGGGCTCCACGGCCCTGATCGATGTGCTGCAATATGCTGAGCCTGTCAGGACCCCTGGTTTTGTGGTGATGGACTCACCCGGCTACGATCCGGCGAGTGTGACGGGGATGGTTGCCGGAGGGGCCAATATTGTGGCGTTCACCACAGGCCGCGGCAGTTGCTTCGGATGCAAGCCCGCTCCAACTATCAAGATCGCGACTAATACGCCGATGTTCCAGCGGATGGAAGATGACATGGACATCGACGCGGGATCGATTCTGACGGGAAAATCGGTGCTGGAGGTGGGGCGGGAGATCTTTGAGATGATCCTGGCGGTGGCCAGTGGTCAGATGACGAAGAGCGAACTGCATGGGATCGGCGACGAAGAGTTTGTACCATGGACCGTCGGACCGACACTGTGAGTGCTCGCTCGCTTTGACAGAGCGTGGTGACGCTTCTGGCGTCCTGCCGATTGCAGCGCCGGGCGTAGCAGACGATCGAGAATCACCGAGAGAACATGGGACGCGTGCGGACGGGCATCCAAGCTCAGTTGACAAGACGTGCCAACCATTGACACTAACCTGCCAGAGTTCTCGCCCGAGGAGGTTATGCCATGAGGGACCGCGATCGTAATCTGCACCAGCGAAGCGACAGCCTGGAGAGTACCGTGGAACTCAGTCGCAGGCAGGTATTCAGAGGGATGGCACTCATGGCCCTCACCGGTCCGGTGTGGGACAGGTTGTTGACCCCGGCTGTTGCGGCATCCTTGCCGGACGTGCCACGCAACGGATTTCCGCGTATGGTGCAGGAGTATTTCGTACATCAGGTGCGAAAGGCGATCGCGCGCAATGCGCACGCCTATCGCGTACTTCAGAGCCAGGCGGATGCAGAAGCTTATGTCGCTCAGGTGCGCCAGAAGATTCGTGAGTGTTTTGGACCGGACCCGGATCGCACGGATCTCAATCCTCGCGTTACCGGAGTCGTGGAGCGCGACGCTTATCGCATTGAGAAAGTGATTTTCGACAGTCGGCCGGGATTTCCAGTCACGGCCAATCTCTATCTGCCGACGCACGTTGATTTCCCACGGCCAGGCGTGGTGGGAACGTGCGGCCATTCAGTCAGTGGTAAGGGCGAAGCCGCCTACCAGTCGTTCGCTCAAGGTCTGGCCAGGCTGGGATACGTCTGCTTGATCTACGATCCGATCGGGCAGGGCGAACGACTTCAGTATGTGGGTGACGATTTGAAGTCACTGATTGGGGTAGGCGTGCGAGAACACCTTTACGCCGGGAACCAGCAGTTTCTGGTGGGTGAGTTTCTGGGGACGTGGCGAGCGTGGGATGGGATCCGCGCGCTCGATTACCTGCTGACACGGCCCGAAGTTGACTCGCAGCAGATCGGTGTGACAGGCAATTCGGGAGGCGGGACCATGACCACCTGGCTGTGCGGCGTGGAGCCGCGGTGGACGATGGCGGCGCCCAGTTGCTTTGTTACGTCGTTTCGTCGTAACATGGAAAACGAACTGCCGGCCGACACCGAACAATGTCCACCCAAGTCGTTGGCACTCGGACTCGATCACGCCGACTTCCTGGCTGCGCAAGCTCCCGACCCGGTGATCATTCTGGCCAAACAACGCGACTTCTTCGACATTCGCGGCAGCCGTGAGGCTTACAGCCGACTGAAACACCTCTATCGGCTGCTGGAGCACGAAGGCCATGTCGCTCTGTTCGCCGGTCCCACGACACATGGCTTTTCGCAAGAGAATCGTGAGGCAATGTACGGCTGGTTCGGCCAGTTCACCCGCAGTGATCAGGGGGCCACCGAGCCCGCACTGACGCTGGAAGAAGAGCAGACGCTCTGGTGTACCCCTCAGGGACAAGTCGCCCGGCTGGAGGGAACACGAACCGTGTTCGACTTCACACGCGAGAAATCGCAGCAACTGGCTGCTCGTCGCCCCACGCTCGACAACGCCGCACTCCTTGCATCGATCAAGGAAGTATTGAAGATCACTCCACGCGAGTTGTCTGAGTCCGGCGGACAACCTCGCCCGCCGGCGTACCGAATTCTCCGCCCACATCGCGACAAAGACTATCCGCTGCCGTTTGTGTGTCCATACGCCGTGCAGTCGGAGCCGGGAATTCTCGCTCTGGTCTATCTGCTCCGCCAGGAATCGTGGGAGTCGCCGCCGCCGCGCGAAGGGGATCGTGCCGTGCTCTACGTGGCTCATCGATCGAGCGCTGCGGAACTCAAGAGTGAGACGATCCTTCGCGAGATCGTCGAGCAAGCACCAACTTGCCCGGTCTTCACTTGTGACGTGCGCGGGATTGGTGAGTCGATGCCCGATACGTGTGGAGATAACACGTTCGACGATCCTTACGGCTGTGATTACTTCTACGCCATCCACAGCTTGATGCTCGATCGGCCTTACCTGGGACAGAAGACCTGGGATGTGCTGCAAGTGCTGCGGTTTCTTGCCGCCCATGGTTACCGCGACGTCCATCTGATCGGTAACGGTTGGGGCGCACTGGCCGCAACCTTTGCCGCGCTGATGAGCGATCAGGTGACTCAAGTCACGCTCCAACATGCCCTGCAATCGTATGCCTGCGTCGCCGAATCACAGCACTACCGTTGGCCGCTGGCCACGCTGTTGCCCAACGTGCTGGCCCATTTCGACCTTCCCGATTGCTACCGCGCACTGGAAGCCAAGCAACTGCGGCAGCTCGAACCCTGGGGCGCGCTTCCGTAGCCCGTAGTACGCACTTCAGTGCGTGACCTGCCCCGCGCACGATGCGGCCCATAACCAAACAGAGCGTAGACCGCGGGGGAGTAGCTGCGGTGGCGTAGACCGCGGGGGAGTGCGGGGGAGTGCGTAGTGAGCTGCGCCCATGCGCTGCGCGAGCATGGCTACGGCTCTGCGCGAGCATGGCTACAATTCTGCGCGAGCATGGCTACGACGCTGCGCGAGCTTCTACCGCTTGAGCCACCACTGGAAGAAGCGATAGATCTGTTCGTTGGACTCCACTGTCGGGCTGTGATCCGAGCGGTTGGTGAGTGCCACTCGATGGCGGGCTCCCAGCAGTTGATTGACGGCGATGGCATGGTTCAGGGCGACCCAGCGTTCCGGCAGGTCGGCCGTGCCGCCGGAAATCAGCAGCGGACGCGGGGCCATCAGCGCGTGCAACTCCACCAGGTCCCGCCCCTGTTCGATCAGGGCACGGTAAGCGCCGGTGCGTGGTTCTCCTTCGCTCGGGAGCAGGCGGAAGCGGTATGCTTCGCCCGCCACAATGGGCTGGCCCGGTTCGGCCCCCAGATACCACGGGTCCCAGTAATTGACGCTTCCGCTGGGGTTCTGCTGGCGTCGATCACGTTCATCCAACACGATGCCCGGATCCGACCAGACGGCGCAGGCGAACTGGTCATCGAGGCAGGAGGCCATCAGTGCCCATTTGCCGCCGAAGGAATGGCCGACAATCCCGATGCGATCGGGCCGGACGTCAGGACGCTGTGCCAGAGTTCGCCGCGCGTTAGCGGCTGCATAGGCCAGTGCGGAGAGAGGCTGCACGGCAAGCTGCGTATCGACCGGTCCGAAGTAAGGGAGTCCGCGTCCAGGGATCTGTTGGGGGTCTGCCAGATTCACGCCGGTGTTCGGTTTGCCGATCGAGAGCGTGACCAGTCCGCGGCGGGCCAGTTGCCAGGCGAAATCGCGGAGCGGGCTGCCGAATCCGATGCCGCTTTGAGCGTCGTAATAGACGACCAGCACTGCCGGAAACGGCCCCGGGCCGTCGGGCACCAGCAGGAATCCATCGACCCATTGTTCCCCCAAGGCGATCTGCAGACGCACCTGATGTTGAGTGACTGCGTCGCGGGTGGTTGTGGTGACCAACTCCACTTCCGGTTGATCGATCAGCGGGGGCCAAGGTCCCATCATCTGCTGCCAGGCATCAAGGATTTCCTGGCGTCGACTTGCCCACTGTTGGGCGGTCGTGATCGGAGTGCCCTGATCCGTCATCAGGGGCGACCGGTACTCTCCAAACTGATCGCGGAACACCTCCGGAGGTTGAAAGAACTCAGCCAGTTCTGCGGGAGGATCGGGGGAGGCGGTGTCTTTGGCCGCTGCCGATGGGTGGTCATCAGCTGTTCCGGTGTGCGGAGCTATTGCCAGAGCGCATGCTACCATCGCGGCGACGGCGATGCCGGATGTCGATCCGCGGGCCAGCCGATGCGGCCTGCGCGAGGCTGGGCCCCTGGCAGGAACCAACAGCGCATGGATAAGGCAGTGTGGGGGCACGGTGGACATCCTTCGTGCGATTCGTGCAGCAGCAGAACCGGCCGGTTAAGGTCCTGTTGTTATGACCGAGCCCGATCGATGGCTTGCTTGCCCTTGACGCAGGCGTCGTAGGGATCGGGGATCTTCCACTCGTCGATCATGATCCAGCCGGCGAAGCCTCCGTCGCGCAACGTTGCCAGGGCCGCCGCCATATCGTTGTGTCCGTCTCCGCACGGAAGGTGATGTGAGGTCCCGCCGAAAATCGTGCCGTCGCAATCGGTCAGGTGGACATAGCCAATGTGCTGTACGCCGATGCGTTGCAGCATCTCATGTGGCTTTCCCAGAGAGCCGTTCATGATGTCGAAATGGCTTGGGTCGAAGATCGTTTTGACGTACGGCGAGTCGGCCGTCTCGAGGATCCGCTTCAGGGTCTCTTCGGTATTGAATACAAACGGAGGTTCGATCTCAAAGGCAGCCAGGAGCCCCAGGTCGTGCGCGATCTTGCCTGCTTCCCGCAAGGAGTCGGCCAGACGCACAATGGCTTCGTCGAGCGTCTGATCGCGGAGCGCGCCACCCGGCCACATGCCGACGCAGTCGCAACCGACTTGCTGGGCCAACGACGCTCGGTCGCGGAACAACTTCAGCCACTCTTGCCGTACCGAGGCGTTCGGATCGAACGCCTCGGCAATTCCCAGCTGAATCGAGAAGACCTGCAGACCGAATCCATCGTAAAGGCGTTTGAGGGCGCGGATGCGATCCTTTTCACCTGCGGCCGGATATCCGCCCATCGGCCACCCTTCCACCAGTTCGACTCCGTCAAAGCCCGTGCGCTGGGCGAAATCGAGAATCTCCCAGATGGGAAAGACCTGGTTGTAGTCGGCCGAGGACGACATGAAGCCGTTGAGTCCAATGGCCGTCTTCCAGGCGGGCTTCTCGGCCCCCAGGGCGGTCAGCTGTGGCAGCAGGGAAGCGCCAACAGCTGAACCGGCCAGCTGCAGCATGGTGCGTCGTGAAATCGTCTGCATCACTTACCTCGAGCAATCCCAGTTGAACATCATGGAGTTACGAAACCTCGATCCGCCCAGCTCGGCTCACACTCGTACGAAAAACTTCTGGCGATACATCCACAAGGCAATCAACCAGAACACGATGAAGGCCGACGTAGGGGCTATCACCAGGCCGAACATGTCGTCGGCCAGCGCTTGTGTCCCCACCAGACGCTGGAGCGTCCCCGTGAAATGGATCGCCATCTGCTTGGCAGCCCACGATTGCATCAACTGTCCCATCAAGTACATCGCCAGCGAGTTCATCCCGACCACGATCAGAGGAAAGGCGAACCAGCGGAGTCGGCAGAGATCGACCAGCAGGTACGATAAGGTCAGCATCAGGATCACCCAGCCGCCGCTGAAGAGGACCCACGAGGGGGTCCAGATGCGCTTGACGATGGGACAGGCATACTGGCCCGCCAGGATGCCCAATCCCAGACAGGCACAGCCGCCAAGCAGCAGCAACAGGAACTTCTGCCACCACCGCTTGTCACTCATCAGCAGTTGCCCGCAGAACACTCCCAACAACATGGTGGCCATTGACGGCACGAAGTTGAGTGTGACATAGCCCCCACTGTTGAACTCGAACTTCTCGCCATCTTGTCGAGGGAACTGGTTCAGGAGCCAAGCATCCACGTTCGCGCCGGCATTGGCGTTCTTCGACCAGGGAGCGAACCGAGCCTCTTCTCCTTCATACAGGGTCCCCGCATCCTTCGTCGCGCCGGCCTTGGCATAGTCGAGACCTTCCGGTGGAGTGTAGGCATAGAAGAAGCCCCAGTATCCGGCCAGAATCACCACGAAGGCGATGAGCTGGATCCAGAACCGCCGACCGAGCAGGGCATAGACGAACAGGTAGCCCAGCCCGATCTGAGTCAGCACGTTGACGAACGTCCAGTTCGTCTGGGATGAACCGGTCGAGGAAAGAAATACTCCCAGCAGGATCAGCACGATCGCACGCCACGCGGCGTGGCCGGTACGTCGCACCACTCCGTGCCCGAGAGTTTCCCGCCGAGCAAATGAAAAGGGCATGGCCACTCCCACCATGAACATGAACGCCGGCTGGATCAAGTCCCAGAATGCCACGCCCACCGGAATGCCTTCCCAGACAAACTGGCTCTCCCACGCCGGATGCTCAAAGTGGAATCCGATCTGATTGTGCCAGATGTTGACGTCGAGGACCTTCCAGACCGGAGCTGTCTCAGGCAACTGCGACAGCTGGTAAATGCCGAACCCACTGGCGGCCAGCATGATCATGATGAAGCCGCGAAACGCGTCCAACGAGGCCAGTCGCTCCGGCCGGCCCGTTGTCGGTGTGGCCGCTGGTGGAGTAGCCGGACGGGTCGTTCGTTGGAGACCGGCCAGATTCTGCGGACGCACCGGACGCGCACCAGACGCCGCAGTAGCGGGTGCCGCAGTGGTGGCGCTGGCTGCGGTGGTTACCGGCCTGCCTGTCGGTGCGGACGCGGATCCAGAGGGAGTCCGTGGGGGAGTCGTTTGAGGTGTGGGGGTGGGTTGAGAGGAATGAGGGCGTTCAGGTTTCGCAGTCACGGGAAGGCTCCATGGCAGTCCACTCGCTGACACGCGGCCGGTTCGCAGACTGGCGATTAACGGCACAGCTGGCGGACGCTACCGCAGCCAGCGCTTCGGGCACTAGCGATTATGATGATGCCGAACTCACCTGAGTTCAGCGGATTTCCACCACGTCACGTTGCCTCGTTCCCATCGCCTTCGCCTTCTCGACCCTGCGAGCTGATCAGACGTCGGGCAATTCAGTGCACGAACTGGTCAATGACCCGAAAGCCGCGGAACATTCTGCCGCAGCGGGTGCGACCGCCAGATCGAGACTGCTGACCGTTGGTGCGCCGGATGGTGGTCGCTCATCAATGCCTGCGCGGACCACCCGGGCATCAAGCCGTCTAACAATCTACCACGCCGGCACAGCGGCGCGTATAGCAGTGTGAGGTTGGTTCAAAAAGGGGGGCTGGATGCGCGTCAACCGAGCCGCCGCGGTGCGGCCGCCTGCTGCCCCCGGAGCTGTCTGTCATGCCCTCTATTTCTTGTCCGGCACAAGGGTCTTGCCGCTGAGCAAAGCCGTGGTATCCTGCCGAATCGACTGACGTGCCTCGGGCGTGCTGCCGCTGTGAAACGCCTGAACCGTCCCGTCGCGCCCGATCAGGATCGTCATGGGGATGGCCCCGATTCGGTACGAGTCGAGTGACTTGGAGTTCGGGTCGAGCAGGACGGTACCGCCATACTTGAACTCGGCCACCGTGGCTTTCACTTGCGACAGTTCCTCACCGAGATTGACCGCCAGCACCACCGCTCCGCTCGCCTGAGCCTCGGTGACAAACGTGTTGAGCGTTTCCATGTCATGGGTGCTCGGGGCACACCAGCTGGCCCAGAAGATCAAAGCCACGACTTTCTTGCCCAGGACATCTGCCAACCGTACCGGCTTGCCGGTCAGGTCGTTCAACTCCAGCGGCGGCGCAGGCTTCCCGAGCAGCTGGCGAATATCCCCGTCCTGCAGTGCCGTCAGCAGATCATCGACCCGCACCGCATCGGCAGGGAGGGATACCGTAAACATCTCGTCCGACAGAGGTCCGCCCACTTTCCATTGAAATGTACTGGTGGTAATCAGTCGAAACGCATGCTGGTTGTCGATGGGAATCGTGTGGGTGGTGGCCAGCTTGACGAGCATCGGCTTGTCGCCGGCAGTGAACCAGACGTCAAACAGACGCCGATCTCGCATGGTCAGTTGCAGGTGAATGACATCCTTGCCGTCCAGCTTTTCGGGGCCCAACGCCTGCACCCCCGCGATCTGGGCGATCAGCTCAGCGCGGATCTGAGGACGGATCAGCAGTTCGACTCCCGAGCCCGACACGGTTTGCAGCGTCATTGCATCGTGCTGCAGATCGTATTGTGTGGGAGACGTTTCATGTTGGCTGTAATAGTTGGAGGGCCGATAGAGCCGAATGATCTTACGGCCATCGCTGACGCAAATGAACTGCGCCTCGCCGGTCTCCTGTGATCCCGCTTCAATCCGGAACTTGTTCCCCTTCTGCACGGCCACGCGAAAGACGTTTGTTCCCTGCGCTGGCTTGCCACTCCCGCTGCTGGACCACTGGCTGTGGACATCGACCACGAAAGCGCCGGCGTCGTAAAGATGTTTCTCGAACGCCCGGACGGTCGCATCGAACTTCTTTTCCACTTCGCTCAACTGGACTCCTCCGGCGGCCGAAGGAGGTGGGACTTCCTGAGCAGCTATGCGATCGGTGTCAACTGCAAGCAGCGGCAAGCAGCAGGCAATCGCACGTGCCAGTCGCGCTGATGGGCTGCGGTTAGTGGGGGCGTAGTGTGGTCGGCGCGAGGATTGCCCTGTCCGACAGAAAGAAGTCTGGCGGCTTGACCGCCCCGTATGCGTATTGAAGCGCGATGTCATCAATCCTTCTCCTGACAACGGACCAATCGGAATCAGCTGCCCTGAAATAGCTGGTTCAGACTCTGGATGGAACTGGCGACGTCCGACAGGTCGGGCGCACCGGTCAGCCGTCGCTCCTGAACGGTTTGAGTCCACGTGGCGTTGAGCGCCTGCAGGGTCTGATTGATCTGGTTCAACTGCAGCTTGAGCAGGGCCGTCGATTCGCTCTTGGTCAGTTCATCACGGAACTGAGCCAAGGTCATGCGCAAGCCGCGAGCCTGAGCCTGCAAGCCGGGCACGCGGGGCGACAGCGGCAAGAAGCGGTTGAAGCCGACGATCAACGCATCGACATGCGCCATGGCTCGTTCGGTGATCGGGATCGCCTGGCTCGACAACTGGTCGGCCGTGGAACGCTGGACCTGGTATGGGAGCTGGAAATACGTGGGAGGTCGAATCAGCACGGGTTGCCCGGGGTTGATTGTCGGACCGGCCGACACGCCCACCCGCTCGCCCAACTCCTGAAGATCGTCGGAGACGATTCCCCAACGTTCGGTCACCCAGCCCATTTGGCCGGTGGTCTGCATCGACCTGGTGATGCCTTGGGCGAGCGCCCTCAAACGCAATACCTCGCTCCGCAATTCGGCCTGAGACTTCTGGGGCTGGAGTCCTCGTTGCACGGCAGCGGCCTGAGCTGAAAAAAACTCCACATCGCGCAGCAGCTGGTTCTGCACGCCGCTCTGCCCAGCCGTGCTCTGCAGCATCGCGATGACCTGATTCGTGTCGGTCAGCATCGTCGTGCTGATCTGTACCAGCTGCTGGTACGTCGCGGTATCGATCGCGTCCGCTGCCGGACGACTCTGAGGCGGACCATTCTCAGCTGGCAGTGGCGTAGGGCGTGACGAGACACCGCCCAGTGAACCAAGTATCTGCTGATACTGCAGCAGGTATGTGCTGCTCGTGGGGGCAGAAAAATGGAGCTGCGCCAGCTGACCGGCGATGGCGCCGACCGCTGCCTGCACATCGTCGAAAGCCTGCTGGTACGTCGCTCCCGACGCCTCGGCCGCCTGTTCCAGACTGCGGCTGGCATTGACCAGGTTGCGGCTCATCACCGTCAGTTGCCGCCCCTGACGCGTTCCTCCTAACTCGTCGGCCAAGGCGTTCTGCAGCAGTCGTGCGGTGGCGACTAGTTGTCCTTCACGTTGACTTGGCTCCTGAGCGGGAAGCGCAGCGGCTACCGAACTCTGCCGCTGAGCAGCTTTCAAGAACTCGCGTACCAGCCTCGCCCGGTCTCCTTTGAGCTGTGCCAGGCCGCGGACCCACTGCGTCGACTCATTGGCGGTCGGCGCTCGGTTGAGCACATCGGCATAGAGCCCTGCCACAAAGGTCGCAGGATCGCTCCGCATGCGGCGAAAGTACTCGTCCGACGACAGAAACGTTGCCTGTGCATCGGTTAGCGCCAGCCCCTTCTGGAAGCTCCATACCCACTGTGTCAACTCGTTGGAACTCGGCTCACGCTGGAGGTATTTCCGGTACAGACTCCGGACGAAGTCGGTCGAACTGGGGGTCTGAGCGAGCAGGTGGCTGGCGAGCAGCAGCCATGTTATCCAGGCCAGCAGCGGGGGGGTTCTCCAACCCATCATAGCCTCCTCCCAATCGGCTCAGTGACCAGCGATGCACATCCGCTCTGCAAGCAACCAGATCTGGCTTGCGCAAACTACCCGATGTCGAGCCCCGGAGCAAGGGCACGGTCGCGACCGTCGGGGAGAGACGGTCCCTCGGCGTTTCAGGGCTGCGCCACGAGAAGTTCATGTTGGTCCACCAAGCAGGCGGATGAGATGCGACACGGTTCGACCGTGGACCGCAAGGCGTGACAGCGCACGGGTGACACTCGTCAGGTCAGGAGCAGCGAAGTCACGCCGCGGGGATGGGAAAATCCGGACTCTGGGAGCTTGTGTCTGCGCCGTTGGGGTCAGGATGTTCTGCGGTTTTCCATGCGATTCTACGCTCGCTTGCTCCCCATCCAATGACGTTCGATCTCCTCCAGCGTGCGGCCTTTGGTCTCGGGCACGAATCGGATCAGAAAACCGACGGCCAACAGACTGAAGAAACCGTAGAGCCAGAAGGGGAAGGCGTGGTGGAACTGCTTCACGAGCCAGGAGTCCTTATCGTCGAACATGGGAAACGTCTGGGACACGACATAGTTGGCTGCCCACAAACAGACGGTGGCGATCGCCATCGCTCGACCGCGGATGCGCGTGGGAAAGATCTCGGCCAGAATCACCCAGGTCACGGGGCCCACGGACAGGGCGAAGCAGGCGATGTACGAGAGGATGAAGAGGAGGACCCAGATCTTGGTCTGCTGGAAGTAGGCCGCCAGTCCCAACGCCGCCAGACTGATCGCCATCCCGAAATATCCGAGGATCATTAACGGCTTGCGGCCGAGTCGATCGACAGTCCAGATCGCAACGACCGTGAATCCCATGTTGACCGCTCCCACAACGACCGTCTGCAACATGGCGGCCGTCGTGCCAGCCCCCGCCATCGCTTTGAAGATTTCGGGAGCATAGTAGAGAAATACGTTGATGCCGGTCACCTGCTGCAGCACGGCCAAGACGACACCGATGGCCAGCACGATGCGCATCCCCGGCTCGAAGAGCTGCGAAAGCGACTCACTTTCCTGCTGGATCGTGCTCTTGATGGAATGGAGTTCGCGTTGCGCTTCCGCGGTCCCGTTGACTCGTGTGAGCACGGCGAGTGCCTCGGCCGGTCGCTCCTGTTTGACCAGCCAGCGAGGACTTTCCGGCACCAGCACCAGGAGTGCCAGCAGGGCTACCGCAGGGACATTCTCCGAGGCGAACATCCAACGCCAGCCGGTCGTCACGTTCCAGGTTTCGTCGCCGCCGTGAGCGATCGCAAAATTGACGAAATAGACTGCCAGCATACCGAACACGATGGCCAGCTGATTGAGCGACACCATGCGCCCGCGGATGCGCGCCGGAGAGACCTCGGCGATGTACATCGGTGACGTCATCGAGGCCGCACCGACGCCAATGCCTCCCAGGGCCCGGTAGATCACAAAGGTCAACTGACTGTCAGGAATGGCTGTTCCAACCGCCGAAATGATGAACAGGATCGCGCACAGGATGAGCACCTTCTTACGTCCGAAGTAGTCGCTCATCACTCCCGCCATCATGGCACCGAGCACGCAACCGACCAGCGCACTGGAAGCCACCCAGCCTTCCTGCGTCGGCGAGAGACTGAAGTACTGCTTCAGAAACCCAATTGCCCCGGCGATCACCGCCGTGTCGTATCCGAACAACAGTCCGCCGAGTGTGGCTACAAAGCAGATAAGCACCAGGTACGATATGCTCCCCTGTTCCGCTCCGCCGCCCGTTGCTGCAGCCAGAGGACGGGACGCCTGCTCCGCCGAATTGCTGGTCGACATTTTGGTTTCCTGTACGAGGACTCTCTCACGGTCGCATTGCTCTCGCCATGCCGATTCCCCTGCCGCATGCCGCCGGCCTCTCCGCGCCTGGTGACACCTTGGCCTTTCCATCGCTCCGTCGTGTCCCGGGATTCCCGATGAACACTCCCTGCTTTCAGTCGATCGGTCCGAAACCGCTTCCCCGAGAGTCGCGTCACGAGATGGGTGAGAGGCTACTTCCGGGCACTGTCGCGAATCGCGTCGAACATGGCCAGCAGGTTCTCGGTCGGCGTGTTTCCCTGAATGTTGTGGATGGTGTTGAAGACCATGCCGCCCTTCTGATTGAACACTTCAATCCGTTCGCGAACCTGTCGGTAGACTTCGTCGGGTGTTCCGAAAGCGATGGTCTTCTGCGTATCGACGCCCCCACCCCAGAACACGATATTGTCGCCATACTTCTTCTTCAATTCGACCGGGTCCATGCACGCGGCCGAGCATTGGACGGGATTGAGAATATCGAATCCGGCCTCAATGAACTCGGCCACCAGGTCGAAGACCGAACCGCAGGAATGAATGAACGTCTTCCAGTTGGTCCGTTCGTGAATCAGCTGGTTGACTCGCAGGTGAAATGGTTTGTACATCTCGCGATATGCTTGTGTGGCGATGAACTGGCCACGCTGCGTACCGAAATCGGTGCCGGTGATGAAAGCCGCGTCGATCCGGTCGCCAAAGAAATCGATCAAGGTGGCAATGTTCTGTTCGGCGATGCGGCACTGGTGCTCAAACACTTCCAGCACATAGTCCTTGCGAATGGCAGTCGACACGTACCATTCCTCCACATCCCGAATGCCTTTGGGGTGCTTGAGGAACGGAGCTGGGACCAACGCAATGTCGCCGAACGCCGCGCCGGGGATGATCAGCATCGCTCCGTAATCACTCCGTTCGTCCAGCCACTGGCGCATCCGCGTGTAGTGAGCCATGTCTTCGTCATTGAGCAACGTGAACTCTTCCATGTTGTCGCGCGGATCCAGTTTCTGCTCGTCAATCGGCGGCTGACGCACGATCGAGTCGAAGAAATAGCCGGTCTGTGGCATGTGACCGCTGGGCGGCACCGTCATGTCCCCTTCGGGATAGACAAACGTGTTACCATGTTCATCCCGGGTGTAGTTAAAGTCCTCGGTAACGAGCACCTCGGTGCCGTCGTTGAGCGTGAAGGGCTTCCAGCCCTTCTGCTGGGTGCCGAAGATCGAGCACCTTGTCAGCACACCCACCACGTCAATCCCCAACGCCTCCCGCAACGCGTCGTCCACCTCGCCGAGCACCTGGTACGGCTCGATCACCTTCACCCGGTACCTGTCATCGCCCAACACGGCCCGACGCAGGCGAGTCAGAGCCGAGGCGTGAATCCCCGTAACGGCCGTCGACCCGAAATCCACACAGACACGATCGGGTTGCTGGTGGTTCAACGCTGCCTGCAGCCGCTGGCGGCTGGTCATCGTTCCGCTGGGTGCTGAGTTCATGGCAACTTCACTCCGTGAGATAGTTCCCCTGGCAGGCCGGCTGGAGACGGCTACCGGACCCCAAACCAGCTGGACTGCGTGTCAGCGTGCCATCGTATACCCCTTGTCACCTCGGATGCAACGAGGTAGCGCTGAGTTTGACTAGTCCAGAAGTGAATCCGTACGGGGCGGCGCAAGAAAGAGTCCATCCGAGGACTTGGGACATCTGGGGATAGGGGATCCGACAAAAAAACGGCAGAACGCCCCACAAGCAGCGGCAGAACAAAAAAGACGAAGAGAAGGCATCGCGTGGGCGATTGTCGAGCATTTGCCGGAGCAGGACCGGGCGCAAGGAAATGGTTGTGCAATAGGGAATGCGACAATGCGCAGCGTGAGCGGGCCGGCTGTCCGTAGCAGTGAGGCTCTCTGCCGCCGCCCCGCGGATCCATTGCTGCATTGTGGCATTGTGCATTGCGGCATTCCCTATTCCCCTGCCACTTCCCAGAAGTTGGTCCCGTCGGGAAACGGCATGCGGCCTCGCGGCGCTGCCGGCGGCAGGACCTCTGCTTGCGGACTTCGCTGTGGTGCGAAAACCGCAGAATGCCCAGTGGCGAATTGATTTTCGCTGGTTGTCCCTATCGGCTGTCGGCAACTGGCTCTAAGGCGTACTAACTCTTGGAAACCAGAATGCAGGTCTGGTGGGGGTTCAGCTGTAACGGAGCTTCGCTCTGCGGTGTGGACGAGAGCTCCGAGATACTACCGTCGTGCGGGTCGAGCCGCAGCCACTGGCGCGCTTCGGAGGTAGTCAACTTGCCGTCATAGGCCTTCTCACCCACGTTGACCAACAGCAGCACGGTGTGGCCGTCGCGCTGAAACTGCCCCATTGCCATGCGCGACGATGCCGGTACCAGCTGGCCGAGTGGCGTGACGGCTGCTCGGACCGCTGCGACATCCAGTGGCTTGTCGTCCACGTCGGCGAGCACGCGAGAGGCGGAAGCCTGCCGCATTTGCTGGGCGACGGTCGCGGCCGACTCTGGCAACTCCACGCCCGCGGGCAAGAGCAGACCGCGGAAGACGTGGTTGCCGAGCGCGATGGAGCCATCACTTTGGACGCGTGCCTGAGCCAGAAACTCGTGATCAACCAGCGCGAAGGGAAGCTGGTTCTGCTGCAGCATCTGCCCCAACCGCATGAAGGAGTTGACAATCTGGCGAGCCCGCGGCGACTGCGTGTTGAGGTTCAGCGGATCCGAAACCGGAATGTACTCCGACCACAAATCGAACATGGGATAGTAGAGCAGCACGAGCGGTTCTTGCGCGGCCGGCTTGAGCACGGCGTTGACTCGCCCTACGAAATCCCCATACGCCCGGTATTCTTCCTGTGATCGATCACGCATGCCGTAATAGAGTGTGAAGTCGGTGACGCCCCACGCTGCTTGCCAGGCGGCGGTCGCCTGCATGGCCGCCAGGCTGGCCGGCTGATTGGACTGCTGCTTCTGCGAAAAATCACTTACTTCGGTCATGACGCGGCGCCCGCCGGTCAGTGTCGCTGCTGAGGAGGGAAGTCCGGCTGTCAGCCATCCGACATGCACGACCGCTTCCGGATCGGACGAGAGCATGTCGAGGCCGGGGAGCTGCATGCGGCTGAGCGCTTTCAGTCCGTTACCTTCGATGGCCACATGGTGGATGAGCGCTTCCTCCCAGAGCGTATGGCCTGAGCTCACCACGCGGTGCGCCGTGCACCACGATTCCAACTGGCCGAAGTATCGATCGGCAATCAGTTCGGCCACCAGCGACCAGAACTGCCGACGCACACGGCGATCTTCGGGGGAGTTGCCCGAGAACAAGGAACGGCGTTGTGCCAAAATGTCCTCGTGAAACCGTTGCTCATACTGCTGCGGCAGATCGCGGCACCAGGGGACGGCTGGCAACGGCTTGACGGTCGGATCGGCCGGATCAACGACGCGCACGCGCTTGCGTGCCTGCTCCGGAATCTGTCCCAGCGAGACGGCCAGCAGCGAAGGTTCGTCGGTAAACATCGCCTGGATCGTGGTGCCGAACCACGGCTCCAAGTGAGCCCAATAGGCATCGTGGGTCACACGAATGAAGCAGGCAGTCGCGTCGGCGTCCAGCAGATTGACATACCGCCGAGAGGCGGCGTAGTTGTTGTTGGCATGGGTAAACTCGTACGACGGCCGCACGACGAACGGATCCGACGCGGTCGCATCATACGCCAGTTCCAGCGCTTCAAAAGCAGGGTCTTCCTGCAACACCAGTCCCCCCGCGGCGCCACTCGGATAGCCTTCCTCGTCGTAGAGCCAGACCACCATGTTCCGATCCTGGCACTGCTGGATCACCGTGGCCAGCATCTGCCAGGCCTCTTCTCCCTGCAGGTAATTCCGAAAAGGCATGTTACAAACGATCCCCCCCAGACCGAGCTCCTGCAGCTGCTGCAGGTACCTGGCCGCGACCGACTCCGGTCCCTCATCCCCCTGCGCTGGCGGTAAACTCATGCCGTGCACAATCTGCAGCGGACGCAGGTCGTTGCCTGGGGTCTTCCAGGCGGCTTGCCAATCAGCTGGAAGGAGTGTGTCCTCGGCCGTCGCCGGCGACGGGTAGACCAGGAACGTGGCGAGCAGACAGAACAACAACTTGGAGTGCGGTTGCCGGCGGGTGAGCATGGGAGTCTCCTGGTAAGAGGCCATCTGGTAGAAGGTGGGCCGCACTACGATCAGGTGTGTCGGCCGCGTGCGGCTGGAACCTCGCGAGGCGACGAACCAGCCTCTACCATACCGCACGGGCCGATGCATCCCAAGGGGCGCTGCGACGGTTCCACCCCTTTCGGCCTGTACGGCAGTGTCTCCGGTCAGCTCCAACTTGTGACTGCTCTGCGGCAGACTTACAATGAGGCTGAGAATCAGAGCTCCGCAGCTGGCGTCTGTTTTTTTTCCGCGGCCAGCACGCTCTTGTCGGTGGGGGCTTCAGGGTTTGCCCGAAGCGTAAGCGAGAGGCGAGCAGGCCCGTACGTTCGTCGCTTGAGCCTTGCCGACCATGCCGTGTCGAACGATCGCCACCCATGAGCCTCCGGTTTATTGCTCACCGCTGATCCTACCACCTCGCGTTAAGGAACACACGATGCACCCAACGGTTATCAATCGTCGTCAGGCCATGCAGTGGGGGGCCGGAGTGGCGTTGTCGCTCTCGCCGCTGGCTCGATTGTTGGCGGAAGACACTTCGCGGACGTTCAAAATCGGTGCCTGCGACTGGTCCATTGGATACCAGCAGGACGTGGCAGCACTCGATGCGGCGAAGCGGATCGGAGTGGATGGAGTTCAAGTCGTGTTTGGGTCTCCAGGGGGAAAATACGATCTCCGCCAGGAAGAAGCGCGACAGGCCTATGCCGAGAAGTGCCAGACGCTGGGGCTGGAAATCGCCTCGTTGGGCCTCGCCGAACTCAACTCCAAACCATACGCGTCCGATCCGGATGCCGAGCAATGGGTCGTGGATGTGATCGAGGTGATGCCGAAGATGAAGCAGCGGATCGTGTTGCTGGCATTCTTCAGCAACGGAGACATCAAGGACAAACCGCGCGAACAGCAGCAGGTTATCGACCGGCTCAAGAAGGTGGCTCCGGCTGCCGAACAAGCGGGTGTCATTCTGGGGATCGAATCGTGGCTCGACGCCCAGGAGCACCTGCGGATTCTCGATGCGGTCGGATCACCCGCCGTGCAAGTCTACTATGATGTGGCCAACATGGAGACGATGGGCTACGACATCTACGACGGAATTCGTCAGCTCGGCCGAGAACGCATCTGCCAGGTCCATGCCAAAGAAAACACCTCCCTGTTGGGGCAAGGCAAAGTCGATTTCCTGAAAGTCAAAGCAGCTCTTGACGATATCGGCTGGAGCGGATGGCTGGTCATTGAAGCGGCGACCGAGCCGGGCAAGTCAGTTGAAGAGTGCTATCAGCTGAACCAGAAGTACCTGCGTTCCGTCTTCCCGACGTGAAAATCCTTGGGGAAATGTCTAATGACGAAATACCCAGTGACGAAGGGAATGACGCATGACCAGTGACCGATGACGAGCCAGTTGGCGATGAGCCTGGCAGTTGCAGGCACCCTGGGTTGCCTGCGTTTCTTTCGTCATTGGGTATTTCGTCATTAGACATTTCTGCAGGGAGGCCGCTTGCGCCGGGTAGGCCGAACGCTGGCGGCTCAGCAGAACCTGGGCGCACCGTACGGGTATTCGACAGCGAAACATGCGAAAGGAACGACCACCTATGCTTACCCGAGTTCTTGTCAATGTTTTGGTCGTCGTCGTTCTGACCGCGCTGCTGTGTCTCGATCCGCTGCGATCGATTTCGGCTGACGAGACGGTGACCGGTTACGGGAAGATTGAGTTGTTGCGGGATCAATGGGGCGTGCCGCACATCTTCGCCCAGAGCGATGCGGGAGCGATGTACGGGTTGGGATATGCGGCGGCGCAGGATCGCGTTTTTCAGATGTACTACTCGCTGCGCACGATCCAAGGCCGGCTGGCGGAAGTCGTGGGAGATCTGCCTCACGCGCGCCGGAATCGGGACAGTGCGGTGACCAGCGACCGCAAGATGCGCAGTTTCGGCTTCGCCCGTACCGCGCGACAGCGTGTGGCCGAATTGGATCAGGAATCGGTCGAGTTGCTCGAAGCGTACTCGCAGGGAGTCAACGACTACGTGAAGCAACACGCTGCCGATCTGCCTGACATGTTTGCTCGCACCGGTCTGCGGCCGGAGCCATGGACGCCGGCCGACTGTCTGCTTTCGTGGTGGCACCTGGCGCAGTTCTTTGCCACGGACGGCACTCGCGATCTGATCGCCTATCGGAATCTGCAGGCACCTGCGTCCGTTGCCGACGCGTCATCGCCGCAAGGTCGCGGTGGTGCAGAGCGCGCGGTGCCGCCACGCGGCGCTCAACGGCCCGGTCGCTTCCCCTTTCCGCCTCCGGCCGGTTTCCAGCCAGCTCCCCCGGATGATTCGTCTGCGGTGGTCGGTCGTGAGGATGTGACCGATCAGTGGATCGAACGAACGGAGGCGTATTTGCGGGAGCATGGGTATGCCCAGGGGCCAAAGGAGGCTTCCGGCCCGGGCGAGTCACCGCCCAAGTTCAGCCACGCCTGGGTGGCGGACGGGAAATACTCCGGCACGGGCGGGGCCGTATTGGTGAGCATGCCGCAGACGCCGGTGGCCAACCCGTCACTCTTATACGAATTTCATTTCTGTGGTCGAACCATCAACGCCCGCGGCGTGGGTGTGCCCGGTTCACCAATCCTTCTGATCGGGTGGAATACCAAAGTCGCTTGGGGAATGACGGCGCTGGGAGCTGATCAGGCGGACCTGTTCCGCTTGAAGACGGACCCGGAGCATCCCGGCCAATACGAATTTGACGGCCAGTGGCGCGACATCGAAATGGTGCGTGAGGAGATCTTCGTCAAGGGCGGCGAGACACAGATCCTGCAGGTGGGTGTGACGCATCTCGGGCCGATTGTCAACGAATTCGCATTTGCTCCAGCGGATGAGCCGCCGGTGGCGCTGAAGCGGGTGCCGATATGCGACCGTGGTTTCGACACGATTCAAGGCGCGGTGGCCATGATGCGGGCTGCCAGTGTGGACGAATTCATGGCCGGCCTGGCCGGCTGGCGGTTTCCTTCGGCCAACGTGCTGTGCGGCGACAGCCAAGGGAACATCGCCTACTCGACCATTGGAGCCCTGCCGTTGCGCAGCCCGCTGGCCGTGGATGGCGGCAGTGCCGCGGAAGACGGAACCAGCACCAAGTACGACTGGCAGGCAATCATTCCGCCGGATCTGGTGCCGCACGTGGTCAATCCGCGGGAAGGGTATCTGTTGAGTGGCAACCATCGGCCGGTCGGGTCCTTTTACCGCATTCCGCTGGGGATCAACACCGGCAGCATGGGCGATACCGTTCGGTCGTGGCGTTTGCGTCAGTTACTGGAGAGTCAACCGTCCATGACGGCAACGCAACTGCGCGACCTGTTTCGCGATACGACCAATCCCGCGCGGCAGGCGATCGTGCGGATCGCATTTCATTTGCGGGACGTGTTGCGGGTCGAGTTATCGCGCGAAAGCGAATTGGCGTTGGAGCAGTTGGAGCCGTGGTTGGCAGCGGGTGCGCCCTCCGATCTGCAGGTTCCCGGGGCCGCGCTGGCCACGCTGCTCAACACCCAGTTCCGCTTCGCCAATACCGATCTGGCCTACGTGTATGGCGGCGGCGAGTCGGGTCTGACGCGATTCCTGAAAACGGTCACCAGCCGCCTGGACGCCAATCCCCACGCCGAGATTACGGACATGGAACGCGTTTACGTCGATCAGTTGCTCCACGACGCCTGGCTGGCTGCGGCAGACCAGTACGGCTGGGATCCGGCAGCATGGGATATTTTTGCCCAGCAGGACGTGACCCGCCGCGTCTTGTCGTATTACGGCAGCCTGGACGGGTTTCCCAGCCTGGACCGCCAGCGCGACCTGCGTCTGCCGGCGCTGCGTTGCGTGGATGGAGCAACGATTTTCTCGCAGGCCGCTCAGGCTTACGTGCAGTGGGTTCCTTTGGAAGCGGTCGATGAGGCTGCCAGCCTGCTTCCTCCGGGGCCCTCGGAAGATCCCGATTCCCCGCAGCGCACCGTGAATGTCGAGGCATGGCAAGAGGGTTTGCTGCATCCGGCTCCGCTGTCCCGGTCGGCAGTCGAGGCGATCGCGGTCTCTCAGGAACTGCTTCGGCCTGAGCAATGACGCGCAGTGCTGTATCGATCAGGTGCGTCTGAGCAGTTCGAAGTTGCAGATGCGGACCAAGGGGAGATTTTTCTCGTCGACCGCCAGCTTCTGTTCGCGGTCGATCGACAACAGGAGATGATTGCCGCGCAGGCTGAGATCTTCAATGCCGGCGGTCCGCAGCCTGCGTCGGGCAACTTGCACGACCCGCAGGTATTCCCGCTGGGAAAGTCGTCCTTCGCGGTACGCCGACAGAGCATCGATGCCCTTGTACATCGCCTCGTCTTTGGCCGCCAGAGCGTCATCGGGTCCATTCCAGTAACCCCAGATCGTGACGTATTCGTGCTGGCGGCTCAGCAACGAATGCCCTTCAGGCGTGCGCAGCTCTGCATGGTTTTCATAGCGGCTGTGGTCGACGAGCGAGGACGAGACGGTGGACTTGTGTCCCGTCATGTAGATCGCGCGCGGATAGGTTGTTTCGATCCCTTTTCGCGACAGTTCCATGGCGATGGAGAATTCTTCAAAGGGACTGTTGTAGCCATGGTCCAGGATGTGTTTCTCACGCCGCACGAAGGGATCGGCATCGGGGATCTGTCCCACTCGCGACACCCGCCACACCAGATGCACGTTGTCTTTGGTGACCGTTTCGAAGACCTGCTGCGAAGCGCTGATGCGGGTGCGTGGCGTGCGACGCCATTTCTCGGGCAGGAAATAGTCGAACAGCATCGGATCGCGTCCCACGACCCACAGCGCCCCACCGGTACTCTCGACCTGGCCGTACACGTAATCCACTCCCATGATGCGAACGGGGGTCAGTTCTTCCGGGAACTGCCAGTGTGGTTCAAATCGACGTGCCTGTCGGATCAGGTAATCCTGCCGTTTCTGTTTGCGGAGCTGTTCTTCGCGTTCGGGCGTCCGTTTGAGCAGTTCAAAATCGACCAGCCCGTAGAGCACCTTGCCGGTCGGGTCCTTCATCAGTCCGTTGTTGGGCATCGGACGCACGATGATGTGCTGCGGTTTGTTATCGCTGACGGCAAAGCCTTTATGATTCAAGTCAAGGTGCGCCTGTTTCACCAGTTCTGCCAGTTCGTCTCGGGTGAGCAGTCCTTTGCGGCAGGCCTCGGCGGCGTCGATCCCTTTGAGCCACTCATAGATCACCGCGTAGTTCCGGTTCCAATCGATCGGAACTTCTTCGTGGGTGCGCTGAATGGCTTCCATTTTGCAGCGACGCCGCCCCAGCTGTTCGCCATGCACGAACTTGCGGGGCACATAGATCGCCAGGGGCCGGTGTGTGTAGAGGCGGCCGGGCGATTCGCTGTGCGTGCCTCGCATCTCCAGCACGAGGCTGAATTCCATGAACGGGCTGTTGAATTCCGCCGTGGAAGCGTCGACCGCGCGCGTCTCACCCGGAATGTCCTGACCCATCCGATTCCACTTGACCACAATGTCCTTGCTCTGCCCCTCCACCTCCTTGGTCGTCACCTTGAACAGAGCGCTCGTGCCCGGCAGCCGCACGCTGTGCTTCTTCATCCACGCATCATCCGCCCAGTGATTTTCCGGGAGCAGGCACTTGGTGAACGGCAGGCCATGCTCCGTCACGTACAGATCGGTACCGTCCTGGACTCGCAGGTGAAGATACTTGACTCCCAGGACAGTGATCAGGGGACGGGGAGCGAAATGGAGAGCAATCCCCTCGATTTCGCTGATGGCTTCGTGCATGGTCAAACCTCGCTCGACTTGCTTCTCCGGCAATCGGCTCCGATGACACGGCCCAGCGGTGTGGCACAGGCGGATCGCGTCAGCCGAGTCGCGTCTGGAGCGCCCGCAGTTGCTCCGTCAACCGTGGAGGAACTTTGTCGCCGAATTGAGCCAGGTACTCAACAGCCTCCTCCAATTCCGTTCGGAAGGCCTGGCGGTCGACCTCCATCAATTCCTCGAAATCCTCCGCGGGAATCTCCAAGCCCTTCATGTCGAAGTCGTCCAGCCTCGGCATGTAGCCGATCGGCGTTTCGTTCGCTCCAATCTTTCCTTCCAGCCGCTCGCACATCCATTTCAGCACGCGGCTGTTCTCGCCGAATCCAGGCCACAGCCAGCGGCCGTCACGCGAGGTCCGGAACCAGTTGACGTAGAAGACGGCTGGTGCCTTGTCGCCGAGCTTGTCCCCCATCGCGAACCAGTGGGACCAATAGTCGGCCATGTTGTAGCCGCAGAACGGCAGCATGGCAAACGGATCGCGTCGCAGCGTCTGCCCCACGTCCAGGGCCGCCGCGGTTGTTTCCGACGCGGCCATCGCGCCCATAAACACGCCGTGCTCGAAATCGAACGCCTGCGTGACGAGCGGAACGGTTCGCGTGCGACGACCACCGAACACAAAGATATCGATCGGCACGCCCGCTGGATCTTCCCAGTCGGGACAAATCACCGGACACTGGGCCGCCGGCGCCGTGAAACGAGCGTTGGGATGGGCCGCCTTGCCTGTGCTCTCCGGCGTCCACGACTTTCCCTTCCAGTCGATCGCGCGATGGCAAGGTTCGTCCATGCCCTCCCACCAGATATCGTCGTCTTCGGTCAGAGCGCAGTTGGTGAAGATGCAGTTCCGTTCCAGCGTGCGCATCGCGGCTGGATTCGATTTCATGCTCGTTCCCGGTGCCACGCCAAAGAAACCGGCTTCCGGATTGATTGCATACAGCCGGCCATCGGAGCCAATCTTCATCCAGGCAATGTCGTCCCCAATGCACTCGCACTTCCAGCCCTTAATCGTCGGCTGGAGCATGGCGAGATTCGTCTTGCCACAGGCCGAAGGAAACGCGGCCGCGATGTGGAACCGTCGCCCCTGAGGATTAGTCAACCGCAGGATCAACATGTGCTCGGCCAGCCAGCCCTCACGCCGCGCCATCGTCGAGGCGATGCGCAAAGCGAGGCACTTCTTGCCCAACAACGCGTTGCCGCCATAGCCCGATCCATACGACCAGATCAGGTTCTCCTCGGGAAAATGAGCAATATACTTCTGCTCCATCGGCGCACACGGCCAGGAAACGTCCTCTTGACCATCGGCCAGCGGAGCTCCCACCGAATGCAGACACGGAATGAACTCGCCGCTGTCCCCCAAGGCCTCCAGCACCTTGTCTCCAACACGCGTCATGATGTGCATGTTCGCCGTCACATAGGGCGAGTCGGTGATTTCCACGCCGATTTTGGAGATCGGGGAGCCGATGGGACCCATCGAGAACGGGATCACGTACATCGTGCGGCCCCGCATGCAGCCGCGATAAAGCTCCCTCATCGTGCTCTTGAGCTGCGCCGGGTCGATCCAGTTGTTCGTCGGGCCAGCATCCTCCGGTCTGGCCGATGCGATGAACGTCCGTGCTTCCACTCGCGCCACGTCGCTCGGGTCGCTGCGGAAGAGGAAACTGTTGGGACGCCTGGTATCGTCAAGCCGAATCGCCATCCCCTGATCGACCATCAGCTGCATCAGACGATCGTATTCTTCCGGCGAGCCGTCTGCCCACTCCACGCGGTCGGGCTGGCACAACACTTCGATTTCCGACACCCAGGCGAGCAGTCTCTTATGGTTCGTCTTCATCAGTTCAATCTACCTCACTCGTCTCATAGAGTTCGTGGTTACCCACGGTGTTTCGTTCCCTGTCGCGCTCTCCACCTGCCGCACATGTCGGCCAGGCCACGTCCCGGCCGCACCGCAAATCCCGGAAGCGGCGAGCGCCGTACCAGCCGGTTCGCGGCGCTGTTGTAAACAGGGCTTCCCCCCAAACGCGCTCAAGCCATGCGGGGCAAGCCAGGGTGGGAGGGGGCCCAGCCTCTCAGGATCTGCGACCGCCGCATTCAGACCTGGTGCGCTCGCGGCGGCAATTCTGGCGTGTGCTGGCCGTCCAAAGCCCCCCAGCCTTGCTGGGAATTCGTTCCTCACTTGGAAACCCGCTGGACGAACACCCGGCAGGTGCCCGGATCGGACGGCACCAAGACCGCCGTAACCTGTTGAGAGAAAAAACGTTTCGCAGTTTTCAACGCCTTCCTCGCCGCCGCCAAAAGGGACGCCGTGGCACGACCACGCCGAAAACAACCCGCAATCTTCGTCAGCTACTCCAATTGACCCGGTCCCCAATCTAGGGATCTTTCTCCCGATGTCAATTGCCCCACTGGAGGTGCCAGTTTCCCCAAACCGGGCTCCCCGATCGCCTTGCGGTCGCCGCATAACGTGAGCTGCTGCTCACCAAAGTCTGCCATCATGCCTGAAATCGTCGTTGCCGCGCTCGCGCAGAACGTAACCGTGCTCGCGCAGAGCATGGGAGATTCGCCATCCGCTCGCCACTTCACCCGCGGTCTGCGCGACCGCAGCCACGTCGTAGCGTGAGCTTTCGCTCGCGACCTGCCCCGCGCCGTTCGTTCTCCACATCCCCGCGGTCTGCGCGACCGCAGCCACCGGAGGCGGTTACAGGATACCGCCACAGTGGCGACAGATCGTGCTGTCATCCGTAGCTTGTGCCGAGCATTTGGGGCAGATACGGGCTGTCTGATACGCTGTTCGCCGGAACTCGGAGGAATTGCCACGCGGTGACTCGGAAGCTGCGGTTGAATGCGGTGGCGTTTTCAGCATTTCGGCGAGGCGACCTGCCATATCGGCTTCGACAAGGTCTTCAAAAACAAGTTCCTGGCCCTGACGACGGCCTTCGATCAGGGCCAGTGTCAGCTTCTCCAGATCGGCTCCTCGCAGTAACGCTCGTTCAGCCTCTCGCGCCGTCAGTGTCACTCCAGCCTGGTTGGCCATGATGAGCGAGCGGAGGACTTGATTGACGTCGGTGCGTCTCAATCGCATCCCAAGCACATCAAGAGCGGAAACTGGTGTCCCCGACAAGAACGCCTGCAGCCACGGTCGCATCAGCAAGGCAAACGCCAGCACGCACACCGTCCCCATCAGCAGGAACACGATCAACAGAATGATCATGGCCACAGCGTCGCCGGATTGAGCAAGGATCATGATTCATCCACACCTGATTTGACTGGCCAGGACAAACGATGATCGGCAGGACAGTCTGACCAATGCAGAGTCGCAGACCGAACGGTCGTTTTGCCTGAATACAACCGCGTCCGTCGTTGTATCTCCCCTCCGTTGAACCTGCAAGTCCTGCGGGCGTCGATTCTGCCAGGAAGCTGTATGTGGCGATTTGACCGGGGAAACCACGCTCACTGGAACCGTCTCCTCGGTGTCGTTATTCTAAATCACCAAGTCACGTGTAGAAACCGTCCGGGAGTCGGAAGATGAATCAGACCGTTCGGGTACTCGAGGAGACGCTTCTAGCCAGAACTCGACGAATCCTTGTCGCGGGCGATATTCATGGAGACGCTCGCACCTTGTCGAGGCTGTTGCGGCATTTTGCGCCCGATGAAGATATTCTGGTTCTTCTGGGCGATTATGCTGATCGCGGTGGTCAAGGAGTGGAAGTTGTGGAACGGATCGACCAGCTTCTTCGCGCGTATCCTGAGCGGGTTGTCGCGATCCAAGGTAACCATGAAGTCTACTCGGCTGCGGGAGAACCAGATTTTTCGCCGTGCGATTTGCGCGACGAGGCGGAAGAAAAGTGGGGCAGTTGGTCACTCTTCTTCGAGACCGTCTTCAGGCCATTCCTCACGCGACTTCATTTGTACGCAGTGATTCCCCAGAGACTCTTGTTTCTGCACGGAGGGATTTCGACCAGAGTCCTCGAGGCGAACGATCTGATGGATCTCACGGCAGAGCAGCGGATCGACATTCTCTGCTCCGATTGCACTCTCCGGTTTGCTGGTGAACGCAATAATAGCATGCGAGGCAAAGGAGTGCGTTTCGGACCCGATGTGACAACGGTCGCGTGCAGGAAGTTCGGCGTCGAGCGAATCTATCGAGGCCACCAACATGACCTGGCAAGAAAGGGCCCGTCTGTTCTGCACGATGGGAAGATGGTGACGCTGGTTACTTCGAGCCTCTTTTCGCATCATCCGTACGTCCTTGCTCTCGATCCTGTCCTGCCGTCGCAGTCGGCACAGATACTCTGGCTGAACAGCGGCGAATGGGAGGGCCTTGATTTCGAAGAACAGGAACGTGAGTCCATGAGATGGAGTGTCATGACCGTCAGCAAACGCTGTCTGGCCCCAATCGAGTCGAGTGCCGTAGATGCCATGCTGCAGCGCATCGGTCGGGGAGAATCTCGATCGTGGCGGGATGCCACGATTCCGTGGCTGAGCCTTCCCGCTCCCGACGAGACTCGCCGCTACGTGAGCAGGAGGATGGAAGAACTCGGATCGACCGGTGGGTCCGACAAGGTCCTGCTGGCATATGTCGACGTAGTGCATCAACGCGTTATCGACCTCTACCTTGGTGACCGTTCGTTGTCGGCCTGTAACCTCCGCAGAATTACCTCGTAATTCGGTCGAGCCAACAGGCAGGTTGAATCGCCGGGACTACTCCCCATCGTCCTTCACCAGCAGTTCGACGGCTTCCGGGAGCCAGCCGCTGTGCCAGTGGTGTTCGCGTGGCGGGCCGTCGCGGTACACATGACGTACGCCCATCTCATTCAATAGCGACTCTGCCCGCTCGTGGTGCTCGCGAAAGTTCCCGTAGCCCAGATGGATCAGCCGTGGCTCATTTCCTAGCTCGGGACTCTTTTCTCGGAGCAAACGCGAGATCTGATACGTCTGGAAATTCGCAAACGTCCCGAAGATCGGCTGCATGCCGTAGTTGTCGGGCCGCCGCATCATGAGCGGCGCATCCCACGCAGCGGCTCTGCCAAAGAGATCCGAATGCCGCAAGAGCAAGCTGAAAGCGCCCCACCCGGACTTGCTGAAACCGACCAGCAGGCGCCCCGCTGCTTCACGCTGTACCGGGAGGTTCTCGTCCACCCAGGGCACAACAACGCGGGTGAAATACGACTCTTGTCGGATCTCCAGATCCGTCGGATGATCGGCATACCAGGGAAGATGGGAAAAGGTCGGGGCCACACAGACCAGTTGGAAGCGGTTATGGATATTGGCTTGCCGGCATTCCTGTAAGCCATCGCCATAGTGATGTTCGTCGCGCGCCTCGACCGGCAGTACATACAGACAGCGATAGCGCACTTCGGGTTGCACCACATCCGGCAAGAGGATTCGAACCTTCGTTACGCCTTGCTGATACGGCGAGGAAAACTCATGCACGCGAACGTGCTCCGCCTCAGCAGCCGGTACCGGCACGTCCTGCCCGTTGGTCCCCGCAGCGACGTTCAGTAGTAGGAGCGTTACCAACGCGGCAGTTGAACAGTATGCAGCCGCACGCGGAGGAGCATTCATGACGAGTCTCCTTGACATGCCGGATCTCTTGGCTTGTATTGCGCACGTCCCGCTATTTCTTGGCCTCACCTGCGGGGAGCATCATCTGCACGACAAACACGGTGGGCTTCGAATTGATGGGGGTCACGCCCAACACCACGCTCTGTCCAGGTGGTGCATGGATCGTCGTTTCCAACTGACATAAACGCGAATTGGGATTCCCTTCTCCGAAGGCTGAAATCTGCAGTTTCAGACTCCGCTGAGCCACCGCATCCGGGCTGCTGGCGAAGGAGGGGCGGTCTTGCATGATACTGCCCGAGATGTTCAAGCGGCAGGGCTCGTCTAATTGGGCAGATCCGCTGACGCTGAACTGCTGTCCATCGATCGTCTTGACTACCGTCTGAGTAATAAGTTTCAGGCCTGTCACTCCGATCTTCTCCAGTTCACTCAGGACGTTTCGCAGGTCCTGCGGAGGATCGTCGGCCGAGGAATCGGCAAGACCGGCGGCCAGCCAGACGAGCCGTAGCTGCATTTCCTGAGGCGTTTGGCCTGCCAACTTCATATTGGCTGATGCCATCTCTTCAAGCCTGAGCACCAGGGCTTCGATTATCTGCAGAGAAGGAGTGGGGCCGGCCGCGATGATGGCATTTATCCGTTCGTCGGCTGACAGACGTGTTTGATTGTCCGCCACCGTTGAGAGCATGTTCAGCAACGGTGGGGACACCTGATTATAAAGCAACTGGAAGATCTTCACCTGCTGGTCCTGCTCCTGGCCCGCCGCCTTGTCAAGGGCTGTGATCAATTCCTCAATCTCGGCAATCATTGCCGACTGGGCACTGATGATGATCGAATTGGTCCGCTGGTCGACGGCGATTTGGTAAGCCGAGGGGGGCCGCTGTCCTTCATGTAACTGCCGGATGGTCTGGCTCACATCTTTCGCCTCGGCGTTCTTCAGTGGAAAAATCTGAATCTGGTGTGACGGTTGAGTGGCATTCGCGGGCTGTGAAGTTGCCCCGCGTGTCGATTCGGACGCCGATTCTCGCGGTGGTTGAGCGGCAGGGTTCTCCTGGCCGAACGATCGGATGCTGCCTGGAATGACCATGCTGGCGGCCAGCACAGTGCTCAAAATGCGGTCATGCGAAACACGCGTCATCTGCTTCAATGGGAACATGGAGTGCCTCCTTGGGCCTGGCATTCGTGACAGGATCGTCTAGTGGATTTCGTGTGAGCCAGTGGTGAACACGGGATAGATCATGAAGATGGATACGGTCGGATCGTCCGACTTCACTTCCGCGGCAATGTGGCTGTTGGAATCGGGGAAGCCAACTCGAACCGGTTTCACAGGTTCATGTCCGGGAACATCCTCGTCGCGCGGCGCAGTTTGTGACGCGACTGCGGCGACATGATCCTTGTCATGGACTACGGTTGGCCGCAGTGCGCCGTCGCCAAGCCAATGTCGATAGAGCGACCACGACGCGCAGGCGACCAGTACGAGCGTGGCAGCCGACGACATGGCGAAAGCAAGACGCTGTCTGCGTCGCGCGGTACCGATATGCTCGCCGATGCGCTGCGTGACGGGCGGCGGGACGATTTCCAACGCGGCGCCGGCCAAGAGCGAGCGATCGATGGACCGCTGCAGCTCGATGGCAGCTTGGCACGTACGACACACCCCCAGATGCTGTTCGAACTCGCCCCGTTCTTCAGCGTCGAGTTCGCTGGCCAGGTAGTCGTCCAGCAACGTGCAATCTGGTTGGTTCATTGGGGGCCTGCCGATCACTCGTGTTTACGTGTCACGCCGTCGAATTCCTGGAAAAGGTCTCTGAGTTTGTTGCGCATCTGCTGCCGTCCAGCGGACAAGCTCGCTTTGGCGGCGGTATAGCTGATTGCCAGTACCTCGGCGATCTGTTTCAACTCCAACTGCTCACAGACATGCAGATAGACGACGCTGCGTTGCCGCTCGGGCAACTCGTCCAGAGCCTGCATCGTGCGGGCGATCTGTTCCTGCCGCACCGAGACCTGCAGCGGCGCCGGCGCGGGCGATACGACATCATCCGACAGCGGTGACGGACGCGGCCGACGGCGGCGCCGGCGCAATTCGTCATTCCATACGTTGGCGGTGATTCGCAGCAGCCAGACCCGCGCAGTGGCCGGCTCACGCAGCTGGCCGCGTTGCCGCCAGGCGCGCAGCATGACTTCCTGCGTCACGTCGTCCGCCACGTCCGAGTTCGCTGTGAGCCGTTTGGCAAACCGATACACGTGGGGCACATACTGTTCAAATAGATGCCCCATGGACGAAAACCCGCAGTCAATGGCCTTACGTGCGGAGTACAACACTGCTGTATGATAGACGGTCGCGGCAGCGAATGGTCAAAGATGTTTTCAGTGGCTCCCGCAGTTATTTTCACCCCTGTACCTGACGAGGGGGGCGCCGAACCCTGATTTCGCCGCAGCTGGCCGGATGTAGTCAGCGAGCTGGTGGAGGCCATTCGCGTCGGCTGTGATGGTGAAATTCACCTGCCAAATACCTCGTGGAACATCACGATGGCCCGCACGTCGTGATAGTTCCCTTTCCAATGGTTCTTTTTGGAGTTCCACTGTGGCTGTCCATCCGCCTTGACCGACGCGACCCAGATCCCGTCGTTGGCGTCGATCATCTGCTCGTTCAGGAACCGTATTAGCTGTTGCAGCGACTGGATGTCTCCTGCTCGGCGCTCATGTTGCAGACTGACTGTCAGTGCGGCCAGCAGCTCGGCCTGCGACCACCAGACTTTTTCCCGGTCAACAGCCATCTGGTTGTCGAACCCCTTGTTGTAGAGTCCCCCTTGCGCATGATCGAACCCGTACTTCAGGGCATGGTCCAGATGTGTGTAGAAATGTTCCCAGGCCAGCGGCTCGTCAAGAGCCTGCTGAGCACGCAGCATCAGCCAGGCGAACTCCACGTTGTGGCCGTAAGAGAGGCCGGCACTCGTCTGATCGGTCACACGCGTCCAATCGGGATGACAATGAAAGGCAGACTGAGCCGGATCGATGGGATAGAAATACTGGCGGTTGATCCGCAGCGATTCCTGCAACGCGTTGCGAACCGATGCATCATGTGAGGTCAAATAGAGCTCGGTGAATGCTTCCATCAAATGCAGGTGTGCGTTAGCGCTCTTGTAGCCCGGCACCTCGACAGACACGTTTTCCTGAGGCTCCATGACCGGTGTCCAGTCGGGTGTGAAATGCTCGAACCACCCGCCGTACTGCGGGTCGTGTGCCTTCTTCTGCAGAACCTGGAACTGCTCCATGGCTTGCCGAAGTACTCGCTCGTCCTCGCTGGCTCGATAGTACTCCACCAATGCGTACATCACGAATGCCTGACCGTAGATCATCTTGTACCGGTTGGTTGCGTTGCCCTGTTGATCGGTCATCCAGAAGTAGCCACCGTGCTGGCGATCAAGGAAGTGCGCGGTCAGAAACTCATATCCTTGCCTTGCCGCGCCCAGATAATCGCGCTCTGGCGAACGGAGGCCGTGCCGATGCGCGTGAGCGAATCCCCAGATCATGCGCGTCTGAGTCACCAGTTGCTTGGAACCATGTTCCAGAAGGTAGCCGCCATGCTCTCGGTCGACGCTGGTGTCATACCAGAACGGCATCACTTGATCACGCAGCTGCTGGCCAAGTTGGCGAGCTGAAGACTCGATCGTGGGCTCGACCACAGGCTGCTTCGTCTGCGCTCTGGCGGTTGTGGCGACGAAGAGGGCGACGAAGAAACTCAGCAATGCAGCGGCAATACGCCAGGCAGAGGTGTGTTTCATGAGTGCAATGTTCTCGCGAGTGACAACTGGTGGGTAAAAGCTCCGGAGGGTTGACCAGCCGACGCGGGACGTGACCGAGCCCGCTTCGTGAGTCGCCAGCCAATTCCCGTTATGGATCATGCCGAGTACGCCACCCCGTTCCCGTTGTGCTGGCGATGCTAGCGATGCGGTCCCCATGGCGGGACTTGGTCGCTCTGCGAAGCCGGCCTGGGCAGCGATTGCCTGACATTGTATGCTCTGGCCCGTTGGAGTGCTGCCGAGCCAACGTGGGCTGGTTCCGCGAGAAGGTCCTCCGGAGACTTGCCGAACTGGGCAGGCTGCATAGACTCTGTGGGCAGGGGTGACTGTACAACTGCCGGCGGATGAAAATCTGGAATTTTTTCGCGGCTGGCGAAACCTCAAGGGCTGTTGCGGTGTCTTGTAGTTACGTTGCCGCCAGTGAGGCGTTTCGGCGGACCCTGTGAGCCCCCTCACTTGGTGAGACGGACGCGGGAAAAGGTGCAAGATTCTTGCCGCGATGGAAACCATCTAGCCACCGACGACGGCACGGATGTCGAGGTCGGTAACCGACGCACAGTGCGTCGCGGAAGGTTCACGAAGGACGCCTGCCAGAACCTGCTGCTACACGTAAGTCCAGGGAGCGGGACGAGATAGCTGCTTTCTGAATCTGAGTCAGGATGGCGATGCGCTGGGGCAGGTGATCGCCGTGCCAAGAAATCCCGGCCGCTCGCGAATAGATGCTACGGTGAAAGCACCGCAGAGGAAAAGGAAGAGAACGGCTGCTGTCATGATAAGCCAATATTTCCAAGACGATCGGGTATTACCTCCGTTGAATGTTCTGGTTGCGGAAGATGGTCTGACGAACCGGGTCCTGGCTCAGGGGCTGCTGACACAAGATGGGCACCGAGTGACGCTGGCCGAGAACGGCGCCAGAGCAGTCTCTCAGCTGTTCAACGCGTCTTATGATGTGATTCTCATGGATGTCGATATGCCGGTGATGGACGGTTTGGCTGCCACCAGGACGATTCGGCGTCGCGAGTCGTCATTGGGGCGTCGCACGCCGGTAATTGCGCTCACATCCAACGCGAATCGCGACGAATGCCTGGCAGCGGGCATGGATGGGTTTCTCGCCAAGCCCCTCGATCTGAATGCATTTCGCCGGGTCGTCGCGTCGTTGCTGGGCAACCGAACGAAGTGAGCCGCCACTACATTTCTCCCCTCATGCCCCTCCGCGTCCTTGTTGTCGCATTGCTGCATTGTCGCATTGTGGCATTCCCTATTCATTTGCCGCTTCCCTGCGGTGTGTCCCTTCCGGCAGCGGCGCTGGACGCCGACTCCCCTAGCGATCAGGCCGCAACACGCTTCGTGCCAGGACATGCTCCTGGGAAGTGGAACGGGAATAGGGAACGCCGCAATGCGACAATGCGACAATGCCACAATGCCACAATGCCACAATGCCACAATGCGACAATGCCACAATGCCACAAGGGGCTGGCCAGCATTGTTACCTGACGTTCGTCCCGTTGTATTGGGCACCCATTTTTCTGTCGCACGATCTCTCTGTCTTCATCTCCGCCATTGTGCCACCTCGAACGACAGTGGGTTCTGCTCTACCGCGCATTGTGGCATTGTGGCATTGTCGCATTGTGGCATTCCCTATTCATTTGCCATTTTCCCGCGGCGTGTCCCTTCGACCCTTCGTCGCTCGTTCCTCTCGGTAGCAATGTTCGCACTTGACCTGTTTCGTGGGCTCCTGCTAAAGAGAGACGGTTTTTTATTCGCAATACGTCATTTCCCGTGGGTGTCGCTGGAGCGGACCCGGTTAGTTTGCACGTGGGGGAGTCTCTCGATGGTTCGAATCGGCGTGGCTTTCCTGGTGATGGCAGTTGGGTTTCTCTCGGGTGTGTGGGCGCAAGAGGAGCCGGCTCCGCAGTCGACGGAGTCTCCTGACGTTACCAGTGTTGCGAATTCTGCCGAGCCGGAGCCGCTCCCCGATCCAGCCGATCTGTCGGATCCTCCACCTCTTCCACCGCTGCTGACGTCGGTTGCAGCCGAGAGCCTGGAAGCAGTCAAGTCGCTCCTCCCGTCCTCACATCACTTAACGCTGGGCGAGTACTGGGGATATCGAACGAATGAATCATCGCTCGGTTGGATGGTCGGCAATGGCGACCAGTTTGGAGATTTATTCCTTGGCAGTAATCACTACATCGAGGCCGGTATTGGCTCGGGCTTTCGATCGGCAGCGCGAGTGCACATGCTGTCAGGCCCCGATCAGACCGACATGCCTCCCCTGCTCTGGGACTTCAGCCTTGGCTATCAGCGGCGCGAGATCGTTGGCGATCTGACCTACGACGTGGCGTGCAGCGTGCTGGCAGCGAGCGACTTTGAGGGGAGCAGTCGCGACGGAGTGATGTTCCCGGCACATGCCGTCGGCTACTTGTCCTTTGCGGAAACGGTTGATCTGGTGTTCGGCGCCGACTTTTTGGACCGGGAAGATATCCGGCTGCTGCCAGTGGGTGGAATTCTCTGGCGTCCCACTCCCGAATGGAGGCTGGAACTGGTGTTTCCTGCTCCCCGCATCGACTGGCAGATCACCGAGGACAAGCGGCTGTATTTGCGGGGTGGTCTCGGAGGCGGAACGTGGGCGGTGGAGCGAGACGACGAATTGGACGACCTGGCGACCTACTTCGATCTGCAGGTGGCGATCGGCCTGGGAGACTATCATCCGGACCAGGCGTGGTCGTCGTTCGAAATCGCTTACCTGTTTGACCGCGAGCTGCAGTACCGGTCGGGCGATGGCGATTACCGACCGAATGCCACGGTCATGGTTCGAACGGTGACGAAGTACTGAGGCGTCAGGCCGAGCCCGGTGAGGCGACTGGGGGCAGGGCTGTGATCCAGTGTATTTCGGCCGTCGGTGACGAGGGGGCTTCTCTGGCGCCTCATCCCCTTTTTCTTCTTCACGGTTTGCAGTGGGGCTCCGGATCGTCCATCCGCACTTGCTCAAGCCGCAGATGCGGCCTGCGAAACTGCCCCTTCTGCGGTAGAGGGTTCGCTGAGGACTACGCGTGGCCCAAACCGTCTGCTTATAATAGTCGCTGAGTTATGCCGCGGCGCGCTTACCTTGCCAGCCAGGATCTTTAACCCACGCGTGTGCGAGACGCGGCCCACCGAGGGGCGCTCGGACTGCGTCAAGAGCCCCGCCGCCCTGTGTGTATGCCTTTGATGTTTTCCCCTTTGTCTTCACAGGAGAGATTCAAGACATGATCAGACGCATTGTAGCGGCAACTGCCACGAGTGCATTGCTGTTCGCCCTTTCGGGGAGCTGCCTGCTGGCCGAAGAGTACCTGAGTGGCATCGAGTGGGCTCGGCCGCAGGTCATTGATCCGGGCCCGCCCGGCGGACCTCCGTCGGATGCTGTGGTGTTGTTTGACGGCAAAGACATGTCGCACTGGAACAATGCCGAGAAATGGGAGGTCCAGGACGGTTACGTCGTGTCTGGCGAAGGACAGATTTCCAGCAAGGAAGAGTTCGGCGATTGCCAGGTGCACATCGAGTTTGCTTCGAACACCGAGATCTCAGGTTCCGGTCAGGGCCGCAGCAACAGCGGCGTGTTTCTGATGGGGATTTACGAAGTCCAGGTACTCGATTCCTATGACAATGAAACGTATTACGACGGTCAGTGCGCTGCGATCTACAAGCAGCATCCGCCACTGGTCAATGCCTGCCGCAAGCCGGGCGAGTGGCAGAGCTACGACATTATCTGGACCGCTCCCCGTTTCAAGGATGGGCAGCTCGTCAGTCCGGCTTTCGTCACGGTGCTGCAGAATGGTGTGGTGGTGCAGAACCACTTCCAACTGGAAGGCGATACTCCCTATCACCGGGCGCCGGAGTACCGGCCACATCCCGAAAAGGGGCCGATCGCTCTGCAGTATCACGGCAATTCGGTGCGCTTCCGCAATATCTGGGTGCGCGACCTGAGCGAGTTGGACAAGAAACGCGTGCACGAACAGAAGGTCGTGAACTGATCGTCTCTGAAGAACGGGAGGACAAGGAAGGCTGGTTGCCTTCCCGGATCTACTGTTCATGGCCATAGTCTGAATCGGTAGCCAACATCGCCGCTGTGCAGGAGCTATATTTTCCAAGGCTCGGCCGCAAGAGGCGGTGTTGGCTACCGACGTTTTTCTGAGGGTGTCAGGCAGGCTGATGGGCTGACGTGAGTCAGGTCGAGAAGGGGATGGGCCGTGTCGAGTGAACTCGTTTCGTCGCTGGCGATTGCCGGAGCCTGGGGATATATCGGGCGCAAATTCGTGACCGCTGCCAGGCAGCTGGGGATCGATTTGCGAGTGTTTGATCCCGCTCCGCCGCCGACCGATCTCGACCTCACGGGCGTGACCCAGTACCGCAGCGCTGGGGAGTTCTTTGCGCAGGATGTCGATCTCTTTCATTTGGCGCTTCACCCCGAGGATCGGGAAGTGGCCATGGAGACGCTTCTGACTCGTGGCCAGACTGAACCGCTGTTTGTGCTGTGCGAAAAGCCCATGGCATCACCGTACGACCCGAACCTGTGTCATGAGATCGTGGAAGCTGTCGCAGGTTCTCAGACGGTCTTTCTTTATGACTTTCCAGAACTGTTCGATCCCATCACGAAACGGATTCTCGAGTTCTTTGCCTGCTTCGATCACGTCCAGATCGACTCCATTACCGTGCAGCGTTCCAAGGATCGCGAAGATCCGGCTATCGCTCGCAACACGAAACGAATGGTGCACATTCAGTATCAGGAGTCTGTACACTGCCTGGCATTTGCCCTCTTCATGCTCGCGCACGCCACCGGCGGTCTGGAGCAAGCGCTGGCCGATGGGGTGCTGGTTCGCTCCACGGCGGAACCGTATTCACCCCCCAACCCGGCAGACTATTCGTACGTCGTCGACGGCCGGTGCGAATTTCACATGGCCATTGGCGATGTGCAGATCGCCGGACGCACCGACTTCAAACGCAATGCGCCCTGGGGCAAACGCCGAGCGATTCATGGCAAAGTGGACGGTCGTCCCTTCATGATCGTGCTCGACTTCCTGGAAGGGAAGAAGCTGCTCTTCATCGACGAGAAACCCCACGAGAATGTGCTGCATACGAACTCGTATGAGGAGGTGATCAAGGGAGTAAGCCGCTTGCGGCAACAGTGCACGCGCGAGCAGATCATGGCCGGCGTCTATCCTCATCCCCAGTTCGCTCGGCTCACCTACCAGCTTTCCAGCATCTTGTGGCGAAGCAGCTGGGAGAACAATTGGATCGTCCTCGATTCCATGCAACAACTGCTCGATTTCGATGCACGCTTTGCCGAAGCCATGCCGCAGTTTGCCACCTACCCGCGACGCTGAACAAATGAGGGGACACGAATTCTTTCCCTGGGGGAACCGAGAACTCAACGTCCTCCCATCTTTCTGTCCCCCGGTCTTTTTGTCTACTACTTCTTCTTCTTCTTCTTCTTCTGCTTCTTCTTCTTCTTCTGCTGCTGCTGCACGGCGCCGCGACTTGAAGCGTCAATTTGCCGGCATCACTCGCGCGCCATCACCGCCATCACACAGGATCGTCCAGGCCTGCTCGGCCAGTGCCGGATGTTTCTTGCCGTATTGACCGAGCACGTACTGCCGAGCCTCTTCAGCGTGCTCGGCGGCCACAAGTGCCAGGCAACAGCCGCGGAAACCAGCTCCACTGAATCGAGCGCCATAGACTCCCTCGGTCTCGATCAGCAGGTGGTACAGATCGACCAGTGGCGGCGCTCCGCATTCGTACTGGTTGATGGAACTAGCTCCCGACTGCGTGATCTGCCGCCCGAATTCCTCCAGGTCGCCCCGACGCCAGGCATCCACTCCCCTCTGCACGCGATCCATCTCAGTAAAGAAGTGGGCCGCCCGCAGCGCCGGCGGACCGGACAATCGGTCGCGATGCATGTGGTACTGCTCGGCGCTCACGCTTCGTAGTACCGGCCGATCTGAAGGATGCCCGGCAGCCGCAAGTAGCGTGCGGGCTGCCTCGGCACACTCGGCCACGCGCTGGTTGTACGCCGTGCCGACCAGTGACTTGCGGAGTCCCGACGACGCGATCAGGATTTTGAACGAAGGCATCAACGTGCCGGGCGCAATCGATTCGTGCCGCAGATCGGCACAGTCGATCAGCGTCAGGTAGCCCCCGCGGGAGAGCAGGATTGCCGATTGGTCCAGGATTCCGATGCGCAGCCCCAGGTAGTCGTTCTCAATACGTTGAACCAGAGCGATATTCTCGGCCGCCGGCACCGAAAACCGATTGACATGCTCCAAAGCCAGGAGGTAGGCGACGCTCACCGAAGCAGACGAACTGAGTCCTCCTTCGGCCATGCGACCCGCCGTGATACCCACCAGTCCTCGTTGGATCCGGTGGTGATGTTGCAGAGCGGCGATCGCTCCCCGAGCATAATCGCCCCAGTTGCCGACTGGCCGCTCGGGCACCGCATCAAAGTCGATCGCCACTTCACCGTCAAAATCAAGACTGCGTAACTCCACGCCGCGGCGATCGACAGCGGCGAATCCGAGCCATGTTCCACGGTCCAACGCCATCGCCGTGACGCACCCCAACTGATGATCGATATGCGCGCCTAACGGACAGATCCGGTACGGCGAGAAGACGAACCGGACGTCGCGCCTGGCGACGCCAAATCGCTCCATCATTTGCCGACAGATGATCTGCGGTATACCTGCCTCGTCCATTACAGCACCTCCCGTTTCCGGGCATCAGTTGACTGGACTGGGACTACGAAATCAACCCGGGAGGCTCGGGCGCGAACGCAGGGGTATCAGGCTGCGTATACCAACCGTTCGGGTACCAGTGGAGCTAGAGCGGCCGGGCCGATCGTTCTATGATGAAGCGACCCAGGTTCGACCGAGTGGGAACTGCGGTCGAGCGGCCGTGGTTCGGATGCACAAGGTGTCAGGGAACAGCTCATGAGCGACGATAGGGCACAGACGACCGGGACGCTTCTCCATCGCTCTGGGCAGAGAGGAAGTGGCATGCGTCCCACTTCGGGCATGGTGCTGATCCTGTCGAGCTTCTTGCCGGTGACTGACGGCTGGATCGCAACTGCCTGCGCGCAAACACCGCTGCTGCAGGCCGAGCGGTACAAGAACTTGGGAATCGCCTATCTGGAGGAGGATCGGCCGATCGACGCCGAGCCGGCCTTCCGGCGGGTGATTGAATTAGCGCCTGGCGAGGCTCTAGGGTATGCCAACCTCGGCATTGCCCTCCTGCGACTGGGGCAGCTCGATGCAGCTGCCTCACAGCTGGAACAGGCACGCCGAGTGGATCCCGGCAGCGTCGAAGTGCTGCTGCTTGCCGCGGAAGTGCAATTCTCGTCCGGTCAGTGGGAGCTGGTCGCCACAACCACCGATCGGGTTCTGGAACTCGATCCCAAGAACGTCATGGCGCTTTACTACCAGTATCGAACAGTGGTGGCACAAAGGAACGAGGCGGAGGCACAACAGAAGGCACACCAGACGCTGGAACAGTTGTATCAGCTGGTGCCCGACAACCTGGTCATTGAATTCCAGTATGCCCGTTCCCTGGCCACACGAAAACAATGGCAAACGCTCGGCGCCGTTCTGAAGCAAATCGAGCCTGTGATTAGGGATGATGACAAGCTGTTAGTGGCCTGGGACACGCTTCGTGAGGCTGTCGTGAATTCCGACAGTCAGGCGGCGGAGAGGTCGCTGCGGGGCATCGAGAACTCTCTGCGCTCCTCGGCACGCTATCGCCACGACCTGTCGCAGCTTCAGCCGCCCGTGGCCGGGCTGCCGGTGATGCAGTTCAGTCCACGGTTCCGGCAGCAACTGGAACCCGAACGGCCTCACGGCGTGAGCGTGACGTTTGTTCCTGTAGCTCAAGATCAACTGCCGCAGAGTTCGGTTGCGGTGGAGCACGCCACGCAGGGTGGATGGGATTTCGCTGACGTCAATGGAGACGGGCGAGTTGAGTGGCTGGTAGGGTACGCCGATGGATCCGACGGGACACTGCAGCTGTGGCAGCACCAAGAAGCGGACTGGTCGAACTTGCTTCAGCAGCTCGCGTTGCCGGCGACTGAACAGGCGAGGCTGGTCGATTTTGACAGCGACGGACGCTTTGAAGCGATTGGAGTCGGATCGCGTGGAGCTGTGTTGCTGTGTGAGATGGCCGACGGGAACTGGCAGCCGAAGCCGATCAACTCGGCCGAAGCACTGGCGCCGTGGAGCGCCCTGGAAGTGTTCGATGCCGACAATGAAGGGGATCTGGACCTGCTGTTGGGCGGCGACCAGGGATGTCGCCTGTGGCAAAATCGTGGCGATGCGACGTTTGTCGACATCACCGAGCGGTCTGGTTTGATGGAAACGGGGGCCGTGCGGCGAGCTGTGGCTACCGACCATGACGATGACCTCGATACCGACCTGCTGCTGATCGTCGACGACGGACGCCTGCAACTGTGGGACAACCGGCGTCATGGACATTTTGTCGCCCAACTGTGCGGGCTATCCGACCTGCTCTGCAAGAACGTGATACCGCGCGACTTCGACAATGATGGGTATGAGGACTTGTTGCTTGTGCTACAGGATGGCCGGCTGGCGATGCAGCTCAATCAAGCGGGAGTGTTTCAACCGCCGGTCATGTTGCCGGTCGAAGGTCTTCAGGCGACCTGCGTTGCACCCTTGGACATGGACAATGACGGTTGGCTCGATGTGGCCGTAGCAGGGCAGCAGCGTGAAGGGAACTCGCTGATCGTGCTTCGCAATCAAGGAGATGCCACCTGGGCTCCGCTATCGGTCCCCTTTCCTCCAGGCCCCTGTGCTGCGCTGGCGGCGATTGACATGGATCGGGATGGAGATGAGGATCTCGTGGCAGTCGATTCTCGCGGCACGATTCGGGCCTGGCGCAATGACGGAGGGAATACCAACCACTGGCTGCGTGTCGAACTGCGAGGCCTGCGCATGGCCGGCTCAAAGAACAACCTGCACGGGATTGGCAGCAAGATCGAAATCAAGGCGGGGCTGTTCTATCAGATGCGATTTGTGCGAAGCCAATACACTCATTTCGGGTTGGGAACTCACGTCCAGGCCGACCTGATGCGTGTGGTTTGGAGCAACGGGATTCCTCAGAATCACTTGCAGCCGGTGGCCGACCAGACGATTCGCGAACCGCAAGTGCTGAAGGGGAGCTGTCCGTATCTGTATGGCTGGAATGGCGAAGAGTTCGAGTTTATCACCGATACACTGGCCGGCGCTCCGCTGGGCCTGCAGGTCGCTGAGGGCGTCATCGCGCCGGATAATCCGCGGGAACTGCTGACGATTCCCGGTGCGAAGCTCGCACCCAAGAGCGGCGAGTATTTGTTTCAGTACACGTCGGAACTGTGGGAGACCGTCTATCTCGACGAGGTGGCTTTGTGGGCGATCGATCATCCGGCCAGCACGGAAGTGTTTACCGATGAACGTTTTCTGCCACCCCCTTATGTCGCACCTCAGCCGATCCTGACGCGCGGCCGTGTAATGCCTGCGCGTGCCACCGATACGCAGGATCGTGATGTGACGGCAGCTATGCTGAAGTTCGATCACAACTATCCCGAAACGCTGCAGCCCACACGATACCAGGGAGTGGTCGAGCCGCACCACCTGACGCTGCAGTTTGGTGACGTCTCTGGGCTTTCGCATCCGCTGCTGGTCATCGGTTGCTGGATCTTCTGGACCGATACCAGTATCAATGTGGCGCGGTCGCAGAATCCAGCTGATACAGGTGAGCCGACGGTGGTGGAGGTGTGGCATCCCGGTGACGGCTGGCATCCGATCGAGCGTCCCTTCGGGTTGCCTAATGGTAAGGACAAGTGGGTGGTGATCGACGTAGCGGATCAGATTGCCGCGACCGACGCCCGAATTCGGCTGCGCAGTGAGTCTCAGATCTACTGGGACCAGGCCTTTCTCGTCGACCGGATCGCGGAGCCGCTGCACCGCACGACGGTTCTGTCGCCTTGTGGAGCCGATGTCCATTTTGGGGGATTCAACGAGCTGTATCGTCCCGTGCCCGATGGTCCGCACCTGTATCGGTACGGCCGCCAGGATCGTCATCCGGTCTGGATGGATATGTCGGGGTGGGCGACGCGGTATGGGGATGTTACGCGACTGCTGACCGACGCCGACGATCGATTCGTGATCTTCACAGGCGGTGACGAGGTGACAATTCGGTTCCAGGCAGATGCGCTGCCAGCTCTGCCGGCAGGTTGGGAGCGGGATTTCCTGTTCTACAGCGATGGATGGGAGAAGGACTCCGACCGGAATACGATGACAGGCGAGACGGTCGAGCCGTTGCCGTTTCATGGCATGTCAGCGTATCCTTATCCATCATCGGAGTCGTATCCCCGCGATGATGTGCACCGCGACTACCTGAACGGATACAATACGCGGCGTATCGGCCCGGAGTCGTTTCGTCGTTATGTGAAAGAGTATCGTCCAGGCCAGCCCACCCGGCTTCCCTGGCAAGCCGAGCCCGCTGTGCGAGGAGAGCATTCCCAGTGAAGCGAGTAGTCTGCATATTGTGCGTGTTGTGTCCCGCTCTGACCTGTACCCTGTTCGCTCAGGAGTCCAGCCCGGTATTCACCGACGTGGCGGAGCCGGCGGGGATCGACTTTCGCTACACCTTCGGGGACTTCACGTACGACAATATCCTGGAAAGCAGCGGGTCGGGAGTCTCCGTGCTGGACTATGATGGCGACGGCGACATGGATCTTTACATGCTCAACGGTACCTATCTGGAAGACACTAACGATCCGAAAGGCCGCGTGTTCAGCAACACGCCCAATCGGTTGTACCGCAATAACGGCGACGGGACGTTCACCGAAGTGGCTCAGGAGGCTGGAGTGGACGACCGGAACTGGAGCATGGCAGCTGCGACCATCGATTACGACGCGGACGGTGATGTCGATATCTTCCTGCTCAACTTCGGACCCAACCGCTTCTATCGTAACAACAGCAATGGAACCTTTACCGACATCGCTCCACAGCTGGGCCTGGTCGGTCCCGAGAAGCTCAATGGGTTCACCAAATGGAGCGTGGGCGCGGCGTTCTGGGACTGCGACACGGACGGCGACCTGGACGTGATGATGGGGAACTTCCTGGCGTTTGATCCCTACTACCTGGCGAAGGAAACGCCGCACCTGATGCCGCATCCCAACGAGTATCAAGGACAACCCTCCCTGCTGTATCAGCAGAATGCGGACGGCACGTTCACCGAGATCACGCAAAAGATGGGAATGTACTTTCCGCAGTCGAAGTGCATGGGGCTGACCGTCTTTGATTATGACGATGATGTCGATCTCGACCTGTTTCAGGGAAACGATCATCAGGAGAATTTTCTGTTTCGCAACCAGGGTGACGGTACGTACGTGGATGTGGCCGAGACGGCAGGGGTTGTGGTGAACGACGAGGGGCATCCGACCGGCTCGATGCACGGATCGATCGGCGACATCGACGGTGACGGATTGTTGGATCTGCTGGTGGTCGATCTGCGTCACGGATCGCTGTATCGGAACACGGGCAACGGGATGTTCGAGGACATCACGGCGTCGAGCGGTGTGAAGCCTGCGCTGCTGGGCAAAGGGGCTTGGGCGGCGGCCATGTTCGACTATGATAACGACGGCGACCTCGATATCTTCTCGGCCAACGGGATGGCCGATCTGCTGGTGGACCAGGACCAGATTCTCCTGGAAAATGACGGACAAGGTCACTTCCGCAATGTGGGCCCCCAGCGGAGCCCGTATTTTCACCAGAAGCGTTCGGCACGCGGAGCGGCCGTGTGGGATTACGACAACGATGGTGATCTGGACTTGATTGTGTCGCACATCGACCTGAAAGGCACTGCGGCGCTGCTGCGCAACGACGGAGGAAATCGCCATCATTGGCTAGGGCTGACGCTCGTCGGAAAACACGGTCCGGCCACTGCCATCGGAGCGAAGGTCACGGTCAAGATCGGGGACCGTACGCAGGTGGGCGTGAACCAATGGGCGACCAGCTACCTGTCGTACAACGATCCTCGCATGCATTTCGGCCTGGGCGAACACAGCTCGATCGATCAGCTTGAAGTGCGTTGGAACGACGGCCGAGTGGAGGTGTACCATGACGTTCCGGCCGACCGCTACGTGACGATCGTCCAAGGCAAAGGCATGCGCAACCGGTAATAGATTATCTTCTTCGCGCCTTTGCGCCTTTGCGTGAGGTTCCACAAGAGCTCACGCAAAGGCGCGAAGGCGCAAAGGGTGGAAATCGCGAAGGCCTATGGGCAGGGAAACCAGTGATCAGTACGTCAACCAGCTTATTGGCTCGTTTGCGTTCCAGTGACGCGTCTCAGGCATGGACACGATTTGTGAGTCTCTATACTCCGGTCCTCTTCTACTGGGTGCGGCGACAGGGAGTGGTCGCGACCGATGCGGCCGATCTGGTGCAGGATGTGTTTGCCGTGCTGGTGACGAAGTTGCCGACGTTCCAATACGATCCTCGGTATCGTTTCAGCGACTGGCTGCGCACGGTCACGACGAACAAATGTCGCGACTACTATCGCCGTCGCTCCGTGCATTCGGAGTCGATCAGTCCACTGGTGGACGCCGAGACCGGCGATCCACTCCAGGCGTTTTCCGAAGCGGAGTATCGCCAGCGTCTGGCCCGCCGGGCTCTGGAGATCATGCAGGACGAATTCGAGCCAAAGACCTGGCAGGCGTGCTGGGAGACAGTCGTGAATGGCAAGCCCGCCGCTGAGGTGGCTCAGGAGCTCGGAGTGAGCGTCAACGCCGTCTATCTGGCCAAGAGCCGCGTGCTGAGGCGGCTGCGCGAGGAGCTGGAAGGTCTGTGGGAATAGACGCGTTTCAGTGGATTTTCCGGAATTCGTGACAGGTTCTCTGCCCCGCTGCGTATTCCTTAGTGGTTGGCCGAGTGCTTTGCTCGGATTCTCGCGACGTGGAGCGGGTCGATGAGGCTGGGGATGAAGACAAAAAGATGAGATGACAAGAAGATGGTATGGTGAGGTTGGTACACGGGGTGGTCGCGCGCTGAAGGGATGCGGGGTCGAATAGTCACGTTCTTACACTGAGGTAGTGCTACCATGTCCGTTACGACATGTCCGGACGATGAGAAGCTGGCCCAGTTGCTCTCGGGGCGGTTGCAGACCGAAGAAGCGGAGCAGTACGAGACTCACTTGGCTCACTGTCAGCGGTGTGCGGAGCGAGCTGCCGAGTTGTCGGTGCCTGACGAACTGGCTGGTGCGCTGCGTGATACACAAACCACGGAGCAGACCGTCTCGCACTCTGATGGCTCGATCGTCGCGGGACTCATCGAGCGACTCAGCGGGTTGCCGAACGCTCCAAACCTGGCTCAGCTCCCTACGGCCGACGAACTGCGCAGTGTCTTGCGGCCGGCGGAAGGGGAAGATGAACTGGGACGCATCGGCAACTATCGGATTGTGGAAGTGCTCGGCGCTGGTGCCATGGGGATCGTATTCCGGGCCGAAGACGAGCAGTTGGGACGCCAAGTGGCGGTCAAGGTGATGCGGCCCCATCTGGCCACCAATCGCGATGCGTGCCTGAGATTCCGTCGAGAGGCGTGTGCGGTAGCGGCCTTTGAACACAATCACGTGGTTACGATCTACCATGTGGGCGAAGACCAGGGCACGCCGTACTTCGCGATGCAGTTGCTGGAGGGTGAGTCGCTGCGCAGTCGATTGGTGCGCTGTGGACGACTGGCGGTGAATGATGTTCTGCGGATCGGCCGCGAGATTGCCGAGGGGCTGGAAGCTGCGCATCGGCGCGGCCTGTTGCACCGCGATATTAAGCCCGACAACGTCTGGCTTGATGCGGACGGGGAGCAAGTCCGAATCGTCGATTTTGGGTTGGCTCGCGTGGTCGATCAGGCCCCCTCCATTACCCATGCCGGGGCGATCATGGGCACGCCGAATTACATGGCTCCCGAGCAGATTCGGGGCGACGCGATCGACCATCGCTGCGATCTCTTCAGCTTGGGCAGCCTGCTATACCATGCGGCGACCGGGGAGATACCGTTCTCGGGGAATAATGTCGTCGCCACTCTGATCGCGGTCTCACAGGATGAAGCAACACCGCCACAGACGCTCAATCCCGACCTGCCAGAGGCGCTATGTGGTCTCATACTGCAGTTGCTTGAAAAAGATCCTCAGAAGCGTCCCCAATCGGCCAGCGAAGTGATCGATCGCATGGCAGCGATCCAACAACAACTCTCCGAACACGTTTTGCCGGCCCAGCCGCCGCGACGCGGCAGATTCACGCGCTGGCTCATGGCGGCCGCGGGATCGCTGACTCTAGGAGCGGCGGTCATCCTGTATGTTGCCACTGACAAAGGGACGCTGGTCGTCGAAGCAGATGATGCGGTGGCGGTGTCGGTCGAGCAAGGTGCAGTCAATATCCGGGATCGCGCTACCGGACGCGAGTGGATCGCGAAGATCGGCAAAAATCAGGTGCGCGCGGGCAGCTATGAAATCGTTGTCAAGGAAAAGGACTCGGATATTGTGATTTCGGCGCCGGAACTGAGCATTCTGCGGGGTGAACGGCGCAAGGTCCATTTGTCGCTCAAGACCGATTCTGCTGCCGAGTCTGCCCCTTCCGTGTCGGCAGCGGAGGAGGCTCTGCCCCGTGAGAATCGACAGACGCCTGAGTGGCTGAGTGAGACCGATGATTCGCTCAACATCAAGCCTGGCCAACCGCTGTCACCGTTGGCGCTGGTCAGTCAACCAGCTCCGCTCGACAACGTGCTTTCCTGGACGGTCGAACCGGCCGACCATCGCTCGCTGGTCAACGATTTCGCATTCTCTTCTGATGGGGCGTTGGTTGCCACCGCCGGGCAAGACGGGACCGTGCGCATCTGGACCACGGACACTCGCGAGCTTCAGCGGATCATTGTATGCCCCGGATCGGTCGACCGACTGGCTTGGTCCAACGATGGCCGGTACCTCGCTTCTTCGCAGCAATCCGGTGCCGGTTCCGTCTGCATTTGGGAGCTTAGCGACTCAGCCACTCGGCTGGTGAAGCGGATCAATCGCGGCAGCAGTGAACTGGCCTGGTCTTCGGACGGGAAATACTTGGCCTTCGCATCCAACGGAGTTGAGATCTGGGATTTTGGCTCAGGCGAAATCGTGACGAGTTTCGGCATTGCCGGGAGGATCAGTCGCCGCTGCTGGTCGGCCGAGGGTTCGCTGCTGGCCGCCATGCCCGACGATGGTGGAATAGCGTTGTGGGATGTCGAACGACGCCAGTTCATCGCGAGAATGGCAGGTGACGGCCAGCCGCGATATGACGCGATCTGGGCAAGGCAGGGGCCGTTTCTCCTCTGTGCACGCGGACGAACGCAGCAGGCAAGCCAAGGAGAGCAATCATCCGGTCCGACAGCGTATAGCGTAGAGGTTTGGGATCTGCCCAAGAATCAGCGAATTCGTGATTTTCCTGTGGGGACTTCGAAATACGGCATGGAGCTATCCTGGTCGCCCGATGAGTCGACGGTGCTCACGCGTCTTCGAGATGCGATCTCCATTACATTGTGGGACGTGAAAACAGGGGCTAGGCTTTCCGAGCCATTTCGATCTGATAAACCGTTTGATCGCGCGGGTTTCGGAAAATGCTCTGCCATTTGGTCACCCAATCCGCAGGCGATTGGCTTGTTACGCAATGGCGTGGTGGGATTGGGGAATGTTTCGACGTCTGAGTCGCAGCAACTCGCCGGCAGGCGGGACGTGATTCATCTTAAGCCAGGCTCATTCCTGTCAGATCAAGGTTTGTTGGCGGTCGAGAAATCACTTGACACTCCTCACCATGCGATCTGGGACCTGCGGCAGCTCAAATCGCTTCTTCGCGTCAGCGGCAGCGAAATGCCGCGATTGCTATTAAGTCCTGATGGCAAGACAGTGGCCGAGGTGCCCTGGGAGGTCCAAGGAAGCGGAGCGCAGTCGCGCGATCTCGAGGTTCAGTTCATTGATCTCGTGACCATGCAAAGGGAAACCGCGAAGCTGGACGTGGAAGGCTTGGACTGCCGGTTGGTCGCGGCGTGGTCGCCCGACAGTCGTCGCCTGGCAGTGCAGAACGACCGTACGGGTAAGGTGTTTCTGCTCGACAGAGCAAAGGTTGTATTGGCCTCGAGTTATTCGCAAGATCGCGGTAGGATATCGGAACGACAGCCATGGCCAACGTGGTCGCCCGATTCGCAGTTGGTGGCCTGTCTAATCGGCATGCGTGGTGGTGGGGTCCAGCTGTTGATGGCGCAGAGCGGTAAAATGCTGCACACTCTGACTTTGCCCGCAGTACGGCGTGGAGGAGAGATCGGCAACCGTGAATACGCTTGGGCTGGTTCAAGTGGTAGCCCCGACGCGCTGGCGTGGTCGTTTCCGGGAACTCATGTTGCCGAATGTTATCGTTCTACGCTCCAAGGGAATGCCGTTGCCGTCTGGCGCGTCTCAGGAGATCAAGTTAAGCCGTTTGCCGAACACGGAGACGAGAACGGAACCATGCCCGAGTTCTTTCTGTCGGGCGACTACGTGGCCGGCGCTCCGATGTTCTCGCCGGATGGCCAGCTGATGGCAAGCGGCGCAGGAGGTGACAGTACCGGTGGCATTGGCGTCTGGGAGTCGGAGTCAGGCAAGAGTGTTGCCGAGATTCGCACGCCATGTTCGACCGTCGCGTATGCGGGTTGGCTGCCTGATAGTCGCCACATGTTCTTCGGCGGCGAGAGCCTTGTTGGTGTGATTGATGTCACAACGGGTGAAGTCAACTCGACCGTGTTCCAGCTCGAAAAGCTCCATGAGAGCATAGCCAACGCGACGTCGTGGGTGCATAGTGGGAGCACACTGGCGGTCAGCTACGGAGGCAGTGTGATCTTCTACGATGCATCGCTGCGCGTGATGTCGACGATCGTTTTACCGGCGCTCCCGGAGGCCGGTGCACTATCAATCCAGCCCACCGGCGCTTTTCGCGCAGGCCCCAATGCACCGCAACCGCGCGTGATCGCGCTGGCCGATGGCGTTCAGCGAACGCTCACTCCCGACGAGTTCTCGCACCAATACGGCTGGCAGAACCAGCCCATGCAGCTCGACTTCCAACCGTCTCCCTAAGGCGGCAGGGCCGCCAGCCAATAAGGGAGAACGCCGCTGAGTGGCCCGCTCCCGTTGGTCGCTCGGCAATCATGCGCGCACGGTGCGCGCAAGTTGCACAGTAAGGCTCTAACTCCATAATGTACGATCTTCCGGGGTTCATGCCCGCTGAAGGCGGGCTACACCGAAGCCTGGGGCGGAGCGCAGCGGAGCCCCAGGAAAGGTATTGCGAGAAGCGGGCGATCGAGTCCAGGAGAGTCCATCAATCGGCACGTAGCCGAGATCGCCAGAGCTCCGCGTTATGCATCGCGGGTGGTCGCGGGGCACGAAGCCACGTGCGGCGTACTGCGGCCTCGCCAGGCCGCCGATCCCTTGGTGACCGCCGCGCTCGGCCGCGGTCTGCATCTGGCCTGGTACCTGGGATTGCGCTGGCCTGCCGGCCAGCTCCATCCCAGGCTACGGTAAGGCCTGCCTTCAGCAAACGAAGATTCGAGCCAGCCTCACTGGGGATTATCCCAGATCTTCCAACAGGCCGGTGCTGTCGCCGAAGGAATCGACCGGTGCGCCGATTCGCTGGAGCAGGGAGCAGTAGAGATTGGTCAGCGGTGTGTTTTTGGGGTATTTCAAATGCCGACCGGTCTGGATCGTGCCACCGCCGCGACCGAGCAGAACAATTGGCAGATCGTCGTGATTGTGTCGATTGCCGTCCCCGATCCCGCTGCCATACATGACCATGCAGTTGTCCAGCAGCGACCCTTCTCCTTCCGGCGTGTTGGCCAGCTTGTCGACCAGATACGAGAACAACTGCACGTGGTAACGATTGATCTTGGCGATCTTCTCCTGCTTCGCGCGATCATTGCCGTGGTGTGACAGGTCGTGGTGCCCTTCGCTCACTTCAATCTGCGGATAGTTCCGATTACTCCCCGCATTGGTGAACATGAACGTCAGGACCCGAGTGGCATCGGTTTGCAGGGCGAGCGTCATCAGGTCGAATATCAGATGCGCGTGCTGGTCGAACTTGCGAGGGACGCCGGCCGGTCGTTCGTAGTCGGGGAGTCCCGCTTCTTCGTTACGCAGCTTGCCTGCCGTGGCAATACGTCGTTCGATGTCGCGCACCGCGTAGAGATACTCATCCAGTTTCTGCCGGTCGGTCTGGCCAAGTCTGGCTTGCAGGGTTCGAGCGTCTTCGCGAACCATGTCGAGGATACTGGCCTTGTAGCGATCGCGTTTCGAGCGGTCCTGGAGCGATTGGTCTTTCATCGCGTCTCCGAACATCCGATCGAACACGGCACCCGGATCGACTTCCTTAGCCACGGGCGACGTGGGCGATCGCCACGACATGTTGGAGGTGTAGACGCAGCTGTATCCGGAATCGCAGTTGCCCGCCTTCGCGCTGCGTTCGAGGCCCAGTTCGAGCGAAGGGAGTCGGGTCTGCGTCCCGATACGGCCGGCAGCCAGCTGATCGACCGAGACGCCGTTGAGGATATCGGCGCCGTTCGTCTTCTTGGGATGAGCGCCGGTGAGGAACGCTGCGACGCTGCGGGCATGATCGCCACCGCCGTCACCCAGCGCGCGAGCGCCGTTGAGCGTCAGGCCGCTCAGCACGTTCATCTGCGACTTGTATTCGGCCAGCGGTTGCAGTGTGGGAGGCAGCTCGAATTGCTCGCCCGTTTCAGCTGGCGTCCAGTCGGGCATGTGAATCCCGTTGGGGACGTAAAGAAATGCCATCCGCACCGGAGGTTTGCCCGATATCGGTTCCGCTCCGCGCGCCCGGGCGGGCATCATCGCTTCCAGCAGTGGCAAGCTGATGGCGGCACCGAGCCCGCGCAGAATCGTACGCCGCGAAATGTGGGTGGACTTGCTCATTCTTGACTCCGTTTCTTCGCCTGCTTCTGAAAAGGATCGCTCTTGACAACTTCCAGCACCAGTCGCGAAAAGCGATAGTCATCCAACTCCAGGGCATTCTTGATCTTATCAATCGCACACTGATCGTAGTATTCGGTGCCGCGGCCAATCGCGTAGACCAGCATCTTCTCAGTCAGGCACTGCAAATAATCGTCACGCTTGACGCTCAACAGCAGTTCGCGCAACTGCGGCCAGTCGGCAAACGATTCGCCGGACGGCAATTCGCCCGCCGTGTCAATCGGCGCTCCGTCGTCCGTATCGCGATAACGTCCGACCGCATCAAAGTGCTCCAGAGCGAATCCGATCGGGTCCATCAGCTTGTGACAGGCGGCACAGCCCGGATCGGCGCGGTGTTGCTCCAATCGCTGTCGCAGCGTGCCGGTCAATTGGCGCCCGGCATCTTCCAGCTGGGGAACATTCGCCGGGGGGGCCGGAGGCGGCGTGCCGAGCAAATTCTCCAGGACGAATTTCCCGCGTTTGACCGGCGACGTCCGCGTCGGATTCGAAGTGACAGCCAGCAGGCTGGCCTGCGTTACCACACCCGCTCGCGGCAACCCCTCGAGCGATACTCGTCGAAACTCCGGACCGGTCACTCCAGCTATTCCGTAGTGTCGGGCCAGTGCCTCGTTCACGTACGTGAAGTCAGCATCCAGGATTCGCAGCACACTCAGGTCCTGATGCACGATCTCGGCAAAGAATCGCGTGGTCTCCTCGCGCATGGCAGAGAGCAATTCCCGGTCGTAACCGGGAAAACGCTGCTGATCGAACGAGCGGTCTTCCAGGCTGCGCAGTTGCAGCCACTGGCCGGCAAAACTCTCGATGAAAGCCTGTGACTTGTGGTCGGCAAGCATCCGCCGCACCTGGTGAGCAAGGTGGTCACCGCTGCAGAGCGCGCCGCGGCGAGCCAGCTCGAACAGCTCGTCGTCCGGCATGCTGCTCCAGAGGAAATACGACAAGCGTGTGGCCAGCTCGTAGTCGTTGAGCTGACGCACTTCGTCCTGCTCGGCCGGTTCGGCTTCCACACGAAAGAGAAAGTGCGGCGAGACGAGTATTGCCTGCAAGGCCAACTGAATCCCTGCTTCGAAACTGTCTCCCTGCTGGTCGGCCAGGTGCACGAGTTTGAGAAACTGTTCGACTTCCGCCGGTTCGGCCGGCCGGCGAAAGGCCAGACCGATCAGTCGCGTGAGGATCTGCCGAGCCGCGTCGTCATCGCTGACCTGTTCATTTGACTCAGCCACGAAAATCCGGCGATGCGTGTCGGGCAACTGCGCGTTGTCGAGGCCCCCTGGGCCGCTCAGCTGCAGGCTGGCCACATACAAGTTACGGTCTTCCGGGCCACCCGGCGCGTCGGGGCGGTAGTAATCGTTGACGAATGCCACGCCCACTTTGTGCCGACCGGCGGGGACATGAATCCGAGCGGAATACATCGCCGGCGCGTCACGCCTGGCCAGAACGTCAATCAATCGCACCTCACGGTCGTCCACACGCAGTGCCATGCGAGCAGGCTCGGGGCCGGCCTGATCACCAGCCGCCATGACGCGGCACTGATAGAGACCCTCCGCGGGGAAATCCAGTTCGACGTACGCCTCGCCACTGCTCGCCATCGATCGGGCTGAACCCGTTGGCGCGCCGTGCCCTTCCAAATCGTCACCGTTGATCTTGCGATCCAGTGCCGGAGCGATTGGGGGAGTTGCGATCGCTTGCTGACTGATTTCCTCAGCGGCCGCCTGGTACTTCTCCATCAACAGCGGCGGTAACGACAGCACATCTCCAATGTTGTCGAATCCGTACCCGACATCATCGGCCGGAAAATCGTTGGCTGGTTCGTAGTCGACCCCCAGCAGGTCCCGCACGGTATTGCGATACTCGGTGCGATTCAGACGCCGCAGTGTCACGTGCCCCGGATTGACCGAGCCTTCGCAGTCGACCTGATTGATCGTGGCATCGATCCACTCTTGGAAATCAGTTCGCTCCTGTGGCGTGGGCTGATCCATATCGGCCGGTGGCATGCTGCCCGCCTGCAGTTGACCAAGCACCTTGAGCCACGTGCTGCGCTGATCGCGCACCTGCTGAGCGGAATTGAAAGCCGACAGATTCAAGTCGGCTTCAGGGCCCTCGGCACCATGACAGTCCAGGCAGTATGTTTCGAGCAGCGGCTGGATCCTGTCATGGAATTGCTGGTTCAGATCAGCAGCCCGTATCGCTGGCGACAGGCGTAGCATGATGACACCGACACAGACGAGAACCAGCAGACCTGGTTGCGTGCGGGTTCGATTCCCAAGGCGTTTGCACTCGCATCTGCCGGGTGTGGCACTGGCTCTGCCAGTGCTGCCAGTGCTGCCCGAGCTCGAGTTGCCAGTGCTTGAACAGGCGGTGTAGGCGCCATGCTCCATGGACGGACCAATGCCACTGGGGCGATTTAGTGTGGCGAGCATGCTGTGGCGGGAGGTGTGACTGCTGTGAAGATCCACCGTCGATCACCTGTGTGAGGATTCTTAATGCTTTGGGGGGAAGGTCGGTTGCTTGAGACGCCGTCAGGACGATCTTTCCTTTGTCATCGGGTATTTCGTCGTGGGGCATTTCCTCTCGTGGTGGTTTCAAAACTGGTGCGGACGTTGACGAAGGACCAGCACTGGCGGAGCCAGTGGCACCCTGGCGGAGCCAGTGGCACATCCACCTCGGGGGGCGTGAATTGTATCAAGAACGGTGCATGCGTGTCCAACGGCAGCCATGCGGCCCGGGCGGTACACGGCTACAGGTCGCCGGGAAACAGGGGGAGTTGCCGCGGAGACGACGGCGGAGCGGGCGAAACCTGCTGAGAAAGCCACTTTGTGATGACTTGCACAACATGATCGATCTCCTCCTGAGTGAGTGCTCGGCCCTGCTCGATCCCATGCCATTTGGCTAGACACTTGCGGCAGCAGGTGGCCGTTGCATGCTGGGCTCGAAACACGGGGTGGCCTCGCATGGGGGTCTGTTTGCCGTCGCTGAGCGGGGCGGCAGGCGCCAGTCGTTTCTCAATGAACTGGCGCGCGTGCTGGCTGATTACCGCCATCGATTTGCACGTCACGTACGTCTGATCCGACTGCGACAGCGCGAACCGGGACCGAAATCGGCTCCTGCTCAGCGCCGCCAGCAGCTGGTCGATGTCGCGCATCGTGCCCCTGCACTCCATCATTCGTCCTTGCCAACTGAGCCAATTACACTTCATCGGGCACGATATAGGGTGCGCGATAGGGACGCGTGAGCAGTTGGTTTGCCTCGTCGTCACCGACGAACTTCTCCGTGGCCGGATCGACGTGCAGCAGGCGGCCCAAGCGATACGTCTTATCGTCCAATGCGATGTTCACTGCTCGTAGATTCTCACAGATCGCTTCAAATGAAGCGTTCACCTCGGCGTTGTCGCCCAGCAGTGACGGAGCCGCTCCAAACGGGACCTGTTCACCGAGTCGGTAGGAGATATTGCCGAGGTGGCACAAGGCGGCGGAGTAGTGAGCCACTTCCGCATCGCAGTTGTTCATCGTGTTATCGCCACTTCGCACGGCCGCGATAAAGGCACCGAACGGTCCGCCGGGTGTGACTTTCGCTTCGCCGCCTTCGAGCGGCTGCGGATCGCTGCCGTCCTTGGGGAAGAATTTGTAATCGCGGATCACTCCGTCGGTGGTGTAGTATTCGTTGGCGACCTTGAACGGCGGAGCTCCATCTTTGGCGACCAAGCCGCGCGTTTCGAACACCAGCAGCACATCGCCAAACTCATACACCGCCAGATCCATGTTCGGCGTCTGGCCCTGGTCTTCGCCTTCCGGCAAGAAACGCCCACCGAGACTCCAGACCTTGGTCGGGAGAGTGGCGTCTTTGATGGCCCAGCGGGCCACATCCATTTCATGGACCCCTTGATTGCCGATATCACCGTTGCCGAAGTCCCAGAACCAGTGCCAGTTGTACGGGTGGAGGTTTCCGTGGAAGGGTTGTTCGGGTGCCGGGCCCAACCAGATGTCGAAATTGAATTCCGAGGGAGGCGGCACTTCCGGTTTGAAGCCGATCGACCAGCGGGGTTTGCAGCAGTAGCCCTTGGAGACCAGCAGCTTGCCGTACTTGCCTTCCTGAATGGCGGCGATCTGACTCGCTCGGTTCGGATCGCTTCGCTGCTGCGTGCCGTGCTGGACGATACAGCCGTACTTGCGCGAGGCTTCCACGCACTTTCGCCCTTCGAACACGTTGTGGCTGATCGGCTTCTCGACATACACGTGCTTCTTCGCCTGGCAGGCCCAGATGGTGATCAGTGAGTGCCAGTGGTTACAGGTAGCGACGCTGATCGCGTCGAGCGACTTGTCTTCCAGCGCCTGGCGGATGTCCTGCACGCATTGAGGTTCCGCTCCGCCTCGATCGACGACCATCTGACTGCGAGACGCGAACAGCTTGGTGTCGGGATCGACCAGGCACGCCACCTGCACGTTGGACATCTTGACGAATTCTTCGATGTGCGACACGCCTCGCCCGTTGATTCCCGCCACACCGACCCGTACCGCCTCGTTCGCTCCGATCACTTGTCCCGACGCTCGGGTGCCGGAAATCGTAAACAAAGAAAAGGCCGCGCTGCTGGCTGCAGCGGTCTTCAGAAAGTTGCGTCGGGTAAACTTGCTCATGACGGTCTCCTTGACGTGTGGAGGGCGAAACGGTGGGTCAAGATCTCCCGTGAGGACGCGGATCGAACCTGCCGAGCGGGCGACCGGGAACTGAGTCTGGCCGTGGCACACAGAGGCATCGCACGGGATGGGCCTTGCGTGTCAGCACCTCCGCATTCTAACCCACGGCGGTGAGGTGATGCAAAGACGGGTCCCACACGCCACTTGACGTGCTCGCCGGGCCGTCCTTCGGACTGGACTGGAGAGGTGGGACAAGTCGCGGCGTCCGAGAGATGGAGCGGAGTCGGAGTGTGTGCCGGAGTCGGCCAGCGAGTTCTCAGAACGGCACCGTGTGCGACAAAACCGTGATTTGTCCCACACGCCGCTGCCCAGGGAACGGGCAAGGGTCGCCCGCAACCCAAGCACGTCGGTTAATCCAGGGTTATGAGCCGCATTGGCCGATTTCCCTAACTCGTCTGACAGTTTGAGCTTGGGTTGCATGCCGGTCGGACATTGGCACAACATCTGCATCGGGCGTTACACATCGGCGGCTTCGATCCGGAACACTCGGAGCTGCCGAGTTCAGTCTAAGGAACGCGAGAAGAATAACTTCGGTGGTTAGCCGGATTCCCACGCTCTGCGTGAGCGTGGCTACGAGAGAAACGCCGAATTTGGTCTTCCCTGGTGCCGAAGACTTCTCGGCGATGGGCGTGGCAGCGCCGACGGGCTCGAGAACGCCGGGGGAACAGAGAAGAGGAGCAGTCAAACATTATGTTGTTGCGAGATGTGAGAGAGGCCCCGGGTGCGCTGATGGTGACATTGCGCTCACGGCCAACCTGGGGTGGAAATAGTGGCGAGGTAGCGGCCGCCTGCGGCCTGCCTGTCGATCTATCGGTGTTGTCCTTCTTCTACTTCCTGGTTTCGTGGTGCGCGATTGCGACCATTTCAGCTTATGACACGTATCTAGTCATGCTGTACCGTTCGGTCATTCTGACGCTGGAACGTAATCCGCTGTGTTCGGTGTTGATCTCCTGGGATCCGGATGATCTGACCTATTTTCTCGCGGGCAAGATCTGTGGCACGTTGCTGGTGCTGGGAACGCTGGCGGGATTGTACATGTGGCATCGCCGGTGGGCGCTCTCCGTGATCACAGGCGTGGTGTGTTTTCAGCTGGGACTTGTATTGTATTTGCACACGGCGCCGTATTAATCGCGTCTGTCCATCGGCTCTCCAGAGCCGGGCGTCTGTGTCTGGCGCGCGCGGAGTCTGAGTCAGTGGGTGTTCAGCCCGCAGTGTCCAGGCGATAGGGTTAGCAGACGCCCGGTTCTAGAGAGCTGATCAGGGTCAGACCTGCATCCACGGTTGCGACGCGCCAGCGCGGAGCGGACGCTGCTCAGTCGTCGATCCGCTCACTGCCTGGCACGCGGTTGTCGATGTGCGCTCAACGGACCGAACCGCGATTGGCAGGGGCCAACTGTGCGCCGGCAGGAGGATCTGGAACGGGTACTTCGAGCGACTGTTGAACCTGCTCCAGGTAGGTGCGCAGCAGTCCGTACGTTTGCTGAAACTCCGGCCGCTGCGTCAGCACGCCGTACTGACCGTCCCCTGCCACTGCGTCGAAGCGACTGAGTGACTGCTGGAGACTCTCGGGTGTGGGAACGCCTTCGCCCGAGAAAACGCCCTTGGGCAGCGAGAGGTACTGCCGCCACTTCTCGTTGAGTAGCGAGCCGAGTTGTCGTGCCGACTGGGAGAGTTCCAGGCGAGTTGCGTCGACCGGATCACGAGGTTGTTCAGGGGCGTTTACGGTGTCTCTCAAGGCGTTGGCCGGCGGCTCGCCGAGAGGAAGTGTTGGGGAAGGATTGGCGCCGAATGCCAGGTCACCGGCGGCCGGCGATAGGATCCCTGATCCTGGTGTGGCGGTCGGGAGGACCTCGTTCGTCGGCGAGCCAGGGGGCGCGAACGCTCCGCCGGCCGTTGGCTGAGCCGGCATGAGGCCGGGGTCGGCTGGACTGATTGCGCCCTGGTTCATCGCAGCCGGCGTCGTGACGGTG
>JBGSHS010000178.1:0-27295 GCA_041752115.1 Pirellulaceae bacterium | reverse complement strand
AACGAGTGACATCCACAAAGACCTACACCAAGAGTCTATCTGGTTCATTGAATTCCTTCCTCTCCTTTTGTTCGCCCTTGAAAGCCACAATTTTTCATTTTGAAATTTCAAGTTGATTGAGAAATGGCGCTTGAGATATCGCCGGAATGCCTCTTTGCCCCACAAACCTGTCGCAACAAGCCTCTCCTTCGAGTTTGCAAAGACAAAACACTTCGTCTTCGTGTGGTCGGGTTGCAAGCCGCAAGTTTAACGGCGCGTGCTTGGAAAGGAAAAGGAAACGAACTGGAGAGCGGCAGCTTCAGTACGCCGCTGGCGTCAGGCTTGAGCAGGTACAGCAAGCACTCACCAATCTCGCGGCACCAGGGATAGGCTCGCGTACGCAGAAACTGTTCGTCTTGCGTGTAGCGCCAGTGAAGATAGAACAAGTGAGCGTTCCAAGCTCCCATCGTTGGCGACAGACTGTACTGGCCCCAGCCTCCTAACGCCTGCCCCTGCAGGCTCATGACGCCGGGCACAGCGGCTCCCGGCGCTCCGTAGAAGTCCTGAGCAAACTGCCGAAACGTGGGAAGCAGATCCCACAGCATGTCGAGAAAAGTCGCTCCCTCGTCAAAATGACCTGCGGCCTGATAGCCCATATAGGTCATCTGCGTGTTGAGGTCGTTGTGGTAATCCCCTTTCCACGGCGGTAGCGATCCGGCGTCCGCGCTCCAGACTCCCTGCAGCGGCATGGGAGGAGCTCCGCGCCGCGATGCGGAACCATAGAAGTAACGCACCAAGTAATACTGCTGGAGGATGTGGGGATCCGGCACGAACACCTGCGACTTGTTCCAGAACTCCTTCCACCACAGAGTGTGCGTCTGCAACTGCTCATCATAGCCGGCCTGCAGGGCAGCGGTCACGCGCGATTGCGCCGCGTCCAACGGACTGGTTCCCGCCGGACACTTGACCACACTGACCGCCAGCAGCGTGCTGTCGTCAACCCGTTTCCAGCCTGCACAGACCGCATAGGCAAACCCATCGGCCGAAGGCTGCTCGAACCAGCGGAGCCCCTCAGCCGCTCCCGCACGCGGCGTTTCATAGCCGAGTTTGGCCACCGAGTCCGGAGTCTTGAGTCGAACATCACTCAGCGGCGGACCGGGAATACGTACCAGGGCCACGGGATCGGCGACACTCGCGGCGCTGACAAATGCGCTCACCGCTTCACCGGTCGTCAGTTGCACGATCCCTTCGGCAGCAGCGAGATTCAGCTCAAATGCTTCCGCGGCCTGAGACGAATCGAGCACGAGTTCCAGCCGCCCGGCAGGCAGTTTCGTGGGAGGACCCTCGTAATCGTAGTTGGAGTCGAAGACCTCGTTGAACTCCTCCATGCGGTCCTCGGCCACCATGCGCTGCATGGAGGCCCAGTTGAATCGATCTTTCACTGCCAGGTGTTTCCGCGCAGGCCGCTCATCCCATAAATCACCGCGATCCAGCGACAAACGCAGCGTGTGACCATCACCCCACAACAGCACTCCCATCGTGCCATTGCCCAACGGTATCGCCTCGTCCCACGTGCTGATCGGGGCGGCCAGACGCAGATTGAGTGACGCGTCCGGCAATCTCGACGGTTCCTCCGCACCCCGAGCCACGAACGCGACCAGAACCATCACAGCAGACAGAACGGTAGGAGTGACGTGTGACATGACTTAACTCGCCGGTTTGCTTATGGGGATCGACGGAAGAATGCGCCTACGCTGCGCGGCAGAAGTGATCAGCGTGCGACAGGCGAAGCACCCAGCGGACACATTCTCCCCGCGTGGGTGACGGCCATGTCGCCTTACGGATGCTTGCCTTCAAACTGATGGCAGGTGCCGCAGCTCATCCTGACCATCACGCTGCTTTCCTTCCCCTTGCCGTGGCAGTCGACGCAGGCAAAGACCTCCGGTGTCAACTCGCCTTCGATCCACTCCCCAGCCAGGTCGGCGTTCAGCAACTGCACAATCTTGCGCGCACCGTCGGCCGACAGCCGACGACACCGTTCTTTGCGCTCAGCACTGTACGGATCAGAACTGTTCGCGCTACACCACTGCTTGACCGAGACGTGGCACAACAGCGATCCGGCCGCGCTGGCCTGGGTCTTGCCAGTCTCCTGAGCCTCAGCCGGCTGATACTGCGGCAGCTGCGTCGTTTCGTACCACACGCCGTATTCGGTTATGAGTGCCTCGCGCGCCTCGCGGTCCTTCTCGCCGTGGATGAGCCCGATCGCGGCACAACCGCCATTGACTACTCCGCAGAGCGAGCCCCACGACCCCACTCCGCTCGCACCGTAACGCATCATGTGCAACGGAAACGATCGAAACGGCTCTCCGACCTTTTCGGCCAACGCGGACACGATACTGCCAACCACCGCATACATGCACGAACCGTCCGGATAGATGCGATAGGCGAGATCCGCCACCTCGTCAGGATCAAGCTGCACGTAATTCCATTTCACTTCCGCAGGCACAGGAACATCATGCGGAGCGGGCTCGCCGCGCGTCGGCAAATCCGACGTTGCGGCAGCACCCGCAGCAACCGGTGCAGGCTGATCCGCAGCGTTGAGCGAGTGCGGTTGTATCAGGTCTCCACATCCGCTCAGCAGCGCTGCTCCACTCAAGACTCCGAACGACGAAAGAACCTGACGTCGACTAAGTGCATTCATGAGGTTCCGTTTCATTCAACAGAGAATCAGATTGGCTTCTTCAGAGGGAAGGCTGGAGCACTCGCTGCCTGGACATGCCGATTCCGCACCATCTCGGCGTGTCTGCGAATGCAACGAGGAGAGGATTCCGCATTTCGGTTCGATTATAGTCGCTCGGCCCCGCGAAGCTCAATCCGCATCCCCAACACCACCCCCCCCACCCAGTGGGATACAGAAACTGCATCACGGCCGTCGGTCCCCATCCAGACGGCCTGTCGCCAGGCGGCACGAGAACGGACGGATTCGGCACGCTGGTGCCGCCTGCAGAAGCTGGGCCAGAGAACCATCGTGGCATCGATCGTCTGGGGCCGGACGAACTCACCCGGGGGCCGCCCGAGCGAATTGACGTCGCGCAAACAGCGGTCTCGTCGCTTATGCATCCCACACACGGTTGCATCCCGTTCCTGCCGGTGAGACGCGGTCGCGACGAGAACGGATCACAGGGCGGACCAGACTGCCTCGCTTGTCCGCCGAGGGCTGGCCTTCTGCGGCCGCGTCTGTTCAACTTGTCGACAACCATGGCTCGACTACAAACAGTGCAAACTGGAAAAGGTCGCTCGTCAAGGAGCCCGCCAGGGTTCGAGACGCGGGCGCTGCAGACGCGCCAGCAGGAGGTCGGCAATACGATCGTGAGAGTTCCTTGCCAGAAAGCACTACAGGTCCGTTCGCTATGAGCATGTCGAGGTGGTGCAGACAACTCCTGAAACGGCCTTTCAGGCGATGGATGACCTTGCGCTGGCGCCGAAATGGCTGCCGCCGTGCGTGGCGTTAGAGAAAATCGGGGCCGGGCCGAATGCGGCTGGTGACAAGCTGCGTTATGTTTTCCGGCAGGGAGGACGAGAAGCCGAAATGGCTGGCGAGATTGTCGAGCGTGTCCCAGGCCAGCGGCTGCACTGCCGAAATTTCGCTAAGATGTTTGACGTGTCGGTCGACCTGCGCGTGGCAGCCGCGCCGGGTGGAGCGGCGACGACGCACATTATTGAGATCACGCCCAAGACGTTGCTGGGCAGGATCATGCAGCCGTTGATCCGCCTGGGACTGCGCAAGCCGACTCGCGAAGCAGCCGCCAACCTGAAGAAACTGCTCGAATCCCCCGCCGACCAACCGTGTCCTCAGTGAAACATCAGGTGACCTTTCATGGCCTCGACGCTCCTTACCCTGCTCGACGATATCTCAACGATCCTCGACGACGTGGCCTTGATGAGCAAGGTGGCTTTGCGGAAGACGGCCGGCGTCGTGGGTGACGACCTGGCGTTGAACGCCCAGCAGATGGTCGGCATCGAGGTCAATCGAGAGCTGCCGGTCGTGTGGTCGGTGGCTAAGGGGTCGGCAGTCAACAAGTTGATCCTGGTCCCGATTGCACTGGCCATCAGCGCGATCCTGCCTGTGGCAGTGCAACCACTGCTGATGATCGGCGGCGCTTACCTCTGCTTCGAGGGCTTTGAGAAACTGCTGCACAAGTGGCTCCATGGCCGAACGCATACGCTTGAGGAGCGGAGCGAGCGGAGGGAGGCTTTGGCCAGTCCGGAAGTCGATATGGTGGCCGTGGAAAAGACCAAGATCCGAGGCGCCATCCGCACCGATTTTATCCTGTCGGCCGAGATTATTGTCATTGCGCTCGGAACGGTCAGCGAAGCCCCGTTCGGCAAGCAACTGGCCGTTCTCTCCTTGATCGCCGTGCTGATGACCGTCGGCGTCTACGGTCTGGTCGCCTGCATCATCAAACTGGATGACATCGGTCTCTATCTTAGCTTGCGAACCGGCGACAGATTCCCTGAGCGTCTGGGGCGTGCCAGTGGACGAGGGATTGTCTGGCTCGCGCCGTGGTTGATGCGTTTCCTCTCGATCGCCGGAACGGCCGCGATGTTCACCGTCGGAGGCGGTATCCTGGTCCATGGTATCGGGCCGATTCACCATGCAATTGATTCGCTGGCACATGGCAGTGCAGCGCAAGAGTTCCTCATCCCGCTGCTGCTGAACCTGCTGGCGGGAGTCGTCGCCGGGGCGATCCTGGTGGGCATCTTCATCGCCGTCAAGAAATACGCCCGCCCAGTGTGGACACACACGAGCTGACGACGCTGCGCCGGACTTCACTCCGCCCAACACTACGTCACAGGCCGCTGCCGGCGGGGCGCCGATTCTGCAGCTACAAGCGAGTGACTGACCGACTCAACATTTTTCTTCCTCCCTTCTCCCCCGGGGCTTCCCGGGAGAGAAGGGCCGGGGATGAGGGGGCCGAGAATCGTCGACAATCATCCATGGTGTGCGAGCGGTGAAGCCGACTAGCCGCACCATGAGGCAGAGGGTTCTCAAGAGGTCGCGGGCGTGACTTCGCTCGCCCACTGGTCTGGCCTGAATCGGGATCACGGCCGGGGCCAGGCGACGTCCCGCAGTTGGATTCGCTGGCTGTCAGTATCATCGGCACCCACTGCTTGCGGAAAGTGAGACTTGGCCCCCCGCAAATTGACACAGCCTTGGCGGACCATCAGAATGGCACTGCTGGATATCTCAACTATTAAGGATGGCACCATGTACAGCCGGCTCCTGCAGTTCCTTCTCGTTCTCGCGTGGATTCAAGGCCTCGGCAGCGTCGTGACGGCAGATATTTCCGTGGAGCCGTACTCATCACAGCCAGCCGCATGCGAAATGGCGTTTATCGGTACGTGGAAGAGCTTTCTACTGAACCAAGGCGACGCGGACGCCAGACGTTACGTCGGCGACGTGCCGTTTTCGTTTCGATGCGGAGAACGCAGCAGTCGGGAATGGGTCAAGATCGAGACGGCACAGATTGAGTCGGGAGAATGGCAGGCCGATAACTCGCGCCTGCACATCCTGCGCTGGCACGACCAGCAGACATCCTTGACCTGCGAGATGCACCTGACCGAGTTTCGGGACCTGCCCGCTTTGCAGTGGACGGTCCGTGTCCGCAATGATGGCCCGACCGATTCGGCCAAGGTCCACGATTTCTGGGGAATTGACACTTACTGGAACGCGGCAGACGGCTCGATGCCTTTGCTGCATCGTTCGGTCGGCTCGCCCGGCCATGAAGACGACTTCCACTTCTTGACCGAAGTCATGCAGAATTCGATGTGGGACAAGCGGCGCCGGATTCCGATGGACACTCCCACAAACGCCCAATGGGCGCAGACCCACGCCTATAATCTGCCCTACGACAAACGTGCGAGTGCCATCTGGCTGCCGTTCTTCAACTACCAGACCGGCAGTGACGGCCTGATCATCGGACTCGGTTGGAGCGGCGGGTGGCGCGCGTATTTCGACCATCAAGGGGGCGGACATTCGACCATCCTGGCAGGAATCGAGAATTTCGATTCGGTACTGCATCCCGGAGAGACCGCCCGCTCCACGTTGAATCTCGCTCTCTACTGGCAGGGCGAGATCATGCATGGCCAGAACATGTTCCGCCGACTCGTGTTGGAACATTTCTCTCCACGTGTCGACGGCACACTGGTCGAACCGCCAATCTCCGGTGTGGTCTGGGGCGGGATTCCTTCGCAGGAACACCTGGAGATCATTGAGCAGATTCGGAAATACCAGATCCCGCTCGACGTCTATTGGTTCGACGCCGGCTGGTACGGAACAGGAACCGTTCCTTCCTACACCGTGTTCGAAGGAGATTGGGGAATCATGGCTGGGGACTGGCGTCCCAATCCGAATTGGCACAATGGCACGCTCAAGCCGGTGAGCGATGCAGCACATGCGGCAGGGATGAAGTTCCTGGTGTGGGTCGAGCCGTGCCGAGCCATTCACGGCCGCCCTGTGACACTCGAACACCCGGAGTTTTTTCTCACCGCCAATGCGGATGGGAAGATCCGCCAGGGACAGACGCTGCTCCTGGATCTGGGCAACCCTCAGGCGCTGCAATGGGCAATCGAGGTGGTCGGAGGTTTGATCAGGGACTACCAGATCGACTGGTACGAGGAGGATTTCAATATTGAGCCCAATCCATACCTCGAAACGGCAGCCGGTCCAGACCGCTGGGGTATGAACGAGATGCGGTTCATCGAAGGCCATTTCGAATTCTGGGACGCTCTGCGCAGCAAGTTTCCCCAACTGGCGATCCTCAACTGCGCCAGCGGAGGACGACGCATCGACCTGGAATCCATCGCGCGCGGCCAGCCGCTCTGGCGCAGCGACTATAACTGCTGGCCAGAAGCTACGGCCGAATCGACACAGGACCAGAGCTATGGGATCCAATACTGGCTCCCCATCCAGGGAAGCATGATTCGGGGCTGGTCACTCTTCGACAGGTACGAATCCCGCTGCGCGCTCAGTCCCGGCATGGAGAATGCGCTCGTCGCCAAGACCCCTGAGCAGTGGCTTCAGATCAAGGCCAACGTCGTGCAAGCCAAACGCTGCAAGAAATACTTTCTGGGCGACTACTATCCACTGGCCAATCAGCAGCGCAGTCCGGCAGCCTGGACCGCTTATCACTTCTTCCTTCCCCAGGAACAGACCGGGATGCTGGTAGCGTTGCGCCGCGCACAAAGCGATGTGCGGGCGATGACGTTTGACCTGCTCACGATCGATCCGCAGAAGAAGTGGCGATTCGAGGATTACGATTCTGGCGAGCAGTGGGTGGTCTTGGGGAGCGATATTCGCGAAAATGGAATCGACGTTGTCATTCCTCAGCGACGCGATTCCCGGCTGATCTTCTACTCCATCGAGCCCCAGTAATATCGGCGAGCCCCAGTAGTATCGGCGAGCCCCAGTAGTATCGGCCCTCAGTCACGAAGAAGCGCCGAATACCTCTTGAGGAACGAGGATCGATAATACTTCGGCGTTTCTACTGTCGCCACGCTTGCGCAGAGCGTGAGGCATTGCGGGCCACCGTCCGGCGACGGTCACTGGAGACAGGGAAGGCGTTTCTCTCAGCCCGAAGGTACGCTGATCGTCCGGCCTACTAGGACCTCTGCGGCGCGTCACGGTATACATCCAAGCCGTTCGGAGAAGAGTCATGGTTCACGATCTGCTGCTGCTCCTGCTTCCGTTCGTCGCATTGTCTCTCGTACCGGAAGATAACGCGGCATTGCAGCACGCTGTTTCGCTCAATGATGAAGTGCTCAAGCTCGCAGCGCAGAAAGCCTATTGGCCGGGGTTTGATCCAGCGGGCATTCCCCTGGCGATCTACGACGGTTCGAATACTTACCTGTTTCGCCATCCCGCTCTTCCCGAAGGCTTTGTGGACCACTCTGGCGTGGCGATCTTCGCTGGGCGACACCCGGCGGTCGTCGCCAACTCGTCGGCTCCCATTGGCGACATATCGACAGCAACACTCATGGCCGACTCGTTTCCAAGCGACATGACGCTGCGCGACCGGGCTGCAGTCGCCATTCATGAAGCGTTCCATGTTTTTCAAGCCACCACCGGTCGGAAGTGGGGCGCGAATGAAGCCGATCTGTTCATGTATCCTCTCGATGACGCTGCACTGCTGGCGTTGAGCCGACTGGAAGTCGATGCGCTGCGGCGAGCCATTTCGGCGAGCGATCGAGCTGAGGCGATGGCATGGGGGCGAGCGGCGTTGAAGCTGCGACACGAGCGATACAGTCGACTCGATCCGAAGTTCTCTGATTATGAACGGGGAACGGAGGCGATCGAAGGAACGGCCGCGCATGTCCAGCACTGCGTCTCGGGGACGAATTCGCGCAGCTTTCTCGACAACGGCTTTCCGGCCGACGACGTACGAAACCGAGCCTACTGGACCGGCGTTGCCATGGCCCTCCTGCTCGATCAGTTCCAGCCCGACTGGAAGACCGGCTTCGCCAAGGATGGTTCGCGACATCTCGATTCCGACCTGGCCGGCGTGCTGGCTGGTCTTCCCGATGCCGTCGCTGCCGAATTCACCGTAGCCGAACGCACGCAGGCGGAGACTCAAGCGAGCACCGATGTCACCGCGATGCAGGAACGACGCCAGGCCGAGCAGACCCGATTCCTCTCCCGCCCCGGCTGGAAACTCGTTGTTGAGTCAGATGACAGACACGCCATTTGGCCTCAAGGATTCGATCCCTTGAATGTCCACCGCTTGGAGAAAGGAATATTGCACACTCGTTTCTTGAAAGCGGGCAACGACGACGGGACGATCGAGATCCTGGGGTGCGAAGCATTGACCGAAGGAACAGGACCGCACCCGCTGTTCAACGGAATCACACGCATCGTTCTGACGGGGCTCAGCGAAAAGCCCCAGATCAGCTACGCAGGCGATCGAGTGACCGTGACGACCTCCGCCTGCCAGGCAGAGTTCGCCGGGGTGACGGTGTCCGAGTCCGATTCAACCGTGGTGATCAGACTGGCTGGCGAAAAGTGACCATCAGTTGGCATCCACATCAGTGATGACGGGCGGGTGGATCGGCATGGAATGCGACTGCTCTGCGTGGTACATCGTCGTCAACTCGCGAAAGGCCTCTTGAAGCACCTTGCCTTCGAGCTTTCCGTGCGTCTTGAGTAACTCAGCATCGATCAGCGCACGCAGATAGACCAACCGCCATCGCCAACCGTCGCGAACGTGCGGAGTCAATTTCGGATCTATGCTCCGCACCAAGGCCCACGCCTCCTGGGCGCTGGGACCAATTTCGGAGCGCAGATGATTCTGCTCAAACATCTCAACGACTTTCACGACATCATCCGCCACGTCGGGTGAGAATTCGAAGGCGGCATATTCGCGCACGGTTTCCGTGGCCGGTCTCTGCGAGTCCCAATAGAACTGGCTGCAGATCGCTTTGTTGATGTCTTCGTAAATGCCCTCGGAGTAGGGAGTACCTCCCGAGAGTGTGCGCTGTGTCTGGTTCCACAGGCGCTGGAGCCGCGCCGGAAGCGGATTGGCCCCGTATCCTCCCCAGGGGTTTTGCCCCCACATGCTGATCTCGGGAAAATTCACCATCGGCAGACCACCCGGCACTCCCCGCTCCAGCGGGAAACGCGGGAAGTCCTCGTGCGCGTCGGCCTGGATGTAGTCGGCCCAACTCTTGTCCTCCGCGAGCGACTTGGCGAGCGATTCCCATTCGCCCGCTTCCGGTGTGTCGAACGTCCAGGTTGAGATGATGATCTTGATCTGCGGGTATTGGCGGTGCACCAGAGCCGATACGTCGCGGGCAAGACTCAAATAGCCTCGTGCTCCCCACGGCCAGCATTCCGCGCACCCGCATCCTCCTTCGTCGTAGGGCCAATAGGTGACACAGTCCAATCCGGAGGGCGCGAACTCGTCGAGCAGTCGACTCCAGGTACGCAATAACTCCTGCCGGGCCGCGGGTTTGCTCGGGCAAAGATTGACGCCGAAGTTGCCGTGCCGCCCGAGTGGATCGGGCACGGGACTACAACGCAGGTTCTGAGGAGTCGTACGGAAGCCGCTGTTGAGTGCCGCTCCGATCGTCACGCGCATCCCCACTTCTTCCGCCGTCTTCATGATCCGCCGCATATGCTCGATCATGTGGCGAGCCGCCGGATCCTCGTAACTGTCATATTGCCAGTGGGGAAAGCCGAGGGACAGCAGGTTGAAGCCCCACAGCGCAAGGTCTTCCACGTAGCGTTCCAGTTCCTCCGGTGAAGCAGCTTCGTAGTAGTTGTTGAAGTGGTTGGCCAGGTAAATGCCACGCATCGAGCACTCGGGAACCGACGTGCCACGCCACGTTCCCGGAGTGAAGCCGCCACGATCATAGCGCGAGCTGCGCAGGAATTTACCGACGCCGTAGAGCAGCCCTCGCTCGTCATTGCCCACAATCCGCACTCGTCCCTGGGTTCCGTCCGCGATCCGATATCCCTCGGTTCCGATGCCAGGCTCCACAGCCAGCTCCACCGACCAGGCTGCCTCTCCCTCGGTCACAACTTGTCCGCCACACCGCTCACCGATCTGGCGTGCGAAGATCGTGGCGGCGCGGTGGGCCATCGGTCCAGCGTCCTCTGGCATCACAACTCGAATCGTCTCTATCGCGCCGGCCGAGAAGCAGACTTCGGGAACGAACGTTGCCATGAGCAGAAACAGACCCAGGTATCGTCGCATGGAAACCTCTTCGTGGGCTGGTGCATTGCCCAGGGGCGGGGGTGTTGTCCGAGAAAATGTCCTTTCGTCTTCCATCCACCCCCTGTTATACTCCTTGCGAGATGCCGCCTGTAGGGTGCTCCCTGCCCCAAGTCGTCCCGATGAACTGCAGCGGCTATTCTCAGGCTCTTGTCTCTGCGCTGCGCGCCACGAGGTGTCAGCGAGGCTTTCCTCCCGCGCGCCGGGTACTTCATGTTGCCCGCTTGACGCATCGCCTGGTTGACGCGCCAATAGTTGATAGTTAGAGGTAGGATTAGTCCGACGCTGTGGCAACCAGTACCTGCTTGACCATGAAGCGCCGCATCCTCCTGGTTGGTTGCCGTAACGATCGTGCACCACGCTCGACACCCTCTGACATTGCCTGATGTTTGCACAGCCAAGACGCAGGTCCTCGCCAGGGGCCCGCATTTGACAGCTTCCACTCCCCACTCAAGGAATACGCACCATGCGACGCCCCCACCTGATGTCCCTGCTGGCCATCGTGTCTGCCGTCACGCTGACCGCACCGACCTTTGCCAACGAAAGCACCACGCACCGCATCACGAGTGGCACGTTTGGAGTGGCCTGGATCGCCAGCGAAGGACTCATGTACACCTGGTCGCCAGCGGACGGAGCGGCCCCGTTTCGCGTCGGCAATTTGCGGGCCCATCAGGTGGCAGCCATTGACTACGATGGCGACGGCCGGGATGAATTGGCGATCATCGACGCGATTAACAAGTCGCTCTACGTGTACGACTTTGACGACCAGACAATCGTCGGTGGATATGGGAATAATGTGGCCGAGTTCACCGTCGGTCATTTTCATCCCGATGAGTCGTACGAATCGCTCGTTGCTGCCACGTATTCCGGCCACGTGTTTCGCTGGAGCAAGGAGATTGGTGGCCAGGGGTGGATTCCCCTGCCCGGCGACTTCGCTAAGGGATTTCGCGGGAAGGTTGTGCCCCGCATCAAGTCAGATGCACTGGTGACCGTCGCTCGCGGCGACGTCTACACCCTGAACCCGATCTGGAAGACCTACTCACAGGTTCTGCTGGGCAAAGATGCTCGTATCGCCATCGCCTGTGATCTTACCGCATCCCCCGGAGATGAGATCGTGGTGGCCAGCGGCGACCAAGGCGAATTGCTCCTGGTGGAAGGAAAGACCCCTCAGCCGCTCGGCGCAAATGCCAAGACATTGACCTGCGGGAAATCAGCTGGTAGCGCATCCGTATTGATCGCCGTCACTCCACTGGGAGCGATTACCCGGTATGAGCCAGCCACAAAATCGTGGAACGATGTTCCGGCAGAGCAAACCTGGAGCGATGCCATTCTGTACGATGCGGACGGCGATGGAGTTGACGAACTGCTGGCCATCTCCGCTCGATCGCCGGAGAACCTGTACCGATTCCAGGCCGATACAGGTTCGTTCACTCGACTTCCCCACCAACGAATCGACGTATGGAGCGAGCCGTCGACGATCGTCGCCTCTTCCACCGACAGCCAGCTCATTGTGGCAGATGACGAGAACATCAGTCTCGCGGCCGGCGACCGACCGGTCTGCGACTGCAAGTTCTGGAGCGTCACGCACAAGCCTTACATCATCAGGATGTATACGCCGAGCGGAATCAATATTCTGCGCGACAGCCCCGCCGATCACATTCATCATCACGGTCTGATGCTGGGAATTTCGGCCAACGAATGCGACTTCTGGGCCGAGTTCCCCGACCAGCCTCAGGGAAGACAAGAACTTACCCAACTGTCATTCGAGGCACCGTCCGGCACCAGCCGCGCATCGAAAGTCACCGCCTCCATGCTCTGGAAGAACGCTGAGGGCGTGGAGGTCCTGCAGGAAAAGAGGACACTCGAGGCAATCCCCTGTGACGCCGCAACGCTGTTGACCTGGTCGAGCGAGTTATCCAAGAAGCCGGGCCAGCAAGTCACGCTGGGCGGAAGCCACTATTTCGGGCTCGGAATGCGTTTCGTCGAATCGATGGACAACGACGGCCTGTTTCGCTTCTCACCCGATCAGAAGGAATCGACGCTCGTGCGAGGCGACGAACGAGTGACTCAGGCCTCCTGGGCTGCGTATACGGCGAAATTACCCAACGGCAATTCGGCCACGGCTGCGATCTTCTCGCATCCCGAGAACCTCCGGCCGATGTTCGCCTTCACGATGGGAGACAACTCGCCCGCCTTCGCGTTCCTCTCAGCCACCATCAACCTCTATCGCGAGACGCTGACCTGGACCGATGACAGCGTCATCCGATTGCGGTGGGGAGTCGCGATCTGGGACGGCGAAGCGTCCCAAGAGTCAATCGACGCGGCGTACCGCTTCTGGATCTCACAAGAGCCAACAACGACCCGGTAACGCAAGCCAGCGGGTCTTAGGAAGACACTCCGGACCATGGCCGCGCTGACGCGAACGCTTAGGGCTGCGGCGAGAACAGCTTCTGCGTCGTATCCCACGCTGTGCGCGAGTGTGGCTACGGTAGAAATGCCGAAGTCATTCTTCCCCCGTGCATTAGCCTACGTCCCGCACTCGCCGCCGTAATCGGACAAACTGGAATAGCGACGCGGCCAGCCCCATCGTAGCGAACATGATCCAAGTTGATGGCTCAGGAACGCCGGAGAACCCGCCGCTGCTGAAGTCGAAGTTGCCCGGAGAATCCGGATCATCAAACAGTCCCGGATCGGTCAGTAGCGCATTGGTGTCACTGTACAGTGCAAAAGCTCGGTCACCCGATCGCTGAAAGTAGCTTGAGCTTCCTTCTTGCTGCTGTAGACTCGTTCCATTGCCCGGCTGTCCTGACATCCAGGCCCAAACCGGATCATTCGTGCTGGACTGGGACTCGATCGCCAACCAGTACCTGGTACTCGCGTCGGCCAGGAAGAAATCGTGGACGATCGCCTCGAAGTTATACACCAGAACTTGAGTACCATCGCTGAGCACTCCATAACCTTGAGCGGCGCGCGCCACATTGCTTCCACTGACCGAGGCCGTGGCCAACGGATTCAGGAGATCGGGAGTCGGAATGCCGTTGGTTGTCGTGCTGCTGTAAACGTTCAGATGCCATTGGTCGGTGTTGGGGAGATTGCCCGTGTTCCCCAGGTAGAAACCCTGCCAGAGAACCTTCTGGATGTTCGCGGACCCGGTGAGCGCGAAGTCATCATACGTGGTCCACTGCTGATTCTCAGACGTCCCGGAAGCAGAACTTGAGGTCCAGGCATTGAAAAGCCCCGGATAGGTTGCGTTCTGGGTATAAACGAGTGCCGCGTCGACCGGACCTGCCAGCAGGCACAGGGATAGGCTGGATACCGCGGCGAGCAGAACATGATGCAGTCGATTCTTCATGGTAAACAGATCCGTATTGAGTAGAAAGACTTACCGGGCGAGCCCCATGTCCCGCGCGATCGCACCGGTCCCCGCCCATGACGCCAATGAACGAACCGGCTGACAGAGCTATAGGTCCGTTCCCCCCCTCTGCAAGGTACCTGGGAGTCATTTTGACCGTATCTTCTGCAGCGATGGCATTCTCGATTGGCAGCGGCCGTGGCCGGCGAAGGGAGTTGGCGAAAGGGAGCAAAAACGGTGCCGCAGACCGCCTCTCGAACCCCAGGGACAATTCTCCGCACATTATCACAGTGGCACGGCAAGTCCGTCAGCCGGTTCATCATGACCCGGACAAACGTGCAGTCGGAACGCCAGAATGCCCGACGGCCGCCGTGATCGGCCTGTCTGCAGTAGCATCAAGATATGGCGTCCACGCGCTCAGCCCGCCACATTGGATCGATCCCTGGCAACGGTCCGGCCGGCATCCCAGACGCTGGCGGCGAGCCGGCCGTTATGCCGTAGAGACACACAGGAAACACCATCGCCCAGCAAGCTCAAGCACCGCGTGGCAGCGCCACCACTGCATTCGAGAACCATTGGCTAAGCACACCCCTGAATTGGCTCCAGGAGCGGCTCGAGGCCAGAATCACTCGGCTCGATGCTGACGCCATCGCATCGCCACGAACCCCAGCAACCCGGCCGCCAACAGCAGAAACGTCGACGGCTCGGGAACCGATGTGACCGACCAGTGAAAGGCCCTGGGATTGGGTGTCGAGGGATTGACCAGATCATAACCCTGCGATGGCATAGAGAACTTGAGCTTCCGCATCACAATGGCGATCTGCGTCGTGTAGTCGCCCTCGGGAACGGATACGCCGAGAGCAGGTTCAAACAACCCGAATTCAAAATCCAGGTAGTTCCCTGCATCAATTGTCTGGGTCGTCAGGTTCTCACTCACCTCGGGTGTAAACTCGTACTCATCAGTACCGCTGTACGAATAAGAATTCACTTCAAACTTCGCGCCGGAAGTGATCACACCGAATGTCTCTCCGTTGGTCGAGTTGTTATACAGTCGCACCTGGATACCGAGGGAGTCATCCGGCCCCACGACAGCTCCATCGTTCGTGATTTCATAGTCCCAGACGACGTCGGCCTTACAGAGCGTGGCGCCGCTGAATACCAGCAACAAGACACACAGCAGGTGCGTGAGCAATTTCATGACGCGAAGACCTTTACATGTAGGTCAGCAATTCGAGGGGAGTACGACAGATACGCGTCTGCCCCCGCAGGATGGCGGTGACAACGAGGGGTATCCTACTCTACTGTGGCAATCCCGTCAAACACGATAGCCCATAAAGGTGATTCCAAAGCGACACGCCTACAAGCCCTCACAGCGGCGGGAAGCTGCTGAGAACCGGGCAGAAAACCGCGAATCTCGCACGTGCAGAGGACGATGGCAAGGGAAGCGATGGCACAACATGAGCGACTGTCGAGCGATCGGGGGAGGCTGCGAAACGTCTTTCTTCCGCTCGGTAATCGGACATTCTTTGATCGCTGTTCGGCGGTTCAGTCTCCTCGAAACTCGCCACTCCTGGGTCGCTCCCGGGGGCTAGAAGTGAGTGAGCGTGAACACGAAGTAGTCATCGGCATCCGTACGCCAGGCCGACAGGCCACGAGCTTCGAGCCAGGGAGAGAAGGTCTTCACCTGCACGGTCCGCTGATCGGGATCGAACTCCATCAGGCGGAGCCATCCTTCTCCCGCATCGCCCTGGCGTTGAGCGTTGAACAGGATTTGATGCACGCGATTGCCAAGGACACCGACCGACAAGCGGTAACCCGTTTCCACCCGGTCCCCTAGCGCCATCAGTTCCTCTTTGGTGCCCGTCACGTGACCGCACAGGACCAGTTGGAAGGGAGAATTCTTCCGCACCAGTTTCTGCCAGAGCATTTCACCGTCATTGTTATCATCGCCGGTTGCTGTCCCGTAGCTGAGCGGATTCCCTTCCTGCATCTCTCTCTTTTCACTCCATTGGTATCGCGTGTCATCATGGTAGAGGTAACCGTGAGTAAGCAACACGGCGGTGTGTTTTCGATACTTCCGTTGCCCGACGACTTTATTGGCCCAGTCGACCACGGCGTCGCGCGCCCCCCACTCGAGCGAAAGATACAACCATTGGCGTCCGTCAGGAGCCAAGTATTCGTAGGCAGCGTTCTCGAGATGTCCCGACTCGAAAGTCTCCCGTAAAATACCTCCACACTCAGGATCATTGAGCGGGTTATCCTGAGGCGTAAAATAGCGGCTGAACAGCGTCTCACGAATTTCCGCATTGCCTTGGTAATCATGATTGCCGGTGGCCAGTATGTAAGGTATCTGACCATCCAGGTGCTGCCACACCTGCTTCGCCATGCCCCATTCTTTCGGATCATTGTTGTCGACAATGTCTCCGACATGCACCACCAGCTGAATATTGCGACGAGTCTTCTGCTCCACAATCCAACGCATCATCGACTCCCATACCTCAGGAGTTGGTGGGACCTTGCGAGTGTGGTCGACATAATATTGAGTGTCGGGGATGACGACCAACGTCCAGGCACCCGGCGTCAATTCAGCCAGTTGTGCTGCCGATGGAAAGGTGCACGTCGGGTTCGGTCGTATCATGGGCTTTCCTGCTGCTTGCACTGGAATCAAGTCCCTCAAATCGACACGATACAATGCGCCGAGTTGTTCGTCGGCCAGTAAGAGCGTCTGCGAGTCCTGAAACGTGACAGCTTCGATCTGCTTGGACAGCAAACGCCCCCACGACACATCGCCGTCGAAGAACGATTCCGTCTTGTCAGCACGTTCGAAGAGCCACAGGCTCTGGTAGGTCGCCACGATCAGTTCCAGCCCGTTGGGCGAACAGTCTGCGGCTACGACCCCACCATGCGTATTGAATCGGTCGACATAGGTGAGCAAACCAACCTCGTCAGCGTCTGGATCAAGCCGATAGAGGCTTGTCCACTCGTCACTCCGATGTTTGCTCAGGAGGTAGATATCATCTTCAATGGTGAAGATCGCTTCACAATCGAAGTTGAAGTGGTCTTCGCCAGCCGGGAATTCTGCCTGATCGGGGTATCGAATCACGATCTTCCGTTCCACGTCCGCCTGCTCTGCCAACGGGTCTGGTTCCGGCAGAACATAGAGCGTCAAATCCTGGCGATCATTGTGATTATTCCCCACGTCGGCCACGATCAAGTGCCCTCGATCATCGACAGCAATATCTTCCCAGTCCACGTTGACCGCATCGGTGAGCAGAACACCGGGCTCGGCTGCGTTGTCCGTGCGGTAGGTACGGCCTTGGGAATTGATGGCGTAAACCCGCGGCTTGTCACCCGAATCGTTGTGCAACCAGTAGACGTCGTGATGGCGGCGACTCTTGACCATCCCCGAGTTTTCTTTGGCCGGCCCTTCGCCCAGTTTGGCCACCAGATGCAACGGCACATAGTCGCAACTGGGAAGTGTGAGCACCGGTCGCGATCTCGAAGCGTCAGATGGGGCCTGCTCCAGAACGATTCCCCGACTACTGGGAGGCGGCACGCGAGTTTCGTCTGCCCGAGCCGGTCTCGGCCCACTCAGAGCGAGCAGCAGGCTCAACACTAACAGTCCGCGATTGCCTGCCCACCTGCAACGGCCTTGCAAGCGGATTGCGACCAAGACGTGCCGTAACCGAATAATCCAACTCACCGTGTTGTCCTCACGTTCTCCTGCCCGTCCGTCACGCTGACCGAATGCCAAGCCTAAACTCCTGAGGGAATCTGTCCAGGTCGCGCACAGAATTTTAACACTCGTCTATCGAAACAATCGGAAGATCCCGGCGACGGATCTCGGCGTCACCCACTAGCGACACAATCGCTCGATCGGAGAGAATAATCCCGCAGCAGCCCACCGTCAGGATGGTGGTGGTCAGCGCACGTAGCGGGCCAATTCGGTACGGGAGACAACTCTGGTGTCGCGTGACGATTGGGGTCGGGCGAAAGGCGATATTCGGCGAGTTCCAGGAAGACAGACAATGCGACATTCAGGCAGAAAGTCCCGTATTTGCTCATCGGTCACACGCAGTATTCACCCCTCACCATCAGCGTGTTGGGCGGTCCTTGCGACGGTCATGATCCACTGTGTTCTGTTGCCTGGCGGCCTCAGCGCTGACGATCTGGAGTTCGACCCGGGAGTGGCCTTTGATGAGGTCTGGACCAGCGTTCGCGACCAGTTCTGGGACCCGGCGCTGGGCGGTGTCGACTGGCAGACGCAACGTGAGCAACTGCGTCCTCGGGCCACAGCCTGCACAACGCATGACGCGTTTGCCGATGTCATCAATGAAATGCTCGGTTCACTCGGCACCTCTCATACGCACTATTATCCCGCTACTGACCCCCGACGCTACCAACTGCTGGGGATCTTCACGGCTGTCGCGCCGGATGATCAGCCGGATCTGTTTACCTACGACGGAATTGGAGTCGCGACCGTCACGATCGATCAAAAGGTCTTCGTGTCGGCCGTCTATGACGGCTTGCCGGCCGCTCAGACCGGCCTGCTCTACGGCGACGAGATCGTGTCGGTTGATTCGCTCCCGTTTCGACCATTCCACTCGTTTCAAGGCAAAGCGGGGCAAGTTGTGCAGGTCGTGGTGCGGCGCGAGCCCGATTCCGACCGCACGCTTACCCTGCAGATCCCAGTGGTTCGGATCAACGGCCGCACAATGTTCGAAACGGCGCTGCAAGCCAGTGCGCGAGTGATCCCGCACGGCTCGCTGCGCATCGGTTACGTACACGTCTGGTGTTATGCCGGCCGCAAGTACCAGGACCTGCTGGAAGAGATGGTTCTGTGGGGCGATTTGAGCGAGTGCCATGCCTTGGTCCTCGACTTGCGTGACGGCTGGGGCGGTGCCAGTCTGGATTACGTCAATCTGTTTCGCAAACCCGTTGCGCAGGTGGAGTCGCAGTCGCGCAGCGGTCAGATGAACTATACAGGAGTCTGGGGCAAGCCGGTCAGTCTGTTAGTGAACCGAGGGACGACCAGTGGTAAGGAGCTGTTCACTTTTGCGTTCCGCAAGCTCCAGTTGGGCGAGGTGGTGGGAACTCGCACGGCCGGGGCGGTCGTCGGAGGACGTTGCATGTTGATGGGTAACAGCGATGTTCTCTATGTGGCCGTGGCCGATGTGAAAGCGGACGGTCAGCGACTGGAAGGCATCGGCGTCGAGCCGACGGTGGTCGTCGCTCGGCCACTCGCGTATGCTGGCGGCAAAGACCCCCCACTGGACAAGGCAGTCGAACGGTTGGTCGACCAGATCCATCGTTCGGAGCAGACAGACCCGCAGTCTTCAGAGCATGGAAATTGACCGCAGCAAGTTCAGGACCGTTGCCGCCGGCGATCCTCGCGTCCGGCGATGGAGCGGACGCGTCGGGTACCTTCTGTTTCGTTACGGATGCTGGTCTTCCGGCTGGCGGTCAGCTGGCGGCGCCTTCCAGACTTCCCAATCCACCGTGGCATTCGAAAACTGCTCGTAGCCCTTGAGCGGATGTTCACCCAGGCCGGGATTGAGATTCGCCTGCAGCCAAGCTTTCGGGTTGCGTTGGAACTCCGCCAGCTTCTCGGCCATCGCCGCGCGCCCCCCCTGGTTTTCCAGGTCCTTCTCGAGCAACCGCTGCAATCGAGCGACCACCAGGGCGAACTGCCGCTCATTGGCCATCACCGTACGTGCGTCCTGAGCGGCGAGCGTCTCGAGCAGGTGGAGCGATTTCGCACGCATCGAACGCGCCGAACTCCAGACCACTTCCCGCTGAGTGCGGATCTCGTCGGCCTTGGCACTTCCCGCCTCCAGGGCCTGCTCGTAAGCCGCAACCGCTTTCATCGCCAGGGCGGCAGAATCCTCCAGCCGCAGTCCCGCGTCCTCGAACAGCCAGGGATGTGCTTTGCTCTCCTCGGTGAGCATGAAATTGGCGCGCCGATTCGCTTTCCAGATCGGCGTGTCCCAGGTGGCATTGATAATGGAGGCCGGCTGCCAGCCATGCGAACCGTCTTGCCCGCGATCCAATCCCATCTGTCCGATCATATACGTGGTGTCCCACGGATACGCTTCGACCGACTGCGCCACATACTCCCATGCCTGCCTCATCCGCGGCGCCGCTTCAGGTCCGTAGGGCTCAGCAATCTCCTGCAGCAACTGATCCAGCGGAGCGTCCGGAGTCTTCATCCACGCCTGCAACATGGCTGCGTTCACCGAAAACGTGGTTGGCGCAAAACCGTAGTACTCTTTCACGCCGACCACTCCCTCCAGCTCCTTCCACCCCTCCATCTGCTCGTAAATCAGCCGAGGAAAGAAGTCTTCGAACTGGTACAGAGGCTTGTAGAGCGTATGATCGAACTCCCCCAGCACCGGAATATCCCGCTCGTAGGCCATTCGCACCGCTTGCTTGACACCGAAGTCGGATTTGAATGAACGATCATTGAACGGATACACTTCGTTGCTCGTGGAAGGGTTCAGCACCAGCCCCAGGTGCTCGGACTTCAACTGGCCCAGGATGGCCACGAGCTGCCCCTTGGAGAGCTCCCAGGGCTTCCACCACAACCGGCTGCCAGGTCGGCAGCTCTGCAGCGTGTCGTTGAGCAGGTTCAGGAATCCGGGCAGCCGCTCATCCAACGGCAGTCCCGTGCAGCGCGAACAGGGGCCGAACTCGCTGCACAACCAGGCTTTCTGGTCAAACGTGTACACCAAGACGTCATTCACATCGGGAAACGACCGCATGAAATCAGTCAATAACACGCGGTAGTTCTCCTGCACGGCCGGATCCAGAATGCAGGCCGGGCGGCCGTCAACCATCCGCGGAATGCCGAAGTGCGCCAGCGGTTTCAGACCGTGCTTCTTCGCCTGTCGCAGTCGATGGGCGAATTTCTCGCGCTGCGCCTCGTCCAGGTCCTCCAGGTTCACGACCTCGTCTGCCGGTCGGTGAGCCCAGGCGATGCTCAGCTGGATCGTATTGACCCCCAGCGCCTTGATCTGCTCCAGCTGCTCATCACTCCACGCAATATCCGGCACCGACGGATTACCGACGATCCCCACGAAATACTCAAAGCCGCCCGGACGCGTGGCCACCGCGCTGATGTCGTCCGCTGCTGCACCGTAGACGCCGATCGGCAGCAGCAACACGGCCGCCAGTTTCAGGATCACCCGAACACGGCTGCAACACAATTGGCTTGCGATTCGTTGTCGAGAATTCCAGCACATGGTTCTCTCACCATTGTATTCAATAAGAAAAAATCCTGACGCTGCCGCACCAGCCCGCCACAACGCGGTCCACTGGCAAAATACCAGTATAGACACGCAGGTCACCCCGGTAGAAGATGCACTGGGCAGAAGATCCACTCGATCGGGTTGCGATCGGACCATTCGACTCGAGTCGTCCCGCCACCGCAAGCACACGCGCCGTGGGGCCCTGATCGCGGGATTTTCAAAGTGAAAAGGGGGAGAACGACGCCATGAATCGAAGAGAGTTTTTCCAGCTCTACGCGGGCATCGTCACCGGACTCGGTATTCCGGGTGTATTTGAAGATAAGGGCAAGGCCGCGCGCTCCGCATCAGACAAAGGCATTCCCCTGGACGACTCGTATCTCGTGAAGGGGCTGACCGGAATGGTCCGGGCGGACGGCTGGTTCAACGCACATTGGGGAGCCTGTGTTCTTGCCGGCTATTACTTGTGCCGGGATAATCCCCTCGGCAAAGAGACAACCTTCGGCATCAAGAGGCAATTGGATGCCGTGATCGAGTCGCAGGCGGCGCAATTCGCCCCACTCCCGGAGGAGCCGGCGGAGAAGGCACTGATCGAGGAGCTGCCTAAGGCATTGCTTCCCGCTGTGCAGGACGGTCTTCGCGCGCATGGTCACGCAGCGATTTTCGCTTCACTTGCCATCAAAGCCCTGCGCGACGTTCCGCAACTGGCCCGGCCGACGATCATCCAAGGGCTATGCGGGCTCAGCCGCCAGATCGCCAGACATCAACCGCGGAAGCCGGCCGATGCAGTAACTTCGTACGCCGATGCACAGGCCATGATCGATGCCTTGTTCGATCGCCTCGTACGATTCAAACCTCTGCTGGGCCGGCCTTCGGTCCGCCGACCGAATTTCACACACATGGTAACTCACACCGACGCATTGATGAATCTGGAGTTGTTGGGCTACCCGGATCTGGCCAGGGCTGGCTACCTTGGGCACCAAGCACATATCAGTGCGCCAGTTCCGCAAGTCGATCCGGCCACCGATGTGCCTGCAGATCGTGCGTCTCTGGAGGGCGTCATGAACAAGGCCTACTGGACGGACAAGCGGAACACCGAGCGCTGGAACCAACCGTGGGCCATGTCTCAGAACCCCAACGGCTCCTGGGTCGCCTTTGGGCACCTGTTCAAGGTGCTTTTCAGCTACCATCGCCTGATCAACCGAGTCGCCGACAAGGAGAAGGTGAAGCTCTGCAGCATGATCTTGCTGGAACGTTACATGAATCCCGATGTGCGCGGAGGCTAAGGCCGCCCGCCGTTCTGCTGCGTCATGGCGAGCTCGGCCCCCCATACTTGACAACGGCTATCCGCAGCCAGGCAATTCGATTGCCAACGCCGGTGTGGGTGCAGCCCTCTCTCCAAGCTCTTTCCTTGCCGTCCACTGGTTCCCGCCCTCCCTGGCGCCTTTGCGCCATGGTGTGAGCTCTCTTGCCGTCAGGACGCACGCAGACGCTCTGTTGCACTTCCTGAGTGTATCGCGCCGCAGGCCTTGGGGTGCCACTCGCGACTTCGATTGGCCGATGCTACACTCTCTCTAAGCGGGTGGAGCCAATCTGGTGCGAACTGGCTGCCTGGACTCCGGTGGTCGACAGGCAGCGGCGCGGCACCAGGCTCTTGGGCGACAGCGCCGGCCGGCACGGCTGTGGCGACTGTACAGCGATGCAAGGTGTTTCCCTGAAGGTGTCTTCTCCATCAACACAAATCGGAAGGTAACGAAGCGATGAAATTCTGTCGAGCGTTAATCGCATGCGGTGTCCTGTTCCTGATGGCCTGTTGTGGCTGCGATAGCCAGCCGGCAACGGAACCATCGGCTGCTCCAAATGCCAAATCGATTTCGGTGTCGGCAGCGTCCCAGCAGAAATTGGCTGTCGCTGACAAAGCGGATGGTAATGAAGATCACGTCATTGAACGCTGCTATGCCTGTTCGCTGGGCATGAAGGGCCAGGCCGAGTACGCCGTCGAAGTCGATGGCTATACCGCTCACTTTTGCAGTGAAGAATGCCGCGAGCATTTCCAGGCCAATGCGGAGACGGTCGTCGCTTCAACAACGGTCCCCGAAACAAAGAAGTGACGCGAGCAACGTCTCCGTGGCGAATAGCGCCTCGTGTCACGGGGTGGCACTTTCCTGAGCGAGCCGCGCCAAGTCTTCCACTGCCGAAGATGACGGCCGGCGAGCGGAGCCAGTGCGCGGCGTCATTCGCCGTCGATTGCTTGGATCCGATGGAGAACCCGATGTTCGACTGCCGAGAGCAGACCGACGACTGCCGAGAACCGACCGCCTGTCTCCGTTCGATCGCAGGCAAACACGCTGAGGCTTGCCGGCGTCTCAGTGCACTTCGCTTCATCCCGGACTGGCCACTGAGTCTGCGGCCATCCGGCCGCTTTCGTCGCCTCAAGTTGACCCGATCCGCACTGTGCCGCCCCCGCTGACATGATGTGCAGGGCAATTTGTTTCTTACGGAGACACGGAGACACGGAGGGTGGAGCACGGAGGAAGGGGGCAAAACGAGCAAGGAAGACGCTCGCCGCTCTTGCCTTTCTCCGTGAACGCTGTGGCTCAGTGAGGTTATTCCGAATTGCGATCGGCCGGCGTACTACGGTGGCCATCCGCTCGTGGCATGCGTCGGGCGTGAGGCGCAGGGTCTCGCCTTCCAGTTCAGTCGTTGCCATGGTCGAGTAACCGATCAGACAGGGTCATCAATTGCGGCGTGGTTGAAGACCTGTTTGGCAATACGAATAATACATGATACGGATAATAGATGGTCAGATTAACTAAGCCCATCGTTTACACGGCGAGGCTTTCAAGTCCTTCAACCATCTGTCCTACGCACTTGCATTTGGCACCCTGGATTAAGCGAAATGAAGCGTTCCACGGCTACTGCTCTGATTGTCGGTGTGTTCATGACGCTGGGACGGTCCCATGTGGCTGATGCCGAACAGCCAACCCCTCCTGACATCGTCTTCATTATGGCTGACGACCTGGGGTGGGCGGACGTGGCATTTCACGGGGGCAACGCGCCGACTCCCCATCTCGATCGTCTGGCTCGGGAGGGACTGGAACTTAGGCAGCACTATGTGGCTCCAGTCTGCAGTCCAACTCGAACCGGGCTGATGACTGGCCGCTGCTGGAGTCGGTTTGGAGTGACAATCCCGCAAAACGAACCGGCACTCCCGCCCGACACGGTCACTGTGGCGCGGGCCCTGAAGAGTGTGGGGTACACAACCTGTCTGACCGGGAAATGGCATCTTGGCTCGCTTCCTACATGGGGACCGAACCATTACGGCTTCGATCATTCGTACGGATCACTTGCCGGCGGCGTCAGCCCATGGAACCATCGATACAAGATGGGACCGTACACCTACACTTGGCATCGAAATGAGCAGTTGCTGGAAGAGACTGGTCATGTGACAGACTTGATCTGCGACGAAGCAGTGCAGTGGATCGAGTCGCGTGGCGAAGAGCCTTTCTACCTGTACGTGCCGTTCACGGCTGTTCATCTGCCGGTGAAGGAGCCCGCGGAATGGCTGCGTCGAGTACCTGCATCGATCGAGGGTGACGTGCCGCGGCATTACGCAGCCTGCGTGATGCATCTTGACGACGCCGTGGGGAAGATCATTGCCGCTTTGGACAGGAAGGGACGTCGCAAGAACACGCTCTTGGTTTTCACAAGTGACAACGGTGGTAGCACGGCTGAGAACAATGATCTCAAGTATCCCGACGACAACTGCCCCAGCGGCAAATTGCCGGGCAACAACCTGCCGTTGCGAGGTCGCAAGGGTGATCTTTACGAGGGGGGAACTCGCGTGCCCACCATCGTCTCCTGGCCCGCTCAGGCCCGACAGGGTAAGGTGGATGTGCCCGTGCAGGTCACGGATTGGATGCCCACGTTCTGCGCACTTGCCGGCTATCAGCCGCAGCGTGATTTGAAATGGGACGGCATCGATATTACAGCCGTGTTGACAGAACACGCTCCGCTGGCTGAACGACCTCTCTACGCAGTGGGAATACAGTGGGGAGCCCGCTCGCTACGACTGGGCGATTGGAAACTGATTATCGACGACCGAGATGAAACACGGCGAGTCGAGCTGTTCAATATCGTCGAAGATCCGTCCGAGTCGCAGAACCTTGCCGATCAGCAACTCGCGCGCGTCCAGCAAGTGCTGACCGAAATCGACAAGTCGGCGGCTGGCGACCGCGATGCCGTTGCCGAGCCCCAGGCGTCGCCGCAAGCCTCTCCTCTCCGGCGCGCGAAGTGAAAGTTAACGTCCGGCGCAATTCCGACAGCTGCTGCACACCAAGAGCGACCCGGCTGCCGGAGCGCCCGACTCCAGCAGAAAGTTGTGACATTGGAGACCGAGAGCAGACACCCTGGACCGAGAGCAGAGGACCGAGAGCAGACACCCTGCGCCTCGAGCGACGCGACGACGCGAGCAGCGAGGGAACGCAGTTAATGAGGGGCTTACATTCTGCTTCACCCATTACCGGTTCCTGCTCATCCCCTCTTCCTTGGCGCCTTTGCGCCTTGGCGTGAGCTCTTCTGCCATCGTCACAGACAGCTCAGTTGAAGATCGAAAGCACGAAAGCAGAAGCACGAAAGCAGACACCCTGCGCCTCGTGCGTCACTACTTTTGGGGTGGCATAAGTTGGGACCCAAGGCGTTTCGGGAGGGAGATGCCGAGGCGCCGAGAGCAGGGCGCCGAGAGCAGACACCCTGCGCCTCAAGCGACGCGACGCCGAGAGCAGACACCCTGCGCCTCGAGCGACGCGACGACGCGAGCAGCGAGGGAACGCAGTTAGTGAGGGACGGACATTCTGCTTCACCTATTACCGGTTCCTGCTCGTCCCCTCTTCCTGGGCGCCTTTGCGCCTTGGCGTGAGCTCTTCTGCCAGCGTCCCAGGCAGCTCGGTTGCATCTGGAACAGCCGGTCTGTGCAGACGATCAGTGGCTTCCGAGGCAGTACGGCGCGCCGGCCCGGCGGTGGTCACTGCTATGACAGCAGGCGTGACCCGGCGGAAGGGCTGGCGCGCGGTGTGCGATCGGCTACGATAGGGGGAGTTGTCAGGCGTGTAGGACGCGGAAGGCGGGCATTTCCTTTCACGCAGTGCGACCCAGCGCACGCCGTAGGCGGCGCGCGGAGCGGTCGGGCTGCAGAAACGGAGGATGTCCGATGGCGTCTTATTCTCGACGACGACTGGTCGATCGTTCCCGCAAAGCCGTCTATCATTGCTGGACCCGCTGTGTGCGGCGGGCCTTTCTCTGTGGGCAGGATCCGCTCTCGGGACGCGATCTCTCGCACCGCCGCAATTGGATCCTGGAGCGGCTGGAGGACCTGGCCGGGCTGTTTGCCGTGGAGGTGGAGTCCCTGGCGATCCTCAGCAATCACCTGCACCTGATGCTGCGCGCCCGTCCCGACGTGGCGGCCCGCTGGAACAAGTACCAGGTGACACGCCGCTATCTGACGTTGATGCGGATCGCCAAGTGCCTGGGGGACGAGGTGCCGGAAGTGGACCAGCGGCGGGTCGAGCAGGAGGCCCGCTCCGACAAACGGGTTAAGCAGATGCGCCAGCGTCTGGGGGACATCTCCTGGTTCATGGCGATTCTGTGTGAGCACATCGCCCGGCGGGCCAATGCGGAGGATCAGTGCACGGGCCGGTTCTGGGAGGCGCGGTTCAAGTGCCGCGAGTGTGCCGATCCCGCCGCCCAGCTGGTTTCGGCGCTCTATATCGACCTCAATCAGACCAAGGCGGGCGAAGCCGCTTCGCCACGCGCGTCCCGTTACACGTCGGCCTACCTGCGGATCCAGGCGCAAGGTGAGAGCCCGGAGAGTGCCACGCGGGCCGACGGCTGGCTGGGGGAGTTGACCGAGCGGGGAGAGTCGCTGGCCATGCTGGAGCGGGCATACACGTCCC
>JBGSHS010000177.1:0-180842 GCA_041752115.1 Pirellulaceae bacterium | reverse complement strand
GCCCGCGGCAGCCGCATCTCTTGATCGTCCTGCCGGGCCGGGCAGACACTGCTGCGCCGCGTGGTGCGGCATTGGACGCGCTCCTCTCCGCTGGTTTGGCGACCCGTATCCATCGAAACTCGGGGGATCCAATCGTGTACGACCGCAATGCGTTGATCGAGCTGATTCGCGAGAAGGCACTGAAGATCGGCAAGTTCACACTCGCTTCCGGGAAGGAGGCATCGTACTATCTCGATTGCCGGCAGATCACGCTCGACAGTCGTGGAGCGAATTTGATCGGTGCGGGAATCCTGGACTTGCTGGGCGAGCGGATTCCTGACGCGGTGGGTGGCATGGCCGTGGGCGCCGATCCCATTACCGCCGCGGTCATCACGCTTGCCGGACAAAGGGGGCTGAACCTGAATGGGTTCATCGTGCGTAAGGAGCCCAAAGCGCACGGACGCGGCCGCGACGTGGAAGGGCCAGTGCAGCCGGGCCAGCAGGTGGTGATCGTGGAAGACGTCGTCACGACCGGCGGCAGTTCTCTACTGGCTATCGAACGAGTCGAGGCTTTCGGGCTGAAGGTGTGCGAAGTCATCGCCATCGTCGATCGACTGGAAGGAGGGAGAGAGGCATTCGCATCACGCGGATACGCGCTCCGCACGTTGCTGACCATTCGTGACCTGGGAATCGAGCCGCCTCAGGATTGACCTGGGACAGCAAACCTCGACCAAGATCCACCAGCAGGGACGCGGCAGGAAACATGGAGACGTCACTTCATCGGCAACTGAAAGAACACTATGCCGAAGACGGGGCCCAGCAGGAAGTGAAACTGGGATCCTATCGCATCGATGTGGTCAATTCCGAAACGTTGGTCGAAATCCAACATGGCTCACTGGCCGCCATTCGTGCCAAAATCGCTGGCCTGCTGCGTCATCATCGCGTGCTGGTCGTCAAACCGATTGTGGCACGCAAACAGATCATCCGACTGCGACGAGCGGGAGGCAAGGTTGTGTCGCAGCGATGGAGTCCAAAACGAGGTACACCGCTCGACCTGTTCGACGAACTGGTCTATTTCACGCAGGTCTTCCCGCACGCCAATCTGACGCTGGACGCGCTGCTGGTCACGGTGCAGGAACGTCGCTATCCCGGCCATGGCCGCCGCCGCTGGCGGCGCGACAACGACCATCAGGTGGAGGATCTGCAGCTGATCGACGTTCAACAGGCTTACCGTTTCCAGACCGCCGCCGATCTCCTGCAACTCCTGCCGGATCCCTTGCCCTCACCCTTCCATACCGGCCATCTTGCGGAGCAGCTGCAGGTGAAACGGTGGGTCGCCTGCCGCATTGCGTACTGCATGCGCAAGATGGGGGCAGCCGTGGTGGTGGGCAAACAGGGAAATACGCACCTGTATGAAATGACCAATGACGCGAGCAAATGACGAATGACGAAATACCCAATGACGAATGGAATGTCGAATGACCCAATGACGAACTGACCTGTCGTAAGCACCCAATGGGGCGCGCCGCCGGCTCGACGATCAATCTCTCAGTCTTCTTTCGTCATTGGGTATTTCGTCATTCGACATATGTCTTCTTGTCATGGGCGGCGCCTCGCCGGCGAGCGAGACGCCCGATCGTCACAGCTGCTCTACGCGTTGGCTTTGGCGCGCGACTCCCGCAGGCCACGGCTGAGAATGTCTCGCAGCAACGGAGAATAGTCCTCGTACTTCGCGCTGTCGGGAGCGCCGTCGGCGTACTGGAAAATCGCGTCGCGAGGCTTTGTCCCCAGGGAAATCAACGTCGAACTGACGGTGCCGCGCGTCTTGTTGCGAACCACCATGCTCGGACGACCCGGCGGGGAGGGAGAACGAGCAAATACTTTGCTCGCCACAGCCAGGAACTTCACCGGTGAATCGAGGGTCTGCAGCGTCAAGAGACGCTGCGCCATCTTCACCCGCTCGTCACGAGAATCATTCAAGTCACCATTGGAAATGATGCTCAATCCGTCTTCCAGCTGTACGACTTCCGCATCATCGCACCCATGAACGACCCATCCGCTCTCTGAGTCCGCGATCACGTAGTTCACCCCGTCGTAACGACCGGTCGACAATTCCTCTAACGCCGTGTCCACGGCATGCCGAGCCGAGCTGGCACGCAGCAACTCACGGCACAACGTGCCGCGCGAGCGAGGCGCTAAAGGTGGCATCAGACGCACCCGATTGCACGCGGCCACGAACAACCCATGCTGGTTCACGCCCAGCCAGGTTCCACCTGCCTGCTGATCAATGCCGCACAGCACGCGCGGTTTGCCAGATTGAATCGACGGTGGCTGACTGGCTCGGTCGTAAAACTCTTCGCGGTTGGCCGCCACTAGGATGGGAGACTCGGGAACTAGTCGATACTGAATCGCCAGGAGGCACATAGCTCGCAGTATTTATGTGAAAGGATGTTGGGTAGGCAGGCGGGTGTGGTCAATTTACGCTTGACCGGCGTGCCGCTGATTGATCCCGTCAATGTATTCGTTGAAACTTGGCTCGTACACCCCTACGCGGGGGTGAAGGGTGCAAATTTCGTGAAGCTGCGATATCGTGTACGTGAAACCCGTCACGAATGTTCGGCCCTTGCTCTAAGTGCTTGTGAAGCAAAGAAAAAGGGTTGATCATGTCCACATGATTGGGCCTGCTTTTCGAGGTGTTTTACCCCTCTCGAGCACCGTAGGGCGCGAGGTGCCAAAAACGACAGTTCTACAAGGAAACGAAAATCGATGAACCACAAGGTCCCCCAGACACCGCCCGTACGTATTGCCCTGTTGGGCGCCGGCGCGGTCAGCGCTTACCATCACGTCCCCGCCATCCGACTTGATCCGCGAGCGGAATTGGTGGCGGCCTGCGACAGCGATGAAGATCTGCTGGCGCGTCGGCGCGAGGAGTGGTCGCTGCAGCGGACGACCACGGATTACGTCCAGATTTGCGAGGATCCCGACATTGATGCCGTGATTATTGCGACCCCCAACGACACCCACTGCGCGATGGCCGAGGCGGCTGCGCGCAGTGGCAAGCACATCATGTGCGAGAAGCCCTTGGGCCTCTGTGCCGCCGAAGTCGAGCGGATGTACCGCGCGGCAGAAGAGGCGGGGATCGTACACATGACGGCCTTTACCTACCGCTTTGCTCCATCAATGCGATATCTCAAACACTTGCTCGACACAGGGCAGCTCGGAACGCCGCGGCATTTTCGTAGCCAGCGCTTTCTGGATCTCCCGGAGACGAGCTGGGGGTGGAGGCAGTACGAGCAACAGGCCGGTGCCGGCGATCTGTTCGACATGACCATCCACCGGATCGATTTCGCGATCGACTTGCTTGGACCACTGGCACGAATTTGTGGAGCCGTGGCTCGTTTCGCGCCGCGCACCACAAAGGCCGATGGTTCGCCCTGTGCACCCTCGGAGGTCGACGACTGGTCGAGTATGATCGGCGAGTTTGCCAGCGGTGCCGTCGGCGTGTGGGAAGGGACGACGTTGGCCAAAGGATACGGGCTCAACGGGTTTGGACACGAATGGGCGGAGATTAACGGTTCGCAGGCTTCCGCCGTCTACCGACTGCATGAGCCCAACTCCCTTCTGTTGGGAAAGACCGGCCAGGATCTGGAGCCGGTTCCAGTCCCTGAATCGTTCTTGAAGCCGGTGGGCAGCCCACGCGATCCGCGTGAGGGCAAGCCGGCAACCGTATTCCGTTACGATTTGATGTGGGAGTTCGTATCGGCCATTACGGAGGGGCGGCAGGCCGTTCCCAGTTTCTACGAAGGGCTCAGAGCGCAAGTTGTAGCGGATGCGGTGTTGCAGTCGCATCGCCAGCGCACGTGGGTCGAGATTCCTGCAGTGCCCCGATAATTGACCGTCGCGAAAATCCAGTGCCCCGATAACTCATGGACCCAACCCGATGGGATTCCATCGCGGCAGCCGGCCTCGGTCCGTTCGACCGTTTGTGCTTGCAGTGTGAGCCGAGCTGCGCGTGATGGCGAAGCCGTTTCCGCGGACGGTCCCCCCCGATGGATTCTGCAGTCACGGTACTGCCAGCGCTACGGTGACCGCTCGTATTGCCAGCCAATCAGCGGGGAGTGGCGGACGGATGTTTCCGGCCTGTGATCTTGCGCGGCAGGTGCTATAGTAGACGGTTTGTCTGCAAGGGCTCCGTAGTCAGGCGATGGCGGAGTTGGCTGAGCGCGATTCAGTGGCGGCGTGATCTGTTCACGTTTCGGCCTTGGTGGGAAACACATGCGATCATGACGCGCCTGGAGTTGACATGGCTGCCGGTTATTCCGAAGAGACTTCGACGGTATCTGCGACAACCGATCTGGTGTCGCATTCAGAAAAGGGCTGTGCCCATCACGCGACCGATCCGCTCTATCACTCCTCCGGACGCAGTCCCTTAGCGACGCTGACGGGCGTGCAGATTCTGGGGACGGGAGTCTATCTGCCGGAGACGGTGGTGTGCAACGAGGATTTGACGCAGTTGGGCTGCGATCCCGACTGGATTATTCAGCGCACCGGGATCCGTCAACGTCGACGCGCCGCGGCCGGCGAGGCGACGAGCGATCTGGCGACGAAAGCGGCCGAGCGGTGTCTGGACGATGCGGGGGTGTCGGCCGGCGATGTGGACATGATTCTCGTGGCGACGATGACGCCGGACATGCCGATGCCGTCGGCTGCCTGCAATGTGCAGCGTCGCCTGGGGGCGGTCGCGCCGGCCATGGACCTCAACGCCGCCTGCTCGGGCTTTGTCTATGCTTTGGTGACGGGCATGCAGTTCGTGAAGACCGGGTGTTGCCGCCGGGTGCTGGTGATCGGCAGTGATGTCATGTCGCGGATCATCAATCCGGCCGACAAGAAGACCTACCCCTTGTTTGGAGATGGAGCTGGCGCGGTCTTGCTGGGAGCGGGCAAGGTGGACCAGGGGTTGCTCTCTTACTCGCTGGGGTCGGAAGGTGACCTGGGCGATTTGTTGTCGATCCCGGCAGGCGGTTCGCGTGAGCCGATCTCGCAGTCCGGCCTCGAGCAGGGTCGCCAGTACATGCGCATGGATGGTCGCGCGGTGTTCAAGTGGGCGGTGCGCATGATTCACGACATTGTCGGCGATGTGGTGCGACACGCGGAACTGGCGATGGAAGACATCGATCTGGTGGTCATGCATCAGGCCAATCTGCGCATCATCGACGCCGCGGTCGAAGGGCTCGGCGTGTCGCGCGACAAGGTCGTGGTCAATCTCGACCGATACGGCAACACCACGGCTGCCAGTGTGCCGTTGGTACTTCAGGAGGCGCTCTCGACCGGTCGCATGAAGCGGGGCGATCACGTGTTATTGATGGGATTTGGTGCCGGGCTGACCTGGGGTGCGGGAGTGCTCCGATACTGACATACGGGACTAACAACTTGTATCGTCTGGCGACTCACCAGGGTTGAACCGTTGGCGGCGTTGGTCGCCGAGGTGTCCGAACCGCAGAATATCGAACGCGTCAACTGATCGAGTCGCGGTCCACCGCAACCGTGGTGAGCACGGTACGTGTCAGGCGGTTTGCGGGACTCCTGATGAAGCCCACTGGGTCGATTCGCTGCCGGACACTGTTCGGCAGAACCAATCAGCACGGATGAGGTCTTATGAGCAAGTCAAAGCGATTGCCATTGCGGAGCGAGGTCAAGGTAGCCGACACGTGGGATCTGGGCAGCCTGTTTCCCGACGATGACGCCTGGGAGAAGTCCTTTCAGCGCTACGAGAAGCAGATCAAAGGTTACGACAGGTACCGCGGAGTTCTGGGTGAGTCGGCCGAGACGCTGGCTGCCTGTTTGAAGTTTGACAGCCAGTTTGATCGGCTCGGTGAGCGGCTGGGCGTCTACGCCTTCCTCAAGACGACCGAGGATCAGGCCAACAGCCAATACCAGCGCATGCAAGGCCGTTTCGAGAACGCGGCCACGCGCGGTGCGGAGGCGGCGAGTTACATTCGTCCGGAATTGCTGGCCCTGCCGGCAGAACGGCTCGAGCAGCTGCTGCAGGAAAAGGTGATGCAGCCCTACCGGCTGCTCATCCAACGGCTGATTCGCTTTCAGCCGCACACGTTGAAAGAATCGGAAGAACAGCTGCTGGCCATGCAGGGAGAAATGGCGCAGGTGTCTGGCCGAGCTTTCCGGCAGCTGCATGACGCGGATCTCAAGTTCGGGTTTGTCACCAATGAGAAAGGGGAGAAGGTCGAGCTGGGCAATGCGACCTATGCGCAGTTCCTGATCTCACCCAAGCGCAGTGTGCGGCGGACCGCTTTCCACCAGTACTACCAGCAGTTCGCCGCCCACGAGAATACGCTCGCAGCGACCCTCAGCGGCTCGATTCTCAAGGATGTCTACTACGCCCGCGTCCGCCGCTACCCCAACGCGCTGGAGGCCGCTCTGTTTCCCGACAACGTGCCGCGCACGGTCTACGAGAATCTGATCCAGGCAGTGCGCGATCATCTGCCGGCGGTGCATCGGTACTTCGATGTGCGACGGCGAAAGATGCGGCTCAAAGATCTCCACCATTACGATACGTACGTTCCCATTCTCAGTGAATTGGAGCAGCGCCGGAGCTGGAAAGAAGCGGTGCAGCTGGTCCTCCGGGCCCTCGAGCCGCTGGGAAGCGATTACTGTGGCATTCTGTCCGAAGGACTGCAGAACCGCTGGTGTGATCGCTATCCGAATCAGGGCAAACAGAGCGGCGCGTTCAGCTGCGGATCGTTCGACGCCAATCCGTATATCCTGATGAACTTCAAGCCGGAAGTATTCGATGATGTCTTCACGCTGGCGCACGAAGCCGGCCATTCCATGCATTCGTACTTCAGTGCGAAGCATCAGCCGTTCATCTATTACAATTACACGATCTTCGTGGCGGAAGTGGCCAGCACCTTCAACGAACAGCTGCTCAGCGCACACATGCTGGCTTCGGCCCGCGATGACAGGCAACGTGCGTACCTGATCAATCGCGAGCTGGATGCGGTACGCGGGACGATCATCCGGCAGACGATGTTCGCGGAGTTCGAAAAGATCACACACGAAATGGCGGAAGCGGGTGAACCGTTAACCGTCCAGGCGCTCAAGGACGCTTATCGGGCACTGCTGGCGGCCTATTTCGGACCCGACTTCGCGGTGGATCAGGAACTGTCGCTCGAATGCCTGCGGATTCCCCACTTCTATCGGGCCTTCTACGTCTATAAGTATGCTACCGGCCTGTCGGCCGCCATCTCGCTCGCCCAGCGAGTTCTCGGCGGAGGTCCGCGCGAGCTCGATGATTATCTGGGATTCCTGCGAGCCGGTTGTTCGCAGGATCCGCTCGATCTGCTGCGAGGTGCCGGTGTCGATATGGAGAGTCCGCAGCCGGTGGCGACCGCGCTGCAGCGGTTCAGCCAACTGGTCCAGGAACTGGACGAGCTGATCTGAGTCCTGGCGGATAGACCGATTGCAGCGCGTTGCAGGGCAAGCGAGAATAGTCGCGTCCGTATCGATTCACTGGCGATCAGGAGTGTCCTCTCATGCCGCCTCGCAGTTACTTGCCTCTCGTCGTCTGCCTTCTGACATCCATCGGGTTCTGTGGCGACGTGCGTCGTGCCGCAGCCGAACAGGAAGCGGAGGCTGTCTATACGCCCTTGGTCAAGGTCATGCAAGTCGCGATTTGCGGCTGTGCCGAAGAGTATCCCAGCCCCGTCTTTCAGGCCGCCAACCTGCTGGACGAATCCGAGTTGACCGAGTATGCCTCCAACGGCAAAGGGACGGAGACTTATGTCGATTTCGATTTCGGCCGCAGCGTGATGATCGCCGGATTTCGGCATGTCGATCGGAAAGACCCGGCCACGGTCGACGAAGCCGAGTTGATCTTCAGTGAGGACAGCGATTTCCGTGAGGTCACGGCGCGCGAAACCATCGATCACACCAACGCGCCGGGAGCGGTGACCAGTGCACTTTTCGCCGTGCCTCATGAAGCGCGGTACGTGCGCTGGCAGCCCAAACGACTCAGCCCCGAAGGACACGCCTGTGTCGGCGGACGGAGTGTGGAGTTCTTTGCCGCAGAGACGGCGGAATCAACACTCGCTCGAGACCGCATCACGCTGAGGCCGGTTGAAGCGGTGCAACGGGGTGAATCGGGATTGGAACGACCGCTGACGGTGTTCCTCGAGCACGTCTATGCGGAGCCGGTGGAGGCGATGCTGCAAATCGGCCAGCTCCCCGCCATCCCGCTGAAACTGCAGTTCGGCAGCCAGGCGGTGACAATGCAGCTTCCTGCCGACGAGCAGCCGCAGACGTGGAGCGTAACGCTGCAGGTCGATGGCCAGGCGGTGCTCGATCAGCAAGTGACCGTCGCTCCGGTGCGGCATTGGCAGCTGCATTTCCTTCCCCATTCGCATGTCGACATCGGGTACACGCACGTGCAGACGGAGGTGGAACAGAAGCAGTGGGAATACCTGCGCCAAGCGATGCAGATTGCTCGTGACACAGCTGACTACCCGGCAGGCGCCCGCTTCAAATGGAATTCGGAGGTGTTGTGGGCTGTCGATAGCTATCTGCAGCAGGCCGACGACGCCGAGAAAGCGGAGTTCGTGCAGGCGGTCCGCAGCGGACAGATCCATCTGGACGGACTCTACGGCAACGAACTGACCGCTCTCTGCCGACCCGAGGAGTTGATGCGGCTGACCAGCTGCGCTCGGCGGATCGGTCGACAGTACGATCTACCGATCGATGCGGCCATGATCAGCGATGTGCCTGGTTACACCTGGGGCCTTGTCCCGGTGCTGGCGCAGAGTGGCATCAAGTATCTGTCCATCGGACCGAATCACATTCACCGCATCGGCTACACGCTCAAGGCCTGGGGAGATCGTCCTTTCTATTGGGTCTCACCCTCCGGCCAGGAGCGACTGTTGTGCTGGATGGCCGGCAAAGCCTATTCGTGGTTTCACAGCAGTCGCGTCGATACGCTGTCGCCGGAGAGCCAGGGAGAACCATTCTTCGCCTACCTGGATGAACTGCTCAAGCAGGATTATCCCTACGACATGGTCCAGATCCGTTACAGCGTGGGGGGCGACAACGGGCCGCCCGATCGCAACCTCTGCGAGTTCGTCCGGCGCTGGAATGAGAAGTATGTCTGGCCCCACCTGGCGATCTCGACAACCAGCGAGCTGATGCGCACGTTTGAAGAGCGTTACGGAGCGCAGGTGCCCGAGGTGCGTGGCGACTTCACACCCTACTGGGAAGACGGAGCCGGCTCGTCGGCACAGGAAACGGCGATGACACGCAACGCCTCGGAACGCCTGGTTCAGGCCGAGGCGCTGTGGGCCTTGCTGGCCCCGGACCAGTATCCGGAGGCGAAATTCTATCAAGCCTGGCGGGAAGCGATTCTCTATGACGAACATACCTGGGGAGCTCATTGCAGCATTACCGAGCCCGATAGCCCTTTCACGCTGAGTCAATGGGAGATCAAACAGGCTTTCGCGCGCAACGCAAATCGGTTGTCACACGAATTGTTGGAGGAGGCGTACGTGGCAGGGGGCCTGCCGGCACCGGCCGAAACCGCACAGGTCGAGGCGATCGATGTCTGGAATACTCACTCCTGGACTCGCTCGGATCTCGTCACGCTCAGCACTGACGCGCCGCTGGTCGGGTACGTTGTTCAGGACAGCGACGGGCAGACCGTCCCCTCCATGCTCACACCGCGCGGGCAACTCGCCTTCGTCGCCAAGGACGTTCCTCCTCTGGGTGCCAGACGGTACCGCTTGCTTCCTGGACAACCGGAAGTGGTGGGCAACGCCAAGGTGGAAGGCAACACGCTGAGCAACGGATCGCTGCACCTGGAAATCGATCCGGAAACCGGAACCATCGCCAGTCTCCGCTACCAGGGAATCCCGGTCGATCTGGTCGACAGCGCTGCCGGAGGCTTGAACCAGTACCGGTATGTGGCGGGACGAAAACCCGACGCGCCGGCCGCCGCCACGGTCTCCAAAATTGAAGTGTTCAGCGACCACGGCCCGTCTGCCGCGCTGGGAGTTTATACGGAAGGTCCCGGCATGAAACAGATGATCACGATCTTCCGCGTGATCGATGGCATCGATCGGTTGGATATCATCAATCTGCTCAACAAAGAAAAGGTGCTGCAGCCGGAAGGAGTGCACCTGGGATTCCCCTTCCAGGTTCCCGGCGGCACGATGCGAGTCGATATCCCGTGGGCGGTCATTCGGCCCGAGTCGGATCAGATGGCTGGCGCCTGCAAGAACTACCTGACCGTCGGACGCTGGGTCGATATTTCCAACGATCAGTACGGAGTCACCTGGACGACCCTCGATGCGCCGTTGCTGGAGGTGGGAGGAATCCACATGGATGTCTCCAATCCCTTCACGGCCGATGCATGGGTGCAGCACCTGGAGCCGACGCAAACGTTCTATTCGTACGTGATGAACAACTACTGGGAAACCAACTATAAGGCGTCCCAGGAAGGAATGACGCGATTCCGCTATGCCATTGAGCCGCATCTGCAATACGATCAGGCCGCAGCGGCACGGTTCGCTATGCAGTGCAGTCAACCGCTGATTGCCCGGCCGGTAGATCCGCAGGCGGCGGTGCCGCAAAGTCGTCTGAAAGTGTCCGGCGACCGCGTGGTTATCACGTCGCTCAAGCCGAGCCACGATGGTCAGGCGCTGATGGTGCGCCTGTTCAACGTGAGTAACGAACCAGCTTCCACGGCCATCGAGTGGTCGGATCCGGTTCCGGTGCGGGTCACGCGCAGCAGCCCGCGAGAAGAAGTCGGACCGACCGTCGAGGCGCCGGTCGAGTTGCCACCACAAGGGATTGTCACTCTGCGCGCGGATCTGCGCTGAGTTGGATCTGTGTGGAGTTGACGGGACACGATTGCGTGTGAGGCGGCTGGCCGAAGACGGTTGGCCCGACTCCAGGCAAGATAGTACTTGAACCTCATTCATTTCGGGAAGCAGTGCGATGAATTCTCGAGAACGCGTGTTGGCGGCGCTGAATCACCAGGAGGCCGACCGGGTCCCGATCGACTTGGGTGGCCATCGTTCGTCCGGCATTGCCGCGATTGCCTATGCCCGGTTGCGCGAGCATCTCGGACTCCCGCAGCGGCCGATTCGTGTGTACGACCCGATTCAGCAACTGGCGGTCATCGATCAAGATGTGCTCGACCTGTTCCACGTCGATACCATCGAACTGGGGCGAGCCTTTGCGCTGGACGATAGACATTGGGTTGACTGGACGTTGCCCGACGGCACGCCGTGCCAGATGCCAGCCTGGGCGGCCCCGGAAAGGCTCGAGGGAGAATGGGTCCTCAAGAACCACGAAGGGCTCGTCGTGGGACGCATGCCCGACGGAGCAATCTATTTCGAACAATGCTACTGGCCCTATCTGAATGAAGATGATCTGGACCGACTCCCCGAGGCGCTGGAAGAAACGGTCTGGGTCGCCATCAAATCGCCTCCCGGTCCGCTGGCCGCCGGACCAGACGGCGATCGTGTGCTGGCCGAAGGAGCACGACGCCTGCGCCAAGAGTCACAGCGAGCGGTGATCGGGCTCTTCGGCGGCAACTTGCTGGAGGTGGGACAGTTCCTCTACCGGATCGACAACTTCCTGATGCTGCTGGCCGGCAATCCGCAGCGCGCGCACGAGTTCCTCGATCGGCTGGTCGAATCGCATCTGGCCGCACTGGAGCATTATCTGAGCGTCGTGGGAGAGTATATCGACATTATCCTGTTCGGGGATGACCTCGGGATGCAGGGTGGACCGCAGATGTCTCCCGCCATGTACGAGGAGTTCTTCAAGCCGCGGCACGCACGGATGTGGCACCGCGCCAAGGAGCTGGCCAATGTAAAAGTGATGCTGCACTGTTGCGGCGGAGTGCAGCCGCTGCTGCGACACCTGATCGAAGCCGGACTCGATGCCATCAATCCGGTCCAGATCTCCTGTGCCGGCATGGATCCTCATGGACTCAAGCAGCAGTTCGGTGATTCCCTCACGTTCTGGGGAGGCGGCTGCGATACGCACCGCATCCTGGCGGAAGGTCCTCGCGAGCGGATTCGCGAGCACGTGCGCCAGCAGATTGAGATCCTCAAGCCGCACGGTGGTTTCGTCTTCCAGCAGGTGCACAACATCCTGGCCAACGTACCGCCCGAAAACATTGTCGCCATGCTGGAAGCCGCTCACGAGTTCGGTGCCTACTAATCGTTGCGTAGCACGTAGCGCGAGCTTCAGTATGCGACCAATGTGGCATCCACCTCGACATCTTCAACGTATTCTCCAAGCGAGGGAAGTTGCCGCATTGTCGCATGGCGCATTGTGGCATTCCCTATTCGCGTTCCACTTCCCCAGCGCATGTCCTGGCCGGCAGCGTCCCAGCGACGCCTGACACCGCTGCCGGAAAGGGCCCGACTGCTCTCACGTGGTCGGTCAATAGGGAATGCGACAATGCCACAATGCGACAATGTGGAATGGTGATGCGGCGCGGCTGGCGCTGCTGAGTATTAGGTACTGGCACCGCTTGCTCTTCCCCTTGGTGATTGGACATTCCATGTTCGATATTCTGCGGTTCCAACGTCCGCGAGAGCGCAGGGTATCTGCTCGAAAGTCCTGTGGCATTGTCGCATTGCCCATTGTCGCATTGTCGCATTGCCCATTGTCGCATTGTGGCATTGCCTATTCGCGTTCCACTTCCCCAGCGCATGTCCTGGCCGGCAGCGTCCCAGCGACGCCTGACACCGCTGCTGGACAGGACCCGCCGCGATCAAGTGGTCGATGAATAGGGAATGCCACAATGCCGCAATGTGCAGTGCCACAATGCGCAGTGCGGCCAGCCCCGCCCTCAGCGTTTGGCGGAGGTCACCCACAGAAACGGTCGGCCGCCCTCGTCGACGCGCAGTTCGCTTCTCAGGAGCATCTGGAAGAGCAGCTGGTCGAGGATCTTTTTGTAGAACGTCCTGGCGGGTGGAAGATTCACGTGCTTGTTCAGGTCGACTTCGTGCAAAGCCAGCGCGTTGTGATCGTAGAGCAGGGGGATCTGCACGCGGCCCTGGATTGCCTCCACCGCTTCACTCAAGGGCCGATCGTTGATTTCCACATTGACGAACTTGAACAGGTCGGGAACCAGCTCGCCGGGCGATTTCTTGGAGGTGGTTCCGAGTGGCCAGGCATCTTCCACTTGTCCCGTCTTGGTAATCCGCACTCCAACGCTGCGTGTGCCCTGACCGGTGGGAGTCACCAGCAGACCGTAAGGCCGAACCGCGGCCACCAGAGCGGTACCGCAACTGAGGCCTTGCAGTTCATCCAAGACCTTGGCGTCCGCTTCCATCGCCTGCCGCGCACTGCTGTCGATTTCCAGCGGAACGGTCAGTGTTCGCTTCGTCTGTTCCAGGAAGGTTCGCAGCGTCTCGTCTTGGGTGGAACTGGAAACGGGTTGCTTGAGCGCTTCGTGGAGCGTGGCCAGCTGTTTGCTGGTCAAGCCAAAGAGTCCAACCGTTTCGGTCACACCTTGCTCCCCGCCGCGACGCAACTTCTCAAGCCAGGAGATCAGTTCTTTCCGCTGTCCATAGCGGACGATCTGGCCCGGCAGGATCAGCTTGTTGTCAGCGGTCAGCAGCGCGGTGATGGCGTAGCGAGGCGACTCGTCCGTTCCTCGATTTTCAATCAGCGGCTCGTCCGACGCGCGGGCACCGCGAAACCGCAAGCTGGTGAAGTGGGACTCGTTGAGAAAGTCCATCCAACGCTGCTGCCCGGCCACTTCAAATCCCGACTCCACCGCAATCTCGATCGAGACCGGAGGATCGGCGGCATATCCGATCAGGGAGTTTCCCAGTACCAGCCCGATCGCCCACAGGAGCGGACGATAAGCACAAGTGGCGTTGGGCATGAGATGGTTCCTTGCGTCCAGTTGCCCCCGAAACATCCGCCGCGTGCCTGCTGACAGGAGTGGGTGACGGATCGGAGTAATTATAGCACGCTGTTCTTTCCGCCTCGGTTTCCGTGGTCGACCACTGGTGGGGTGCTGGCAGGTTACAGGTTCCCTAATCGGAACAAGTGGAAGGGAACGCGGGGGGCCGGAGGGTTCTGGTCGCGTGGGGGGTAAATATTGCCTCAGCGGTGGTTGCATGGCTGTGGGGAGCACGCCAAAATGATCCCTCGTGGCTATCTGTTGTCCGCGCCGGCGGGAATGTTCTGTACTAGTTGTCATCGATCATCACGCGACACGCGCCGCGGACGCGTTCTGGCTCATCAGGGCGGTAGACGACGGTCGTCTCCTGTTCCCTCGCTCCTTCCTTGCGACAGGGTGAGGACTCACGGGGGACGTGGTTCGCGATCCTCATGCTACTGTGGCGGTCAACGAGCGCGGATGGACACGGAACCACTATCGGGTGCTTGCATGCACCGATTCCACCAGCGGCCCTGTCGCGGTGGGAACCGTACCAGCTATATCAACCAGAAGGAGCACAACATGTCACGACCGGTTACTCTGTTCACCGGCCAATGGGCCGACCTGCCATTTGCCGAAATGGCGCGCAAGGCGAAGGAGTTTGGATACGACGGTATGGAGTTGGCTTGCTGGGGCGACCATTTCGAGGTTGATAAGGCACTCGCCGACGACAGCTATTGCGACAAGAAACGCGAAGCGCTCGACAGTATGGATCTGCAGTGTCTGGCGATCAGCAATCACCTGGTCGGACAGGCCGTGCTCGACGTGATCGATTCGCGACACAAGGCGATTCTGCCGCCCTACGTCTGGGGTGACGGTGATCCGGCCGGAGTGAATCAACGTGCGGCCGAAGAACTGAAGAACACCGCGCGCGCCGCGCAGAAGTTCGGCATCAGCATTGTGAACGGGTTCACCGGTTCGAGCATCTGGCCGTTCCTGTACTCCTTCCCTCCCGTTCCGGAATCGACCATCGAAGCCGGATTTGAGCTGTTGGCGGAACGATTCAATCCGATCCTGGATGTGTTCGGTGAGTGTGGCGTGAAGTTCGCGCTGGAAGTCCATCCGACAGAGATCGCGTTCGACATTTACACAGCCGAGCGAGCGCTCAAGGCGCTTGATTACCGCGAAGAGTTCGGCTTCAACTTCGACCCGAGCCATCTGCATTGGCAGGGAGTAGACCCGGTCGAGTTCATTCGCGCTTTCCCGGATCGCATCTATCACGTTCATGTCAAGGACGCGATCACGACGCTCAACGGCAAGACCGGCATCCTGGCGAGCCACATCAACTTCGGCGATCCGCGTCGTGGTTGGGATTTCCGCAGCCCGGGACGCGGAGCGATCAACTTTGAAGAGATCATTCGCGCGCTGAACCACATCGGCTACGAGGGTCCGCTCTCCATTGAATGGGAAGACATGGGCATGGACCGCGAGTTCGGCGCTCGGGAAGCCTGCGAATTCACCCGCCGGATGAACTTTGCTCAAAGTGGTCGTGCGTTCGACGCCGCCTTCGAAGAAGGCCAGGCCTGACCCGTAGAACCCAGGCAGAGAACCGCAGAATATTGAACAAGGATTGCCGAAGGAAAAAGGAAGAGAAGGCATCGCGCCAGCGACCGTCGAGCAATCGGTGAGGGCTCGCACGCGTGCCTGTTCCACTTGGAAATTGGACGTTACCTTGTTCGATGTTCTGCGGTTCGGATTTCTAGACCACGCCGCTCCCCTGTTCCACTCCTGCGGGTCGCTCGACGATCCACGTGATTCGTCCGGTTCTCAGGGGGACGGGAATGACGGGTTTCCAGTGCCAAGCCAACCGGACACAAGACACTGCCTTAGGGATCACTCAAGAACAACTTCGACAATTCTTACGAGGCGGGTGCCACTCTCCTGAGCGAGCGGCGTGGCAGCCTTCCATCTTGCTGACGCGATCTCCGCGAGCGGAGCCAGTGCCGGCGAGCCATTCGACCGACTTGAGAACTTGAGGAAGTTATTCTTGGGTCGTCACTTTGAGCCTTACTGTATAACATGCGCGCACCGTGCGCGTATTGTTGTCGAGCGACCAACGGGAGCGGACCAATGGATGGCGTTCTCCCTTTTTGGCTGGCGGCCCTGCCGCCTTAGGGCATGAGGGACGTATCGCTTCGCCGTTCCTCTCGTAGCCACGCTCGCACAGAGCGGGGGGAACCGGTCCGGCATTCTTCACTATTCGGGCTGCTTTCGTCATTGGGTCTTTCGTCATTCGTCTTTGGCGGCGTCGGGACCGATCGCGCTGCTGTCGCGGACTGCAGTCCGCGCTACGACGGAAGTCCGCGAAAGAAAATCGCGCCCGGGTTTCCCTCGGCGATGGTACACTGGAAAGGGAAGCCACGTGGAGGACATGCGATTGTCACAGGTTGTTCAGGCGTCAGTGAGCCGGCAGATGCAGCGACTGAACCGCTTATGGGGCAGGGCGTTGAGTGTATTCGTGCTGCTCTGGGCGGCCATCGCCGGAGCGGATTTGCCGGCTGCCGACCGCCGTGAGGGGGACGAAGCGTTTCGGCATGAACTGGCGGCACTGGCCGACAAATGCGATGAGCTGAATCTGCCCGAGCAGGGGAGCCTGTGCCGGGCGTGGTTGATTGAGCGGGACCCGCGGCGGCATTACCTGTTTCTGCCTGCAACCATCGATGCAACGCGTCCCAAGCCAGACGACCCTCAGCTGATCCGATTCTGGCACGCGCGGTTCACTCAGCTGCGCACGGCACAAGCGGATCGGTTGTTCGAGCTGGCGCGGAGTCAGGCAGAGGCGGGCCAGGAGGGAGACGCCTACCGGCTACTGCACGAGGTCCTGCACGAGCATCCGGATCACGCAGAAGCGCGCCGGATCCTCGGCTGGAAACGGAGCGATCGCGGATGGGATCGGTCGTTTCAACGCCCCTCGCGGCGACGCACGCGCGGACCGCACCCGCAATTCGGTTGGGCCAGCAATCAACACTGGAGTATTGACAGCGAACATTTCGAGTTGACGACCAACTTGAGTGTTCGGGGCGGGCAGCAGGTGGCGACGTATCTGGAGCGGGTGTACGCCGTCTGGCAGCAGCTGTTCTATGAGTATTGGAGTGTAGCGGGAAGACTTGCCGCTCGCTTCCAGGGAGGCGATCAGTCGCTGGGGCCTGATCGGACATTTTCGGTCGTACTGTTCGCGGATCGAGCGGAATATGTTCGTCAGCTGAGCCGATCTGAGCCGCAGATTGAATTGAGCGTGGGCTATTACGCTCAGAGCCACAAGACGGCCTTCTTCTACGCTGGAGACGATACGGCTCGACCCAACTGGGCCCATGAGTCGACACATCAGTTCTTTCAGGAGAGCGGTGTCGCTGCGCCACAGGTTGGCGAACAGAACAACTATTGGGCGATTGAAGGCGTGGCCCTCTATATGGAATCGTTGATCGATCGGAACGCCTATGCCGTGACGGGAGGGGCCGATGCCGATCGTCTGCAGTTTGCTCGCTATCGGAAGCTCAGCGAGCAATATTATGTGCCGTTGCAGCAGCTCGTTGCTCTGGGGCGTCAGCAGATTCAGCAGGATCCCAAGATCCGCGAGTTGTACAGTCAGTGTGCCGGACTTGCTCATCTGCTGATGCACGGCGACGATGGGCGATTGTGGCGACCGTTCACCAATTACCTGACGAGCGTCTATCGAGGCGTTGGGCAGACTCAGACCCTCTCGTCGGAGACCGGTCGCGAGTACGACGATCTGGATCAGGCCTATCAGGCGTTCTTGAACGTCACCGACGCTGACCTGGTCTTTCTGGACCCGGGGATCCGCAGTCTCTGTCTGGGCCACACGTCTGTGACGGATGCTGGCCTTCAGCACATCCGGGACTGTAACCAGCTGCGCTGGCTCGACCTGTCGTTTACCTCCGCGTCGGATGCTGGAGTGGCATGGCTGGGTGATTTGAAACTGCTGGAGCAGCTGAATTTCGAGAAGACGAAGATCACCGATCGAACGGTGGAATTGGTGGGCGATCTGCGGCAGCTAGAGGAATTGGACCTGTCGCAGACGCTCATCACCGATGCGGGACTCAAGCACCTCTCACGACTCAGTCAGCTCAGCATTCTCTGGCTCACCGGCACCCAAGTGACCGATGAAGGACTGACCGCCCTGGCTCCGCTGCGCAGCCTGGAGCAGTTGGAGTTGGAGGGGACCCGTGTCACACCGGCCGCGCTCGACCAGCTGCGCAAGCGTCTGCCCAACCTCAAGTAGTCGGCTAGTCTGCGCTGGTGTGATGATTGTCGGTGGTCTGGGGGACTTCGTCTGTTCGTCCAAATTGCCGGTGACGCCGTTGGTTCAGACTCTGATTGCTCTACAATGAGGCATCAGACAAGAATGACTTCGGCGTGCAGATTACGCATGGTTCGGCACAGAAAGGGCTTTCCCGCCCACTGTCGAGCCTGGATTTTTTTGTCATATGATCTTTTTGTCTATTTTGCAGGCCAGTCACGACCACACCCCGCCAGATAATTGATGTTGCCATTAAGCCGAGTGATCGAACATACGATTTGAGAGTTGGAGGAGACGATGCGTCCTTGGGTATTGGCCGAGACGAACTACGAGCACACGAAGCAGCATGCCTATGAAGTGGCGGTCTTGCCGCTGGGAGCGACGGAGCCGCACAATCTGCACCTGCCGTACGGCATGGACCTGTTCGAGGGGACGATTGTGGGCGAGAAGATCTGCGAGGCGGCGTATGGGCAGGGAGCCAATGTCGTGTTGCTGCCGACGATTCCCTACGGCACGCAGACGAACATGCACGCGATGCCGCTGGCGATGAACTTGAACCCGACCACCTTGACGCTGGTGGTGACCGATCTGGTTGAGTCGCTGGTGAGGAGCGGTGTGCACAAGGTGTTGTTATTGAACAGTCATGGCGGGAACGAAGTGAAGATGATCTTGCGCGAGTTGAGCGGCAAGTCCCCTGCGCAGCTGTTTCTCTGCAACTGGTATAAGGCGTTTACGGATCAGTACGCCAAGATCTTTGAGCATCCGGATGATCATGCGGGCGAGATGGAGACGTCGTTTGCCCTGGCGTTTTTTCCCGAGTTGGTCAACCGTCGCCCCGACGGCTCGCTGGCCGCTGATGATGGGGCCGCGGCCGAGCCGCGTTTCGAAGCGTTGCGCCAGGGCTGGGTGTCGATCACTCGGCCGTGGCATCTGTTGACGACCAATGCCGGAGTGGGCTATCCGCATGCCGCTTCGGCTGAGAAAGGGGAGCGAATGATGAAGCTGCTGGTCGAGCGTCTGGCGACGTTCCTGGTCGAGTTGTCAGCCGCTCCGCTGGACGAACGGTTCCCCTACGTTTAGGTCTGGGATGGATCGGATTACCCCGCTATCAGGTTGCCTGTAACTGCGCAGGCTGCCAGTCCGTTGACCAAACAGAGGGCCGAGACTACACTTGGATTCTTCGTTCCGGTGGATGTAGCTCAGCTGGTTAGAGCACTGGATTGTGGTTCCAGGTGTCGGGGGTTCGAATCCCCTCATCCACCCCTCTCTCTCTCCACGACTTGCGTCGATTGCGACTCTTCGCAGCCCTGGGTACGCTCCACTTCACCGTACCCCGTCAGCCGGTCCGCCCACCCTGCAGCATGGTCGGCCGCGTTGCGATTGGGGCGGGATGTCTCCCTGGTCTTGCGCCGCACATGCCATTTGATCGACCGCCGTTCTCAAGGGGTACTCCCGGCGTCTGTCGGTGTTGGATGCGGACGCTCCCCTCTCACCCCTGGCCGACCCCCGCGAGCTCGGCTCGTGTGGTGAAGCAGATGGTCTGCGACCGCGCTCCCCTCTCCTCCCTGGCCGACCCCCACGAGCTCGGCTCGCGTGGTGAAGCAGAGGTACAGCTACCTCGCTCCCCTCTCACCCTGGGCCAACCCCCGCGAGCTCCGCTCGTGTGGTGAATCAGATGGTCAGCTACCGCGCTCCCCTCTAAGTCATCTCCACGCGGCGTTGCGTGCCGAGCCGGACACGGCACCGATGGAGATCGCGTTTTGCTATCAGAACAACCTCGCGCATCTGCTGCAAATGGTATACGCCTAGGTGATCGGGAATCGCGTGGCGGCGCTGTAGCTCACCATCTGTTTCACCGCACGAGCGGAGCTCGCGGGGGTCGGGAGAGAGGAGGGGGCGAGCGGAGACGTAGCTCACCATCTGCTTCACCGCACGAGCCGAGCACGTGGGGGTCGGGCGGTCACTGGGCGTTCACGGCCAGTTCGGCGCTGGCCGGTCCGCGCGTAGTGCAGTGCCTCGGCATATCGCAATGCGCTGTCAGCAGATCTGCATGGTGCCGGTGCTGTGGTGGACCTGAGCCAATTGCAGGTCACCGGCGCAGCGTCTTTCCACGCCCTGCAATTCCCCCGATCTCACAGGAGTGAGGCAGACTCCGTTTTCTCTCGGACTCGTTTTCTCTCACGGAGGCACAGAGACACGGAGGGTAGATCGCGGAGGAAGTCGGCAAGACCTGGCAAGGAATCTCGGGCCGATCTTACGCTTCTCTGTCAGCTCCGTGGCTCCGAGAGGTCCATCCGAGTTGCGATCTGCTGCGGGGCGGCGGTGGCCATCGTCGGTCTACTGTTCCAGCTGATGTGTGCCGGTCTGGGTATGTTCGCTTTGCGTCCGTTCGGTCTACCTCGTCATCCCTCCCACAGCTGACCGCTGAAGTGCAGATCCATAGTCACTCAAGACGAAGAAGGCGATTGAGAATGCCGGCAGGATTTCCGAACGCCTTGTTAAATCTCTTCGTCAACGTAGGTGATGTGGCGAAAGTAATGTTGCTGTTCGAAGGAGGCGCCGAACGATCCAATGAACAGACTTATCGAAGCGACGAAGACAGCCAGTTTGACGTAAGCCCAACCGTCGCGTACAGGGTCTGCGGATGGCGCCCAGTTGGCGCGTCGCGTGCAGGTCTTCGTGATCGAGCGTTCCGGCGATGATCCAGCCGATTTCGATCAGCGGACGCACCGAGTCCGGCCACTTGCACCGATCCGCACCGACGCTGCCCCTGACTTCGGCCTCCGCATTTGCCCCTGCTTCATTTGCTGTAACTTCATTGTCCACGTTGGCCTATCCTCACAACTCGCTGCCGGAGGCGCTGTGGCTGCTTGCCCCTGCGCGCCAGTCACACCTTTGAGATCATCCGGCATGGGCAGTCATCTTCATCTCTGAAGAGCTGCAAGTCAGTTACCAGACACGATACCCCCCAGCACTGCGACGTCTGCGACGTGCTGACCGGCGGCGGTGCCAGAATGTCGCCGCTAATGGCCGTTTATCAGGCGAGGTTGCTGAATTACCTGAAGAACCGCGACATTCTCGACACTTCGCAGTCGCGCGTATGGGTGTTCATCGGGGATGGCGAGATGGACGAGCCGGAATCGATTGGCGCCCTGACGCTGGCCGCACGAGAAGAGCTGGACAACGTGACCTTCGTCGTCAACTGCAACCTCCAGCGGCTGGACGGGCCGGTCCGCGGCAACGGCAAGGTCGTTCAAGAACTGGAGGGACTGTTCCGCGGGGCCGGTTGGAACGTGGTGAAGGTGCTGTGGGGAAGCGACTGGGATCCGCTGCTGCAAGCCGATCGGGAGGGCCATCTGGTCGAACGTCTGAACGAAACGGTCGATGGTCAGTTCCAGAAGTACTCCGTAGCATCGGGAGCGTACATCCGCGATGAGTTCTTTGGCAAGTCTCCGGAGCTGCGCGCGCTGGTGGAACACCTGTCGGATAAGCAGCTTGAGAAGCTTAATCGGGGAGGACACGATCCCGGCAAGATCTACGCCGCGTAACATGCCGCCGTCGAACACAAGGGACAACCGACCGTGGTGCTGGCACAGACAATCAAGGGCTACGGCCTGGGCGAGGCGGGCGAGGGCCGCAACATCACGCATAAGCAGAAGGAGTTGAATGAGCAGGAGCTTCTGAACTTCCGCGCTCGATTTGATGTACCTGTGGAAGAATCGCAGGTGGCCGAAGCACCCTTCTATCGACCCGAGAAAGATAGTCCCGAGCTGACATACGTTCGTCAGCGTCGGGAGGCATTAGGGGGTGTCTTTCCGCGACGTGTCGACAACTCGCCGCAACTGCAGATTCCCCCACTCAAGATCTTCGATTTCCTGCTCCAGGGTGCGGAGGGTCTCACTGCGTCAACGACGATGAGCTTCGGCAGGTTGCTCAGCAGACTGCTCAAGGACGAGTCAATCGGCAAACTGATCGTTCCTGTCATACCGGATGAAGCTCGCACGTTTGGCTTGGAAACACTCTTTGGACGCTGCGGAATATACTCACCGGCAGGGCAGAAGTACGAGCCTGTGGACGCGGATAAGTTGATCCACTACAAGGAGGCGACAGACGGACAGCTTCTGGAGGAAGGGATTACGGAAGCCGGGGCCATGTCGTCGTTCATCGCCGCTGGTACCGCCTTCAGCAGTCTCGGCCTGCCGATGATTCCGTTCTACTTGTTCTATGCGATGTTCGGCTTCCAGCGCGTGGGGGACCCGATCTGGGCAGCGGCCGATGCGCGAGCGAAAGGGTTCTTGCTGGGTTGCACGGCCGGCCGCACGACGCTCAACGGCGAGGGCCTGCAGCATCAAGACGGCCACAGCCAGCTCGTCGCAACCACCGTCCCCACGCTGCAGGCCTACGATCCAGCCTATGCGTACGAAGTTGCCGTCATCGTCCGCGAGGGGTTGAGACGGCTGTACGAAGGACGCGAGACGCTTCTCTACTACCTTACGCTCTACAACGAAAGCTACGCAATGCCCTCCATGCCAGATGGTGTCGCCGCAGGCATTCTGCGCGGCATGTATCAAGTGAGCAGCATCGACGGCCGACAAGACGGCGACCCCGCTCGACCTCAACTGTTCGGTAGCGGAACGATTCTCAACCAGGTGCTGGAAGCACAACGCCTGTTGGCCGACAAGTATGACATCCCCAGCGATGTGTGGAGTGTCACAAGCTACAGTTGCTTGCGCCGCGACGCGCGAGCCGTGGATCGCCTCCATCGTCTGCGCATCGACGAGGCCAGTACGAGCTATCTCGCACAAGTACTCGAAGGGCGTGCAGGGCCCTATGTCGCCGCTACTGACTATGTATCGCTCTGCCTCCACATCCCTCGCCGGACCCCCACGAGCTCTGCTCGTGCGGTGAAGCAGACGGTCAGCTGCTCCACGCGGTGTTGCGTGCCGAGTCGGACACGGCACCGCTGGAGATCGCGTGTTACTATCCGAACAACCTCGCGCATCTGCTGCGACTGCGACGCGTCTGAAGCACGGGGTTCTGCGTCGGTACGTTCGGCGATTACTCGATGCAGGCGGTGAGGAATCGTCCGGCGGCGCCGTAGCTCACCATCGGATTCACCGCACGAGCCGAGCTCGTGGGGGTCCGGCGAGGGAAGGGGTGAGTGGCGCCGTAGCTCACCATCTGATTCACCGCACGAGCCGAGCTCGTGGGGGTCCGGCGGGGGAAGGGGTGAGTGGCGCCGTAGCTCACCATCCGCTTCACCGCACGAGCCGAGCTCGTGGGGGTCCGGGATGGAAGGGGTGATTGTCTCTGTGCGTCGCACCGCCTCCGAGTGACACATGTATGGCATTGTCGGGATGGTCGAAGCTGCCACGGGCCGAGAATATTGTACCGCTCCCGTTCGTTCCGCTGGGATGGTGCCGATGTCGTGGCGTCTCACAGCTACGTCTGCTTCTCCCAGCGTGCTTTTCACTGGATGGAGTCGATTCACGTCGGTCCGCTCCTTGGAGTCCCCGCGAGGTTTCGCCAAGACGATAGGACTCCTGACGCCAAGAAATCGCTGGCATTGGTTACGGATCTGTCGAGTGTTACTCAATAGTCAGCGCCCGGCAGAGGCAGCCTTGTCGCTTGAGTGTGCCTGGGGAGGGTGCGTGAATCTCTCGTTCACCTTTCGATTAACACACGAAGGCTCCTCACATGGACCGGGAGTTATACAGGACAATCGGTCGTGCCACGCTCTCGATCCTTGGCTCCCAGCAACTTCAGATTGAGCGATCCGCCGCGGAACAGCATTTCGTTCAATGCGTTGTCAACGCCATCATGGCTGATTTCACCGCAGAGACCACTTCGCCGGCGTCAACGGCCGTAGGATCTCGGCTGTCGATATCCCCCTGGAAGACGACAGGCCTTGTCGCACATCAGCGAGTCACCACCGATGTCCCGTATCATCTTCTGAAATTGACCTTTCTCGTGCTGGGGACGTCCCGTCTCTCGATTCAATTGCTCACGGCGCACCAGCCGTCCTTGCGGATCAAATCGCTCGACATAGTACCACAACAGGTCGGCCTCCTTGTCGGCTTGCGAGTGCGGCCACGGAAACTCGCTTTCCACGACGAGGTGAGCGGCTCCGCCCCGATGGTGCCCGTAGAGGTCATAGAGACGCTGCAGGTGGATCGGCGCATCAGGATATCGATACGAGGACTGAATCACGCCGAATTTGACATACCTCCAAGCATGGATCACCAGTTCATGAATGTAGGTTTCGCCGCGCTCGTCTAACGCAGCGGTTGGACGGCAGGGGTCGCTGTAGTAAAGACTGACAGCGACCCAGTCTGCCTTGAAGAAGTGGTCATTGATCGGATCGTCAAACACCGGGTGGGAAACTGCGCCGAAGCCCGTCTGTGCCGGATTGGCCTCGTCCCAAACCAGCACGAACACTCGACTGGTGGCCAACTCGTACAGTCGTTGGAAAATCCACGAAACGGGCAGGCCGCGTCGGTCGGTTCGGGCCTTGTTCAGATCCACGGACAGGGTGGGATGGGGTTTCAGGGCGAATTCTTTCCCTTTGTGCACTACCTTGCCGCCAGTCTCGGAGCCGAGGCCCAACGCCTGTGCCTCAGAGTTGATGTAGTTGGCAAGGTCAAACCCCGGAAATCTGTGGCCCTGTCCGAGCAACTGAGCAGCAAAGAACTTGTTCACGTAGTACAGGTACGTACGTATGCAAGCCAACTGCCGGCGGGCCACTTGCAGACGCTGATCGTAGTGTTGCGAGTTCGTCTCGGTCTCGCCGCGGCTACGAGTGGCCAAGTACCCCAGTTGAATAGGCATGACCATCTCCCTATGAGCGAGTCGAGAGTTGCTCCCCACCGAGTATACTCGTGACCGGTCAAGGAGAGCAACAAGATTAGACGAGAGGCCAGGGAGAAGATGGAAACGGCCGGGCGGAGATTGTTGATCGGGTATGGCGGATTGGTCGCTGTTTGCCGCTTGGTGCCAATTCGACCCAAAGGCAGTGTCACGTCTCGCCACGCTTCGTCGCGGATTTCCCACGCTCTACTCGCTCCAGTTGAGCGATTCCTTCCAGTTCCAGCGACACGTCCGCGTGGTGGAAGAGCAGATTAGTTACGGTCACCATGTGAGGTACGTGATCCAGCGGAAGGAGCGGGAGTCGAACCCGCAAGGCTCATCGCTCAACCGGTTAGCAACCGGCTCCCGTCGCCCATCGGGTGGCCCTTCCGTATGTTCCGCTAGTGACCCAGTAGCCCGACCAAGATTCGAACCTGGAACACGGCGTTCGACTCGCAGCATGATGCCCATTTCACTTTCGAGCGTTCAACGGACGGCAGGCCCCACCGCCTCAGGTTGCTTGAGTCAGGACGGCCAAGCTGACGCCGACGATCGCCTGCTCCGGGTGCACGTGTCCGTCCCAGATCGTCTCGTTTTTTGAGAGGTAGAGCGCCCAGCGGAAATCAACCCTCGCACGTCCGCCCTGACAAGGCGGTACGCTCGCCGTTACATCATCGGCACTGGGTTGGAAGCCGGATTGTCAAAGATCGTCAGTGCACCGGAAGGGACTCAAACCGCCGATCCCGTATCGTGTGAACACGCGGGCGGGCCGCTACCCTACCTTCCGAGAGGGTTTGTCAGTCAGAACGGCAGGATTTGAACCTGCGATCCCCTGGTTCCGGACCAGGTGCGATTACCAGGCTTCGCTACGTTCTGATGGAGTAATTTGCGGCGGATACGCAGTCCCAGCGCCTGTCCGCCGAACGGGGCGTCGGGCACATACGCTTCGCGCGAAGTGGGCCTGACGGTGCTCGAACCCGTGTCTCCTGGGCTTCAACCAGGCGCTCTACCATCTAAGCTACCGGCCCCACAGAAAAACCCGATGTCGTTTGTGACACCGGGTCGTGCTGATCCCACCACAAGGTCCGGCCGAGTGTCACAAGCGCACATGATGAGCGGGGCAACTGAACGCCTGAACGTTGGCACATCGCCCTTGGCATCTGTGTTCGGAGGTGAAACTCGACCTGAGATACATCATTTTCCGGCTTCCTTCGTGACGCGACCTTGGTCCGTCGTCTTACTCAACTCAGCTTCATCTGACTAACAGAGACAACAGCGGGCGGCCGAAGGTTCGTGGAATCTGAAGATTCACAGCCCGCTGAGAGAATGGGGCCCGGGAGCGAGCCATTATTCCCTGCGGCGGCGAAGAACCGGCCGACGGCCTGTCTCCGCGCGTCTCTGGTCATGTGGCACCGCTCCTGGGCGATGGCGATGTGAATCAGCCCGTTTTCCGCTCCAGCGCTCTCGTCAACGCTGCCGCCTTGTACAATGACTCGCAGACACAAGGCGAAAAGGGGAGCGGTACATTCTTTGGTGGGCGAGTGGATAAGGTGGGTTGACTCAGTATCAACTGTGTTGTCGCACCATCGACGACAACGGCGTCGCCCGACTCTTGCCGCGACCACTCCCCCACTCAGGACGTAACGAGATTCAGCTGTTGTCATTGACGGTGCAGTGGCGCCGGTTTGCGCACGGTGACGGTGCTGTCTCATTCGTCCAGCGGCAGGAGGATGTCTCCCAGATCCTTGAAGATGACGTCTTGGTCGTCGCCGACGATGGAGTCGATGTAACCGTCGATGGCCCAGATCAGGTCAGCATCCGCACCACCGTCGAGGTAATCGTTGCCGGCGCCACCGATCAGTACGTCGCCGCCCGCGTCACCGAACAGCCGGTCCTGTCCCAAGCCGCCATCGAGCAGGTCGTCACCCTCGCCGCCGTGCAGTGTATCATCACCCAGGTTCCCCCACAGCTTGTCGTTACCCGCCTCACCAAACATCAGGTCGTTTCCATCACCGCCGTGGAGGGCGTCATTGCCCAGGCCACCATGGAGGCGATCGTTGCCCGGCCCGCCGAGCAAGACGTCTTCCCCGCCCATGCCTGAGAGCACGTCGTCACCGAACTCACCGAGCAGGAGATCGTTGCCGGCGCCGCCATCGAGAAGATCGTTGCCCAGGAAGCCCCACAACTGATCGTTGCCTTCGCCACCAAGCAGCATGTCGTTGTCAGCGCCGCCGTTAAGGAGGTCGTCACCTGGTCCGCCGTAAATGACATCGACACCAGCGAGACCGAAAACACGATCGTTGCCGGCCCCGGCATCGACCAGGTCATTACCCAAGCCGGCGTTAACGTCGTCATTGCCCGGCCCGGCGTTGATCCGATCGTTGCCCGGCCCGGCCTCGATGACGTCGTCCTGCTGGCTGCCGAGAATCGTGTCGTTCCCCAGACCGCCGAACAAAGCAGTGGGGTGGGGAACACTGTCAGCGATTGTAACAGTATCATCCCCCGCTCCGGCAAATACATTGATTTGGACGACATCGCCACGGCGAAAGACGAACGTGTCGTTGTTCACTTCGATCGACAGTTTGTCTCCGTCGACGGATGCCTCGATCGTGTCGGCGGCCTCGGTACCGAAGACCGTGAGCAGTCCGCCGTCGAGGATTGGGCTGACGGTCAACAAACAACGCGACTCGAGCAACTCGGCATGAAGCCGGCTACTGTGGTGCTGGCGGTGCCGCGGCCGCACTGAGCCGATGCGTGATCGTTTGCGCAGAAACATATCGTTCTCCTCGTTACACGAGACCCTCGACCTCCAGCACCGCGCCGGACGTCACCTGCCTTTGGATACACGCTAAGACCGGAAATGGTTACAACGGTTTAGCGCTGTCAGATAATTCAGCCGAGAGCCAGCGGCGCGACCGAGCCAACTCGGTGAACGACGACCGACGCTTTTCGCAATGGAACTGTTACGCTCGGCGAATCATCGGGATGCTCCCTATTGGAGTTCGTGATCCTGGGAACATCTTCCGTGGCCGAGCATGACGCGAAGCGGCGATTTGCCGCAGCACGGGCAAAGCCAGTGGCACCCGATACTCGAGCACTGGCAAAGCCAGTACCACCTGTCGAAGTCAGGAGGTCTCGCGTCAGCACGAAGCGGACCTCCGTCTCAACTGCCACATGTGATCTGTTACAACTACTCCTTGTTGATCGCCTCGAACATGCGCAGCACTTCTGCCTCGAATACCAGGCTGAACCGCACGCCGTTTTCTTCTGGCGAGGCCACAAGTCGAACGTGGTCGTCGCTGCCAGCGTGTTGCAGCGCGTCGAGCATCATGACAGCTTGCTCCTTGGCAGGTGACTCCCCCGTCTCGGAGACGAGCTGAGCGAATCGGCCGAGCGAGATCGACATTTCCATCGGTGACACGCTCTTCGGACCGGCCGCCGACGCCTCAATTGCCCGCTGGAGCGCCGCGAACGCATCTCGGCCAGCGGCCAGATAGACACTCTGCGGGCCGAAGCCGATGGCCACCTCCAGTCGCTGGCCAACCAGCTGCACCACCCTGTCGCGGTTCGTCGCGTCGCGGGGCACGTCGAGTAACGCCTGATGCAGACCGACACCATGCAGCTCGCCCACGTCAGTCTTCAGCACTTGCTCAGCGTGTACAGGGTGCTGCTCACGATACGCTGCGACGAATCTGCGGAACGCTTCCTCCAGCTTCGGCCCGTCGGCGACGTGTCGGCCGGCGATGAACGTCGCGCCGCCCGTGTTGGCCACCAGCGACGTGGCGCCGTCGAGCTGGCCGCTCGCCAAGGTCTTCTGCACGACGTCCAGGATCTCACCGACGATCTCCTTGTCCAGCTCTGCCTGATTCGAAGAGGACTCCTTGGCGTCAATATCCGAGAAGGCCTTGGACCGGATCGCACCGAACAGGTTGTCCAGGTTGCCGGGGCTGACAGAGGGGATGGTCGCCGTGGCATGACCGCTGAGCACCGCGTCGGGGAGGAGGAACCCCGCGAAGTCCGTCTTCGCCTCAGCCAAGCGTGCGAACGCCTCTGCCGCCTCAGAGCCTGGCAGCGCTGTGACAGCCACATCGAGCGAAACTCGGTGCGTGTTCTTGTCGAGCGACCAGCCGAGCGTCACCGTGTCGATTTGTCCGGCCAGCTTGCGAACCATCGCGATCACGTCTACGGTCATGATCTTGCGAATGGCGTACTCACCGTCACCCTCGCCGGGCCGTTGTTGGAGCGACGCGCCCGCCTGCTGGTCGATCGCGGCCAGCAGCTTTTCACGTTCGCCCGTAGGAAGACTCCCCAGGTTCAACCGAACGACGATGTCGCGTTGCCCGGCGAGCTCAGCCAGCATGTCGGCGGGATCATTCGGGGTGTTGGTCAGTCGCTCGCGCTTGTCCGAAACGAACAACCAGCGCTCGCCCTGCACCTTAATGAATCCGACTTGCCGCGGACCTTTACCCTGCACTCGGTAGATACCGTCGCCGAGGTCTTCGATCTTCTCAACGAGCGGCTCAAGCACTTCCAGAAAGGCGGCCGGGTCATCTGTCGGCAGGCAGGCATAGCCGCCCAGCCCTGGGCTTTCAGGCCACAGCACAATGGCCATGGGCCTCGTCGTGCTCAAACCATCCAGGCCCCGCCCCTGAGTCAGCACGGCCACGGATCCTCGAAGGCCCTTAGCCAGCTTCGGCTTGCCCGCCAGCTTGCCAACCAGTTCGACGCTCTCCAGCAACTGGTCGTAGCTGGCAATCGAGACGATGGTCACCGGTTTCTTCTCCTGAGGCGAGATGGCCGTCGATGGCGATACGCCCAGGAACAGCAGAGCCGGCAGCAACATCAACAGCGTTTTCTTTCTCACGACACACCCTCCTCAAACGATAAGCCCAGGGGCAATCATCCGTCACAGGCTGATGGACTCCCGATAGGAACGGGGTTCACAGGTTCTCGGTCGATTCCGCATCAAACGGCAACTGATCCAGTAGGAGCTGAACTGCCACGCGCGCGTCGTGATCGAGGTACGCCCACTGGCCCGCCGTCAGTGCTTCATCGACCATCAGGCCCAACTGGCCGGCCACTTCGCTCGTCGTGGCGGCAATCAAATCCGGGGCGGCCGCGGTCTCTCGAGGATCAGGTTGTGCCGCGACATGTGGTTCTGGCGGAAGGCCCAGATGTGGCGACCTGCCAAGCCACGAAGCGACACTCACCGTTGTCACCAGAAGCGATGCGGCAACTGCCGCCGAAAGCCACGTTGGCCTCGAGCGCCAGCCGCCTGACCGACCTTTCGCAGGAAGGTCCAGTGGCTTGAGCGACTCGCAGATCCGTGCCTGCAACGCTTCGGAAAAGGCCGGGCGCGTCGCTTCGGCCTCGATCCGCAGTATTTCGGCCAGTCGTCGTTCTTGGTCGGTCCCTATAGGGTCACGCATCGTTCAACTCCACAATCGGTCGGCCGCAGTCTCAATCCATCGCCGCGTGGCGGGGCTGCCTTGAGTCATGGGCTTGCAGGTTTTCAAGGGCGGGCATCAGCCTCTTGCGTGCACGATACAACGTCACTTTGGCGGCGGTCTGCGAGCACTGCAACACGCGAGCGATCTGCCCGACCGACATTTCTTCCACGTAGTACAGCCAGGTGGCGGTCATCTGCGGCTCGCTCAGCACGCCTGCTGCCACGACCCACAATTGCTGCCGGCTCTCTTCCTTCGCCATGACCTCTCCCGGCCCGGGTCCGTCCTGTTCGATCCGTTCGACTGCCTCGCACTCCCCCGTCGGCCGCCGGCGGCGCTGGTGGTTGATGCTCAGCCGCCGCGCGATGGTGAACAGCCACGCGGCGAACGAACGGCCAGGCCGATACCGCTGCAGGTTTCGGTACGCGCGGAGCAGCGCGTCCTGCCCAAGGTCCTCTGCGTCCTCGCGCGACGTCCAACGCCCGAGGAAATGCACGAGCGGAACTTGATAACGCCTGGCGAGTTCTTCGAAGCTAGTGGTACAGCCGGCCTGCGCGCGGCGCGCAAGTGCATCGTCGTCGGCCGACTCGGTCCGCGGGCTCGGCAGTTCGCTTCGCTGGCTCACTTTAGCTTCAAAGGGTTCTTCCACGCTTTCTTGATCAGCTCCTTAGCGTTTTCCACGGGCCCGCGAAGCTCCACCATCACGCTCTTTCCTGCCAACGAGATCTCCACTGCCTCCAGCATCTGTGATATCTGTTGGTCTGACTCGAACTGCAACTCGGCCATGGCCACCAGCCCCTCGACAACCGAGCGCAGCTGGTTGGCCGTCTCCACCGACTCGGTGGTCGCAACGGCCACGGCGAACGCCTCGCCCTCATGTTCACCCAGTGCAATACGGAACGACTTGCTTTTGCGCACCAACGGCGATTTGAACGGCAGTTCCACGCCGGACAGGTCGACACCCCGGGCTTGGATCATGGTGCCCGGCGGAGTCTCGACATCCAGCAGCGGATCACTCTCCGACAGGCTGGGCGACGTCCCGTCGATCACGTCCAAGGCCCGCTTCACCTCGGCAGCATCCCGACCGAAGACGATCACGCCCGGACGACAAAAGCAGCCGGTCACCGTATGCTCGTTCCGATTGACCGGTTTCTCGCGCCAGACCATCAGTTCGCGGTTCCCGTACGAGTCGGTATGGTAACCAGGCATGTGTTGGAGATAGTTCATCAGACGCTGGCGATCGACCTTCGCGTACACGATTACCACGGCCGCCGGTTCGGAGTAACGCCTGCCATAAACGGTAATACCATGAAGGTCCTTCGTCAGTTCCAAGCCCACCCACTCGGCCACCTGTTTCAGCTCCCGGGGGCCGGGCCGCGAGTTGGACAACAGGGAGCCCAGCGCCTGGGGTACCTGGCCAGCTTTGATCGCGTCGACATCCAGGTGGACGAACCATTGCGCATCCTTCGCAACATGTTTTGTATCAAGCGGTTCCGCATGCGCCGCCGGTGCTAAACCGAGTCCCAGCAGCAGGATGGCCAACAACGTCCACATGCTCACACACTCACTTTCCCCCGCAGGGAATTCGACGAATGCACCTACTCATGGATACACCAGAAAACCGAAGTCGGTTACAGTCGCCCGGCCGCATCACCGTATTCCCACGTGCTCGGCTGACGCCGTTAAACGAGTGTAACGGTACGGCACTTGCAGCTTATGTGCAGGTCGTGACCGTCGAGTAACATGGTCCCCAGCAAGGGGTGCGCTCCTTCGTTGGCGACGATTTGGGTCCGATACTCGCGCCCGAACCAGTCGAGGTAACACGTGTACGTGAGCAGTTCCACCTGTTGTCCGTCGGCGAGAATGGCTGGCGTCGATGAATACTCTTATAGACCCAACCGCCGAATTTCTTGACGTGGCAGCACCAGTCCGCCGTTGAACGCTGTGCCGACCCAAACAAGCACAGTCGATTTGCTACCATTCGGGGCACTGCCGATTTGCACTTCCAGTAGTGCGCGAAGATGGTCATCGCCATTCCCATTCATTGACTCATCGTTCCGCGGTAGAGTGCGGCGGCATGGCCAACTCGAAGCGTATGCGTCAGTCGATCGGGATAGGCATCGATCGCCTGATTCACGGCGTCATCGACCGTTCTCCCGAGGAGCAACTCTCGAGCGTGCTATGTGTGCGCAATTCGAACTCGACATGCGTGGCCGCGACGGATTCTGGACGAGTTCTTGTCATCGACGCGAGAGACCAATCCGTTGTGAAGTGTGTCGCACTTCGCGGCAGCGCTGTGACGCAGCTTGCATCTTCGGTTGACGAAGCCACAATCTACGGTTCGTGTCGTGATGGATCTATCGCGGTGTTTATCAGTCGCGGCCAGGAATTGAGCCATTTGCGCGGCCGGGCGCAGAGTGGCCGTCAGGGGCGGATGCCGAAGGGAGTGTTGACCTGTAGGGGACGGAATTATGCGGGAGAGAGGATCCACACACGGGGATCACCTGATGGATAAATGAACACGTCTCGCTGCGAAATTAGCGCTTCGCAACGAGACGTGACCGTCGGGGAACGTCAACTTCCCGTCGGCCCGCTGCGCTCTGCTGCACAATTGGTATCTGGGCAAGGTGGTCGACGCTTCGGCCGCCGTCTTTGCCTCTGGCGATGCGTCGCTGCAATGCCGCAATGAAGTGCCATGAGCATCTTACAGGAAGGCCGGCAACGTGTTGAGAAGTCCGGACCAACTATTGACAGCCACGCATAAGCAAGATAATGCACACCAAGATTATGATCGTGATTATCAAGACATACCACGATCGTCGACGAGAACGAAAAGCGCTCTCTCTTCGCAAGCACAGCAGCGGCGCGATGAGCGGGTGATCGTCGGGCACTTCCCCATCTGGCATTAGCGTTCTCGGCCGCCAAATGGGTTCACGAGAAAAATACACGAAGAAACTCTCGCCGATCGTGTCTGGCAATGGCGCTGGGAAGACCTGTTGTGCCCAGTTTCGAAACGCCTGATATTTCTTTTCGCGGCCTCTCCCAAGTTTGTGCGAAAAGAAGAGGACTACTCTTGCTGGCGTCACAATTGTCCCTGCCTCTTCAAACTCCCATCGCACGCCTTTGCTGTCCCCTGCCTGTACGACCACCGCTTGCGAGCGTAGCATGATGTCGGTGACAAGCTCTTGCCATAACTCTTCCTGGACATAAACGCGGGCGGCGCCAGACTGAGGGAGTATCTCATCAGGACGGCCAATTGCCACTACTGGGCCGATGAGCTGAAAAGCGTTTACAACTAATTCCTCAAAGGTCTTTCGCCCCGCTGCAGCGAGCGAATTGAAGACGGTCTCCCACCATCGGTCGAATGGTTTTCGCCCATCATGGGAAAAGGGACGTAGGTACAGTACGGGAGGCCGCGGATCCTCTTTCAACACCGTGTCCGCGGCCAGCGGTGTTCGGCGATTTCCGAGCTTATAGCATACCAGGCAGGTAAAAATGCCGGTGAGTAGCAGATCCGTTTGCAGCATGCGCAGTGACTGAGCCACTTCTTCCATCTCTTTCAGCTCGGCATGAGGGCGTGCTGCGCCGACACGAACTCCAGCATGAATGGCACTAATCTCCGATTGGATCGACATCGTTTTTAACCAGATCACTGTTGGTCCAAACACCACTACCAGGCCCGATAGCATGCCGCCGGCGAAGTACAGCTCAGCGGCAACGCGGTGCGTCCGTGGGACTAGCACCGAGAGTTCCCGTCCCGTACGAGTGACATATCGCCATTGCCTTCTGCGCGGACGATGATTGTTCAACAGGCTGTTCAGAAATCCGGCACCCGAAAAAGCCAGCAGGCAAAGAGACGAATCCGTGATGAGAGACGCAGCGTCTAAGGGGCAAGCGTTGGCTGAATCAGGAGAAGCGAATGCGAACGCGAACACCCACACGAGTTCCGAAATCGCTCGTGCTGCTCCACTGAGGAACGCGTTCAGGACACGATTGTGTTCAGCAATGTCAGCAGTTAGCCAACCTGCCAAGAGGCAGGAGAAGCAGGCAATGAACGGCCCTAGAGTGCAAAATATGTCCACCTGAATGGGGCCCAAGCATGGGATTTTCAATGCTGCAGCCAACACACACAGAACATGGAGCACAAACAGCACACACGAGGCAAGAAAGCGTGCCACCACGACACCACAAATGATCGCCAGTAGACTGATTCGCGTGCGACTAGTAGCAGCCGTGTCATCACCAGTGTCGGTCATCGCTCAAACACCTCCGCGAGTCACGGGACACACTCGTAAAACACATCATCTTGCCAGTAGTGCAGGTGACGGTTCTCTGAAGTCACACCTCGTATTCCGGAGCGTGGCACGAAACAATCGCCCCCGTTGGCGGTCAAATTCCTTTGCCGTCTCCGGAGCCTGCTGCAGCCGCTGCCACTCCTCGTCCGATGGCGGGATGAATCGCTCGGAAGGTAACATGTTCTCATCAATCTCAAGTGAAGAAATGGGAACAGTGATCTCCACACGTTCACCCATTGATCGTGGCTGCACCATCCAACGTTCTCGCATGAGGTGTTGGACAGTCACTGTTCAAAGCGGAAGGGGGCCTTTTGAAGAATCCCTCTTGGGCATGCTGCCCCCACGTACGCCATGCGTAGATAGGGGCTCAGCAATCACGGTGCGACGACCGAAACAATTATCACTGTTGTAATTCGGTTGTTTTAGGAGAAACGGACTCCGTCTTCTCTCAGACCCCGTTTTCCCGTACGGAGGCACGGAGACACGGAGGGAGGGGCGCGGAGGAAGTGGGCAAGAGCTGCCAAGAGAGTTTCGGCCGGCATTTCGGTTCTCTGTGATCTCTGTGGGTCCGTGAAGTCCATCCGGATTTCGAGCCGCAGAAACGCCGAATGAAAAGGAGATCGGTACAATCTTGGCGGGTGAGTGGGTAAGGTGGAGTGACTCTCCGTCATTCGGACTGCCTCTGAGTGCCACATGTATGGCATTAAAGGGGACGGCCGAAGCTGCCGCGTTACCAACCGTGCGCAGTCGGCCGCAGAAAGTGTACCATTCGCCTTTCCCTGCTTCCACATCGTTTTCGGGCGAAGTGGCAAGATGCTGTACCGGGGGGGAAACTGCCGGACGAAGTGATGGGCCGGATCACGTCCGCCTTCGACAGTCCGTCTTCAGCCAACCACGCCAACAATTCAGGATGGTTCGCGGCCGAAGATGGCATCCAGTTTCTCGTTGCTCCAGTAATTCTCTGCTTGGCTATCGAGTGCGAGGCGTAGCAGTTCGACCTGTTTCCGCATGGCACGCCGAGCGTGCGCGTCGCAGTCGGCGGCGGCGCATGCCCTGCTGTAATGCTGTGTGGCATGTTCATACTGCCCCGATATGAGCTCTAGCTCGCCGCGCGTGGCAAGGATCCAGACGGTGTCTCCCTCCGTGTCAGGGAGCGACTTGAGCACGTCGCACGCAACGACTGACGCGTTCGGGTCACCAAGCAGTTTCTTCAGTGCGGCCACGTTGACGCCGGGGTAGTAGTAGCGGCGGAGTCCGTACGCGCGCTGATAGTAGTCGAGCGATTGGGACAGCTGGCGGCGGACCTCTTCGGGTAACGGCATTTCGCCATTCCACGCGTTGTGGGCTCTCTTCTTCAACGCTGCGCCAAAGCGACACAGCGTTTCTTCGCTGCGATGGTCGTATCGCCAATCCAGGCGCTGGAGTGCCTCTTTGACACCGGGTTCGTCATCCAATTCACGGCAAACCAGCGCAAGCTCCTCGTCAAATTCGGCAACGTGAGGATACTCCCGCTGGAGTTGCTGCAGGATATACCGTGCGGCGTTCACGAACGGACAAGTCGGCTTGCTCAACGCCGCGCGTGACCAGACGCGAACGAATTCGAGATCCGAGTGGTAACAGTATCGCAGTTCCGGATGGTCATTTCGCCAGGTGTGCCACGTTGTGACCAGGTCTTCTTGCAAGGGCAGTGTGTTGGCATCACACTGGGCCACAACGGCGCGGGCGGCTTCGCGGGGCAGTTCCTTCTCGGCGTTCCGATTTCGCCACGGCCAATCCATGCGGCGTGCTGCGACACCCGCGGACACATAGGCACCAAGGAGCTCGCGTCTGCCGTAAGCTGGAAACTTGACGGCGTAGACGCCATAGCAACAGAGGAGAAAGTAATATTCCTCCAACCATTCGCGGCTACGGCAGCGCTGGACGCCCAGATACTCTTTGGCCCGCGCGCGGATAGCCAGAATGAGTCGAGCGAGGTGCCGTTGGGCGGGATCCGGCAGTTTGTTTATGGATTCCTGGTCCATGTCATTGTGATCGTGTAACGCCTCCGTGATCCGGTCCAAGGTCACCTCGAAGTCATGTGCCTGCTCAATGAACCCAACGTGCTGTTGGGAAAAAAGATGCGGGTACACACGCACCTTCAGCTCTGTCTCCAGCTTGACAAAATCCCAACCCACCACATTGTGAGGGTCCATCTTCTCGTAGTCGAACACGACCAGCGAACTCACTTCGTCGTTTACGAGACTGACAAGAATGTTCCGTCCGTGCAGGTCGCCGTGGCTGCAACCGTGGAGCAGTCGTGGGCAGACTCGCCAGCCCGCTTCAGATCGTTCCAGAAGCTGGTGCAGGAAATCGCACGGGTCGATAAACGTGTCCTGATGGCGGGCGAGCAGCGCGAGCGCTTCGCGTCGATGGCGTAGACGCTCCGCGTCGCTGATGCCTCCTTCGGCAGTTACCGGCTCGCTCCTGGATGCCGTGTCCTTCCACTTTGGCAGGGTTTGCCGAAGCCTTGCGCCAAGCGAGTGCGCACCGGTCTTGCTGGCCATGTCCGCGAGGGTGCGGGTGCAGTCGCCGGGTATGTACGACTGAGTGTAGAACCGACCGTTAAGACCATTAAACAGGCGGCGAATTGCCAGCTCAAGTGACTCCAGCGTAGGTGTGCCAAACAAGCAGCAATCAACAACCGCATTATCGAGAGGAACGATTTCGCCCGTCCCCAGCATCGAATGTCCGTCGTTGTACACAAGGCTGACCAGCCCTTTCTGGTTGGGCCCCGGCGCTCCGCACCGGAGGCCCGTCAACAGATTGTCCGTCCGCAAACCGGGCGGCCGACACGCGTTCCACGCGAGCCATTCCTTCTGCAACGGTGAGTCCTCCTCGCCGTGAAACACCTTGACGATGTAGGACGCCGGTTCGAGTTCTGGGGGCATATGCTGGCCCGCGTCACAGTACGCAACAACACCCGCGGACAGTCCCTGCGCGGCAAGCGTGTCCCAGGCTGGCGCCGGGATAGTCTCGACCAGCAGCACATCGATATCAGGCTTGGCTGAATAGCCGCAAAATCGCTCACGGACGACAACCACGTCGACGCCCGCAAAGGTCTGCTGAAGGATACGATTGGCGGTGCTGACGTGTTGTGACAGAAGTCGGTCAGCGCTCGTCTGATCCGAACGCAAGGCGGCCTGCAAGCGAGCCAATGCCGACGTCAACCACACGATTCGTGCTGGCTCGGCCATGTCGCTGTTCCCTTTCGTGTACGTGGTGCGTCACGATGCCAATCGCTTCTCACACCATTGCTTGATCGCCAAGATCGTGTCCCGTTCTGCAAGGGCATACTGCTCGATCCACGTTGGGAGGAAGCGGTAACTTGCCAAGCCTGTATACTCGTGCAAAATCAGCTGCTGCAAGTCGTCGTCGACGCCGTCGAGAAACGCGTCGACGTCATCGGGCAAAAGACTCTCGAACGGCGGCATCCACATTTCGGTCGCACAGATCCCGCCGCGCTGAAACATTCTCATACGTCGAATAAGTACCGTGTGTGATTCCATCGCAACCGCAGGTCAACCTTCTCGAGCCATCGCGTGTGGAAAAGCAGCCGGACATATCATATTCTATCAGCTATTGCGTAGTCGACGACCAGACGCCAAACCCGCTCGCACCGGTGCGGAACTGGTGGAGAGCCACTCTCGCCGGCATCGCACCGACGAGTTCGTCTGCTTTCAGAGAAGAAGACGGGAATTCCGAGTCATGTTCTAGCGACCAGCGGGAACGGGCCCAGGGATGGCGTTCTCCCTGTTTGGTTGGCGGGCCTGTCGCCATTGGGAACTTCTGGCGGGCTCAGACGAACCCCTGCCTCCCCGCTCGGTTTTCGGCGGGGCTTCACTTCATCAATCTGGGCTCCTTACTCTGCAATCCGCAATCCGTGCCAACGCGGAGGCACAGTAGTTTTCAAATCCTGCTCCTACTTGCACAAGGCCGGTAGGGAGCTGGGTCCGAGGACTGTGTTGGCTGACAACCCACCATTGTAGAAGTGCTACCGCGATTATTGTGAAATAAGATCGCGTGTGTCAATCGTCGAAACGTTCCAGGCCAAATGACTTCGGTGACGATGAAGTCGGTGACACACACGAAAATCTACACGACACTCCCGGGCATGCGATCGTGATCCGGTGGGAGTCGATGTTCGGGCGCCGTCACCCTACTTGCCCGCCGACTCGAGTCCTTGTCAGTGACCGGGCCTGACGCGTACGTCACTTGACGACTCTCTCCGGAAACTGGACAGGAGCTCCGCGCGATACCCCGCTGTCAAGAACACGCGACGCGTGGCCCGATGTGTCAGAAAAGTGTCGTGCCGGCACGGACCCATGTCCTGTTGCATAGCACATATAGCATGAGCATATAGAAGGGTCTAGAGCTATAGCAGTAGGAGGATGTCTGCGGTATAAGTCTAATGATCGGCGTGCGTAGCTGTGGTTGTGGAAACCCGAGCAAATAAGCGGGACGGGCGGATGCCGAGCGGGGTGGTTTTCATTTGTGCGATGGGAGACGCAGGCAATGTCAACAAGCAGAACACGCGAGCGGGCACGACACAGAATCTGGGATCGGTGTTCTCGTAGTCGGCGGCGGCAACGCCGACCACTTTGTGAGAAACTGGATGACCGCGATCTGCTGACGAGTTTTCATGAGGCGGCCGGTGTTGGTGACGTGGGAGCCGGTGCAGATCTGGCTTATGTTGACCTGGACAAGAATGGGTTAGATGACGTGATTGCGATGGCATACAGCGAAGAGGATGGGCCGAACAGGTTCCGCTATCGCATCGGTTACGACGTGGATGCGAGAGGCGTCCCCGCGCATTGGTCACCGGTCCGGACGGGCCCTTCACTGGGGACTCTGGGGCAGGGTGCAGGCTTGGCGGTTACCGACTTGGACGGCGATTCCCGTCCCGAGATTGTCTTGATGGCGTACGACAATCCGGCTGGGGCAAACAGTTTTCGCTATGTTGTCGGATTCGACATGGACGCATCGGGGTTTGTTGCCTCGTGGGGCCCGCGCCAGCAGGTCCTGGGTGTCGGTTGGGAAGGAGCTGGAGCCGGCCTGACCATCGGCAACCTCGACGGCGATCCGCGCCCGGATGCGATTTTCATGGCCTACGACGATCCGGCCGGCGCGAATACTTTTCGCCTGCGGATTGCCTACAACCTCAACGCCAGCGGTGTGCCGCAATCCGTCGGCGGGATCATCAGAGTGGGAGGCGTGGGGCATTCGGCTGACGGGGCCGGGATTGCGCTAGGAGACCTGGACGCAGATCAGCGCCCGGACCTGGTGCTCATGGCCTATGACAATTCTGCGAGAGCGAACACATTCCGCGTGAAGATCGGCTATAACATCACAGCCGCCGGCCAGGCCGATTGGTCGAGTGCGCCCATTGAGGTGGCAGGCCGCGGTTGGGAGGGCGAAGGAGCAGGTATCGCCCTGCGGGATATCGATCATGACGGCATGGATGAATTCACCTTGATGGCCTACGACGCGCCCGGCGGTCCAAATGCATTCCGATTCATCGTCCATGAAGCGGACACGACCGTTCAGCTGATCGGATCCCAGTTGGTGTTGAATGTGGGATTGCGCGGCGGGCTGACCGCGGTGTCACCGGTCCTCAATGGTCGTCTCTACGTAACCACTACGAACTTGCGCGGCGTCGCACAGTACCGTTCATTTCCCGGAGATCGTGTTACATCGATTCGGATCAATGGCAGCGAGGCCGCGGACGTGATCCGCATTGGCGATATCCCGAACAGGGAGGCGTTTCTCCTCGATGGTCGCTTCATGCCGTTTGTGTCGGATGGCCAGCCCATTCCGGACTGCACGATTTGTGGAAACGGCTTGGATGATCACATCAGAGCTGCGGAAGGTGACGACCTGCTCGATGGTGGTTCCGGGAATGATGTGCTCGAAGGAGTCGCTGGAGATGACACCATCATTGGTGCGGGAGGAGATGACAAACTGGACGGAGGAGACGGTTACAACCGATTTGTCTTTTCCGGTGGCCGGTTGGGACATGACACAATCACCCGCACCGCGTACGGAGATTCGTCGAAGAACACGATCGACTTGAGCAGATTCGACGGGGCCGTGAGGTTGGATCTGGAAAGCTCCGCACTGCAAGTCGTTCACCCTGACCACCTGAAGTTGACGTTGGACACGGCACAAGCCATTGACGACATCTTCGGCAGTCGCTTCGACGATGTACTCTACGGAAACCTTCGTGACAACGTCATCCACGGGTTAGCTGGTAACGATACGCTGTACGGTGGCGGGGGAGACGACAGTCTCTGGGGCGACTCCGGAAATGATATGCTCTACGGTCAAATGGATGACGATCGCTTATTCGGGGGCGACGGCATCGATTACTTGTTTGGCGGCACAGGGGATGACGGACTCTATGGGGGCAGCGACACCGATTTCGATTTTCTCTCGGGAGGTTCACTGGGTGACCGTTTTCTGACACGCACGCGTGACGTGAAGATCGATTTTTCTGGCGCAGATGTGGAGATTCAATTTGTCGACGGATCGTCCACGTGGACGGAATTGGAGATCGAGACGATGGATCGGGCGTTTCGTCAGTTGCAGCGTGCTGTCGGAAGCACCGTCATCTTGACGAAGGCCGACGGTCCGATGAAGTTCGAGAAGGTTGCCGCTGACGATCCTCTCTACCAGATTCCGCAACTGCAATCGCTGCTGTTTCACTACTCGCCCGCAACTCCCGTGGCAGATTGGAATGAGAATTCCGCGCAAGAGAACCGGCTGATTCGAAGTCTGGTCATCCATGCTGTCGCCCATAATTGGGACTCCGACGATCGCAATCCGATCTGGTCAACCTTCGAGTATTACGCTTCCGGCTGGGACGACCCACGCGAATACTGGGCCTCGTTATGGCAAGAGTACTTCGGATACGTGGACCTGTCTGGCTACTATTGGGCGACGACGGATCGCATACCGCAGTTCTTTGCCTATCTTCGTGCGAAGTATGTCGGGGGACAGGGCATAGCCTACCTTCCGGGGGATAACGGGACGGCATGACGGCGAAGTACGCCCTATTGGACAGCGCAGCTGATGTCCTGAGTCGGTGGATCGCCTGCGGGTGCTGGAATACGCGGACGTAGGCGATGATCCGTTCGAGCGTCGGAGACGCTGGGAGGCCGCCGAGCGCTATCTCATTCGAGCTGAGGCACAGGTCCGTGGTCGAATGGACCAAGAGCTGTTCGCACGACGCGCACGGCTGTACAAGGATCCGGCGCACCTCGTGCTGAGATCCGGCGCACCTCGTGCTGAAGAATGTTGACAACGGCGACCAGGACCGTTCGTGGCGTGGCCGCGGATGGAAAGACGCCATGCGATCTCGGATGGCCCTGAGCTTCGAACTCTTCAACCCCCGCAACTGGTACAGGTTGTACTCTTGTTGTTGTCGAGCCTCGAATGGGACGATGAACTGAAACCAATCGTTGGCCAGGTCACCACAACATGCAAAGTAGATTATCGAGTCGAGCAACATGTGAAGACCGGCAAGATAGGCGCATCGACATCCGTAGCGTTCCGCAAACTGATCGCTGACCCGTTCCATTTCTTTCAGCTGCGATTCCGGGTTTCGTTTTCCCCAATTGTGCAGCGAGTCGCTCCCTAATGTGATCGATCGTGCGAAGGTGATCCCGTCCACTCGGTAATTCTTCTGGTCGTCGATCTTGAAACTGATCAATCCCACGGCCATTCCATTACTTGCCAGACAGACGGGAGGAGTAGTTTCCAAACCTGGCTCCCACCGGCATGGAGCCGGTGGGGAGCCCGCGTTGCGAGGTTGCGCGCCGGCGGGGAGCCACCCCGCCGGCCCTGTGCCGGCGGAAAGCCGGTTTGGCAACTACTGGTCACCAAGGCTGCCTTTCCCTTGAAGACTCTGACAACCCGCCTGACCATCCGCACAGGTCCGTTGGCAGAGTGTGGATTGCGTGCCTCTGCGGGGTGGATTTGGGGGCGAATCGCACTGTCTTTGGCTTATAATGCCGATTCGGTGCCGCGTCTTGCGCGTCGGGCAGCGTCCCTGAACCATTGGTTGGCACAGGAGTATGGTACCTCGATGAACAACTCCAGGCCTTTCGATGCATTCCTCAGCTATAGCTCGCAGGATCGGCCCGTCGTGCTCGAGGTCGCGGACCAGCTGAAGAATCTCGGCTGTACCTGTTTCCTCGACCAGTGGTACCTGACGCCGGGGCGGGATTGGGTAGGTGCGCTGGAAATGGCTCTGGCTGCGAGCCGGTCGTCGTTCCGCCACTCGTTCGCTCCGACGAACCGCGCGCTCAACCTGGGGTTCCGGCTGGTCCTGAGTCCGTCTGGCGTCACGCCGGAGGCGGGCGAAAGGGAACTGGGCGAAGCCATCGGGCGGAGGGACGAAGGGAGCGCGGCGGAGCCGGCACTGGCGCTGCCGTAGCTGGACGGCGAAGCCAATCGCGGTGCTCAAGTATGTCAGCCAAGGCGGGGAGCCTTGCAAGCGTCGTGTTGACGGTCTGCAAGTCATTCAGGATTGCCTTCAGGCTAGTGGCGGTGTTGAACTCGCACGGGGAGTGGCCCTGATCGAATCCGTTGATTATGGATGTGTTCTTCCGGCAGTGTCACTGACGCTGGGAGAAATCCCAGCATCGCAATGAGTGACCAACGAGTGGATGTCTGGCCACCGCGGCAATGCAGGCATTCTACGGAAGCTGTCCTGACGCGTGAGTGTGCCTCGGAATTGTCACAACGTGGCCTGAAGCATTCGGTGCGTTCACCTGAGCGTCTGCACTTTGACAGGACCTGACCGGTCCGCGGGTACCGCAGTGCTTCAAGGTATCGCTATGCGCTGTGCTCAGGAATCCTCAGTGCCGGTGCTGTGGTGAATGTGAGCCCATGGCAGGTCACCCGCGCAGCGTCTACCCATGCTTTGCAATTCCGCCGACCTCACGGGATGGAGGTAGGCTTCGTTTTCTCTCGGACTCGTTTTCTCTCACGGAGGCACAGAGACACGGAGGGCAGGGCGCGGAGGAAGTGGGCAAGACCTTCTGAAGAACCTCCGGCCGATCTTACGCTTCTCTGTGAGCTCCGTGCGGTCCATCCGAGTGGTGATCCGCTGTAAAGAAATGGACGGTCATCGGGACATGGTCCTTCCGGAGTACAACGGCCGGAAACACGCACCTCATCATCGACTCTGTTCTATCCCGTCATGCCGGTAGCTCCAGCGGTTTCCTTGTTGTAATGCACAAGCGCGTGACACCATGCCGTGCAAGGTGCACCCGGCTTACAAGAAGCAACTGCTCACCTATCTCTGGCTGGTCAGTGTGAAGTGCGTTACTTGCTGGTTTCGGTGTGGCGTTCCTGCTCTCCGTGTCTCTGTGTCTCCGTGAGGGCACAACGGTCCAGCGCGAGCGTTGATCGACAACAGGTGGCGGCGAACTCACCGGGTTGTGGGCAAGCGCCCTTGATGGCGTAGCGTTACCGAAACGATCGCAGGCGTTGTTGTTGGAGGCCAGGCTATCAGAATCAGCGGCCTCGTCGATCGATTGTCGCGATTCAACTGAGACGACGCTTCCCAACGCAAGCTCAGTCGGGCAGATATTCGAGAGACGGCAACATGGACGGTTAGTGCGCACGGCAGTTGATCTGGGAATCGGCGAACGGTGAAATCGGTATGATCGTTGCGATTCAGACTTTTCGATGGACGGCTTGGGTGGGACTTGGCTTCAGCCGAACGCTGGCCGTCAAACCGCCCCGTGCAGTCAGCAGCGATACTCGTGGGCGGAAATCTGATGTTTTTTCAGGAGTTTGTGCATTCCCTGCCGCGACATGCCCGCCTGCTGGGCTGCTTGTGACACATTTCCGTGATGCTCTCGCAGCAACGACGTGAGGTATCTGTACTCGGCACTGTCCAACGCCTCCTCGCGAGACGTTCCTGCAGCATCCGCGCCGCAGGGTTGTGCGTCCAGCGCGGGAGGCTGAATCGCTGTCGGGAGGTCCTGGGCCTCGATCCAGGACGAGCGGGTCAGGGCCAGTGCGCGCTCGACGACGTTGCGAAGTTCCCGGACGTTGCCTGGCCACGCATAGCGTTGGAAGCAGGCGATGACCTCCCCCGAGAACCGGTAATCGTGCGAACCGCCAGGCCGCAGCATTTCCAAGAAGTGCTCCGCCAGCAAGATCACATCGCCACCTCGCTGACGCAGAGGGGGTAATTCAATATGAATCACACCGAGACGGTAGAACAGGTCGCGACGGAACCTGCCCGAATTGACCTCCAGCTGCAGATCGCGGTTCGTTGCGCAGATGAACCGCGTGTCGACGTGTACCGGCGTGCTTTCACCAACCGGAGTGAACGTCTGCTCCTGAACGACCCGGAGCAGTTTCGCCTGCAGGGTCGCCGGCAGCTCGCCGATTTCGTCGAAGAAAGCCGTGCCCTGGTCGCATTCCCGCAAGAGACCTGGCTGGTCCCTCACGGCGCCCGTAAACGAACCTTTGACATGTCCGAAAAGGACCGATTCGAACAAGGACTCGGGAACCGCCGTGCAGTCGATGACGTGGAAGGCGTGTGCCGCCCGCGGGCTGTGCCGGTGGATGGCACGTGCGACGATTTCCTTGCCCGTCCCGCTTTCCCCCGTGATCAGAATATTGGTATTGGTGCCGGACACGCGATCCATGATGTCGAACAACTCAAGCATCTGGCGACTGATCCCGACGATCTCGGGAAAATGTCGGGCCAGGGCGCGGCGTTGCGCGTCGTCGCGTTCCGCGGCAGGCATGACCTGCGATCGCTGTGCCAGCGCTCGTCGGACGCTGGTCAGCAGATCCTCGTACTTCACCGGCTTGAGAAGATAGTCGGTGATGCCCAGGCGGATGCTTTCGATGGCGGTCGGCAGCGAGGGGACGCCGGTGACGACGATGAGCGGGATATGGGCCCAGTTCTGTCGGCCCTGGCGCAACAGCTCGAGATTCATATTGCCCGGCATATTCAAGTCGGACAGGATAAGATCGAACGAGTCGCGAGAGAGCGCCTCAAGTGCAGCGTCCGTATCCCCTACGCATTGGCACCAGTAGCCAGCTTTGCGCAACAGGTCGCCCGTTGTCCTCAAATAGAGAGGCTCATCGTCAGCGATCAGAATTCGGGCACCTGGTGTATCACTCATCGGAACCTGCCAGCTGTGACCTCACCTTCACGGGAAACGTAGCGACGAAGCGACTGCCCGGGGCGGGCTTCGACTCGACGTCGATCCTGCCTCCCATGGCTTCAATCAGACTGCGCGAAACCGGCAATCCCAACCCCATTCCTGAGCGCGGATCGCCTCCCTTTGTGCTGAAGAACGGATCGAAGATCTTCGGCAGCACATCGTCGGCAATTCCCTCGCCGCGATCCGACACGATGACCTGTACTTCGTCACCGCGCCGCAGGACACCAATCGTCACCGACTCACCTGGAGGCGATGCTTGAATCGCATTGCGGATCAAGTTGTACAGGATCTGTTTGACCTCTCCTTCCGGCAGCAAGACGTGGATCGGGTTACTTGGGAAACTCGTTTCGAGTCGGACCTTCTGCTTGCGAGCGACGCCGTCCAGCAGGCAAGCCACTTCGGCGATGATCCTCTCAACGTTGAACTTGTTCGGTGCTTGCGGATCTCGCCGGTAGAGCTGGTACATCTGGTGGACAATCGAACTGATCCGTTCGATCTCACGGTCGATCAAGTCGAGCAACTCGAAGTGCTCATCGTCTGGTGACAGATCGGCCTTGATGAGCGCGAAGGCGTTCCGGATCCCGGCCAGCGGGTTGTTCACTTCGTGGGCGACACCGGCGGCAAGTTGTCCCAGAGCCGCGAGCTTCTCCATCTGGCGACGATGACGCTCCAAGTGCTGAATGCGAGCCGTTCGCTCCTGCACCAGCTGTTCCAGATGCTCGGCGTGAAGCCGAATCTGGTCACGCAGATTGTAGCGTTCCGTGATGTCTCGGATGCTCGTGCGAAAGCCCAGATGTGTTCCCTCGTTGTCGTACATGCGTTGCGACGCGATCGCCATCCAGCGTCGTTCTCCATCGCGCCGAATGATCTGAAACTCGATGTCGCTGCAGGAATTGCCGGCCGCGGCCACTTGGAGCATCTGGCCCACCCGCGGGCGATCCTCGGGCATGGTCATCGCCAGCGGATAGTCCTCCATGGCCAGGCACTCTTCCACGGAATATCCCGTGATTCGCTCGACGGCGGGATTCACCCAGACGAGCCTGCCGTCGGGGGCATGCCAGCTCTCCCAATCGTACGTGCACTCTGCAACCGCACGAAAACAGGCGTCACTGATCGGCGTAACATTCGGTTCCGGGCCCGAGTCGGCTGACGAGACTCCTGCATTCGCCCGAGAAGCTGACATATACCTCTGCTCCAAAGCCAACAACACGGAAGTGCACTGCGATCAGACGCGAAATCTGCCAGCTCTGTCGGAACGGAAGACAATGCTGGTGATCCGCCAGGGGCCCCGATCCTCCTGTCGCTTCCATTCTACCTCGTCGCCCACTTCGCATCCAATCAGTTCACTGCCGAGAACGTCCAATACGGACACGCCATCATCGACCAACTCCACATCCTCGGGATACACGACCGTGCGGATGACCTCTGCGCCCGACATCTGGCTGACAAGGTGAACAGTGGAGTTCATTGTTACGACATCATCCGAAATCGATGCCGATCTTACTGCCTCTGCTGCTTCAAGTTGACCCTCCAATCTGCTCAGTACACCCGGCTCGGCAATCGCGCGTGCCTCGTGGGAAACGAGCAGTCGCCCCAATCGCCATCGATCCGTTTCTGTGATCCGATAGTGACGGTTCTCCATGAATCAACTTCCGTTGTTATCTTGCCAGCCCGGGGGTGACTTGTGCGAAAGAGACGAACAGGTCAGTGGTCGTCGAGAGGAGGTTGCGAAATTCGTGCCAGTGCGTTTCATCTCATGTTCTCCTGGCTGACAGAGGAATCGAGTCTCCTCAAGTGTCGCCCGACGGCGGCGCTGTCAACAAACGTGGACACTCTGCAGTCGGCCCTGCGCCCTGGGAGACGACCTCATCCTGGCAGAATCTGGCCCGCCCCTTGCGTTCGCTATGCCGACTGAGACTCCGGAGTCAACGCGGCGTGGAGAGGCCCGACAAGTGCTGGTCTGCAACCTTGATGACCAGCCAGGGTATTCAGGCGTGGACAATCCGCTCTATCTGGATCCGAAGTCGATTCTCCTGTTGGGCGATGCCAAGGTGAACTTGGAGCAGTTGCTGGAAGCGATCCGGCCGTAAGACACTCTGCGCAGGAGGTGCCGTCGGGTTTGCTCCTCTCTTGAGACCGTCTCCGATCCCCGCGACGGCGCTCACTGATCGGCTTCCCACACTTCATCATCGCCCACATCGTTGCGGCTCCCACCGCGGCCACAAGGATCGCATGGAGGAGGGACGAGGCCCGTCTGGCTTCAGGCGACTACGCCGTCGCGTTCGGGTTGAAAGACCAGTTCTTCGATCTGGAACCGCACTGTTCCAGAGGGAACGGGCCAGCGAATCTGGTCGCCAACTCGGTAACCGAGAATGGCTGTTCCAATGGGGGCCAGTACCGATAGCTTGCCTTTGGCGATATCGGCGTCGTGGGGATACACCAGCGTATAAGTGGCGACGTCCCCGCTGAGCATTTCACGCAACCGTACCGTTGAATTCATGGTGACCACATCCGATGGAACATCTTCGCGATCAACAATCGTAGCATTGTCGAGCTCTCTGCGAAGTGATTGCAGGTAGGGCTTGTCGCTGAATGCTCGTGCAAAGTCACTGATGAACAAACTCTCCAGCCGTTCGTGATCGTAGCTGGTGATGATGATGTTCCGTCTGGATGCCATGGTCCTGTTCCAGTGTGCTTGGGGATGTTCGAGGCCGGCAGAGAGCCTGGCTACAGGTTCAGTTGCCCAGAGCCCAATTGCCCTGTTGAAAAGCAGTCAGAGACGCGACGGCCGTATCAGCATGATGATCGAGCCTCTGAAGTCGACCGCCGCTTCCTCGTGGTCGGTTCTTCGCTTGGTCATCGTCGGCTTGTTGTACGGCCACGTGCGCGGGCAATCGCCTGTGACGCAGCTGTGTTGTGGTCGCTGTTGATGAATCGCAGCTGCGCGACGCGGGCAGAAATCGGGCATCACATGGACCGTAGCAGAATAGCGATCAACAGAGCCAGTATTACCAGCAGCATGCCCAGCAGTTGCTCACGGGGGCTCGACGAATCACGCAGTTCGTGATCTCGGTCGGGCGCTTCGCAGATCGGATAGTTCTTTAACATCGGCGCAATCTCCCACAGATCAACAGCGTATGGGCGAAACCCGGGTACTGAACCAGGGTACTGAAGAATGAGCAAATGATGTACCGCTGCGGTTCTCGCATTGTCTGGATGGAATGCAAGTTCCCGAATGTCAAGCAGAGGCGACGGTGTCAACGCACAGTGACAGGGTTCTCCCACAAGGTCGTGCCATCTCCGACCCAGACGGGCGCAATATCTCGGTGAATCTTGCCAAGTGACGATGTCTGAGAGGGCTGAAACGCCGCCAAGCGGTAACGGGACCGCACCGATCACGCGACTTCGTGTTCTTCCTGCCGCTGGTGTTGATTTCGCGGCACAAACCAAGGGGGAGGGGCGGTGTTCTTGAGGCCGCAATGGGATCTGGTGGACGCTGACGGTGCGGGGCGACGAGCTTCACCAGTCTCCACCGCGTCTGGACAACGTCGTGATCGTATCAGAGATACTCGCGTGCCAGGTCTTGCACGCATTGCTTGGACCATCCATGGCTCACGATGGCGACGTCGAGGCCGAAGTCGGCATAGAGAGTGAGTGAGCGTCGTATCGCCCCCAGGATCCACTCGACGCTGTTGCCAAACGCACCACCGCCAAGCAGCGTCAGATAGAGTTGCTTGTTTCCTGTGCGCTCGGCATTCAGGATCGCGGCACAGAGGGTGGCCTCATAAGCCGCTTCCAACACCAGCGTCGCCAAGGGAGCCCATTGTTCCAGGGAGTGCACCGTATAGGCGACCGGCATCGCCGAGCAATAGGCTTGGGATACGGTGTGGGTGGCATCGTCCAGTGTCACCTGGGTGTCCCATTGCAGCCCGATCCGGAGTGCTTGTCGGATTCGATCGAGGCCCGTTTCGCTGGAGTCCTGCAACTGACGATTGACCTCAGTCAATCCGTCCCTCGACGGCAAGGCGTAGCCATTGGTCATTTCCCACAGCCGCTGGCCGGAATTGCCGAGCAGTGCACCAACGTCCGCAAGACAGTCAATCTGGTTATCCGCAGATTGTCCCACGCGTCCATTCACGACAGCGAAATAGTTGCGATAAATCGTACCGGCTCCAGCCGCGATGGCGCACGCGGGACCTTGAGTCAAATCGTCTTCATAGATGCCGATTCCGTGCTCGGGAGTCAATCCCGGCGATACCATCTCCAGTAGATTGAATTGCGAAGCAACCTGGAACATCGCGTTCGCTTGGTGCCGATCCCGGTGCAGGTGTTGCACATGGGCGACAACTTCCCGGACCGAAATGGGGCTCGAAGTGTGTACGACCTTACGGGCCGATGAGCGAAGTCTCTCCAGAGTCGGTGTCTCTAATTCGCCGCATTGCCACGATCGACCGTTCGCTTGTGAACGCAGTTGTCGTCCCTCGACTGAGAGATGTTGCCGAACGTGCTCCGGCGACTTCTCCGTCACGCCGGTCAGCGTCTCAAACCAGGTCATCTGTCACCTCAGCGATAAAACCACCATTCGACTGCGAATCGATCGTCACGACGTGGGGCACAGTCTGCCTGACAGTGTCCGGGAGGAGTCCATGAATGCCGGTTGTCGGCGGTACATAACACTTTCTTCGCTTGACAGCCTATGATCCCGGCCGAAGAAAGTCAAACACGTCGTGATGGTCCAAGCGTGGCCCAATCGCGCATATAGCACTACCATGAGCGGCCAGGTCCTGCTGTGAGAAACCCGGAACCGCCATGCGTTAGATGGCGGTCATGTCCACGCCTCTCGAGCAAACTGGGACTTGAGACGCAGCAACTCATGCCGCAATCTGACCGACTGCCGGTCGAATTGGTTCCGCAATTGCTGCAGAGTAGCCGCTTCATCGACCTTGCCCTTCCACTTGACGTCCGCTTTCTCCAGGAGTCGGTGGAGCCTGTGGTAAGCGAGCAACGGAAGCCACTTGATCAGAGGGGCAAGCGGGCCGAGTGATTGGTCAGGCATCCCCACACCTTGGGCAATCAGTCCAAGCCCCCTTTTGAAGGCTTCGTCCAGCAGTTTCGTGGTCCATTGATTGCTCAGCAGTTTCCCGTATATCAGAGCAACTGGCAAGACGTATTGCTGCAGTTGTGCGGAAAACCTGGTCAACGGCCTGCCTCGCTGGACGTCCGTCTCAGCCTGCCGAAGTCGAAGATGGTAGTAGATCGCCAAGCCCGCCCAAGCTCGTTCGAACTCCTCATACAGCTGGATTCGATCGTAGGTGTCCACGAAGTGTCGCGATTCCATCTCGTTCTCCCCAAGTAGACGCTGACGGTGGATCACTGCCCGCAAGGACGGCTCCGGCGCCGCAATGGCCACGTTTAAGCCTAACTCGGTGAATCTGGTGAATCAAGAAGCTCCAATCTGCGTTGTTGCCGAACGCACTGCTGCCCGGCACTCACCTTGGACTCGCTGGGCGAGAAAGCGTGTCAACCAACTCAGAACGCGTGTGTTTGTCGAACAACGAACGGCTAGTGCTTTGTGACAGCTAAGAATTAGGGTGCCACTGGCTTCGCCAGTGCTCCTTTGGCTATCGGGCAAGTCTGCACTGGCAGAGCCAGTGCCACTCAACCCGAAAGTCAAGCTGTCACAGAGCACGAGCCGTGATTGTCACGCGATCTGGTCGACCAAACAAATTCACAATCTCTTGGAGGCAACCATCTGCTTCCCTGGGCCACGGAAGAGAAGCTGGATGGGGCGGGTAAGGTTGTAGTGGGCCGGGCCGAAAACCGTCGCCACGGTGGCGTTCACGACAGGGTTGATGGTACTGGAGCTGAAGTCCCAGTTGTCGTCGCCGGCACCGATCTCCGCTTCGACTCGACGTTCTGTGGAAGTGACGACAAAAACCGAACTGCGCATCAGAGCGAAGCTGACCGTACCATGAATGTAAGCGGCATCGCCTGCCGAAATGCTGCCGGCTGTGATGCCGTAGGAGCCCCAGCCGTAGAGGTTCGTATTGATGAATCGATCTCTGTTACGCGCTGATCCGCTGGCGATCAGGCTGTCGAGCGTGTACCTGCCTGCGGGCACTCGAGCAGTCCGGCCCACGGCCGCCAGGACCGCATCGGCGGCCCGTTCCACGCATTGTGGCATGTATTGTGTGTCCCCCGTGAGCACTCCATTGTCGAGGAAGTGATTCACTAACGGAAAATCGAGCGCCGTGATGTTCCGACCGTATCCGTGGTGCATTACCTGCGATTGCGGCATCTCGATCACGATGTTGCCGAAATCGGGAGTGTGGTTGTGGTCGTAACCAGGTTGGTAAGGACTGACCGGCTGCCCATATTCGGCGAAGTTGTTGATTTCCGCGTACTGCAAATCCGAATACCTGGTGCAGCGCCAGATTCGAGTCGCGCGGTGGTACGACCAGCTCATGGGTTGAATCTCCAGCGGACCTCCGGTGTTCAAATACCTCTATGTGCTCGTGAGTTCTTCCGCCGAGTTGCGTAGGAAATTGCGAAAATCCGAAAAAGACGCAGGCGGTTCTTATTCGCACAGTCGCACGATGGCTGTTATACCCAACACAATCGTCACGCACACCGATGATATCAATGCCAACGAGCCGAGCGGGCCGGTGGCGTACGGGGCTGCTCGTAACGCGGGGCGATGCAGGACCAGTGCCAACGTCACGCCGGTCAGTGGCAGCAGCAGCCCGTTAAGTGCCTGAGCGGCAATGATGATGGCCACACTCTGGAAGTGAGACAACGACACCAACGTGCCAAAGAGGACGACGGCCACGCGGATGGATTTGGTGGCCGTTTGAGGAATGGCAGGCCAGATGCTCTCGACCACCATCCCCAGCGCCGTCGGAGCGGTAATGGCTGACGTGAATCCGGCCGCGAACAGTCCGAACGCGAAGCAGACAGCAAACAGCGGCCCCGCCGCTGTCTCCAGGGCGACTGCCAGACTGGCAAACTGAAACTCTCCCGAGACCGCCGTTCCCGTAACCAGGATGGCCAGCGTGATGAGGCCTCCCACCCCCACGGACAAAACCGTGCCGCGACGCATTTCCGGCACCTGACGACCTCGAGCCAGTCCGGACCCGAGGAAGAGCGCGTAGGGGACGATCGTCGTGCCGATCAGTCCGACGACCGTCCACGATCCATCCGGCGGCACGCGTGGCAGTACCGCTCCCGACAGCCACTCCGCCGGTGAGCGAATGATGAGTGCGGCAGACATTACAAAGCAGCATCCCATCACCAGGACGAGGAATCCGAGCCAGCGCGCGATGGCCGAAATGCTTCCGTACCAAAGGACCGCAGCGGCGGCCGCACCGGTGGCGACAACAATCCACTCCTGTCGCAAGTCACCCAGCAGGGCAATCCCCGCCGCGGCGCCCGTCACGTTGCCGGCCTCATAAGCGAGGCACCCGATGGCCACGGCGATCGCCACCGCCAGCATTATCCAGCGACCGAGCTGCTGGCCCATGACTTGAGCCAGCGGCTGGCCGGTCACTATCGTCACCCGCGCGGCCGCCTCCTGCAGAATCATGCAGGCTGCGACCGAGAAGAGCACCGCCCAGACCAACTGATAGCCGTACTGCGCACCAGCTCGAGCAGCAGTGGTCACCGTCCCCGGCCCGATGAAGGCTGCGGCAATCACCCACCAGTAAAACAAAGAAAACAAACTGGATCGCACAGAAGAACTCCTCGCCCCAGTTGTAGCCGATTCGGCACGTCCTGGCAAATCGCCAGTCATCATGCTGCGTTGGGTCGCGGGTGTTCTCTTCCATCGACATGCGCCGGTGCGAACGATCGGCTCACGGAACAGTTGGCAGCCATATCCACCACTGAAAGAGAGACAGTCCCAGGTCCGTGCGGCGCGAGATTTGAGGGTGCCTGGTGTTGAGTCTGGTGTTGAGTGTGATGGCTCTTGTAGTACGGGAAGCCGCGGGCGGTGTTCCAGTCGCATGACGCGACGCCTGGCGTGGGGATCGCGTTTTGGTTGACCACCGCGCAGCGTGAAGGATGCGTAGTCGTCTCGCGCGGCGGGATTTCTATGCGTTGTGAGACTTCAGTTTTTCAAGGTGCTGCAACAGTTCATCCTCGTCCGCCATCCGGCAGAAATAGAAGCAGATCATTTCCTCCGTGCGGAGCGTGGGCTTCTTACCAGTCCAGAGAGCAATCAGCAGGCACGCCATGATGGCGCAGTACGTCTGAATCTCGATGCCGTTCTGGTTGTGGCTCACCCGCGTGGCGACAGCCCAGGATATGTTTGAAGAACCGAAAGAAATCTCAATCGACCAGCGATGGGAAAACACCAGACCGACCACCTCGGCGGGGACGTCCAGTAGATTCGTGCCGATTCTCAGGATGCCATCGCTGTCCACGCCACTCGATCCACCCCGGTACTTGCCACGACTGGTGCGCGGATGGCTGCGGATGCAGACCACGCGGATCACGTGGTCCGGGCAACTGCCACCGGAGCTGGGCGAAAAGCGAACGATCTCATCGCTGATGATCTCATCGAGTTGGGCGTCGTTGTTTCGAGATCGTTGTTCGATCGTTTCCCTCGTGCTGTGGTCTCGCTGTCGGCACACGTAACTATTCTGGGCAGCGACGATCTTGTGCAGCAGCGCGAATTTCGCATCGCCGCGGTCCATCACGTAGAGTCGGTCGGACTCAGTGACCGTCTCCAGTACTGCCCGTTCATCACAGTCGCCTCCTCCGTTGACCCCCACGAGCTCCGCTCGTGCGGTGCATCAGATGGTGAGCTAAGCGATTCCTCACCGTCTGCATTGAGTACTCGCCGAACGTACCGACGTAGAACCCTGAGCTCCAGACGCGTCAGAGTCGCAGCAGATGCGCGAGGTTGTTCTGATAGCAAAACGCGATCTCCAGCGGTGCCGTGTCCGCCTCGGCACGTAACGCCGCGTGGAGATGGCTTAGCATGACCGACAGCCGAGCCACCGCGTGCCCTGTGCGGTCAGCGATCCGCAGGAAGGCAGCGCGCAAACCGGTCAACACCGGCCAGGACTCCAGACGAGCGTGCTGCTCGACGACCAACACCAGGTGCAGGTTATACCAGTACCGACCGCGACTGCGTGGCGTCGGCTGCGAGAGGTCCACGGCCGGGTTGACGACGGTCAACTCGGCCGTGCGCTGGGCGAACTGCGGGTCCACGAACTGCTCCTTCGCCACCTGTCGCTCCAGATAGGCCTCCACGTCGCGCCGTGTATTGTCACCGACGGATCGGACCGCCACCTTCCGGCTGAACGGGATTCGGATACCGGCCGAGCGGAGCGCGTAGGCCGGCCGACCTTTCGCTCGTTGCGCCACGAAGATGGGGGTGATCTCCGGTGTCGTGCTGAAGAGAATCTGCACGCAGCCGTCGGTCCCGTGGTATTCCCATACTCGCCAGCTGTCCCGCTCCCAGTGCGGATTCGTCTGCTCGATCCGTTCCAGGACCGAGTCTCGAGCAAAAAAGGAACCCCGCGACGGCCAGCCGGTCCAGGCATAACGCAGTTGATATGCCGCGTCGGCTCCCGCCGGTTGGCACAGCGCTGTCGGTGCACTGGTCACGGTGTGTGGTGGAACCGGCCATGGCTGGAATGCTCCTTCGAATGCTGGACGCCAGGTACGAGCGCCGGGCACGCTTGCTTGTATCAATAGAATCACGCGACATCAGAATTCGTTACAGAAAGAACGGCAGAGATTCCATGCGCCGGCTGATAAGGGGTGGCGTGGTAGCTGACCATCTGCTTCACCGCACGAGCGGAGCTCGTGGGGGGGCGGAGAGGAGTGAGGGGGCGGTGTGGTAGCTGACCATCTGCTCCACCGCACGAGCGGAGCTCGTGGGGGGCGGGAGGTGTGAGAGGGCAGCTGGCCGCGGCGGCCGACAGAAGCATGACGTACGCCGAGTTCGCGCCCGTGCCGAACACTATTGAGACAGGCCTAGTTCCGCAGCGACCGCCACAAGGCGACTTTCTGTGCCAACTCGCGGCCAAATCAGCGCCGGTCTGGGAACGGTTACTACTGTTGAATGCAACCGCTGCGTGGTAACGAAGTGAATCTTCCAAGAAAGACAAGGCTCACCTTGAGAAATCTACAACTATCGCACAGGCCATTTGTCCTGCCATTATCTTCCCATGCTACAGGCGTGCCTTGATGCGGGTTTCGCCAGTTGATGCTTGAGCGGTATACTCAAGGTGGGCACGCCGCGAATATCGAAGCAGGAGACAACGCTGGTGAACAGACGCTATTGCCGACTCAGGTTGGTCTTGCCAATCGCCACGCTATGGGCTGTGTGCGCTGCGATTTCTTCTGCGGCCCCGGGGACCGCTGCGGCGGAAAACCTGCTTCCCAATCCCTCGTTCGAATCGTCGGTTGATGGCCGTCCCGATGGTTGGATATCGCGGGCGTGGAGCGGCGCTGAACAAGCTCAATGGTCGCTGGCAACAGCGGGCCACTCCGGCGGGCAGTGTCTCTCCATCCGCTCGGAGCAGGGAAGTGACGCGGCATGGACGGCGACTGTGCAGGTGCGGCCGAATACTCTGTACCGACTCTCGGGCTGGATCAGGACGCACAACATGCATGGGGCCGTGGGCGCTCTCTTGAACATCCAGAACATGCAGCACGTGCGGACCAACCGGGTGACGGGCACCAGCGACTGGACTCGAGTTTCCACGACGTTTGGAACGGGCCAGGAGACACAGCTGGAAATCAACTGTCTCTATGGTGGATGGGGCCAAGCGACAGGCCAGGCCTGGTACGACGATGTGGTGCTTGAGGGGCTGGCTGACACATCGCAAGGTGTGCAGGCAATGGTCAGGATCGATGACCAATCAAGCGGGGTGACCCCCAGTCGATTGATCTACGGAGGTTTCATTGAGCATTTTGGCGACCAGATTTATGGCGGGCTGTTTGAGCCTGATTCGCCCTTGTCGAACGAACAGGGATTCCGCGAGGATGTGATTGACGCATTGAAGCAGCTTCGGCTCGCGATCGTCCGCTGGCCGGGCGGTTGTTTCGCCAGCGGCTATCACTGGAAAGACGGGGTCGGGAAGCAACGACGAAGTGGATTGGATGTGGTGTGGGGTGTGGAAGATCCCCATACGTTCGGGACGGATGAGTTCGTCCAATGGTGCCGCCAGGTCGGCTGCGAACCGTACATCTGCACGAATGCCGGAAACGGCACGCCGGAGGAAATGAAGCAGTGGGTCGAGTACTGCAACGCCACCAGCGGTCAATTTGCTCAAGCGCGCGCGGCCAACGGTCACCTCCAGCCGCTGGATGTCCGCTATTGGAGCATTGGCAATGAGAACTGGGGCGGGCATGAAATCGGCGCCAAGACACCGCAGGAGTGGGGGCCTCTGGTGCTGCGCTCGGCCGAGCTGATGCGGGGTGTGGATCCGAACTTGAAACTGCTGGCCGCCGCCACTCCCAACCGGGAGTGGACGCTGCCGTTGTTGGAAAAGGCAGGACAGCAACTCAACTTCGTGGCGATCCATGAGTATTGGCTTCCCTGCTGGGGAGAGAACCTGACACCCGATTACCTGTCGTGTATCACGCTCTCTGAAGGCCCCGAATCGACCATCAATCGGGTCATCGAATTGCTCGACGAATCCGGCTGTCGGGGGCGTGTTAAGATCGCCTTCGACGAATGGAACCTGCGCGGCTGGCACCATCCGGGCTTCCCTCGCAAAGCGGCCAGCGACGAACAGGATACGGGCGTGGCGTCGTTCATCCAGGCTCGCCAGAAGAATGCGATCGCTTCGCAGTACACGATGGCCGATGCGCTCTTTTCCGCGTCGTTTCTCAACGCCTGCCTGCGTCATGCAGACGATGTGGGGATGGCCAACATTGCGCCGATTGTCAATACGCGCGGGCCGCTCTATGTGCATCCCCACGGACTCGTCAAACGCACGACCTATCACGTGCTCGATATGTACAGCAATCTGCTCGAGACAACCGTCATTCCGACGGAAGTGGCCAGCATCCCCTTGCAGCATGACGGCCGGAGCGTCCCGGTCCTGGACGCTCTGGCAACGCGCGACCCGTCAGGGCAGAAATGGCGAGTCGTGTTGATCAATCGGCATGCGACGAGCCAGCTGTCGTGCGCGGTGCGGATGGGGGACCGGTTGCTGCGCGGCCGCTATCGAGCCACCCTGCTTTCCGGTGATGCTCCCGATGCCTACAACGACGTGGACCGGCCCGACCGCGTCGTTCCTCATTCAAGCGAACTCTCGTTTCAGAGCGGCCACTGCGAGTTGCCGCCACATAGCGTGACGGTGCTCGAGGTGCAGTAGGCGACGGTGTGACGGCGAACGGAGCAGTCCATCACGTTCAGGCGGTAGAGGACGACTGAGGTTCGCGATGATGAAATGGATGAGCAGCGGAGGATGTTGGCATGGTGTTCTTGATGGTTGGCGGTTGGTGGGGGGCGGTCGCGGACTGAGGTTCGCGCTACAACGCGACGGTAACGGTTTACGCGGGGCGGTTGCGGACTGAAGTCCGCGCTACGTCGCGACGGCGGGAGGTAAATTCCCGGGATGAAGCTCGACATCTGCCTCAGAATGTTGGAAAATGGACCACGATCCGTGTCGAGAGGGGCGCGGGTCTGACGTGAGCGGAGGCAAATCATGTCGATTCCCGTCCAGTGCCCAGCCTGTTCGTTCCAAACGCGTGTGAAGTCCAAGTACGCGGGAAAGCGGGTTCGGTGCCCGCAGTGCCGCAGCCGGATCGAAGTGCCTCTGGCAAGCGATAGCCAGGTCGCACCGGACAACGAGAGTGGTGTTGATCCGGTAGGATTTTTCCAGGTGGAACAGCAGAAGCCACGCGTCGTGGGACCCTCGCTGCCTCCGCCCGTCGTTGCACCGCTGACGCCACCGGTGGCTGGTCCGATCCCGCCGGCCGTTGCGAAGCCGGCGTTCATTGTGCCGCAGGAGAGTTGGCCAGCGTGGCTGTTGTTCTGCGCCGGCGGCCTCGGCACGCTTCTGGTAGTTGCCATTCTCATGGCCGCCTATTTGCTGGTCGGTAAATCGCTGCGAGCGACACCCAATCCCCCCGCGCCGCGTGTTGCCTTGGTCGACGAGGAGCCGGTAAGGAATTCGCCGCAGGCATTCCCGATCCAGCAGCCACCACAGGATAAGAAGAGCCCTGACTCGTCTGCAGCTCCGCAGGCAGACGTCCCGGAGATCGTGCCGCTTGATCCGCCTGCACCAGCTGAACAAGCGGCTCTGCCTGACGCACCGGTTGCTGCTCCGAAGGCCGATCAAGAGCCACCGCCCCAATCGCCTGGTCCTGAAGCGGAGCCACAAGATTCGTCAGCGGCAGGACCGGGTGCTGTGGCGGCGGAGGAGTCGAATGCTGCCGCAGAGGAGGACGTGAACGCTGCTGCCGAGACACGGACGAAGCCAGAGCCACCGACGACGGTTGCCTTCGAGTCGCTGCTGCTGGAGAGCCCGGCCACCAGCATGGCTATGACCGAAGACGGACGGTACCTCGCGATCTCACATCAGGCGGATAATCAGCTCACGGTCTATGACGTCTTCGACAGCAAGATCGCTACTTCGATCGCGACGGTTGCCCCGCGGTGCATTCTCTGTCGCGACAACAAGCTGTTTGTTTCCAACCACGGCCAGGGGACTATCAGCGTTTTTGAGCAGGGGGGTGATTGGAGGCAAGTGAACGAATTGAAGGCGGGTAAGCCGAATGTTGTTCATATCTCCGCACCGGGCGGCCAGAACTACCGTGGTGAACTCGTCGTCACGTGTCACGGTCCCGGACGGCAGGCATCCTACCAGGACAGCCACGTGTTTGTGGTGGACGCGAAGGCGGACACGTGCCGCCTGCTTTCTCACGCTCCCGAAGCAACGGTCAGTTACGACGGACAAATCGTCATGACTCAAGGTTCCTTTCAGCTGAGCCCATCGGGAGATATGACCGCCTTCCGGTATTCGGAGTATCTTTCTGCTCAAGGCAAACCGGAGCCCGTGTTTCGCGGCGGAATTTCGCAGACGCCGTTCGTATATCAGGTCTCTTCGGGCAGTTTTTGGATCTCGGCCAATGCTGTCTTTGCCGGAGTTCCGATCACTCAGTTGGAGAAGGATCTGGGGATGCTGATCGTGCCAGATGTCTCACAGAAACTGCTCTACTCCCTGACGGACGGCTTACTCACGGCTCATCGACTCGACCTCAAGCTCACAGACATCGGGCAGCGAACGGTTACGTATCCGATACCCAGCAAAGACTTCCACAAGGTGTACCGTCATCTGTATCGCACGAGGGATTACTACCTTGATCACCCCGTGGCTTGCACTCACCAGGACCGACTCTTCCTGTTCGTATTGACAGGCGAGGGAGGAATGGTACTGGCCGCGGATACGGCAGCTTTCTCGCCCCATGGAGCAAGCTCGTCCTCGTCGGACCAGGGCGTCGCCGTGACGTCGCCGGAAGCGGAGTCGAGTGACGATACCGATCATGGGGCCGGCTCGACGTGGACCGACAGCCTGGCGAAGGGTTTTCCGTCCAGGATCGTTGCCGGACAGTTATTCCAGTTCCAGCTGACGGTCTCCAAAGAAATGTCCGTGGCACTGATGTCACAATTGCCCGGAGTGTCCTTGACGCCGGAAGGGGACTTCCGGTGGACTCCCAGTGCCGATCAGGTCGGCGTGCACGAACTCAAGATTCGGGTGAAGCAGGGTGGCGAAGTCACATTCGTTCGCCCGAAACTGGAAGTTGTGGACCAAGACCTGGCCGCTTCCGTGGGCGGAGATCTTGCGAAGCTCGACAAAGTTGCCAAGGTCGATCTGGTTGTCGATCGGTTCGCGATTTCCAACAGTTACGATCGTGAACAGATGCTGCTATTGCAGGGTAACTCGCTGCGGATCCTGGCGGATGATGGCATTACTGTGACGGAAATCCGCACCCTTCCCAACTCGTACGAATTCATCGAAGAGCGGGCGGATGTGTATCTCGGTGTCGTCCGGGGCGGCAACCCCGCTCTGCAGATCATCGATAAGCGGAAGATGAAAGTCAGGCGGGAGATTCCCTTGGCGACGGACGAGTTGCAGGTTTTGGAAGTCACCGACCTGGCAATCAGTCCGACCAGCGCGAAGAGCTTCGTGGCGATCAAGCACGCCATGGAGCTCCCTCGCTACACGGTATTGACGGTCGACGAGGCGACAGGTCGTGTCCAAGCACCGGGGATTCTCGGAACGTGGGTCGAAGTCTCGCCGGATGGTAAACGTCTCTATACGGGATACAAGGATCTCTACGAGCGTGGGAGCAGCTTCCACATTAATCCTGACTGGCGATTGATCGAGATTCCCGAATACGGCCACGTGGACCTGCTCTTGAGCTGGAATATCGGCAGTCGCATTCGATTGCGTGAGGTAGTTCGGCAGGCAGGCGGAAATGGAAAGGGAATCCGCATGTCGGCCGATGGCCAGCGCCTGACTTACCTGTCTTTTGTCGGGACGCCGATGCACTCCAAGAACCTCAAGGGGTGGCGAACGGATAGCCTGAGTGCTCCCGGAGTGGTCTACGAGACCAAGGATCGAGCGGTTACGACCGAACTGGCCTTTCATCCGTTGCTGCCTATCGTCGCGGTACCCGGGAGCGGCTCGGCCGTGCTGTTCCACCGGGAAACGGGCAAGTTGCTGGAGAACAAGCTGTTGCTGCGCGAGGGTGGCCTGGGCGACGTGACAGTGGAGCAATTGTTCTTTTCTCCCAGCGGCCGGAATCTCGTATTCGTGTGCTCCGATCCCACAGGACGCTATCTGCGCGCCGTTCCGCTCAAGCTCACTCTGCAGGAGCTCGCTCATCGCGCCAAACCGCAGCCGCCCACACCGGAGGTTGAGCCGAAAGCGAAGACGGTGCCGAGACCGCAGCTCGAGGCGCTCAATCCACACGATGCGAAGAGTACTTTCACAGCGCGCGACATCGGCAAAAAGTATCTGGACGCCGTGGTATCTGTGTTGACCGATGTGACTTCCGGCACCGGTTTCTTCATCGGGAGCACCGGATACGTGCTCACCTCGGCTCATGTGGTCGATGCCGCCGATTCCATCGAGGTCGTTTATAACTCCACACCCGGTGCCGAAGAGTTTGCTCCGCTCAGAACGCCCGCCCAGATCATACGTATTGACCCTGCACTTGACGTGGCGCTGCTCAAAATCGAGCCGTCGCGGGATCTGGTTCACGTTCACTTTTCACCGGACGATCGTGTTGACACCGGTGAGTCCGTCACCGTGATTGGAGACCCGGGACTGGGCGATCAGATCCTCAACCGGACGATGACTACCGGCATTGTGAGCAATCCGCAGCGGGAGATTGAAGGACAGCGGTACATTCAGATCTCAGCAGCCATCAATCCCGGCAACAGCGGAGGGCCCTTGTTCAACGAGCACGGCTGTGTGATCGGTCTCATTTCGCTAAAAGGAAACATCGAAGGGGCTGGCTTTGCTCTTCCTGTCGGACCGCTCAAGACGTTTCTTCAACAGGCGGTCGACGGGAAGTGATCGCTGAAATGGTAGCCCGAAGCGTAAGCGAGGGAGAACGATCGTCTCCTGTTCTTCTTCGCAGTAAAATGTGACCTGTCGTCATTGAGTGACCTTGGCCAAATCATCGCATCGGTTCATTGTGCGGCTACGGCCGGAATGGGAGAGGCCGTGATTCGTCGGTGGTATCAGTTCTCGATGCTCGCCATTCTGGTTTGTATGGTGGGACTGGGAGGCGTCATCGTTGCGATACGGAAGTGCCCGCACTACGTGATCTTCCTGCTGAGCGTTGTCTGCTTCGCTCTTGCCTGCAGGTCTACTTATCGGAACGTTAAGGCCTCCCAGCTATGGCGCGCATCGCTCTTCGCAGCAGCATCGCTAGCGACATTTGTCGTCCTGTGCGTGGTGAGCATAGGGCCGTTCATTGCCCTGTCGGAATTGGAGTACCGCGTTACCGGCCAGAGCAACCTCAAAAGGATCGGCGGCGTGTATCGCCCGGTGATGGTGCTCTATGCGGGGCACTTTGCGACGTACGTGAATCACTGGATACCCGCCAACGCGCCCGGGCTTCGCACTGCCTGGCCACCTGACGATCGCCTGCGGCCGATGGTTGGGACCTGGAAGGGTACGAAGGGAAACCTGCTGAACTTCCGTTCTGATGGTACCGCACGGTGGCGTTCGACGTCCGGGTTTGAGCGCGGATACATGGAATGGGCGTTTGATGGCAGTCGATTCCAGATCTGGCAGTATGGGGATCGGGACACCGCCTACGCCTGGTTCGGTCGCGCCGGGACGGAGTTGGCGCCCACCGAGCGTTATCAGGTGATCGAGATCACCGAGGACACGTTGGAGCTTCGCAATCTTCGCGATACGAGCGGAACGCCGTCTCGGTTTCAACGTACTCAGGATGAGGATCTGGAAAGGGCCCCCTAGCGCGGGAGGTTGCCGGGTGGGTGAATCAGTTGTTCCGTTTGTGCTTCGCCAGACGCATTGCCTCAAGTTCTCTTACCAGAGGACGCCAATAGTCTTTGTCGGCCTCCACTTCCCCACGTCGTTCCTTCTCCAGTTCCGCCGCGAGTGCAGAGTGGCTGGCACTGATCGTTTCGGCTACGAGCGGCCGAATTCGAATCATCTCTGGCACGATTTCCGGGTATTGCGCGGCGAGGCGAATGAGTGTCTCTGGTGTTCGGGATTCGCGCAGCCAGAAGCGAACACGGGCCGCCGTCGGTTCTTTACAGTACTGGTGATAGTGAGCGTCGACGAGCCGTCGGATCATGGGCCAGTCTTTGTCGCGTTGTGTCTTCTTGGCCTTCACCAGGTCTTCGATGCCAAGCAATTCGTAGATAACACCGTCGGCGTCCTGAATGGTCGTGCGGCGTTCCCAGAGGGATTCAAAGCCATCACAGCCTCGCATCTTCGTCATCACGTCAAGTCGAATACCGGAGGCGTCAGGATGGTGACAACGGAAGTGGATGGCGTGTCCGCGATCCAGGTAGCTCCAATCGGCCGGCGGAACAGCAATGCAGGTAGCCTTCAACTCATCGAGCGCCGAAGCCAATCGCTTCAGGTTGGCTTCGTCCGCGACAATCACTATGTCGCAGTCTCGACTAAACTCCGCCGCGCCGTAAAACACGCACGCCTGCCCGCCCATAAGCAGGTGCCTGACCTCGTGGCATGACAGAGTCGAAAGGACTTTGACTATCGGGTTCGGGATCAAGCGACCCTCCAACTTGGAGATAGAATTGCCAGTTCTTCTTCGACTCTTCCCATCGTTGCTGGGGCGTGAGCCGATACCACTCGATCCACGGGTCCTCGCAATCGTCTGTTTCGTCAAATCGTTCTAGTTGCTCTGGTCGCTTTGCGGGTTTCATACATGTCATTCTACGGCACCAGCCGCCCGTTCGGAAGAAACCCCCGTTCGGAAGCCCCCCCGCCGCCGAACTCCTCGAGCTGGACTCCCTCTTCGAATTGCCATCTTGCCAGCCATGCCCGCCACGTTTCTCGTGCGGCTCTCACCTGGTGGAGGCCAGATGCAGCATGACCGTCATCACAGGGAGTCCAACGGCTGCGCCCACAGCGATCAGGAAGCCTCGTTGGATGCTTGTCTTGCGTGCATAGGCACCGATCAAAATGGGGATCACCGACCAGCCGATCCCGCCGACCACATCGATACCAGACCACCGACCCGCGCTTCGTCAATCTTCAGACGCTGTGCCAGTGCGATCTTCACGCTGCCCAGCAAAGCCACGCCCATACCACAGGCCAGCAGGCCCGCAACCCAGGTAGAGATCTGCAGTTTCATGCTTGGATACCTTTGCACGTAGAGCAACGATCGATGGCTACGATAGTCATTTGTCGAGCGGTGGCATCGGAAAGACACTGCTGGGCGTGTGCTGATCTGCCATGATCTGACGAAGGCGAGCCACGACATCCGGATGTTCGGTGGAGACGTCCTGCGACTCGCTGATATCGGACCCAAGATCATAGAGCTCGATCTTCAGCGGATTGTCGTTGTCACGACGCAGCATGGCCTGGCGAATCCCCTTCCAGTCTCCCATCCGCACCGCCTGCTGGCCACCGTATCCGGGAAACTCCCAATACATGTAGCCATGCTTCTCCTGACGCTCCGCTGCGCCCAACAGAGTGGGGGCAAAGCTGATACCGTCGATGCCAGGCGGTGGTTCGACGCCGATCAGCTCGGCGATGGTGGGCATTACATCACAGAACCCGCAGATATGATCGGTGGTCGTGGATGGCTTGATCTTGCCTGGCCACCGAGCGATCAGCGGTACGCGAATGCCCCCTTCGTACAGGCTTCCCTTGAGTCCGCGCAGCGGACCGACACTCTCGAAGAACCTGGCATCGACTTCTTTGTCGAGGTGCGTCGTGCCGTTGTCGGAAGAAAAAAGGACGAGCGTATCGTTGTCGAGTCCGAGTTCCTGGAGCTGTTTCATCAGCAGTCCGGTGTCCCGGTCGAGCCGACTGATCATGGCGGCGTAAGCAGCCCGAGGAGTTTGGTGCGGGGTATAGCCGTTCCCGAGAAACGGCGTTTCCTCCCACTGGCCAAGATACGGTTTCAGCTCCTTATCGGGAATCTGTAAGGCCACGTGAGGAATCGTCGAGGGGAAGTACAGCAGAAACGGCTGGTTCTGGTGATCGCGCATGAACTGCAGTGCGGCGTCGAGCATCCGGTCGGGAGCATAGTCCTGACCTTTGAACATGTTGTACGAGGCGGGATCGGAAGGATCGGCGCCTTCGGGCAGTCGGGCGTGACCGGGGATCGGCGGGTTGTTGTTCAGTGGGACCTTCTGGTCATTGCGCCACAGATGGCCGGGATAATAGCTGTGCGCATGAGCCTGGCAGTTATAGCCGAAGAACAGGTCGAATCCCTGCTTGTTCGGTTCGCCTGAGGTGCCAAAGTTACCGAGTCCCCATTTGCCAATCGCCGCGGTGGCGTAGCCTCTCTGCTTGAGCAATTCGGCCATCGTGAATTCCTCGGCGGGGATCGGCTCCTGCCCGGGAAACTCGAGTCCATATCGGTCCACGATTTCCTTGGGGAGGTCATTTGTGCTGCGATTATCGCGCACGTAAGCATGTCCCGGATGTTTTCCGGTCATCAGCACGCAGCGCGAGGGAGCACACACGGCATTGCCGCAGTAGTGCTGTGTGAATCGCAAGCCCTCGGCAGCCAGCTGATCGATGTTGGGCGTCCTGATCTTGGTCTGCCCGTAACAGCCAAGTTCGGCATACCCGAGATCATCGGCCAGGATGTACACGATATTAGGCAATCGTTCGGCTGCGGCAGTGATCGACGCCACGCAGCTGACGGCTGCCAGCCAAAGGAGTGCTGCGAGGCGAGTGGGAAGGCGATCTGGCATGGCAGGATATCCTCCACGAGTGTTGTGGTCTCTGTGAATCAGGATGGTCGATTGGCGAAATGGCGTCAATCACATGACCGACCGACAATCCCTGCGCGCAGCCAAGGTACTCGCGAAACAGAGGTAATTATCTACTCCACAGCCGTTGGAATTTCCGGCACTGACCGATCGGCTTCCAGGAGTCACCGGCGAATTGGTCCTCTGGTGCTTTGTGACAGTGTGACTTTCGGGTTGGGTGGCACTGGCTCCGCCAATGTTGCCCGACCCGATAGCCGCCAGTGTAGCTTGCCCGATAGCCGGAGGAGCACTGGCAAAGCCAGTGGCACCTTAGATCTTACGTGCACTGGCAAAGCCAGTGGCGCCCTCGTTCTTGGCTGTCAGAGAGGACTAGCTGAACTTCCGTACTTCGATCGGTTTCTTGCCGGGAGGAGCCGGGGAGAACAGGTGCTCCGGTCGAAGGCCAAGTTGTTTGGCGACTGATACGGAATAGTCGAGCAAACCCACACCCATTCCGGGTGTATTCGAACCGAAGGAAAACTTGACTCCTGCCTCCTTGGCCATCTGCAGAAATGCCAGTCGAGGAAGGCTGAAACGTGAGTTGATCTCGATCGCAACACCAAATTCCTTCGCGGCAGCGATGACGCGTTTCATACGCTCGGTAGTCCACAAGGCGTCGTGGTTCGACTGCATCGAAGTAGGAAGCAGCGTGGGGTTGGCCAGAATGTCAATGGGCTCCTTGGACATGATCTCGATGTGGAAGGCGACATAGCGTTCCATGAAGTCCTGTTTGTCAGGGAATTCGACTCCCGGAGCCCACAGTCGGATCTGCCGGCCATTCTCGTCGGGGAAGGTGAGCGCGTCGGTCAACACGTAATCGAGTTGGGCGACCAACTCCGCCGAGAAGCAGGACATCCAGTCCAGGCCTTCCGCCTGGATGCCCTTCAAGACAGGATGGCCTGAAAGCTTGTGGAGGTAAGCGCGCAGGTCATCATCATTGTTGAGCATGCCGCGGTAGAAGTACTCCTTAGAGCCCGCATGCTCCACGATACCCAGCTTGACGCCACGTTGTTGGGCCAGTTGCAGAGCTTTCGGCAGGTCAACTGCACTATCGAGGTGCGCATGATAATCGATGACGTCGATGCTGTCGTTCGAAAAGCCCTCGGCACATGCAGAGACGAGCACTGCTGCGCCGGAGGCGGCTGTCGTGCACAAGAACTGGCGTCTGGAGGAGATGGTCACACGGTTGGTAGATCGCTTGCTGGTCATAGGAGTACTTGCTCGATTGCGAACGGTAGGGGATCGGACGATGGAGAGCGGCAGGACGGCAGAGAACTTGATTCATCGAACCTATCACGGCAGGCAGCCTCTGTCGAGTACAGTTTGAGCAAAGTAGGCATGAAGGCACACGCGCTGGACACGGATATTCCTGGCGGGGCAGTGGAACAACCGCGTTTCGCTGGTGGGGACAAGCAAGGTCCGGAAAACCGCACTGGTCGCAGTTGTGACGATGGATCCTGGGGTCAGACCATGTTCACTGGCCGTCCGTTTCCCTCCAGGCGGTTCAATTCCCTAGCCCCTTCGCGTCATTGGGTATTTCGTCATTCGTCATTCCAGGTCGGTGTCGCCGAATCGCGCGCAGTCCTAGGCCCGGGCCACACCGGCCTCGAGCATCTGTTGCCAGGCGGCGGCCAGAGATCCATCCACATCGATACCCCGGCAGGCATTCTCGATCACGGTTACCTCGAATCCGAGTCGGCATGCGTCCAGCGCGCTATAGGCCACGCAGAAGTCCGTCGCCAGGCCGACGACGAAGATGCGGTTCAACCCGCGCTCACGCAGGTAGCCGGCCAGTCCGGTGGGTGTCTGCCGATCATTCTCGAAGAAGGCCGAATACGAGTCGATTTCGCGATGATATCCCTTGCGGATAATCAACTCGCAGTTGGCCACTTCCAGTCCGGGATGGAACGCCGCTCCTGTAGTGAGCTGCACGCAGTGATCGGGCCAGAGGATCTGCGGCCCGTACGAGAGTTCAATCCGTTCTAGCGGACGCGTACCCGGATGAGACGACGCGAACGACAGGTGGTCTTCACAGTGCCAGTCCTGCGTGAGGATCACGTGCGAAAATCGTCTCGAGAGCTTGTTAATAATCGGGACGACCTGGTCCCCTTCGGGCACTGCGAGCGCTCCCTCGGGACAGAAGTCGTTCTGGATATCAACCACTAACAGGACGCGGTTCTCGGTAGGAGTTGCTGGTCGCAAAACGCGTCCGGCCACTCGAGCCGAGGGGATGATCGAGGACGTGTTGGCCACTTCGACCGTCGGCATCAGGTGCTCCTGCGTGTCGTTGGGCGACTGGCGAGCGTCCCGCAGGGCTTCCAGCAGTTCGGCGTAGGTTTGAAAACGGTCTTCCGGCCGTTTCTCCAGCATCCGCATGATGATTTGTTCCACGGCCAGCGGCACGTGACTGGGAAGCGGAGCTGGATCGGATTCGTTGACCTGCTTCAGAATGGCGAAAAAGGAATCGCCCGAGAAAGGTGCCTGGCCGGAGAGCATATGATGGAGTGTGGCGCCGAGCGAGAAGATGTCGGCTCGATGATCGACTTGGCTGGCATCGGCAAACTGCTCGGGCGACATGTAGTTGGGCGTCCCCAATGCCACTCCGGCCGCCGTGTGCATCGACGAGCGTTTGCCTTCGGCAATCGTCTTGGCCAGGCCAAGATCGGCCAGCTTCACCTGGCCGGTCGAAGTCAGCAGGATGTTAGCCGGCTTGATGTCGCGGTGGATCACACCGATCTGACTGAGTGCTTCGCCCAACGCTTGAGCCAGCGATTCGGTAATTTTCAGAGCCTGCTCGACCCTCAGCGGGCCATCCTGCTGCATTTGTGCTTCGACGCTCTGCCCGTCAACGTACTCCATCACGATATAGTAGTGACCGCTGGTCTCGCCGCAGTCAAACACTCGGACGATCGACGCCTGGTTCAGACGAGCGGCCAATCGGGCTTCACGGAGGAACCGTTCGGCGGTCGATTCCCGTTGTACCAGGTGAGGATGCAGGAACTTGATCGCCACATCCAGGTCCAGGTCTTGGTGGTGTCCTTTGTAGACTACCCCCATGCCCCCTTCGCCCAGTCGAGCGAGAACACGGCAGCGTCCCACGCTGGAAAGCTGCAAGTAGGGATCGTTCGGTGTGCCAGGATGACTCATAGAGAACTCGGTCGTGCCCAGAAAGAGTGAACGACGGGATCGCACCAGCCGATTCAGTTTACCGCAATCAGGCCACGTTCGGCATGCCCGAAACCCATCAGGGACGAGAAAATTCCGCCAGCACGTCGGGCACGTGCCGCCCGGTCCGTGATTGAAGGGGCGGTGTGGCAGGGATATGCTGGAGCCCAACGAGCGAACTGCGCGCCGCGCGAAGAAATCGTCCGTCAGCGATTGTGGACTCGTTACGCGTGCGATGGAGGAGGGGACGTGGTAGATTCGATGCGCAGTGAGCGTGCCTGTTAGTGACAACTCTTCGCTGCTGGCCTGGTGACGCTGTGGAATGTTTCAACTTTGCAGCAAGGCTACGACGATGCGCTGGTCGAAGGCGATCCGGATCACTAAGTGATTCCAAGTTGGCTCGAAGCGTCTGGTCACAGTATTCCCGACACGGACCCGTGGAGCTACAGCCGGAGTGTTCGTGAATTCACTCGTCGACTTCTGCCGGGAAAAGGTGACGTGCCATGACGTCAGGAGGACTGCACGGTGCGGTGTGAGTGTATGCTGTTTTCTTACTCTCGATTCATCTTGCTCCTTGAGGACCCAGATCGATGACAAGGCAAACGGAAAGAACGACGAAGCGTGAGGCGGCCAGCACCCGTCGTGAGTTTCTCAGCAGTGCGGTGCTGGCCGCGGCCACGGTGACGATCGTACCGCGACACGTATTGGGAGGGGCAGGGGAGACGGCCCCCAGTGAGAAGCTGAACGTGGCCGGCGTCGGCGTGGGTGGCATGGGGCAGCACAATCTCGCGCAGTGCGCCACGGAGAATATCGTGGCACTCTGTGACGTGGATTCCGCGGTCGCCAGCAAAACGTTCGCCCAGTATCCGCAGGCGAAGACGTACAAAGACTTCCGCCGGATGTTCGATCAGCAAAAGGACATTGACGCGGTCATCGTGGCCACTCCCGATCATACCCACGCAGTGGTTGCGTTGGCGGCGATCGAGCGAGGCAAACATGTATACGTGCAGAAGCCCTTGACGCACAGCGTTCACGAAGCTCGTGTGCTGACTCAAGCCGCTCGCAAACATGGCGTCATGACACAGCTCGGCAATCAGGGACGGTCGGGCGACGGCGTGCGCCAACTGTGTGAGTGGATCTGGGATGGAGCGATCGGCAACGTGCACGAAGTTCACGCCTGGACCAATCGACCGGTCTGGCCGCAGGGGATTGAGGTGGATCGGCCGACGGACCCGCCGCCGGTTCCCAGTTCACTCGACTGGGATCTGTGGATCGGCCCGGCAGCCGAGCGACCGTATCATCCGACGTATCATCCCGGGCTGTGGCGTGCCTGGTGGGATTTTGGCACCGGATCTCTGGGAGACCTCGGCTGTCATATCCTCGATGCGCCTTTCTGGGCACTGAAGCTGAAATACCCGACGAGTGTCGAAGGGTGTATCTCCACCTATTGGCACGGACTCTGGCAGGAGACCAAACCGAAGAACGAGACTTATCCCCGTTCGACGATCGTACGCTACCAATTCCCCGCCCGGGAAGCCATGCCCGCAGTGAAGCTCACCTGGTGGGACGGGGGGATGATGCCGCCTCGTCCGGATGAACTGGAGGAAGGGCGACCCATGGGAGACGGTGACGGGGGAGTGTTGTTTATCGGCGACCAGGGTTCTCTGATGTGCGGCTGCTACGGACGTGATCCCCAGTTGATTCCGGAAACGAAGATGCGCCAGTACACGCCTCCTGCTCCGTCGCTGCAGCGGATTCCGGGCGGCCTGGCCGGACACGAACAGGATTGGATTCGAGCGTGCAAGGATGGCAAGCCGGCCAGTTCTCACTTCGACTATTCCGGCCCGCTGTCCGAAATGGTGCTGATGGGGAACCTGGCCGTGCGCTACCCCAACCGCAGGCTGTTATGGGACGGTGAAAGGATGGAAGTGACCAATGACGCCGAGGCGAATTCGTACGTGCGGCGCCAATACCGTGCCGGCTGGACACTGTGACCGACTGAGTTTGCTGCAATGTCACTTGTCGGGAATGACGAATGACGAAGTACCCCATGACCAATGGAATGGCGAATGGCGAATGACGAATGACGAATGACGAATGACGAACAAACCTGCCTTGTCGACTGGACGAAAGTCGTCTCCGGCTGGGTTCGCTGTCGATCCGTCTTCGTGCGTCATGGGGTATTTCGTCAGAGGTTGCACGGCGGCCGCAGAATCGCGATCGACGATTCTGGGTTGAACCGTTGGCGGCATCGGTTACCGAGGGGTCTGAACCGCCGAATATCGAACAAGGAAGATCGAATTTCCAAGGTGAAGACTCGCGTTCTGCGCGCGGAACATCACTTCTCGGCGTCCAGCACGCCATAGATGTTCAGGGCGACCGGGTCGGGCAGGATGAACATGCCTCCGTAATTACCGCTGGTCGAATTGTGCGTATCGGGGAAGCACATGTCGAATGCCCCCTGGCGATACGGTTCCAGCGATTCGGGAACATTGTGCGGCCGCCAGTCATCGCGGCGATGGTCGCTGAGCCAGCGGATCCCGGCCACGGTGATGCCGCGATGGAATCGCTGCCAGTCGACTTCCGGATCCACTTCGTGCCAGCGAATTCCCGCGGCCGTCGACTCGTTGAACACCGCGAGCACTTCCCACTGCACGTGGTCGCGGACCCAGTTGGCGAAATACCAGTCGCTGCTGCAGAGGCACGGTTTCGTGTTGTAGATCATCGGCTTGTCGTCAGGCTGCCACAAATGAGTGAAGGGGAGCAGGCAGCGGATCCAGTAGATGGCTTTCTGCTTATAGCGATCGTCCCCAAAGAACTTGTATCCTTCATAAAACGTGACGGCAGCGTGCCCGGCGGCCAGAAGATTTGGCGCGTGCAGTGGCGTTTCCCAGAAGTCGCCTGCTTCCGGGCGTGTGAGAGGCATGCAGTGCTCCAAAGCGCGGCGGGCGCCCTCACGCAGTTGGGCATCACCGGTCTGCCTGGCCAGTTGCAACAGTTCCCGGGCCGGCAACACGGTAATATCCAGAGCCGTATCGCCGCCGTGTCCCATCGGTTCAATGAAGGAACGTGCCACGACGAAGTCGTCCTTGCGATAGTGACGGCCGTCAGGATCGAACGTGAACGAGCCATCTGGCTGCTGCAGTGCGAGGATTTCCTGACCACGGCGCAGGAGCGCCTGAGGAGTCGCGTCTTTGGGGGGCCGCGTGGGCTGCTGAGCCTGACACCAGGCGATCTTGGCCTGTAGCTGTTGGGCCAGTTCAGAGTCCGCGTGTTCAGCCAGGTAGCGGCTGAGAAACGCCGGCGGGCGCGGCGCGATCTGGTCGCGCTGCACAATGCCGAAACCGCGACCTTCGTGCCAGAGGTTCGTATTGTAGGCAGAGGCGATGCGGTCGAGTGTCTCACGCAGCGGCCAACGCGGTTCGGGAGGCTCCGGCATTCCCTGCCGCTGCAGGTAGTCGACCACCACTTGCATGCTGTTACCCTTGCTGAGCCAGATCTCTGCATCCAACTCCACACGCTGATCAATCTTCAGTTCCAAGGGCGGATCGGCAATGATCTGATTCTCGCGCGACTCAATCGTCGCATCGGGCAGCATGATACCCATCAGATTGTTGTTCATCCGATCGACGAAGTTCGGACAGGCGAAGACTGGCTGAGGGACATGGCCTCGATAGTTGAACCAGCGCGTCGCCACCTGATGCGGATTCCAGGCCAGCCCGATGCCGACTCCCTCGTGACTGAGTGCCATCAACGGAATCGTCACCTTGTTCGGATGAGGAACGGCACGCAACGCCCAGGGATCTTTGAACCAGTCACTGCCGCTGGACCACTCATCGCCCACCACCCATTCAACACCAGGGAAGATGGCGTCGACTTTCGCCGTACCAAACGATGCTTCACCGGCCTTCAACCAGGGCAAGCGGATGTACCGAGCGTAGAAATTGCCCGTCGCGCGAAGCCGGTATCGCAGGTTGAGCAGCGGTTTGTCCGGTGAAAGCGTGATGGTCACCCGTCCGACCAGGCAGGGTTGCTCGAGCGGATACCGCATCCAGTCGTCAAACGATGTGCCTTGAAGCTTCTCCCGCACAACCAGCGACTTGACGTCAAAGACCAACTGCTCGCCGTCTGGCGTGGTTTCGCGCTGGACCCTCTCCGCCTCCAGCCGCATGGGAATGTCCTGATCGCGCAGCATCACCTCCCCCAGGTGATCGAGCACCGCCATGAGCTTTCCGTCGCCGGTGCGGATCTCTCCCCAGCCCCAGCCGCTGAGTCGCTTGAACATGGCCAGCTGCAGTTGAGCGTTGCTGACCAGTTCAGACTCGTGCGCATAGGCGGTACGCTGATAAGCCGGCTCTGGATCCCGCTGTTGCCCCACCGTCTGCCCCCACGCCAATCCATTCACCAGCAGCGACAGGCCCGTCACTACGATGTGTGCATGCTTCAATCCGAACATGATTATTCCTCCCACTGCTCGACCGACAGGAAATGACGAATGACGAAATACCCAATGACGAGGGGAAATGACGAATGACGAAATACCCAATGACGAATGATGGATCCGTTCGCCACAATCTCGACAGGACGAGTGTCTGTCTTCGTTATTCGGGCTTGATTCGTCATTGGGTATTTCGTCATTCGCCATTCTGTTCAGTCCCTGGGGCACGTTCTTACGACCGTGCATTACGAGTCGACCTGTGCGCGACAGGCTGGATCAGCCATTGTCTCATCATTGACACCGTCGATCTTCCCCCCCTCTTGCCCGCGGGTAGCGGTGAAGAGGTCAGAAACCGGGGACTTGCGCGATTCCGGATCTGTCTGCCGGGGCCGCGTCTGGACATGCTCTCCGATGTAACCGATGATGGAGCCGAGACGTGGCGGGAGTTCCATGGTCTTGCGAGTAACAGAGTCTTGCGAGTAACAGGTTTTTCGAGTAGCAGATTTCCAGCATAGCAGGTGGCGAAGATGCAGCGATGTCACAGAGCAGTTGGCCGCGCGAAGGTATTCTGGGGCGGTCGTGTGGGGATTTGTGTTGTGGTAGTGGTGTGCCTGCTGGCCGCTTCGCGGGCCGGTGCGGCAGATACAGACTCCAAGTCGTCGCCGCGATATGTCTGGACAGCGGATGCGAAGGATGGAGAAAAGGACTACTACGTGGCCTTTCGCGGGACGTTCGAGCTGCCCGCTCGCAGTGAAGTGACGCTGCAACTGCTGGGGGCTTCCTGGTACGTGGTCACGTTGGACGGCAAGTACCTGACCGAAGGGCCACCGCGGTTTCCCATCTCGCACCCGGAATACCAGACGCAGACCGTAGTGCTGGAGGCGGGCAAACATGTGATTGCGACGCAGGTGCATCAGATCGGACATGCCACCCGGATGCTCAATAATCCGCCGCCGTTCTGGTACTGTCTGGCCGAGTCGCAGAGCCGGCAGTTGCCGGTTCGCTGGAAGTGTTCCCGCATTGGCGGATATGTCGCGGAGGTCAAACGGATCAATCCGCAACTAGGATACATTGAATGGTGCGACACCCGAGCGGTTCCCAACTGGCAGGATCCGGACTATGACGACCAGCCCTGGCAAGAACCAGTCGCTGTGGATCCGAAGCTGGGCCCACTTGCGCCTCTGTCGGAAGGGGAAACTCAGTCACTGGTGCACACGCCGATACAGATTGGTTCGGGCACCTTGGTGGAGGTGTTTGGCTATGAGCGTGATAATCCGGCAGCACGGTTCTTTCTACGTGATCTGGAGCCGCAGCAGGTGCCGCCGCAGGGAGTGTGGCGACGCTACGACCTGCAGCGAGTACGTTTGGCTCGACCGCGATTCGTGCTGGAGCTGCCAGCCGGCGCCGTGGTGGAGTTCGCTTACAGCGAGGCGCTGAGTCAGGGACGCGTGCCACCGTGGGTGACTCTGTCGGCCGGCGATTCATGCAATATGGATCACTATGTCGCGCGGGGCGGCAGGCAGGAGTTCTTCCCCTTGACGCCCAAGGGTGGACGATTTCTGGAAGTGCATGTGTTGGCGCCTCCCGAACAGATTCAGTTCGTGAAAGAAGAGGTGGTCGAACGCTGCTACTACGGACAGATCGAAGGGAGTCTGCAGACCAGCGATCCATTACTTGACCGGATCTGGGAAGTGGGTGTGGCGTCGCATCTGGCATGTTCGGAAGACAGTCTGGTCGACAATCCAACGCGCGAGCGAGGTCAGTGGGCAGGCGACGTCGTGGGTGTGGGGATGGATGTGGCCGCCGTCGCATTCTCCGACCTGCGGCTCTTCCACCGCGGGCTGCTGCAGTGTGCCCAGTGTGCGCGCGCAGACGGCATGGTCGCTGGGCTCTGTCCCGGCGAACCGGGATACCTGTCGACCTACGCCGCTCAGTGGGTCTCGGCAGCGGTGCACTACTGGGAACTGACCGGCGATCGCGAGGTGCTTGAGCTGCTGTATCCGTATGCCGAGCGGAACGTCGCGGCGTTTGAGAAGCAGAAGACGGCGGAAGGCCTGCAAGACGCGCTCGGCTGGGGTTTCGTCGACTGGGGGTACGTCCGCAATCCTGGTCCGTCGGACATGGGTGTGAACCTGCACTATCTGGCGGCGCTGCGCGACATGACTCGTTGGTGCGAGGCAGTTGAGAAGCCAGAGCGAGCGGACTACTACCGGCAGTTGGCCGACGACATGACGGGCATCATTAGCCGCTACTTTGAAGGAGAATTTGCGGCCGGCGGCGACGTCTGGCAACGCATCGGTTATCACCGTGCGGCACTCGGATTACGGCTGGCGTTTTTCTCGGGGCAAGCCGAAAAAGACTGCGTGGCCGCGATCAAGGCACATATGTTGCGCTGCTTTCCTAATGACCCATCCGCTCCGCGGCTGAGCGATCCGGCCGTCAGCAATGCTCGACTGATTACTCCTTACTTCGGCCATTTCGTGATGCCCGAACTGATCGCTCGAGGCGAAATGGATTTCGTGCTCGACCAGTTCCGAACCTGCTGGGGCTGGGCGCTGGGCGATGACCGCACGACCTGGCTGGAGGTGTTCGATACGCGGTGGAGCCATTGCCATCAGTGGGCCGGCTGTCCTACCTGGCAACTATCCCGCTACTTGCTGGGTCTGCAGCCGCGCTACGATCTGGGCGACAAACATTATGTACTGTGCGTGAATCCTGGCGCCCTCTCGCACGCTGCCGGACAACTCCCTCTGCCCGACGGCGGAGGCAACATACAGGTCAAGTGGCAACGCGAGAACGGCAACATCGTCTACCAACTGGAGTCGCCACGTCCGATCCATGTGCACTTGCCAGCTGCGGACGGACAGCCCGCACGGATGGTCGACGTGCAGCAGCGCTTTGCCATTACGATTCCCGGGCAGTAAATGACCGGCCTCACGTTCACTCGGCGGAACAGCGGAATGTGAGGCAGGTGATCGACAGCGGCGGGAAGTCGTGTTGGAGTGTGTGTCCGGTCACTGGCAGAGTGCTGCACAGTGTGCGGATCCGATCGGGCTCGTGCCAGCTGTTGATCGCATCTCGCTCTCCCGCGCCGAGCGTATCACAGAGAGTGAAGACCACGGCGGACGGATCAGCCAGCTGGAAGGCGGACAAGTCAATCGTCCGCTGCTGGGAGACAACGGTTTGATTGACGGCCAGGAGTGTCAGCTGGGCAGCGTCGCGCGCGAGTGTGGCGCTGCAATCGAGTCCCGGATCGCCGGGCAGTTCTGAGTCCAGGCGGATCGTCAACGGGATTTGACCGGCCTGGTTGGCGTACAGTTCCTGTGCGTAATATGTGGGAGTCTTGAAGAGCGAGTGGTTGTTGGTCTGGATGATCCCGCTGCAGAAACTGTCGACCAGATTGCTCCGATTGGCGATCTCAACGAAGTCACAATGGCGGTGCATGAAGTTGTGGTAGCGAGCGCACCAGAGTGCGTTGTCGAGTGTCCAGAGCATGCCCCGGTCGAGCCCCCAGTCGCCAGCCGTCGTGTTCCATTCCGTGATCCCCAGCCGGATGTCCTTGCCCGGGACTTCGCGATCGATGAGCTGGTGAAGCCGCTGCACATCGCCCTCCATCGCCGGCAGATTCTGGCAACCGTAGTGATGTGGGCAGATGTAATCGATCTGTTGTCCGGCTTGTTGGAGCAGACCGGCAGAAGGAAACGCCGCCAGCAGCTTGATGCTGGGATCGACCCGTTTCATGGCCGCACCGAAAGCAGCCACTCCCTGCTGGTATTGCTCATTACCCAGTTCATTGCCGATCTGCCAGTACTTCACACCATACGGCTGCACATGTCCGTTCTCCGCTCGTCGCCGTCCCATGGGAGACTCGGGTGCCCCGTTGAAGTACTCCACTTGATCCGCGGCGTCCTGAGGCGTCTGGCCGGTGAACCGGACACAGATCAGCGGTTCGGCACCGACCCATTGGCAAAGCTGGACAAACTCTTCCAGTCCGGCGTTGCCGGGCTCCAGACCTCCCCAGCAGGTAGTGAACGGAACCCGTCGAGTCGGGTCGCCGATCGTGTCGGTCCAGTCAAAGCCCTCGGTCGTGCTCCCTCCGAACCGGATAATGCCTGGCTTGAGTGCTTTCAAGGCGTCCGCTACGTCGCGTCGCCAGCCAGCAACCGTGTCGGTGGGGAGCAGTGAAACCTGGTCAATCCAAAGCGTGCCTGGACCACGCATGGAGATGGTGATCGAGGCGTGTTCGTTCGAGTCATGCGGAGTGAGGATGGCCGTGTACCGCTGCCACTGATCGGTGGTGGAGAACTCGGTCTGCGCCAACGTCTTTCCTTGACCCCACAGCGTGACTCGGACCGGCTCGCCGAGGTCTTGACTCTTGAGAAACAGCGACAGCTGCAGCGATTCGCCTTGTGTGAGTGCCATTCCCGACTGCGTCACTCCCAGAGTGCATGGATCACCCGGCTGCACGGTGATGCGTTGAGCCTGCTTTCCGTTGAAAGGGTCCGAGGTATCGAGCGAAAAGACACCTCGATGCACGGCGCCGTCGGGGTACCAGGGTCTTTCCAGTCGATCGGTTTCCTTGCGGAACTCGAAGCCGTAAGGAGGCACTCCCTCGAAGCTGCCGTCAAACAGCTTTTCGGCAAACATCGATGGCGTCAGCGCGCAAAGGTACTCGATGAACTGACCGTATTGCAACGGACTGATTTCGCCTGAGCAGATCGGCTGTCGCGTGATGGTCAGAGTCTCGACGCGGCCTTCGATCTCCTCGAGCTTCAGATGGTCAAACCAGACGGTTCCTGTTCCTCGGCCATAGCCGACGAAAAAGAGGGCGATCCGCGTCAGTCCGTTGCCGGGCGGCGTGAAGTAGATTGTCTCGCAGGTCCAGGGGGTGGTCCCGTCGTGGTTGCGGCCGGTGGCCACCACTCCGGTGCCACCCGGATGCTGTACCTGGAACGTGCCGAACACGGGCGCTCCGTGCGGATCGAGATCCTGCGTGCACACCCAGCCGGTGAGCCGGTACCAGCGGCCGGGAGTGAGTTGCAGTTCCTGCCCAAAGGCGGTATCGGACAGTTCACCGGCCGACACACGCAGTGATTGGGCTCCCTGTTGATGCACACTTGTATCGAGCGCGATGTCGGGCTGCGCACCGTACACGTGAAGGCTCCAGCTGGCGTGCGGCTCGCTGGCTTCAAAATCGGGATTGCTCAGTGGCAAGCACGTGGTGGGCTGAGCCATGTGCGAGATGCAATTCAGGAAGACAACCATGTTGAGAAGCCCATATGACATGATGGAATGCTCCAGGCAGGAAGCGATCGCGCGCCAGGGCGGCTGGCGACCGGCGGGAGGGGACCCAATCGACCGTGTGTGCCATTACCAATGCGCCACAGGTTCAATTTGATCATAATTCGGGTCAACTGCCAGAGGAGTGGGGGCCCGCCGTGGGGCCTGCAGCGGTCGATAGCCTGCGGGCGGATCGACGATGGATTTGCCGTCCTTTGGTGTGGGACCGGAGGGAAGAGCTGATTAGAATAGGGCCTGCCAGACCGGAACTCCGACTTCCCATGGTATTGCCGCGAGGAGCCGCACCTGTGGCGGGAGCAGAGCATGGTTCGGCCTCCTGTTGACCGGAAAGGACGTCCATGAAACTCCCCTCCGTCGGACTGCGCCTTCGTCTGGTGATCCCGCTCGCCTGGGTCCTGATCGCTTATGGAGCGTTTTACACGTTCTTCACTGCGGAGACGCAACGCTCGGAAGTGATGAAAGAGGCGACCGACAGTACGCTCCGGCTGGCCAATACCGTACGCCGCAGCACTCGCAATGCCATGCTGCAGTCGCGTCGCGAGGATGTGCACCAGATGATCAAGGAGATCGGCGAGGAGCCGGGTATTGAGCATGTGCGCATCTTCAACAAGGAAGGAGTGATCGCCTATTCGAGCGACAGCACCGAGATCAATCATGTGGTGAATCGCCGGGCCGAGGGCTGCAACCAATGCCATGATTCCCTGCAGCCCTTAACGACGCTGGACACGCCGAAACGGGCTCGGATCTATGATTCACCTCGCGGGTACCGTACGCTCGCCGCGATTGAAGTGATCTACAATGAACCTTCCTGCTGGAATGCCGCCTGTCATGCCCATACGGCGGAACAGACGATGCTGGGTGTGATCGACATCGGCGTGTCGCTCCAGGACGCCGACCAGCGCGTGCAGCGGACCACGAACGAGACGATCGTCATCGGCGTTGCTTCGACGCTCCTGATCTGCGTGCTGGGAGCGCTGTTGGTGCATCGGCTGGTCCATCGCCCAGTGGAACGACTGCTCGAGAGCACTCAGCGAGTGGCTCAGGGGGACTTGGACTGCCATATTCCGGTTACGAGCGATGATGAGATCGGACAGCTGACCAGCTCGTTCGTGAAGATGACCGAGGAACTGCAGACAGCCCACAGCCAGCTGCGCGGTTGGGCCGGCAAATTGGAACAGGAAGTGGAGAACAAGACGCGTGAATTGGGACGCGCTCAGGCCCAACTGATCCGCTCCGAAAAACTCTCATCCGTCGGCCTGCTGGCGGCCGGAGTCGCGCATGAACTGAACAGTCCGCTGACCGGCATTCTGACGTTCGCGCACATCCTGGCCAAGCGAGTCCCGGAAGGGTCGGAAGAACAGCAGCGGCTGTTGACGATTGCCAAGCAGGCCGAGCGATGTGCCAAGATCATCCGGCAGCTGCTCGATCTCTCCCGCGAACGCCCACCCGAAAAGAGTCTGCATGATCTGCATGCGGTGCTGGAACAGGCGATTTCCTTGGTCGAGCACCAACCGCGATTTCGCCAGATGCGGGTCCACAGAGAGTTGGACGCGTCGATTCAGAGCGTGCTGGTCGATGCCGGCCAGATGCAGCAGGTGCTTCTCAACTTGCTGGTGAATGCCGGAGAGGCCATGCCGCAGGGAGGAACCGTCACCGTGCGGACGCGCCGCCTGCCGGTCGGTGCCTGTCCTCAGGTCAACAGCGAGGGAGAACTGGTGCAGATCGCGGTGGCCGATACGGGTGTCGGCATTCCGCCGGAGAATATCGGCAAGGTGTTTGATCCGTTCTTCACTTCCAAAGATGTCGGACAGGGAACCGGGCTCGGGTTGTCGGTCAGCTACGGAATCATTGAAGGGCACGGAGGACACATCGCTGTGGAAAGTACCGTGGGGGTCGGGACGACCTTTACGATCACACTCCCCATGGGCCGCCCCGCCCAGATGCCTTCCGCTACGGAGGATGCCAGGCCGTGAAGCACGCAACGATACTGGTGGTGGACGACGAAGATGTGGTCTGTGAGAGTTGCTCGCTGCTCCTCTCAGAGCAGGGCCATGAAGTGCACACCAGTCGGGATCCGAAAGCCGGCCTGGCAATGACTCGACAGCAGCCGTTCGATGTCGTTCTGGTCGACTTGAAAATGCCCGACCTGGACGGCATGTCCTTCCTGCGCCAGATCAAGGAGTTGCATGTCGATACCGAAGTGATCGTCATGACTGGCTTCGCCGAGGTCGCGACGGCGGTCGAAGCAATCAAACTGGGCGCGTTCGACTATGTGCCCAAACCGTTTAATCCTGATCAGCTGGTGCTGATCATTGACAAGGCCCTCGCCGCACGCGAGATACGGGCAGAAAACCGCTATCTGCGCCGTGAACTCCAGTCGCGTTACAAGTTCGAGACGATCATCGGCAGCAGTTCGGTCATGCGGGCCATCTTCGATCTGATTGAACATGTGAGTGCCAGCAACGCCTCGGTGCTGATTCGCGGCGAAAGTGGTACCGGGAAAGAACTGGTCGCTCGAGCGATCCACTTCAACAGCCCTCGCAAAGCAGGGCGGTTCGTGGCCGTCGACTGCGGTGCACTGCACGAAAACCTGCTCGAAAGCGAATTGTTCGGACATGCCAAGGGAGCCTTCACCGGCGCGTCGTCCGCCAAGAAAGGGCTCTTCGAAGTCGCCGACGGCGGTACCCTGTTCCTCGATGAAATCGGACATACGTCCCCCGCACTGCAAGCGAAGTTGCTACGCGTCCTCCAGCAGCGCGTCTTCATTCCCGTCGGCGACACGCGCGAACGGAAGACCGACATCCGACTGATCGCCGCCACCAACAAAGATCTGGAGGCAATGGTGGCCAGCGGCGAATTCCGACAGGAATTGTTCTACCGCATCAATATCGTGCCCATCACGCTGCCGGCGCTGCGAGAACGGAAAGAAGATCTGCCAGCTCTGGCCATGCACTTCCTGACCAAATTCCGCCAGGAACTGGGCGGACTGACGCCGTCGATCGCACCCGACGCGCTCGATCTGCTGCTCGCCTACGACTGGCCCGGCAATGTTCGACAACTCGAAAACGTCATGCACCGTATCGCCGTGCTCAGCCATGAATCGGTCATCACCCCGGCCCAGATCCCGGCCGAGGTTCGTGAGCAGTCAGCCGCCGCGTCCCTGGCGATACCGATCTCCAGCAGCGAACTCAAGGAATTCAAACGGCAGCTGCGCGTCGCCGCGGTGGAAGATGTGGAACGACAATTCGTGCTCCAGGCGCTCCAGCGCAACGATTGGAACATCGCCCGCGCTGCAGCTGACGTCGACATGCAACGATCCAACTTCCAGGCCCTCATGCGCCGCTACCAGATATCCAAGCCCGCCTCCAACTGATGGCCTGAGCTCGATCGGGTCGACCGGACCAACAGGCTCATCACCAATGCCCCACGGCGCATGACGCGCGGCAACTCGCCTCTCAGCCCCACGCGTCTCAATCATTCATACCACCCATAATAGTGCATAAATACGAGTCTGGATGCACATTTGCAATATGCAGTTGTACCCATCTTCAGGTGTATTCAGGTATAGCTGTGTAGTGTGGTTATTCGCTGCGTGTGGCAGGTTGCGTCAATTGAAGCGAATACATTCCATTTTCACAAACTGTTTTAAATAAATGCTTTATGTAAATACCGGAAAACAGTCGGAGGTTCGTGGGCGGCATGGCATGATGGTTGCAGTTAATGGTGGTCAGCCGCTGCAACTCGGGGCTTGGACCTGAATGCCCAAGAGACCTGAATGCGAAAGATTGGATCGTGCGGCTGGGCCTGTATCGCGTCTGACTTCGAGAACAACCCACTAACCAGCCAGAGGTGTCGAGATGGTAGCTGCAACAACCGAAACCAAACGAGTGTTGGTAGTGGACGACGAAGAGATTGTGCGGGAGAGCTATAAGCTGGCGTTGAGCGACGCGGGCTACGACGTCTGGACGGTCTCGAACGGTCGCGATGCAATTCGCGCTTGCCGCGACAACCATTTTGACGTGATGTTAGCGGACATTCGCATGCCCGACATGGACGGCTTGGAAGTCTCGCGTGTGGTCACGCGCGAGTTTCCCGAGGTACGAGTGGTGGTAATCACCGGGTATCCGAGTCCCGAATCGGCGGCCCGAGCCCGACGCATTGGCTGTGTGGATTTTGTCGAGAAGCCGGTTGCTCCGGATCGTTTGAGTGCATTGACAGCTGCGGCGTTGGCGCATCCGCCCGTTGAGGTGAAGGAAGAGATTGCCGAGGAACCGATCAAGGCGGTTCCGGTTGCCGCGATGCCGATTCCAGCTCCGGCCACCGTTGCCCCCGTTGCCCCGGCAGCGGAAGTGGTCCTGGCGACTGCTCCCGCTCCAGCGCCCGCGGCGACGGAGGATATCAGTGCGTTGACCGCCTGCCTGGTCATGCTGAGCACTCCTTTGATTGGGCTCGCCTACTTCCTGTTGTTTCCACTGATCGGGACCGGTATTGCGCTGACCGTGGTCGCCAAGGAGTTGTTCAAGGCCTTTCGGTCGGAGGCGTAATAGGAGAAGAGAACCCGTCGCATCAGGGCACGCCTCCGGTGAGGATCGCGGATCGCGGACCCGAGCTGTCGCGCACTGCGCGAGCAGCTGGCGACTCGTCCTGTCCGGAACCGCTCAGGAACAAAATCCGCCACTCGAACAGCTTTTCCATCGACAGACACGCTGGCTCCGCTTGCGACCAGAGGCCTGTACAGGTAGCGGGCAGATTACCGCTCGCTCAGCCAGTGACACCTCGTCGGAAGCTACTGAGGTCATTGGCGAGCTGTTTCTAACGAGATTGTTTTGCTCGACAATCCGACGGGTGTGCCGCGGCATGATGGTCGTTCGTATGTCGTCTGAACGCGCAGCGCCGGCACGCCGCGTTCACGTCGGGTTGCGAGCACCTTTGCATCCCCGCACCACGAGCCGATCTGGTGAGCTGGCGCCTTGCATTGGCTGCTGCGGACAAGAACAATGGGGCAAGCGACCGAGCGGTTCGTATCTCTTCGTAGTCAGCAGCGCGCGGGGGGCCATCACCATTGGATTCGGTATACGATGTGATCGTGGTTGGCGGAGGTGGGAGCGGGTTGGCGGCAGCGGTCAGGGCAGCGGAATGTGGGGCGAGCGTTTTGCTGCTGGAAAAGCAGGCATTCCTGGGTGGGACCACCGGCATCGCCATCGGGTCATTTACCGCGTGCAATACATCGCTTCAGCGGCGAGCAGGCATTGATGACCATGTCGAGGACCATCAGGAGGATGCCGGCCGATTTGCTCCGCCGGAGATTGAAGCTCAGGGGAATTCCTCGCTGCGACGTTTATTTCTGCAGCGTTCTGCCGATACGCTGGAGTGGCTGATTCGCCTGGGACTGACGTTTCACGGGCCGAACCCGGAGCCGCCCAATCGTGTGGCGCGCATGCACAACGTGGTGCCGAATGCCAAGGCCTATATTGCCGTCTTTCAATCACGACTGTCGCGGCTGGGAGGCCGCCTGCTCTGTCAAGCACACGTCGCCGGGCTTGAGCTGCGTGCGGGCAGAGTGGTGGGCGTAACGGCGTTGATCGGAGGAGAGACAACCACCTTCACCGCTCGGCGCGGGGTGGTGCTGGCTGCGGGAGATTATTCCAATGCGCCGGCCATGATCAGCCGATTTAAGGGAGAGCGGTTTGCGGCCATTGAAGGAATCAATCCTCATGCGCAGGGCGATGGCCATCGACTGGCCGAGTCCGTTGGTGCTGCTCTGCGGAACATGGAGATCACGTACGGCCCGGAGCTGCGATTCGTTGCCCCTCCCGGAAGAACATTCGAACAGCTCTTGCCATCGCAAGGATTGGCGGCTCGCCTGTTGGGAGCTCTTCTGCCGCTGGTGCCGCAGCGTCTGATTCATTGGCGGATCAAGCGGCTGTTGTTGACCTGGCAGCATCCGGAGAATCGGATGCTGGAGGACGGCGCTATCCTGGTCAATCAGGATGGAGTCCGTTTCTGTGATGAAACCAGCTGGCCAGACAGGGAGATCGCCATTGCCAATCAACCTGGGAAGATCTGCTTCGTTCTGCTCGATCAGCAGCTGGCGCAGCGCTATAGCCGCTGGCCCCATTTCATCTCGACAGCACCGGAGATCGCTTATGCCTATGTTGAGGACTACCTGAAGCTGCGCAGCGATGTGGCCCTCGAAGCAGACTCGCTCGAGCAGCTGGCGGCACGACGTTCGCTCCCCGCACACGTTCTGTCTGCGACGGTTCGCGACTATAATCAGGCGGTGCAGGAGGGAAGGCCTGACCCGTTTGGTCGCGAGGGACCTCGCCAGCGTCTGGCAGGAAACCGTTGGATCCTGCTGGGACCTGCCAAGGCGTACTTCACGACCACGGAAGGGGGGGTGGCCATTAACGAGCAGCTGGAAGTGCTCGACACGCAAGACCAGGTGATTCCGGGCCTGTATGCGGTGGGCAGCAACGGTCTGGGAGGGCAGATTCTCTGGGGACACGGACTCCACATTGCCTGGGCCATTACCAGCGGCCGTTGGGTCGGTGAGCGTCTCGGAAGCGACGGCGGTAGAAAGTAGAAAGTAGAACAGTAGAACAGCAGAACGTAGCGACGGCAGCGCAGACTATGCATGAGTGAGCCCCGGTGTTTTTTTTCGGCGCAGGAGGACATCCGCGAGTCTGAAGCCTCAGGTCTCACGCCTCATTTCAACAAGGTGCACCATGAACAAGCTCGGATGGCCAACAGCAGCTCTGGTTTTGATGATCGGGTTGGGGAATGTCAGCACGGCAGCGCTGGCGGCAGAGCCTTCGGCCTGCGAAGGAGATGAAGGGTGGGTGTCGTTGTTCAACGGGCGAGATCTCACCGGCTGGGTGCCGATCAACGTGGCGCCCCAGACGTTCACGGTGCGCGACGGGATCATTGTTTCCAGCGGTATGCCGACGGGGCTGATGAGGACCGAGCGACAGTACGAGAATTTTGTGATCGAGCTGGAGTGGCGTCACATGAAGCCAGGGGGCAATGCCGGTCTGTTCGTGTGGGGAGACGGCCTTGCTGCGTGTGGCACTCCTTTTGCGCGCGGCATGGAGGTCCAGATCCTGGATAATGGTTTCAATATCCCCGGCAAGAACCAGTGGTACACGACGCACGGCGATGTCTTTCCCGTGCAAGGCTCTCGCATGACGCCCACCGGCCGGATCTCGCAGACAGGCGAACGCAGTTTCCCCATCGAGGAACGCTCCAAGAGTTCGCCTGAGTGGAATCACTATCGGCTGGAAGGAAACAACGGTGTGCTGCGATTGAGCGTGAACGGAAAGGAAGTGACCGTAGGCAAGGACTGCTCGCCGCGCAAAGGATACCTGTGTCTGGAGTCGGAAGGATCGGAATGTCATTTTCGCAACATTCGGGTCCGGGAACTCCCTTCGACCAATCCGAGTCCCGACGAGATCGCTGATCCGGCGACCGGTTTCGTACCGCTGTACAACGGAGTCGATCTGGCCGGCTGGAAAGTCGATCCGGGGCACGTTGGACACTGGCAGCCGAAAGACTGGATACTTGCGTACGACGGTAAGAGCGCGGCAGCCGATCCGAACCTGTGGAGCACCCAAGACTATGGCGACTTCGTCCTCGTGTGCGATTGGCGATGGACCCGCTCGAGCGTCGAGGTGCTGCACAGCGTGATCCTGCCTTCGGGCGATCCGGCCACCGATGACCAGGGACAGCCTCAGACGGAAGTCGGACCGGACGCCGGCGACAGTGGCATCTACTTGCGTGGCAGCAGCAAGAGTCAGGTGAACATCTGGTGCTGGCCGATTGGATCGGGCGAAGTGTATGGGTATCGCACCGACCCGGACATGCCAGCTGCCGTTCGAGCCGGCGTGACGCCGCGGGTCAATGCGGACCGCCCCATTGGACAGTGGAATCGCTTCATCATTACGATGCGCGGTGACCGCCTGACCGTCGACCTCAATGGGCAGATTGTGCTGCAAGACGCCCAGTTGCCGGGCATCGCGCCTCGCGGGCCGATCGCCCTGCAGCACCATGGCGACCCGATCGAATTCGCCAATCTCTACATCAGGGAGCTCGATTGAGGCCGCTTCAGATCCTGATTCTCGCGCAGTTCCGCTGCGCTCACGCTAACGGCGGGCGACGGCTCTTGCGAAGTCGCCCCACGACCAGGGCTATGGCCGTGGTGATGGCCAGGGCTACGACGGTGGGGAGAAGCCTCCACGTGTAGTAGTCCGCTGGTAATCCCACTTCATACCCCATGACGCGCGCGTAGTAGAACGGCGTGGAGACGTGCCAGATCAACACCGTGGCGCATCGAATTGCGCCAAGCCATGAACAGACCAGGACGACTGACAGCACCAGCGACTTGACCCAACTGGACTGGGGCGGGGCTGGGGACGCAGTGCCGGCGGCTGAAGGCGGCAGGTACGGGTCATGCTCAGTCATGAAGTCGCACGCGTGGTCGAGTGCCTATCCCCTCACCGAAGCGATGCTTGGCGGAGTCTATCGATCATTGTCAACTGCGTCATTGTCAACTGCGTCATCGTCTTCGTCCTGTTGGTCATCCGAGTCAACGTTCTGGAGGTCGTCAATATCATCCGGCTCGGAACGCAGTTGATCCGAATATGCCTGGAGCGGCAAACCTTCCATCTCGAGCAGAACGGAGAAATCGGAAACTCGATAGCAGATCTGAGTAACCAGATCCTCGATCGCATCCGCGTCATTCAAGCCTTCTGCGACGGCGTGCTCAATGGATCGGCGGACTCCCGCGCGAAACGACTCCCCGGCGTTGGGCGCATCGACGACCTGCAGCGCCTTTCGGCAGGATTTCAGCCAGCCTGCCGCGACTTCTTCACTCTCTCCGATGGCATCAGCAACGCGTTTCAGAGGCCAGTTCTCCAGCACGGCCCGCTCCAGCATCTTCGCATCGTCTGGCATCAGCTTCTCGAACCGAATATTGCCGATCCCCAGGTGATTGCGGTAGTTGGCGAAACTGTAACCGAAGATCTCCGCGGCCAGTAAGTGGTACCGGTCCAACTGCTCGTCGCTGTCATCGTCATCCCATAGGCCGTCGTCTTCGAAATCCTCTTCCTCTCCCATCTGACAGACGACGCACTCGCCGTCTTCCAGATCGTACTCCGTTCCGCAGATCGTACACCAGAGAACGCCGCAGTCAAAACAGCGGCCAATGGTCAGATCCTCCACGTCAGGATCGTGTTCGCAGTTGCCCGTCGAGCTGCTCCCGCAGGCAGGGCAGTCACCGACCATGATCTTATTGACGAACTCCTCCCCGTTCTTGCTGGCGGCAAACAACTCCTGCAGCTCGGAGATCGTATTGGGATCCATGTGCTGGAGAATATCTCGCGCCGCATGCATCTCCTTCTCGCTCGGCAACGAAATCATATCGGCTTCACAATAACTGCACCGCGTAGCCCCTTGGGGCAGCTCTTTTCCACAGCTCCAGCACAACATCGCTGATTCACTCCGCCTGCAAGGGTTCGTGGAAGACCTACGATACGAAACAAACCCCGTACCTGACTTTCGACTCGACAACGACGGGCGAACGCCCAGCAGCCGCCATGCTCCGTTACAACACACTTGGCGACAACGTTGGCTCCGCATGCCCGCACGTTCACTCCGCTATATTGTGGTTGACAAGCCTATTGTCGGGCAGGGGGGAAAGAACGGTTCTTCGGTGAGCGCGTTTGCTTGAGGGAGGGAGAGAATGGAGGCGGATTCAGGGGACTGAATTCGCGCCCGCGCGCCATTGACTCCGGTCGCCCCATCTCCAGTATATCCCCCAATTTCCGCCCGTTTTATTAGCCCAGGCTTGCGCGCCCTTCGCGCGAAAGCTGCCGAGGTTGTTGCGGTACCCATCTTCAGATACTTCACCGTGCTGGAAAGCCGCCAGTACAGCTGCAAGCGGACAACCCGATTGGCGGCTATTCATACCTCCGGCCTGTATGCCGGCCGGGCAGTTTCTGCCCCGCGGTGGCAAAATGACCCGAATCAGCTCAAGCTGCAAGGGAAAAATGCCGATCTCTACGCACGATGCTCAGGGGAATCTCTTGCGCACGCCGGGAACTCAGTCGGGGGGCTGCGAGTTCTTGGTGATTCCTCTTGAGCTCAAGACGGCGGCGCGTGGCAAGCGATTCTTCTGGCGACCAACAGGGTTGCACTACCCCCTGACAGACGGCTCCTGACTGTGAATCCTGTACCTGACCGCCGGAATACTGGACTACGCGGTGGCGGTGCGTCTCCCTTGCTGCTGACCCTCGGGCTGCTGGTCACATTTGTGGCCGCTGCTGGGCGAGCCGCCGCAGATCCGCCCCTGGTACGGCAGCCAGGCCGCATCCTGATCATCCGGGGGATCTTCAGTGTCTTCTCGCTCGGCATGGATAGCCTTGCCTGCCAGCTCACGCAGCTGGGCTATCGCGTGGATGTGACGCCTCCCTCCCTGGCTCCCCTCGTCGCTCAGCAGATTCAGGAGGAATACCTGCAGGATCCATCGGCCGGACCATTAGTGATTATCGGTCATAGCATGGGAGGGCGCTATTGCTGCAGCATTCCCTGGCAGTGGCGCGAGCATGACATTCCGGTGCGGCTGGTGGTGATTCTGGACAGCAATCCGCAGATTCCTATGGCCGACAATGTGCAGCGGTGCGTCAACTTGTACGTGACCAACAAGTTGGGGATGTTTCACGGGCAGACCGTCTGGTCGGTCAACCCGCGTGCCGATCTGGTCAACACGGATGTGACGCGCCTGCGGCGTCCGGCTGAAGTACCTGCGGTCGATCATTTCAACATCGACGATTCCCACTGGATTCATCAGATGGTGATCCACGAAATCTCAGCGGCTCTGGCTCCGGACGAAGATGTCCCGCCGCTGGTCACTGCCTCCGCTGTCGAGTCATCTGGCATCCGGCCTGGCCGGACTTCAGTCCATCCCGTCAGAATGGTCCAGCGATCTCGCTCGACTCAGGAACATCGGGGACCAGCAGACCGCGGGACAGGTAGATAGGACGCTGGAGCATCCCATCGGTTGCTCGTGATGGAGGGAGTCGAGCAGCTGGATTGCTTTCGGTTCGCCGGTCGAATCGTGTCAGCTAGCCGGCCTTCCGCTGCGTGGGCAATGGCTGATGGTCCGCGTTATGCTGCTCTGCGTATCCGTAGCGGCGGCAGTATCCGCTCCATCGCTGCAACACGCGTTCTCTCTGTTGGTCATTCAGCTGGTAGCGATTCACCTGATAGCCGGCCATCAATGAGGACCGCTCAGCCAGGCGAGGTTGAACCAGTTCGAACCGGTCCAGCTCCAGCATGTCGTACACTCGCCGCAGTTCACCTGCCGGGTCGGCAATCAGCTGCTCGTATCGAACTTCGCACAGGTGGCCCGGCGGAAGCGATTGGCGCTGAGCGTCAAATGCGTCGTACATGCGGACGAATGTGTCGAGCACAAACTCCTCCAGATCCTCGGCGATTGGACGCTGCAGGCCGTGATCATCGGCCAGTCGCGTCCAGAGCCGCAACGTGGATGGATAAATGGTGAGCGGGTCGCGCACCACGTGTACGAAGCGAGCCCGAGGGAACAGGTTGTGCAGATGGGCGACGCGGGCCGTGTGGGGAGGCGACTTGAGGACCAGCCGCAGCGAGGGGTCTTTGAGCGATATGCTCCTGAGGAACTTCAGGAGGACCTCGTCCCATCGCTGCTGTTGACTCCCGGGCAGGTCGTGCAGGTCGAGCGTATCGGGGCATTGTGGCAGCTGCCGCGGAAACGCCACTGTGCGATAGACCGACGGCAGTCCCAGAAGACACAGCGCCCATTCATCTTCTTGTGGCTGATGAAAGCCCACCTGCACGTTGTCCATCGGGCGACGCTTGGGCATGAGCCATTGCAGCCACCAGGTGACCAGGTGCCGCGACAGCAGAAAGTGACTCGGCGCCAGACAGGCGTACGTATCGGCACAGCCGTGGCGGGGATCGAGTGCCAGCAGTTCATGCAGCAGCGTCGTGCCGCTGCGCCAGTGGCCGATCACAAACACCGGATCGTCCCGCAGCGGGACACCCGCGATCCGCCCGCGCCAGCAAGCCGACTGTACCGCGCAGAGCAGCGAGTTCACCAAGGTTGTCGCCGAGACGCTCACTGCCATCGGCCAACGCGTCGGAGTCACAGCGAAGTGATTATCACGCAAAAGCGACCACCACGCGGAAAACGTCATGCCGTGCCAGAGACGAGGTACCCAGGGCATGGTCCGAGAGCCGCACCGAAGTGACTGGGACTTACTCACGCAGGACCCTTCTCACGTAAAGAACTCAGCCGATCTGGAAGTCAGCCAACAGAACCGTCCTGGTTGGCAGCCGTTGGCTCGGTCCGCTTGACCACTGAATAGTCGATCACCCGATCATCGCTACGCCGCCCGACGGACCTCATCGTCTCGTTCGGTTGCGATCGGCCGATAGAGCCGAGGCACGAAACGCTCGGTCACCTGACAGTACTCGGCGTATTGCTGGCCGTGAATCTGCCGCAAATACCCTTCTTCGCTGGTCGCTTTCAGGTAGAGCATCGTGATGTGAATTGCCCCCACGATCATCATCGGCAGCGTGAGGGTCACCATCATCGTGGTGCACATCAGCAGAATACTCAACGCGTAGATCGGGTGACGTACGTAACTGAACATGCCGTCGGTGATCAGTCGGCAACGCTTGCCAGGCACAATCGCCATGCTCCAGTTGCTTCCCATTCCCAGCCAACAGGGAACAGTGAGTGCGAAGGCGAGCACCGCGACGCTGGCCGCCGCGTGGCGGATAATCAGGATGGCCGGATTGGTCAGCGCGAGCGACGGCGTGGCCAACAGCACTCGATCGGACGATCCGGCAACGACCGGTAGAATCTGCCACAGCACAATGGCGGGGACCCATAACGCCCACATCCAACGCTCCCGCGCTGTCCGGGGCAATCCTCCGGCCGAAGTGCGAAACCGAACATGACTGCGGACGACCAGCACGCAGACACATGTCCAATAGCTCCATACCGTTACGGTAACCATCGTGTGAGCAAGATCGCCAATCACAGGGATGTCCTTATAATGCGGAACAGCATTGAGGGAGGTGAGCGTTACGCCCGCTGACTTGACTGGACTTCGCAGCATCACCAGGCGGCACGCACTGCCTGGGGATCTATCCGTGGCCAGATCTCACGTGGTGCATTACATGAATGGCATGCTCATGCCGCCTGGGATGAATTTTCTCCGCAGTCCAGTACGTCCGTTTCCATTTGCGCCGGATCGATCAACAAGCGGCGCAGTGTTTCGGTAAACTGGGCCAGACCATATGCGCTGGTAATGCGGTGATCGGCGCGCACAAACAGCGGAGCAACCTGTCCGACAACCACCTGACCATCCTGTACGACCGGTCTTGCCTCGGCACGACCGAGCGTGACGCTGAGCGTCGAACTCTCGTGCGGATAGCTCGACGGCTTGTAGCCTCGCATGGGTGGTGCACCGGAAAACGCCAAGTAGTTGACGAGCACAGGTGAACAGGCGATCCGGTCGATTCTGTCCACTTTCGGCAGATTGAACCGACTGTCTAAATATAAATACGTGCGAATAATCCACCCCAGCAGCGGGCCGGGAAACCGCTTGCGCAGCCAAGCCTTGTCTTCGTGGTCCATCATGTTGCCGCTGGCCGCCCGATGCTGGTTCTTCCACAGGATGCGGGCGATCCGTTCCAGGGACAGCGTGTCTGCATTGCGGATCAACAGCACTTCCACTTCGCGTAACTGCCGATTGAATGTCATCATGCGCACATGGACGTCGCGGAAGTCGAAGATGCGCCGGCCGACAATGCGACGGTTCAATTCCCGATGACGCACCAAAGCTCGCCCAACTGCCTGAACCAGCACATGGGCAGGGGACAACAGCGTCTTGCTCTCACGATTGCGATGGCGCAAATACTCCGTCAGACCCTCTGTCGGTATGTCGGTCCCCCAGACAATCGTCGGATCGGCCGGACGGCGACAGCCGTACAGATAGTGCAGGTTATAGAACGGTATCTCGTCCGCTGGAACGGGTTTGGGCAACAGTGGCCATTGCATGCGTATTCGATCCTCCCCAGCCGCGATGCCGCTCCCTTCCCACTCAGGCCGCCCGACTGCGCTTGGCTAACTTGTCCTGGACCAACCTGGCCATCCGCTCCACACTTCCCATGTGCTCCGGCGAAATATCCCGTGCCGTCAACTCCACAGCAAATGTCCTGCTGACAAACAACACCAGATCGGTCACGAGCAGAGAATCGAGGATCCCAGCGTCAATCAGATCGGTTGTAAGTGCAAAGTCCTCGCATACGTCCGTGTGCTGATGCAGGAAATCCGCAAGCCGCTGCTGGATCTGCGGCAAGTCTCTGTCATCCATGAAACTGTTCCCCATGAGCTTATCGTTCATGTGCAGGCATCTCCTCCCTGACGACGCCGTGAACCGCGGTCCCGCCGCAGTATCCCCCTCCGAGGGCCGGGCCCGGAGCGCATTGCGGGGAGGCGACTTCTAACACGTAATGAAGTACGCCACAAGATCACAAAACCGAATCGCCACCCGGAATCCGAGGCTTGAGGCTCGAGAGGCTGTGCGGCCGGCAGCTGCTGTCGGCGCGATTCGCCGCTACAGACAGGGACAGGCCGCAACGCACAAGGACAGGCCGCCGGGAAGTGGCAGGGGCAATAGGGAATGCAGCAATGCAGCAATGCAGCAATGCTGCAATGCGACAATGTCATGGAGAGTCGAGGAGTGGAGAGAGCAACGCCGGAAGGTCCGACGCATGTGGGTGACTATTTGCCCAAGCGCATGAACCGCAGAATATCCAACACCGAATGTCCCATGTCGAAGTGAGGGCCGGTGATGAATGATCATCTGCCGACCAACCATTCTGTACCGCACTCGACACGAGAGCAACCTTGCGCATTGTGGCATTGTGGCATTGTCGCATTGTGGCATTGTCGCATTGTGGCATTCCCTATTCATCCACTACTTCCCAGCGGCGTGTCCCTTCCGGCAGCGGCGAGGCAGTGAGGCTTCCCGCCGCAGGGTATCCGATGCTGGCGCAGCGAGCTTCTTCTCCTTGGTCCTGGGACATTCCTTGTTCGATATTCTGCGGTTCCGACGGCGCCAGACGCCGTTCGCGGTGGAAACAGAGCGCTCAGGTTCCTTGCGGGCTGGCCTTCGTGCCTTGGAAGACGCGCGGGGCCCAGGAGTCGCGATCCCTTGCTAGCGTCGCCAGTGAATCGCCGGATGCTAGCATTCGGGATCGGGAAAGCGGGTCATTCTTTCAAGTGGTGGCGGCCGGAGGATCGATGGGATATTAGCGAAGAGGTAGTGGTTGTTCGGAACGTAGGGAGTACGGCGCGACCTGCGCACGGTTCACCCAACGCAAACATCGGTTGAGGCGCACGCGACGTGGCTGCACGCGAGTACTGGAAACGAGCGAAGGATCGTCCCGGCCTGCAGCATCGTTTTACGATGCTGCACCTGCCGACGGTGGGACACGAGAGGGCGGGCGTGACATTGGCTGGTCGCTCGATGGAACTGGCCGGACCGGGCTGTGCGGCCGGAGGGGTGGCTGGGGTTGCCGATCATCTGGCTGCGGGGCGTGTCAGCGATGCCTTTCTGGCGGTGGCGACTGGGCATGCCGATCGTACGGCGCTATGGCACCGCGAGCGCGCGATCACCTACAGTGCATTGAGGCGATGGGCGCTGGCGGTGGCTTACTATCTGCTGGAGCATCCGGAATTTCACTCGGGCGATCGTATTGCTCTGATGGTCGAGAACGGACCGGAGTTTGTTGCGGCCTATTACGGCATTCTGACGGCTGGAGGAGTGGTTGTCCCGCTGCCGACTCAGGTGGAATGGAATCGTCTGGAGCGGATCGCCGAGCTGTGCCAGATCAACAGGATCTTGTCGAGTGAGCAGACGGTAAAGCGGCGTGTGGAGTTAGATCCGGACGGTTGTGCGCATTTGGACTTGAACGCCTGTGTGCCTCATTGCGTTCCCCATTCGAAGCCGCTGAGGATCGAGGGGGAGTCGCTGGCCATGATCATGTTCACTTCCGGGTCATCTGGCGATCCGAAGGGAGTGATGTTGAGTGACGGGAACATATTGGCCAACACGCGTTCGATTCTCAATTATCTTTCGATTGGGAGCGATGATCGGGCATTGGCGTTGCTGCCGTTCTATCACGCTTTCGGCCATTCCATCATGCAGACTCACCTGTTGTCCGGGGCAATGCTGGTAGTGGATGGAAACATGGCCTTTCCTGGTACGGTGGTCGATGCGCTGGAGCGGCATGCGGCGACGAGTTTTTCGGCGGTACCGGAAGGTTACTACGGGTTGATGTCGTATGCCGATTTCGCGAATCGTCCACTGCCGCACCTCCGCTACATGACGGTGGCTGGAGGCGCTTTGAAGCCGGACGCCGTAACCGAGATGGCTCGTCGCATTGCCCCGGCGCAGTTCTATGTCATGTACGGCCAGACGGAAGCCACTGCGCGGCTGGCGTATCTGCCGGCCGAGTTAGCTCAGTTGCGGCCTGACAGCATCGGGAGGGCGATTCCGGGGGTTGAGCTGAGTCTGCGGGGGGAGGATGGCCGCGAGGTGGCGGCAGGTGAGACGGGCGAACTGTGCGCTCGGGGGGCCAACATCATGCTCGGTTACTGGAAGGATCCGCAGGCAACTCGAGCGACCCTGGCGGACGGTTGGCTGCATACGGGTGATCTGGCGATCTGCGATGCCGATGGCTACATCTATGTCCAGGCGCGCAAGAACGATCTGGTCAAAGTGCAGGGCTACCGAGTTCATCCTCGCGAGATCGAAGAGGCCGTGGCGCCTCATTTCGACAGTTTCCGGATCATTGTCGTGCCGTTTCAGCAGCCGGGAGGAACACGTCTGGCGCTGTTTGCCATCAGCAGCCGGTTTCAGGAGGGAATCGTCGAACAGATTCGGCAGGTGTGCATGCGCGAGCTGCCGCGATACAAGGTCCCGTCCCACATCGAGGTGCTGACTCAGGCACCGCTCAACGCATCGATGAAACTGGATCGCACGGCGCTGGCACGGAGGGCCGTCTGCCACATGACGCCGCTGGAGGAAAAGAACAGTCGCTGGCGTGAGCGAAAGTCGGCTTGAGCGACGTCGGTCGATGGCTGCGACGAGCAGGGGGGTGCAAAATGAATAGCTCGACTGTAACGTACCGCTGGCTGGCGGCCTGGGGAGCAATGTTGCTGTTACTCTGCAATGCCGCTTCGGCAGCCAGGCAGACAGCGCCGCGTCCCGGAAAAATCATCGTGATTCGGGGTGCTTTCACCGTCTTCTCGCTGGGACTGAACGAGCTCGGAGAGAAGCTCTCCCAGCGTGGCCTGGATGTCGACGTCGTGGCCGACATCTCCGCCAGCAGTGCGGTCGACCAGGTGATCGAAGAGTATCGACGTCACAAGAACATCGGCCCGATTGTGTTCATAGGCCACAGTCGGGGAGCGGAGTTGGGGCCTCGCGAGGCACGCCGGTTGCAGCAATATGGCATCCCAGTCAAGTTGATCGTCATGGTGGATGCCGTGCACGAAACATCGATTCCTTCCAACGTCGAGCGGTGCGTGAACTTGTATCACAACAACTCGCTGGGGGTCCTACACGGGATGCCGGCGCACGCCCAGAGCAAGCGTACCAAGTTGTACAACACGGATATCGCCACGCTGAAGTCTCGCTCCAAAGGAGGAAGCATCAATCACTTCAACATCGATGCGTCACCCTGGATCCACGAGTTGGTCATCGCGGAAGTGTTGAAAGCGTGCCCCCCCGTGGACAAAGCAGTCGTGGACAAAGCAGCCACTGTCGCCAGCCGCCCGAGGAAACCTCAGAGGACAACTACCGCCACGTCCCCGAAGATCGCCACGTCCCCGAAGGCCGCCACGTCCCCGAAGACAAACACGGCCACCTCGCCGCAAACGAAGACCACGACGCCCCTGAAGACCAAGACCGCCACGCCTCAGACGACGAACCGTGCCACACCCCAGAAGACCAGAACCACGGCGCCGCAAACGACCAAGACCCCAACGTCGCCGAAGATGAAATCGGCCACACCGCAAGAGACCAGCCCGGACGAGCTGCCGGAGACCAAGACCTACACGGCCGAGGAGTTTGGCGGTGTCAAGCGAAACCTCCGCGGCGGTCCGCTCAACTATCGCATTAAAGGCTGAGCGGAACAGCAGACCTGCCGCCCTGGAATGACGAATGACGAAGCACTCAATGGCCAGTGGAATGACGAATTTCCCGTACCGAACTGACCTGACTTGAGAGCTCGATGAGGCTCGCTTCCAGCTGGATTTCTTGCCAATCGGTCTTCTTTTCTCTTATCGTTGGGTCAGACGTCGCCGTGCACGGCGCGCCGCAGAATCGCAATTCGCTGCGATAGCTCATCCACGTCGCCGCATGGGCATGCCCGGTCGCGGCAGCCGAAACAGGGGAACGTAGCCAGGCGGAGGCTCGACGAAGCGATAGGTGCCGCCATTGGCCGCTGCGATACGTTTCAGGGTTACTTCCCCTTCGCGGCTGTAGAACCCGAGGCAGTGCACGATCGTCTTGGGGTGCCGTGTACCATCTGCATCGGCTTCGAAGTTGTTGGCCAGTAGAAACCGCTCCGTCGCTCCCCCATCGGTGAATTCGCCATCGCTCAACAGAAAGATGGCATCTGGCTTGAGCACGGCGATGGCAAACGCGGTCGCTTCAAACGGGTTAGTGGCGAACTCCAGCTGGATCATGTTCATCCACTGCACGAAGGCGTCCACATGGGGAGTCGTGGCGAGGACCAGATCGGGCTCCGGCTCCGCGTTGAAGGTGAAACGCACGTGATCGTGATCCCAGGTGCCGAGCGTCATGTGCTCGGTGTTGCGGTCGAAGAACAGTACATAGAATCGCTGCTGGGGGCTCAGCTTTCGGACCGCGTACTCCAGCTCACGTTTTGCATCGGCGAACTTCTGCGTCATGCTCATCGAGCTGTCGACGATGAACGCGAAGTTGTCTCCCGCTGCCTGGACGCCAAAAAACTGGGCTCCCGGTTGACCCTTCTGCGGTTTCCCTTTCTCTTTCCCCGTCGATGCCAGCAGCGCGCCCGCGTCGGCTCCGGAGAATGCGGAGACGACGATCCCGACCGGGACTTCCGGCGGTTGAAGGTCAAGTGGAGCGGCCAGTTCCAGTGGGGCAGGATCAACCACATCGCTCAGCGCCACGTCGTTGGGAATCGGATCGGGCTCAGGAATGAAGATGGGGGTAGTGTTCTGGGCCAGGTCGGGCAGCTGAGCAACTTCCGACACAATGGTGACGGGTGGTGGTGCCGCGGCTCCTTGGGTCAGAAGCATCAATACGACCAGCAGAAGGGTATGGAAGACGGCACTGATCAGCCAGCTCGGCATGGAGGCCAGCGCACGTTGCCCGAGTGGTATGTCGCCAGGGTCGCCTGCAGCATCCGGCAGGTGGGGGAGGACGGGGTCCTGTTCGGCTCGGCGCGCGGCGCGGCGTGCCAGCCACTGGGAGAAGTTCCCGTGCGGCCCTGTCCGTTCCGTTTCCTTGCCTTGGATTCCGCTCGGTGGACTCGGAGGAGCACTCGTGCGCGTCGTCGGGGTGCCGGATCCAGCTGCTTCGGCAGGGTGCAGCGTTGCCTTCGATGGTGCAGGAGTACCCGATGCGGTACGTTGGGGTGGCCGGCGATGAGATGGAGGCTTCACGGCGCATATCCTCGGCTTGCGAGAGCCGCTTCGAGGCAGTTCGAGCATGGGAAGACAAGGTACGACGCGGGTCACGCGGCCGGGTTATCCTGGGCGCACCGCTCGCCGTCGGGCTGGGCGCTGATACCCTCATTGTTCGTTGGGAGCGAGTTTCTGGCCAGTGCTTTGACTGGTGCTTGAATTCCCGGTTGAGTCCTTGGGGAAGCGAATGCCAGTGTCTCGTGGCGTTTTCTGCGAGTGGCAGGTTGTCATTACCGCGTGGGACGGGCTAATCTGGCCGGTGACATCGTGGTGGGTTTGGCCCTGTCGGGAGAGCGACCGATGAGCGAAATAAGTGCAGATTTTCCAGGGCATCAGTGCCGCGAGTGTGGTGCGGTGCTGCCGGACGGTGTGGATGCGGTGATGTGCCGTGGCTGCCTGTTGCGGCTGGGCCTGGAGGAGTTTGATTCGGATCCGCCGTTGAGCGTTCGCTGTCCCCATTGTCGTCAGGCAACGCAGGTTGGCGTGGAGGGAAGTCTGCGTGACACGGCCTGTCCAGCTTGCGGTCGGAGTTTCAGCGTCATCGACGATTCGTCTCCCGTCTGCCCGACATTGGGTCGATTTGAACTGCTGCAGCGGCTGGGTGCGGGCGGAGGCGGGACTGTATGGCGTGCGCGCGACCGTCAGCTCGATCGGATTGTGGCGGTCAAAGTCCCTCACGACAGGCAGATGTCGGCGTTGGAGGCGGATCGGTTCCTGCGTGAGGCGCGAGCCGCGGCTCAGTTGAGGCATCCTGGAATTGCCACGGTGCTCGAAGCCGGGCGTGAGTCGGGCCAGGTGTTTCTGGTCAGCGAGTTCGTGGCAGGATCTGACCTGGCCGAGCGGCTGAGGGTCGAACCGCCCGACGCTCGGTCGGCGGCTGAGATCTGTGCGGAAATCGCTGATGCTCTGCAGCATGCTCATGAGGTCGGAGTGATCCACCGCGATCTCAAGCCGTCGAATATCATGGTCACTCCCGATGGCCGTCCGCACATACTCGATTTCGGCTTGGCCAAGCGTGAGGCCGAAGATATCAGTGTGACTCTGGAGGGGCGCGTATTGGGAACCCCCGCCTACATGGCGCCCGAGCAGGCTCGAGGACACTCGGATCAAGCGGATGCGCGATCGGACGTCTACGCGCTGGGAGTGATCTTGTACGAGTTGTTAACGGGAGAACGTCCGTTTCGCGGCGAGCTGCGTACACTGCTGCAGCAGGTGATTCACGACGACCCGCCGGCGCCGCGCAGCCTCAATGCACGCATTGCTCGCGACCTGGAGACAATCTGCCTCAAGTGCCTGGAGAAGGATCCTGCGCGCAGGTACGGATCCGCGGCGGTATTGGCCGACGATTTACGACGTTTTCTGGCGGGGAAGCCGATTCTCGCCTCACCGGTGTCGGCCGTCGGTCGGCTCTGGCGTTGGGGACGTCGCAATCCTCGCGAAGCAACGCTGCTGACGACGGTCGCCGGACTGTTGCTGATCATGGCCTTTGGTGGCTCGTGGGTCGGCCTCCGGCAGTTTCAGCTGGCCAAGAAAGAGAAGTTGCAGCGTGAGCGAGCCAATGAGGAGGCGAATCGTCTGAAAGTAGTCTATCGTGAAGCGACGACGCATTACACCAAGGCGTTCGAGTTGCTGGAAAGCCTGATCGCGCTGGCCCCGCCTGGCTCCGATTACCATTGGCGTCTGGCGGTCGTGTATGAAGAGCTGGCGAGATTCCTCGCTTCGTATCCTGATGCCAAGCTGCGTGATCCCAAGCATGCCATGGAGTTGGCTCGATTGGCACTGCTTCATGCGCCCGAGTTACCCGCCGCCTGGCGCACGCTGGGCGTGGCCCAATATCGGCTCGGCGATTGGACCGGGTGCATCGAGTCGCTAAGTCACAGCCAGACGTTGGCTGGCGACCAACTCCGTCCCGAATCGCTGATTCTCGCCTTGGCCCAGTTCCGTATCGGTGATATCTCCGACGCACAAACGAACTACGGCCAATTCCTCCAGTGGCGAAGTACCGTAAGGCGTGTGAATCCGACCATTCAGCAGGCCCTGGACGAAGCCAGTGAACTCGCGGGATTCCTGGCTGCCATGCAGGAGGGGCTGTGACTCAAAGCATGACTTTTCCACGCGATGCCGATCCGCCCGATGATCGATTTCTGAGTACGCGCTGGAGTGTTGTGCGGGCCGCCGGCGAATTGTCCCAACCGCATGCCCGCGAAGCACTCAGTGAGCTCTGCCGTACCTACTGGTATCCCCTGTACGTGTATGTTCGTCGCCGGACACCGAACGCTCACGAGGCGCAAGATCTGATCCAGGAGTTCTTCGCGCGACTGCTGGAGAAGAACGTGCTCGCCGCCGCCGATCAGCAGCGAGGGCGATTTCGCACGTTCCTGCTCGCCTCGCTCCGCAATTTCCTGACCAGCGAGTGGGTCAAAGCACGGGCTGAGAAACGGGGTGGCGGGCGGCCGCTCTGGCAACTGGATGTCGACCTGGCTGAATCACGCATGGCACATGAACCTGTCGATTGGTTGACACCAGATCGGTTGTTCGACCGGCAATGGGCCGAGACGCTGCTCAACCAGGTGATGGAACAGCTGCAGAGCGAGTTCATGCGGATGGGGAAGGAGGCCCATTTCGAGCTTCTCCGTCCGTTCCTGGCCAGCGGCAAGCGGGAGGTCAGTTATGCTCACGCCGCACGCCGATTGGGAATGTCCGAAGGGGCGGCGATGGTCGCGGCACATCGCATGCGTCGTCGCTTCCGCGAACTGCTTCGAGCCGAAATCGCTCAGACAGTGTCGAACGAGGAAGAAGTGGACCAGGAGATACGGGACTTGTTTGCGGCACTCCGTCCCGCCTGACCGAGGGGACCTGCGGCAGATTCTTCAGAACTTATGTGTAAGGTTTCTGCGGCGGTGCTGTATGTACTCACACGCCCCTGCTCAGGTGGTTCAGTCCACGTCGGGCTGAGTGACAACGTTCCGGATTGACATTTTTCTAGGAGCATTCAAATGCGTAGTTGGTTGACGTTCTCGTTGGTGGCGGTTGTCTGTCTGGCCCTGACCTCTTCAGCACTGGCCGGACCTCCGAAGCCGTTGGTCGTGCTGAGCTTAGCGAGCTATGATCAGGCGAAAGCAGATCCGGCATCGGTGGGGTTTGTTGGCAAGTCGCCGGACATGCCGACGTGGCTGTCCGGCCTGTTCAAGCTCTACAGCGAAGGCAAGCCGCTGTCAGGACTCGACACCGGGCGTCCTTGGGGCGCGGTCATTCAGATTGATGACGGTCTGTCTGCCTACGCTTTCGTGCCGGTCACCGACGCCGAGACGTTGTTGTCGGAACTCTACCAGCATGTGGCCAAAGCCAGCGACGTTGGTGGTGGCCTGTATCACGTGGTGGGAACCGACAGCACGAAGGAACTCTACGCCAAGGTGGAAGGGGATTGGTTGTATGTGAGTCACTCCACGAAGTGTCTGGCCAATGTACCGAGTCAGCCGCAAACGTTGCTCGATGGTCTGGACCAGAAGTACGACGTCGCATTGCGTCTGACAACCAGCAATATCCCGGCCGACCACGGGCAGAAGATCCTGGCTCAGTTGGACAAGATGATCGGCCCGGCACTGCGTCAGGTTTCCAGCGAAGCGACCGTCAAGATGCTCGGTCAAGCCGCCAATTCGCTCGACGACGTCACTCTCGGCTGGTCGCGCCATTGAGCGGAGCGAGGCGTCACGATCCGTGGCGCCCGGAAATCCCACAAAGAACCGCAGAATCATGTCCCCGCCGGCAACGCTGTCGACAGACCGTGCCGGCGGGATCTTTCTCGTGGCGTCCACTTCGTCATCATCTCTGCGCCCCTGCGTCTCCGCGCCTCAGCGTGCGCTTTCTGCGCGCCGTCGACGGCAACTGCCGGTCCGACTCGTTGTCCTTCGGGATTCGCCCGGCCACGCCTGCTGCAACTTCCGAGCGGCCGCTGCAGACCGTAAGATGGGTGGCTGGCAGCACCGGCTGGGCGTGCGGCCAGTGTTCGTGGCAGTGCCACACGTCACGGGTGGTTTCCGTGGTGAGCAGCGCCAGTGGTCTCATTGACTGAGGAGCGTGCCGTGGAGCAGTCGTTCGAGAAGCTGGGGGTGTTTTATTTGGGGCGAGTGCGGGACATGGAGGCCGGTGCGACGACGTCGGAGTATCTGTTGTACGACGCGCGGGACTTGACGACGCACGCGGTGTGTGTCGGCATGACCGGCAGTGGCAAGACGGGGCTCTGCTTGTCACTGTTGGAAGAGGCGGGAATTGACTCTATTCCGGCGATCGCAATCGATCCGAAAGGGGACATCGGCAATCTGCTGCTGACGTTTCCGCAGCTGCGCGCTGAGGACTTCGCGCCTTGGATCGATCCGGCAGAAGCGGACCGGCTGGGTATGCCTGTGGAGCAGTTGGCACAGCAGACGGCCGATCGCTGGCGTGGGGGGCTCTCCGAATGGGATCAGGACGGAGCTCGAATCGAGCGTTTTCGCTCAGCCGTCGACCTGACGATTTACACTCCTGGGAGCTCGGCCGGTGTACCGTTGACGGTGCTGAAGTCTTTTTCTGCGCCGGCGCGTGAGATGATCGATGACGTCGATGCGTTTCGCGATCGTGTGGCCTCCGCCACGGCCGGGTTGCTGGCCCTCTTGGGACTGGACATCGATCCGGTGCGCAGCCGGGAGTTCATTCTCGTTTCGAATCTCTTAGACCGAGCCTGGCGTGATGGGCGATCGATGGACATCGGCACGCTGATTCGGGAGATTCAGACGCCGCCGTTTGAGAGAATCGGCGTGATGGACGTCGACACGTTCTATCCGAAGAAGGATCGCGTGACGCTCTCCATGTCGCTCAACAGTCTCCTGGCATCTCCGTCCTTTGCCGGCTGGCTGGAGGGCGAACCGCTGGACATCCAGCGGCTGCTTTACACGCAGTCGGGCAAGCCTCGGATCTCGATCCTGTCGATAGCGCATCTGTCGGATGCGGAGCGGATGTTTTTCGTGACCATTCTGCTCAACGAACTGCTGGCGTGGGTGCGCAGTCAGCCGGGCACGCCCAGCTTGCGCGCGCTGTTCTACATGGATGAAGTCTTCGGTTTCTTTCCTCCGGTGGCGAATCCTCCCTCCAAGACCCCGATGCTCACGTTGCTCAAGCAGGCTCGAGCTTACGGGTTGGGATTGGTGCTGGCCACGCAGAATCCGGTCGATTTGGACTACAAGGGACTCTCCAACTGTGGTACCTGGTGGCTCGGTCGGCTGCAGACTGAGCGGGACAAGGCCCGCCTGCTCGACGGCCTCGAAGGAGCCTCATCGCAGGCAGGAGCTCGCTTCGATCGGCAGAAGATGGATGTCATGCTCTCAGGACTCGGCGGACGTGTCTTCCTGATGAACAACGTCCATGAGGACGAGCCGGTTGTGTTTCAGACGCGCTGGGCGCTGTCCTATCTGCGTGGACCATTGACCCGCGACCAGATTCGCTCGCTGACCGTACCTCGTGCACCTGATCAAAGCGACGAGACAGAGGTTGTGACACAGCCTGACTCTGCGATGATTCAGCCCGAGTTGGCACCGACCGGGGCGGGGCCGGTATCTGCTTTGTCGTCGGTGGTGGAACAAGCCCGGCGCATTCCACCGGACGTGCCCCAGAAGTACCTGAATGTGTCGGTGGATCGTCCGCTGGGAACAGGGCTCGTCTATGTACCAGCGCTCTTGGGGAGTGCGAATCTGCATTTCGTGCGTGCGATGTACAACGTCGACTATTGGCAACAGCAGGCCCTCCTCGTACCCGCGGAGAATCAGCCGACCGATTCACTGTGGGAGAGTGCCGAACCGATCCGTCTACCCGTTCGATTCACAGACGACACGGCGGTGGATGCCGTGTATGTCGCTGTGCCCGAGGCGTTGACCGTCAGCAGGAACTACAGTGCCTGGCAGCGGAGGCTGAAGGATCAGCTCTACAGCAGGCAGACACTCGACGTCTTCAAGTGCGCGGTGCTCAAGGAGTACTCACAGGCCGGGGAGACGGCCGGAGAGTTTCGTATTCGTCTGGCCCACCGCCTGCACGAACAGCGCGATGCCAAGGTCCAACAGCTGCGAGACCGCTATGCGGATCAGATGCGGAGTCTGGAAGAGCGTATCCGTCGAGCTCAAGACAAAGTGCGGCAGGCTGAATCGGAGTATCAACAGGAGACGGTCGACACGGCCATCTCGATTGGCAAGTCCATCTTCGGAGCGCTCTTCAGCCGGAAGAAACTCAGTCGCACCAATGTGGATCGCGCATCGTCGACGGCTCGTCAGGCTGGCCGTGTGGCGAAAGAGCATCAGGATACGGCACGCGCGCGCGAGAATCTGAATGGACTGATTCAGCAACGCCAACAACTGGACGAGAAGATCGCGGCCGATGTGGCTGCTATCGAGGCCGCCTATCGGTCTGACGAACTGGCCCTGGAGAAGCTTTCCGTGCGGCCTCGCAAGGCCGATATGATCGTCGAACCGATCACCGTGGTATGGGCACCCTGGTTTGTTGATGCCGAGGGGAAACGCCGACCGGCCTTCGAACGCTGAGCGAGATCCGACGGCGGAGGGCTCGGCCGATCTTGCAGACTTCCGTTCAGACGTGCCGAATCTGACGGCGCGAACCCGTTTTGTGACCTACACTTGCTGATGACGCCTCAAGCAGTTCGTCAGCAGGTGCGCGTATGTCCTTGTCATCGATCTCACAGACCGCGCTGTCCGGCATCTCGGCCGCCGAGACCATGCTCGAGGTGGCTGCCGACAACCTGGCCAACCTTCAGACGCCCGGATTCAAGGCCTCAAGCGTTGTTCTCGCCACGCAGCCATCTTCCGGGACGGCCAACGCTCAGGTCGGTCATGGAGTCCAACTGGTGGGACTCGCTCACGACCGCTCATCAGGTGTGACGACAACGGGCGAGGGACCACTGAATCTGGCGATACAGGGCGCCGGATATTTCGTTCTTGAGGATTCTCAGGGGCAGCGGACCTATACCCGCGACGGTTCCTTCCAAGTGAACTCCGAGGGGCAACTTGTGTCTGCCAGCGGAGATCGCCTGTTGGGGCTGCAAGGTGAGCGGAGTGCCTTTCAGGGAGAGTTGGTCCCTCTGTTTATGCTGAACCCCCGAGCACGCAGCAACCGTACGTCGGCGGGCGGCAGTTCCTTTGCAGCTCGATACCACATCAATTCCCACGGGCAGATAGGGGCCGAGACACTCGACGGTACGTCGCGATCGATTGGGCAGATCCGGCTGGCTCAGTTCTACAATCCCAGCGGGCTGCGGGCCATCGGACAGAACAGGTTTGTTCCCACTGCCGGTTCCGGCACAGCTCAGATCAACGACCCCGGCAGCTCCGGACTCGGATCGCTCTCTCCCGCCGCTCGCGAAGCCTCCAACAGCGATGTTGCCGAGAATCTGATTGATCTGGCGCGAGCTGAGCTGATGTTTCGTGCGAACCTCAATGTGCTCGACACGGTCGACGACCTGTGGGACGAACTGCTCCGTGGGATGTAAGATCGGAGGCAATCGGCTGCCGGGCGACATTGTTTGAGGCCAGCATGCGCAGTTACTGACCCGCTTTCATCGGCTTGGTCGGTCGTCACTGCGCAGCTGTTGATCGGGGGGGACATCGGTTCGACCCGTGCCGGACGACCTGACACGGATGGTCTCCTGACGAACAGTGCCACGCCCACTCGCCAATCACAACTGACACGACCAGGGGGTTCTGGACCAACGGTTGCTCGATCGGGTGTACGCTCCCTATGATGTGAGCAGGCGTGCACTGGGAAGAGCCGGCCGGCTCCCGGTGCTGTGCTGTTGTTCCTCCCAGGTACCGATGGTTGTCTGCGATTACCGAGAATCTCTTATGCCACTTGAGTCCCCGCTGAAATTTGCCGCCGCCGTGTCCAGACGAACCGATCTCCAGCAGGCGATCAGTGACGTGTGTGGCGAGTCGCTGGAACGTCTGGGAGCTGCGCCGCACCTGGCGATTCTGTTCGTTTCGTCGGAGTATCCTCGCATCGAACAGTCGGTCGCTCGTCAGGCCGGCGACCTGCTGGGGCCGAGTATATTGATTGGCGGAACGGGTGAGTCGATTGTGGGGGCCGGCGAGGAAATCGAAGGCCAGCCGGCCGTGTCGCTCTGGCTCGCCCGCCTCGACGGCGTCGAGTTGGTTCCCATGCACTTGCGGTTGGAGCGGACCTCGGAAGGAGCGAGCATTGTCGGGTGGCCTGATCAGTTCGCCCACCAGTGGCCCGAGGATGCCGTCATGGTGATGATTGGCGATCCGTTCAGTTTTCCGGCCGACGTCATGCTGCACCGGCTCAATGAAGACCGTCCCGGACTGCGCGTCGTCGGAGGGATGGCGAGCGGTGGAGCAGCTCCGGGCGATTGTCGCCTGTTCTTCGGTGACCAACTGCACACGCAAGGGGCCGCCGCGGTCATGCTCAGCGGACCGCTCCGGGCCACCACGGTGGTCTCGCAAGGATGCCGTCCTATTGGACATCATCTGATTGTCACCAAAGCGGAAGGGAATCTGATCCAGGAATTAGGAGGCAAGCCCGCGCTCTTACAGCTGAAGCAGATCTTTGACACGTTGCCGACCAGCGACCAGCAGTTGGTGCAGCGCGGGCTCCATTTGGGACGCGTCGTCAATGAGTACCAGGATCGATTCGAGCAGGGGGATTTCCTGGTGCGAAACGTCATGGGCATTGACGCGGACAACGGTACGATCGCCGTCGGTGACTTCTTTCGGCCTGGCCAGACCGTTCAGTTTCATGTCCGCGATCATGAGACAGCCGACCAGGAGATGCGGCAGTTGCTGGCCGGAGCCCGCAGTCAGTCGCAGGCAGCGCCTCTGGGCGGGCTGCTGTTTACCTGCAATGGACGAGGAACTCGGCTGTTTCCCGAACCTCATCACGATGCGGGAGTGATCCGAGAGTACTTCGGAGAGATCCCGTGCGCTGGGTTCTTCGCCGCTGGTGAGCTGGGTCCGATCGGAGGCAAGAACTTCATGCACGGCTTCACGGCCAGCGTCGTGCTGTTTGGCAACAGCCATCAGCTCGCGTAGCCATGCTCGCGCAGTGTAGCGCGGGCTTCAGCCCGCGACGGCGTGCTCGACCGCCCAGCCCGGGGGCGTATCCTGGACGGGGCAAGTCACGCACTGAAGTGCGTGCTACGTGCGGTCTGCGCGATCTGCGGCTGCGTTTCTCATGCGATCAGCTGGTCGACGACATTGCCGAAGACGTCGGTCAAGCGGAAATCACGTCCGGCAAAACGATACGTCAACCGCGTATGATCGAAGCCCATCAATTTCATGATCGTTGCATGCAGGTCGTGCACGGGGACCGGGTCGACAACCGCTTTGAAACCGAACTCATCGGTGGCGCCATAGACCTGGCCCCCTTTCACGCCGCCCCCTGCCAGCCAGACGGTGAAGCCATAGTGGTTGTGATCGCGACCATTGATCTTGCCGGCGTTGGCCCCAGCTTGCGGCAGCTCAACGGTCGGCGTACGTCCAAACTCACCGCCCCAGATCACGAGCGTTTCGTCCAGCAGTCCCAGTCGTTTCAAGTCGCTCAGCAGGGCGCCGATCGCCTTGTCGCACTGGCCGGCCAGGTTTCGGTGATTGACTTCCAGGTCGTCATGGTTGTCCCAGGGCTGGCCGGCCCCGTGCCAGACCTGGACAAAACGCACTCCCCGTTCCACCAGCCGCCGAGCGATCAGGATCTGTCGTGCCTGAACTCCTGGACCATAGGCGTCCAGGACTTCCTTCGGCTCACGACTGACATCGAACGCGTCGGTCGCCTCCAACTGCATGCGATAGGCCAGTTCGAACGAATGGATCCGGGACTCCAGAGCCGGATCGTGACCACGTTGCTGGCTGTGCAGCTGATTCAGGGCTGCGAGCGCATCGAGCTGTCGTCGCTGTTGCTCAAGGGACAGCGCCGGATTCTTGATGTTCTCGACCAGCTTTTCGACTTCTTCATGTCTGGTATCGATGTACGTTCCCTGATAGACACCCGGCAAGAAGGCGGCTTGCCAGTTCTGTGTCTCCTGAATGGGGTAACCGCCCGGACACATGGCAATGAAGCCTGGCAGATTCTGGTTGTCCGTGCCGAGCCCGTAGGTGAGCCACGAACCGACGCTGGGACGCACCTGCACCGAAGCGCCGCAGTTCATCAGCAGCAGAGACGGTTCGTGATTGGGCACCTCGGCCTGCATCGAACGGATGACGGCGATATCGTCGATGTGCTGTGCCGTCTGCGCAAAGATCTCGCTGACCTCAATTCCACTCTCGCCGTACTTCCCGAACTTGTAGGGCGACGGGAACGCCGCGCCTGTTTTCCGTTCTGTCCGCAAGTTCTCCATCGGCAGGTTCTGGCCGGCATATTTCTCCAGGGCCGGTTTGGGATCGAACGTGTCGACGTGCGACGGACCGCCGTTCATGAACAGGTGGATGACGTGTTTGGCCTTGGCTGGAAAATGCGGTTCGCGCGGCGCCAGCGGATTGCGGTAGCCTTCTTCAGCCGCCACCATCTGGTCCAGATAACCTGCATCGGCCAGGAGTCCGGCCATGCCGAGCATGCCCAGGCCGGTGCCGGCGCGTCGGAGCAGCTCACGGCGAGTGATCGGCAGTTGCGGCCGTGGTGATGGCATGGGGACTTCCTTTGTGTAACATCAGTCGACGAACAGAAACGCGTTGCTCATCAGCAACAACTGAGCATACTGCTGCCAGGCATCTGGATGCCCTTCTGGTGCCGTTTCCTGACTGGCCGCTGCAATGAACTCCTCTCCCACCCTCAGCTCTTCAGCCGATGGTGAGCGAGCGAATACCAGGCGATAGATTGCTTCGATACGCGGATGCACTTCCGCCACGGACACGATTTCCGTGCGAGCGACAACCTGTTTCGCACACTCCATGGCAAACGGCGAATTCATCACGAAGAGAGCCTGCTGCGGAACGGTGGTACGTGAACGAGCCGGACAGCTTTGATCGGGACTCGCTACGTCGAAGACCCGAAACAACCCCGGCAGGTCCTGACGATCGATATAACCATAGACGGCTCGTCGCAGCGAAAACGGCTCCTTGGTCAGTTCTGCTGGCCGACCACCGCTGGTCAGATCCAATTGGCTAGCGACGGCCAGCATGGCATCCCGCATCGGCTCAAACTCCAGCCGATGTGGGTTCATACGCCAGTACAGCATGTTCTCTGGATCAACCGCCGCACACTCGGCTCGCGTCAGGCTGGCCTGGCGATAAGTGCTCGACGACAAAATGGTGCGATGCAGGCTCTTGAGCGACCACTTATGTTGGATCAAGCAGGTGGCCAGGTGATCCAGTAGATCGGCTTGCACAGGCGGATCGCTGCGCGTACCGAAATCACTCGGAGTGCTCACCAATGGCATGCTGAAATGATGCATCCAGATGCGGTTGGCAATTACCCGAGCGGTGAGCGGATTGTCGGGCGATGCGATCAGCCGCGCCAATTCCAGGCGGCCGCTCCCCTGCTCGAACGGCTTGCGCTCGAAGCCAGCCAGAGCCAGCAGGAACTGCCTGGGCACTTCCTTTCCTGGTCGAGCATGATCGCCCCGGATGAAAACATGCGGGTTGTGGGGCTTGTCGTCTTCTCGAATCACCATGGCACGTGGTGGCGAACCTGGAGAATCGACTTGGAACGACTGAACCTTGCGCTCCAGCTCCCGATAGGTGTTCCCGTCAGCTCGCGTCAGCAGGCTTCGAGTTTCAGAAAGAGCGATATCGGTAAGGCCGCTAGGCCCGGTCAGAATCTCGACCACCTGCACGGTCGCGGTGTCGAATGGTGCTGCTGCTGTGGCCGCGGCCGATGGGCTTTCCGTCGCGGCCGGGGACGCCTCTTGCTGCTGTAGGTAGAGCGACGAAAGCAGTTGCCCGTAGACGCGAGCCAGATCCAGTTTCGTGTGAGGTGGCTCGCGCTGCAGCGCCTCCTTCACGTGTGGATTCAGCTGACCTGGTTCCGTGCCGGTCACAACCGCCTGCCATCGCTCCAGAACGGTTGGAGCCTTGGTGGTATACTCCTCATCCGGAATCAACGCGAGTTCATACAGGGGACCCAATACCGGGTGGTCCGCTTTGGCCGTCCGCACCAGCTGCTCACGCCATCGCTGCACCAGGCGTGGTTTGAACTCTTCACCCTTCAAGCCGATAAACGGCTGAAGAATCAACGATTCCTCAGACTCACGGGTGATGGCCCGCGCCAGATAGTCGGCCGCATGGCGCCGAGCTGCTTGAGCTATCTCGTCCCGCTTCGTCTCCACGAAGTTGTCTAACTCAGCCTGACGCCGATCCAGCTCCTGCTTGAACTCCGCATAACCGGGAGTTTGCGTCGGATCTCCGATGATAGGGAATTCGTCCGGTTCCTTGGAACTGGCGAAAACGCCATAAAGTGAATAGTAATCCTCCGTCGGGATCGGATCATACTTGTGATCGTGGCAGCGGGCACAGGAAATCGTCAGGCCCAGCACCCCGCGCCCCACCGCATCGATCTGGTCGTCAATATCGAGGTGCCGATTGTTGAACTTCCGACCGACCGTCAGGAAGCCTAACGCGGCCAGGTTCGGATCATTCGGTTCACTGCAGAGCTGATCCGCAGCCAGTTGCTGCAGAATGAACTGGTCATAAGGTAGATCTTCGTTGAACGCTCGAATCACATAGTCGCGATACGTGTACGCATACGGATATCGGCGTTCGCGATCAAAGGCATAGCCGCGCGTGTCTGCGTACCGAGCCACGTCGAGCCAGTGCCGCCCCCATCGCTCGCCATAGTGCGGTGAGGCCAGGTACCGTTCCACCAGCTTCTCGTAGGCGTCGGCTGATGTGTCGTTCACGAACGCCTGTACTTCGTCAATCGTCGGCGGAAGACCGAGCAGATCGAACTTCAGGCGTCGAATCAACGTGCGGCGGTCTGCTGGCAAGGAGGGAGTCAGTCCGTGACTTTCCAGGCGAGCCAGGATGTAATAGTCCAGTGGCTGAGCAACCCACTGAGCGTTCTGGACCGGTGGCAGCGCCGGATCACTGATCTTCTGCAATGCCCAGTGCTGTTGCCTCTGCAGGGCATAGCGCTCTTCCCGTGTCGCGGGGACGGCACTCGGCGAGCTCGCACCTGGCCAGGGTAGTCCCAGCTTGATCCACTCGTGCAACACGGTCAGTTCACTGTCGGGTAGTTTGTCATCGGGGGGCATCGCCACGCTGCCGCCGTGCTGCAAGACCTCCCACAAGTAGCTTTCATCTGGTTGCGCGACATTGGTCAGTGACCTGCCGCTGCTGCCCCCCGCCGTCAGGCCTTGTTGTGAATCCAGCCGTAAACTGCTTTCCTGCACGTCCTGGCCATGGCATTCCCAACAGCGCTTTTCGAGAATCGGTCGCACCTGCTCCGTGAAGAATTTCTCCGGCTCAGCCGCAGGTGCGGCTGCCTGAGGCTGACCTGCAATGGCCACCAGGGAACATGCCGACAGCCAGGTAACGGCGAGAGTGCGGAGATATCTCATAACCATCTCTCGTGCATGAGGTGGGCAATCCATCGTTTCGACTGGAAGGTGGGGGAGGCAGGACGTCGCAGGTGCGCTGCTGACCCTACCAATCCGGGCAAGTCCCAAAATGCTGCCTCACCTGTCGGCAGCGACGCCAGATCGCGCAATCCGCAGCTGCACACGGCCCCACAGGCAGCGCTGCGGGGCGAAGCTGCCGCTATCCGCGCCGTTTCCATGCCGGCAGTCTGGAGCAGCAAACCGGAGGGCCATCCAAGATTTATTGTCTTTGCCGCCACGTTTACCAGTGCCCAAGTCCCGATCTTACCAGCCCGCTTGAGGCTTCGTCGTCGTCGAACCTATCCCGTCAGCGGGATGTTGAGAAACGGACGATGAACGCCACCCAGCTGGGCTCGTCTCACTCGAATATTAACTCCTCCAGTATAACCACTTACGTCAAGTCAGGAGTGCGGGGCACTGTCGCATGGCGGCAGAAGTGGGGTGGGGGCAGCTGGCTTTCCATTGGACATTCGTTGCTCGATATTCTGCGGTTTCGCCGTACCAAGTCGCATACCATCCTCCACGAGTAACCGAGGTCGGGGGAGATTCTCCACATGGGTGCCGCTGTCCCGGGTCCTCAACCGCAGAATGATGAAGGGAGAGGAACCGCGGTAAGGGACGTGGTCCTGTCTGGGGAACACATCTCACAACTGCGGCCACGTCGATCTTTCCTGGCCTTTCATGTCCCCAGGTCGGCCGAGTGTGGTGAGCCCGTTTGCCAGCCCCTGGCAGCGACTAGCGCGACTCGAGCGATACCTGTAGAATCGCCTCGTGCTGTCGCAGTGATTCCAGCGTGGATGCGGCGGGGGGCGTATCGAGCTGGAACGTGCAGCAGGCCGCATGAGCGCCTTCGAAGATCGTATTCTCCATTTCCTCGACGTTGATCCCTTCTTCCCTCAGCAGGTCGAGCACACTGGCGAGCACACCGACTCGATTGAAATGGCGGACTACCAGGGAGTGGGTGGCTGGGGAATGGGCGCACATGTTGACCGTGTTGACGGGCTTACCGGTCTCACGGAACACCTTCACGATGCGGACTACTTCACTGGCGATGGCTTCCGATGCTTCGTCGGTTGACGCGCCGATATGAGGTGTGGCCGTGACCAGCTGAGCCAGAGCGGTATCATCAAACGGAGCTTCTCCCTGTTTCGGCTCGGCAGGGAACACATCCAGGCCCACACGGAGCTTCTTCTTATGGATGGCGTTGATCAGCGCCTGATGATCGATGATTTCACCTCGGGCGGCGTTCACCAGGATACTGCCATCCTTCATCGCGTCGAGGAACTTCTGATCGACCAGTCCGGTAGTTTCGGGGGCCGCGGCCAGATGGATCGATACCGCGTCACTGCGGCGCGCCAGTTCGATGGGAGTTGCACAGTATCCGATCTCCAGCTCAGCGGCACGTGACTCCGTCAGGCTGCGGCTCCACGCGATTACTTCCATGTTCAGCCCCTGAGCTCGGCGGATCATCTCCAGGCCGATCATGCCTGTGCCGAGGATCCCGAGCGTACGGCCGCGCAGACCTCGGGCCTTGCCGTACTCTTTCTTGCGCCATTTGCCTTCCCGCAGGTCGTGTGCTGCGGCCACGATCTGGCGATCGCAGGCAATCAACAATCCAATGGCCAGTTCCGCCACCGCCGCGCTGTTCTTTCCCGGGCAGTTGGTCACGTAAATCCCTCGCCGACTGGCTTCCTGCACATCGATCGTGTTGACGCCAGCGCCGGCGCGAATGATCAACGACAGTTGCTGCCCGGCCTGAATCGTCGCGGCGGTGACTTTTGTGGAGCGGACGACCAGGATCTGGGCATCTCCGATGGCCGCCGGGAGCGTGTCGACCGTCAGGTCGGGTTGGACATCGAGCTTGACTCCTAACTGGCGTAAGGCATCTTCCGTACTGGCGGAGAGCTTGTCGGCAATCAGGACTTTCATGATTCACCTCGATTCATGCGACTCGACTGGGCGTTTCACGACACATTATCAGTCTGAGCAAATGCGTGCCGAAAGGCAATTGGGCATCGATCCTGGTATACTGTCCGGAGCAGAAACGGGAGGGAAAGAGAACGGAGGCGACCGTCATGAACAGTCACAGTCCGTCGAGTTCGTTTCGCCCCTGGCAGCTGGGACGTAGCGGGCTGCAGGCTTCGCTTCTCGCCGTCGTGCTGGCCACTTCGGCAATACATGATGTGGCAGCTCAGCACGAGGATAGTGCGGAGAACGTCGACTCGCTGGCGGTTGAGAGCAGTCGCCTGCGTCTGGTGCTGCGTGATGATCTCAAGGGAATCGCTCATCTGATCGACAAGCAGACGGGTCGAGACTATGCGGCCGATACGAACCGGCCGCTGGGGCTCTACGCGCTTGACGCTCGTCACGGCCGACGGCGATCAGGTCCTGCATGAATCGATGTCACTCCCCGCGAAGATATCGCTCGAGCTTCAGCCATGGCAGGTATGTTGTGTGGAACAAAGGACGGTGGAATAATCGTAACAAACAAGGCAAACGATCAGGGATCGTCCCGCGACTCACTCGGATTGGATCTTTGGCGGAAATCAGTCACCGAAGCGTCGGAACCGCAGAATATCGAACAAGGAATACCCAAATACGAAGTGAGGGAATCGGGAGTGCAGAACCACCATTGGAGTACCAACAAATGACGTTTTGGACCATTGCCTGCTGCCTGGTCGGACTCGGATTGACCGAGCACGCTCAGTCCGTTGAATTGTTTGACTACGCGACGGCCGAAGCAGCTCGGCAGGTGTGGCGTGCGGGGGGCGAGCGAAGCGGCGTGGTGCAGGTGGCTGTTGTGCAGATCGACGGGCGCAACGTCTTGGAATTGCCCACTCCGTTCGCCACACAGGAGAAGCTGGAGCGAGTCTATATCGATCGCCGGGCAAGCCTTGATCTGGCGGGTGCCGGCGAACTGCAGTTGAAGCTGCGCCTGCGCAATCCGGGAGCAGGAAGTCGATTGACTTTGTATTTCCACAGCCGAGACGGGTGGTATGCCGCGGGAGCAGAGCTGTCTGGGACCGACTGGCAGACACTCCGCTTCTCCAAAGCGGCTTTCACCACGGAGGAATCGCCGGCCGGCTGGCAAGCGATTGACGCGATACGAATCGCCATCTGGCGTGGCGAGGCGCAAGACGGTTCGGTGCTGTTTCGCCGGCTGGACGCCGTGCAGCACGACGTGGCTTTGGTGATTCCTTCGGCGGGGGCCGCCGGGGAACGACGCACGGCACTCCAGACTTCGGAGCAGGTGGGTGAAATGCTGTCGGAACTGGGGTTGGGGAGCGATGCGGTTGAGGATACAGCCGTGGTTCGCGGCAGTTTGGGCCAGCGGAGCCTGGCCATTGTGGCCTATCATCCTCAACTGCCGGATGACGTGACACAAGCACTGGTGAAGTACGTTGAAGATGGAGGAAAACTGCTGGTCTGTTACCAGTTGCCGTCGGCGTTGGCAGACGCGCTCGGTTTCGCTCGTCCGCGTTATGTTCGTCCCGAGCGGCCGGGTACTTTCGCGGAAATCCAGTTTCCCGCTTCCGATGTTGTGGGACTTCCACACTCCGCTGCTCAAGCGTCGTGGAATATTACGACGGCCGAGCCGGTAGCCCATCACGCGCGCGTGGTCGGCTACTGGTTTGACAGCTCAGGGCAACCGACGGAGTTGCCGGCCCTGCTGATGAGCGACCGGGGAGCGTTCTTCTCGCACATTATTTTGCCCGATGACCGCGAGCAGAAAACGCAGATGCTCGCCGCCATCGTCGGGCACCTGGTGCCATCGCTGTGGCAGCAGATGGCTTCCAGTGCCCTGCAGCACGCTGGGCAGGTTGGACACCTCCCGGATCGATCTGCTCTGATCGCATTCCTGCAAGACACGGATGGTCAGAGTCCTTCCAGCCGAATCGATGCGGCACATCACCTGGCGACCGGACAGCGACTCTTCAAGGAAGCGGAACGCAAGCAGACTGAAGGCCAATACGTTCAGGCAGTCCAGTTGGCCGCTCAGGCCCAGCGAGAATGGGAGCAGGGATACCTGGCCGCTCAACCGAGCAAGCCGGTGGAAGGTCGAGCGTTCTGGAACCACTCGGGGGCCGGCGCCTATCCGGGCGACTGGGACCGGACGGCCCGCGAGCTGAAGAAGGCCGGTTTCAATATGATCCTGCCCAACATGCTCTGGGGCGGACTGGCTCATTACGCCAGCGACGTGTTGCCGCGCAGCCAGACTTTCGAAAAGTACGGCGATCAGATCGAGCAATGTGTAGCTGCTGCCAAGAAGCAGGGTCTGCAAGTTCACGTCTGGAAGGTCAATTGGAATTTGTCAGGAGCGCCGGAAGGTTTTGTGGCGAGAATCCATCGTGAAGGACGCAACCAGGTCTCCGTTGACGGGCAAGCTCATGACTGGCTTTGTCCTTCGCATCCGGACAATTTCCAGCTGGAACTGGACAGCATGCTCGAGGTAGCTCGGAAGTACGACGTGGATGGGCTTCACTTCGATTACATCCGCTACCCCGATCGAGACAAATGCTACTGCGACGGATGCCGCACGCGATTCGAGGCCGAGACGGGCCACACGGTTGCCAACTGGCCGCAAGACTGTTATCGAGGCGCGCTAAGCGACGCCTATACGGATTGGCGCTGTCAGCAGATCACACGGCTGGTCAAAGCGGTCCACGATCAAGCGAAACAGCTGCGCAGCGACATCAAAATCTCAGCCGCAGTCTTTGGCGCGTATCCCAGTTGCCGCGAATCGGTAGCTCAAGACTGGCCAGTCTGGGTTAGCGCAGGACTGCTCGACTTCGTTTGCCCGATGGACTATACGCAGAATGACCAGGCGTTCGCCGATCTGATCCAGAACCAGTTGCGGCTGGTCGACGGGCGCATTCCACTTTATCCCGGTATCGGTCAGTGGCGTCTCACGGCCGATCGGACGGTGGGGCAAATCTTTCTGGCTCGGCAGCTCGGCGCCGCCGGATTCACGCTGTTTGACTTGAGTCCCGATTCCATCCGCTCCGCAGTCCCCGCTGTCGGACTGGGAGTCGGACGACAAGAGGCCACGCCGCCGCATGCGAAGTGAATCGTGAGAACGCTCGAGGGAAGTGCCAGCCATGACGCGTTTCATTGCTTTGATCCTACTGGTGTGGTCCGTGATGGCCAGCGTTTCCGTGGCAGATCCAGGGGTGACGCAGCCCGTCCGGAGCATCGGCTCAAACCGGGTTCTCTTTCTCGACCACACGTATGTTGAGACATCACAAAACACACGACTGAAACTGCATCCTCCGCGCAAGACCGGCGAACGGCTGATCGAGTCCGATCGAGTGTGGGAAAGCGCTACACTCAACTGGTTCAGCGTGCTCCGCGACGGCGAGAAGTACCGGATGTGGTACGAATGCTACGACATCGACGGCTGGCCAACAGCCGATGACACATCGTTCTGCTACGCAGAGTCGGAGGACGGTGTCCACTGGGTCAAACCGTCCTTGGGTTTGTTTGCCTATCAGGGGAATGCCGACAACAACATCATCTTTCGCGAGATTGGCACCGATCAGCACCGGTCACGCGTGCATGGCAGTTGCGTGTTCTTGGATCCACATGCGGCTCCGGATGCCCGCTACAAATGTGTCTCACAAGGACGGTTCCAGGGGATCGGATCGAATCCGTATTACGTCGCTGGGATGACTTCTCCTGATGGACTGCATTGGACGCGACTCCCTGAGCCGATCTGTGGTGACTTTGCCGACAGTCAGTATTCCGGGTTCTGGGATGAAGCTCAGCAGCAATTTGCCCTCTTTGGCCGCGCAGGTGGTCGTGGCGGGCGGGCGATCGGGCATTCGATCAGCAGTCGCTTTGAAGCATTTCCTCGCTTGACCGAATCTGTAGTGCTGCAAGTCGACGAAGATGAGGCTGAGGGATGTGATTTGTACAATCCCGCCTGCCAGCAGTATCCTGGTATGCCAGAATGGTACCTGATGTTTCCCAGCCGGTTCTGCCACTCAGAGGATACGCTCGATATCCGATTAGCTGTGAGCCGAGATGGTGTGACCTGGACCTGGCCCGACCGCGAGACTCCCTTTATTTCACTGGGCGCGGATGGCGATTTCGACAGTGGATCGTTATATATGGCCAATGGAGCGTGCGTGCCGACAGCCGAAGGGTTTTCGTTCTATTTCAGCGCTTCGCCGCTTAAACACGAACAGGTGGACCTGCCGAACCTCGAGGATCCGAAGAATCAGCGGGTCATCACCCGAGCGGTAGCGCCAAGAGATCGTCTCGTTTCCGTAACGGCCGGTGCGTCAGGTGGGACCGTGCAGACTCCACTTGTGCAGTTTGCCGGAAACCGCCTGACCGTGAATGTGTCTGTGGCGACAGGCGGCCGGATTCGCATCGCTCTGCTGGACGCTCAGGGGATGTCACTTCCAGGCCGCAGCATCGAGCAGTGCCAGACGATTACCGGCGACGACACGGCGAGCACTGTTTGCTGGGCCGATGGTTGCGACGTGGAGCTCTGGTCGGGACAACCGGTACGCCTGCGGATCGAACTGCACGACGCCAACCTGTTCGGCTTTCAGTTCATCGACGCAGCGAATTGAGGTGTGAGGATTGGATCTGAGGTGGAGACATGAAAGGCCAGGAGTACTTGTGAAACGCCTTCGGCGTATCGGATGCACGGGGCAACGTTCACCCAGGGTGCGCTGCGCGGCGCAGCGACCCTGAGCTGTTGAATCCAACCGCTTCGCGGTAAAGACGTGAGCCGCGCTCACACATTCGGCTCTCTGATGCAGCAGATTCCTCAACTATCACTCGGGCCATTTGTCCCGGCCTTTCATTTTCCCGGACCTGAGGCCACAGAACTCATCCCGCCGATACTGATCGGAAGCCGAATGTCACGCGACACAGTCACTGCGGGTCGAGTGTGCGTGGCGTGATGGCGATATAACCCACTTCATCCCGCGCGATCTTCTTGGGCCGTTGACCGAGCAGCCGCCCAATCATGTCTGGTTGAACGTCATACGTTCTCGTGGAAGGGAAGAGTCCGCCGATTAACAGGGTCTGGCCGGCGGGGATTTCCATGGAGCACTCAAAGCAACTGGTCGTGGCCACGGGATGCTGGATTACCACGTCGGTGGCGTCTGGAAAGCGAGGTGGACGAAATTCCCTACAGTCCTTGATTGCCGCGAACATGATCCGGCATTTCATCCCATGGCCGCCAGGCCTGATCGTTGGCGTCAGTTGGATCTTTGTCCCCTCCCATAACACGGTGATCACCGGCTGATACGCTGTGCCGTTGTCACCCACGACTTTCTGCACGTCCGTAACAAAGGGGCGCTGGCTCGTGTCGCTGATCAGTACTGTCTGGCCGTCGAACACCGTCACCTTGGGCGCCAGGAGGATATTGGCCCTCGCATCACTCTCAAGTCCATTCAGAAAACCCTTCATCTGCAGATCCGAAAGAAACTGATAGACGATCGGATCGCTCGTCCCGGTCGAAGTAGCCGCTTGCGGAGGCGCCGTTTCCTCGAACTCTTGTACGGCTACGTTGACTCCAGGCGCGGAGGACGCGCCCACAGCCAGAACAGCTCCGCTCGAGCCGCCATTGAGTTGTGATTCGAGATTGGCATACTCCTGTGGAACCAGTATCCACTGGTTGCGCCAATCGGACTGACCCTGGCCGCTGTCGCTGTCGGTTTCGCTATCCACAGCCGTGCACAGGGCTGGATCTCCCTGCATGATCCGCACTTCCACGCTGATTTGCCGAAAGCTGTGTCGACGTCGCACCTCTAGTTCCTTTGCCAGTGCCTGGTGCCCCTCCTCGGAGGCCGACACGACCAGTTGATCACCGAGCCATCGCATGTCCACCTTCCCGTCATGGCTGGGCTGCACCGGAGCAGTGCTCGGGTGCCGATCTGCGGCAGCAGTGCCAGGTGAAAGGATTTGAAGCAGGGTCGTGAATGCCAACCGAACCTGCTCATCCGAGGCATCTTCCGGAAATGCCTCGTCCTGTCTCAATCGCTTGAGCAGGTCGGCGACAGCGTAGACCCTGATCGTCGTAACCGCATCGGTCTTCGTGGTGGCCTCTGCGCTCGCTGGCGGCGCAGGGGGAAGTGGGGATGCAACTGCAAATTCTGTATCAGGCGGAACTGCCTGGTGGACGACGTGTTCAGCGTCTGATCGCGGATCATGACCCCCAGCTGCTCCCGGCAGGATGATCGCAGCAGCCAAGATTGCAAAGATCCAACCGCACAACGAGCTCCGTTTGTGACTTCCGTGTCTCATCTTCATGATGCTCTCCAATCGATCAGCAGTAATATCTATCGGTCGCATACCCGCAGCAAAGGAAACTGTCTGTAGACGTGGCGCTTGTGCCAGGGCGTCAATCAAGCTGTGAGCGTAACGAGCAGGGCCGCTTCGCATCCGTGCAACAACCGACTCGTCACAACAACGCTCCGATTCCCATTCCGCTCGCCTCACCGCCCACCAGACCAGTGGATGAAACCACCAGACACTCCGCACCAGCATTGAGTGCAGAGCCAGCCACAGATCGCCACGCCGCACATGCATCAACTCATGCAACGCAATGGGCATCAGACGGCATGCACGACGATCGTGCACTAGTGCCTGCGGCAGAATGATCGTGGGACGCACGAGGCCGAATACCGCCGGACCGAGGTTGCTCGGCGATATCACCACACGCGGAGAGTGACGCAGCCTGACGTAACGTGATAACCGCCGGACCAGACGCTCAACGGAAGCGTTCGGGGCAATGCCTTCGGACCTCAGGCGTCGCAGAAAGCGAATTGCCTGAATAGTGTAAATCAGCAGCGACACGAGCAAGCCAGTCGCCCAGATGAAGATCGCTGCACAGAGCCATGAGGTCGTGTCAGTCGCTTTCACTTCGCCCGCGGTTGCGGCTTGCGAGTCACCGTACCGCTCTGCCCGCCAATCGGGAGCTGTACCTTGCACATCGCCCAAATCAGTCGACGAAATGATCCGCGTATCCAGGGCACGGTCAGCTCCGAAATGGTGAAGCGTGTGCACATCAATCCAGCAGAACATGCCGCTGGAGCTGTAGAGAACGGGAGGAGTCACGCATTTAATGAGGACAATGGTCCACAGAGCCAGCGCCAGAAAAGGCTTGCTGCGCAAGCAGAGTCGGGTCACCAGCCCGACCAAGAGAATCACCAGCGACACCTGTACGATCTGTGTGATGAGGATTCCCCCGAGCAGCGAAGTGAGACTATTCATGGTCGTCCTCCTTCATCTGGTCGACCAGCTGCCGCAGTTCTTCGATGTCGTCGGGCGTCATATCTTTCTGCTTGATCAGATACCGCACCAACGGCATGGTCTCACCACCGAACAAGCGTCCCACGATCTCATCGATCGTCTCACGGATCACCCGATCTGGCTTGGCGCGCGCACGGTAGACTCGCACTCGACCGTCCAGCCGCGAGGTGACGTACCCCTTGGCCTCCAGTCGACGAAGGTACGTTTGTACGGTGCCGAATTCGATCGTGCCAAATTCGGTCGGCCTTTCCGCTGCGAGCGTTTCGTGAACCTCTCGGACCGTGGCGCTCCCCAGGCTCCACAGAACCCGCACCGCCTCCATCTCGCTCTTGGAGATATTGCTCTTCGACACCTTGCGCCCCTCGTGCGTGATGTGCCTCCGCCGTGACATACAGATGTACGCGAAGTATGCGTACAGTTGTATGTGAGGTCAAGGGCAGTTTCTGGAGGCGTGAGGCGTGACATGTGAGAATTTGACAAGAGGAAGTCAGCCAGCGAATGCCTGTTTGCGCGTCTCTTGCCCTGTTCAGGTCTCCAGCCTCACGCCTTAGGCCTCACGCCGTGGACCAGTGCGCGAATGTGTTGCAGGATGGTGCGAATGTACTCGGCTGACTTGGGAGGTCGGCCGGAATGCGTGAACGGCTGGAACGCCACATGCAGCGCTGCCCTGAGTCCGCTGACTTTCTGGACTTGAACCTGATCCAGGTAGGTTCGGAGTCGATGTGAGTACTGTCGGGGAGGTCTCTGCAGAGCCAGTAGCCGCACCCGCGGATCGGGGTCATTCGCCAGTTGCGACTGCAATTGCACCCATCCCTGCTTGCGCTGCAGTGCGCGCGCTGCTTCACGGCGGATCAGCACGTCGCCGGACCTGGCGGCATTGGCGATCACGGATGCTCCCAGTGTTCCGCAGCTGCAGCCCAGCAACCAGATGGCCAATCGTTGCATTGGTGGTGCAGAGGAATGCTGGAGCAGATACGCGAGCACGACCGGGCTCGTCTCCTGCAGCAGGCTGCGGAACTCCCCACGCCAGGGCAGCAGCCAGGTGACCGAGCGGAGGTCGCTGCACGTTCCCGTCTGCACAAGCTCCCCAAGCGCCCTCAGATGTTGCAGTTCGGTTCGATTCAGAGTGTGTCGATGCTTTCGATAGCTGATCCGCATCTGCATCAGCGGAAAACCGTAGAGTTCCCAAGTGCTATACACCTGCGCATCTCCGGATCCAGGCGACAGGCCTCGGGTTTGACGCGTGGTCCAATCGGGCGGACTCGGTTATTCTACCAGTTTGGGGAGATCGGGTGCAACGTCTCGCCGGTGGTCGGCACTGACCCCGCGGCGAATGTTGGGGTGTGGCTGTCGGAAGGGAAGTGGATTCATGGGATCGATGATTGCAGTTGCCATTCACGTGCTCGTCGAAGTCACGTTAATTTTGCGCGTCATGCTCAGGTCACATCGCGATCCGGCCTCCCGGATTGCCTGGGTTGCCGTCATCGGAACCGTGCCTGTCGTCGGTATTCTCGGTTACTTGCTGTTGGGTGAAGTGAATATTGGCCGTCGGCGTGTGGCTCGTCTGCGGAAGGTCCTGGCGAGTCTGCCGTCTGTTGCCGTTGCGGTATCGACAGATCAAGCGAATCTGGCTCCTGCGCTACCCGAAAAGTACCAGTCGCTCTTTCACTTGGGAGAATCGATCAGCGGTTTTCCGCCGGTCGGAGGCAACTCCGCTCGACTGATGCCCGACTCCAACGCCGCAATCGAGGCCATGGTGGCCGATATCGACGCGGCAACCGAGCACGTTCATTTGCTCTTCTACATCTGGTTGACCGATCACAACGGCCGCAAAATGGTTGACGCGCTCAAGCGTGCGGCAGGTCGTGGCGTCGTTTGCCGCGCGATGGTCGACGGCCTCGGATCGCGCGGCATGATTCGTTCGCAACATTGGCAGGCAATGCGGAACGCAGGGGTCCATTTGGGAGTTGCCCTGCCAATCGGTAATCCTCTGCTGCGCTCCATGGTGAGCCGCATTGATCTGCGCAATCACCGAAAGATTCTGGTAATTGACGGACAAGTCACCTATTGCGGCAGCCAGAACTGTGCGGATCCCGAGTTTCTGGTGAAGGCCCGGTACGCGCCCTGGGTTGATGCCGTGATGCGTTTTGAGGGTCCGGTGGCTCGCCAGAACCTGCAACTGTTCGCCAGCGACTGGATGACCTATACCGACGAGGATCTTGGCGATCTGCTGCGTCAGCCGATGGCGGCACCTCAAAGTGGTTTCACAGCGCAGGTGATTGGCACCGGGCCGACCCAACGCTATTCGGCGATGCCCGAGACGTTCGAATTGCTCTGTTACTGCGCGCAGCGCGAGCTGGTCATCTCCACACCCTACTACGTGCCTGACGATGCGATGCAGAATGCGATCCGTTCGGCAGCTTTTCGGGGCGTGAAAACGACGATTATTTTTCCGGAGAGAAACGATTCCTGGATCGTGGCTGGGGCGAGTCGCAGCTACTATGCGGAGCTGCTGGAGGCGGGTGTGACGATCTACGAATACCGAGGTGGTCTGTTGCACACGAAGTCGCTCACGCTCGACGACGAGATCACGCTGATCGGTTCCGCGAACATGGACCGGCGCAGTTTTGAGCTCAACTATGAGAACAACATTCTGTTCTACGATCGAGATCTGACCGCGGCGATGCGCAAGCGCCAGCAGCACTACATCGAGAACTCCACACTCATATCGCGCGAGGCGGTGCAGGCCTGGTCGATTCCTCGCCGGGTCTGGAACAACGCGCTGGCCGTCCTGGGACCGGTGCTCTGAGGTGCTGCAGATAATGTCGGCCACGCGCGGTGGCCAACAGAGTCACCAGACGATCGCAGAATGCCACACACGCAGTCGCAGAGAGAAGAGGAAGCATAGCTTGAGCGACCGATCGCGGGCGACCGAGATACACGCTTCTTCCACTTGGTGACGGGACATTCCTTGTTCATTATTTGTCATTTCATTCGTCATTGGGTATTTCGTCATTTGTCATTTCATCCTGGCGTTGCTATGTCGAACCGTTCTAGACGGTGCGAATGCTCCGCCGCGCCATGATCTCACCCGCCACCAGCCACGCGACGCTTGCGACGCCGAGCAGTATGAGTACGTCTCGCCAGGGAAAGTCCCCCTGTTCCAGGATCTGGGCCGGTTGGTAATAGGTCATGACGCTCAGAAATGCAAACGGTTTCGCCGGGGACCAGTACTGGGCGACGAAGTTGAGCAGGAAGGAGGCCAAAACGAGCCCGAAGGATCCGGCCACTGCGCGACCGCGCCGATTGCTCACTACGGAAATCAGCAAACTGAGCGCTCCCACCGCCAGATACATCGCAAACAGGTTAACCATGACCAACAGAACTCCATCCAGCTCCGGACGCATCTCGTCGGGCATCGTCGGTGCGGTCAGTCGGTGCCCGATGAATCCTAGCGAGATGACACACACACCCGTCACCAGCCACACGATCGTCTCAGACCAGTAGATCTGGCGTCGCGATACGGGCCAACCGAGCAGGATGTCAATGGTCCCACGGTCAATTTCGCCGGCCGGCATACGCGTGCAGATCGTAATCTCATGACCCCATATCAACGCCAGCACAACGGGATGCACCCACAAGAACGCCTGCATCGTCCTGGCGGTGATCTGTTCGCCCGTCTCAGATCCCAGCAACGCCGTGATCAGCGATTTCACAAATGGCAACTGCTCGAAAATCTCGCTCAGTCCCGTCATCACCTGTGGCAGAATGTAGGTCAGCAGGGCCTTGATCAGCAGCAGGGCCAGTCCGCACAGCAGCGTGACCAGCCATACTTCGTAGATCGCTTTCAATAATAATCCACGCATCAGAGGTCCTTCCCCGGCGAATGGTAGAATCGGCGAAAGACCAGTTCCAGATTGGCAGGACCGATCGTCAGGTCTGCCAACGGTTGTGCCGCCGCCCAAGCAATCAGTGGCTGCGGCGATCCGATCAGCTCACAGTCCCACTGCGCTCCCAGTCGGCTTTCCACACGCAGGACACTGGGGGGCTCGATCGATTGAGCGATGCTCGCGGCGGAGAACACGATCGTCACGCTGCGGCTGGCCTGCTTGCGCAACGACGCCAGCGATTCGTTCGCCACGATCTGGCCCTTGTTCACAATCGCGATCTGATCGCACAGTTGCTCCACTTCGTGCAACGTATGACTGGAGAAGAATATTGTGTGGCCTTCGTGAGCGAGCGACTTCAACAGCCGTAGCAACTCGTCCTGTACCAGCGGATCCAATCCAGAAGTCGGCTCGTCCAGTATGAGCACTTGCGGCTTGTGAGCCAGCGTCAGGATCAATCCCAGTTTCTGCCGCATGCCACGCGACATCTTCCGAACGGGAAGAGTCGGTTCGAGCGAAAACCGCTCGCACAGTTCATGACCGAACTGCCACAATCGCCGGTGCCGAATCAAACCACTGATACGCAGCGCCCGACGCGCAGTGAACCAGGGATAAAGTCGTACATCGCCCGGCAGGTACCCGACCTGTTGACAGATCCTGGCCCGCTCGTTCCAGCAGTCTCGGCTCATTATCGTCGCCCGACCACTGCTCGGACGCAGGAACCCGAGTAGCAAGCGGATGGTCGTTGTCTTGCCCGCTCCGTTGGGGCCCAGAAAACCGAACACCTGGCCCGGCGGGATCTCCAGGTCAATGTTGCTTACCCCAACTCGCGAACCGTAATAGCGAGTTAAACGCTCGGCCTGGATCACATGACGCTTCGCCGAATGCTTCATGACACTGTTCAACAACATCACTCCTCATCACGCGCGAATGCCCTGGGGAAACGCCTCGCACGAGCGAGTTCGATTCCGCGACATCTGCTTGGAATGACTCAGGAGAAAATGAGACATGACGAACCCGCAAGCCGTACGTACTTCTTCACGACGAACCTCTGCCTTCGGCATTCGTCCGGGCATCAGCACCACTCCATTCTGGGATAGATCGGTGCGTGCGGCAAGCACGTGACTTTGACCACGCGAGACGACGATTTGCGTTCGTCGGGGGATGTGGTCCATGTGTCATGGCACGCAGCCGATCGCTCCACTCCAGCCGTCTGAACCGCAGAATACCGAACACGGAAGGTCGAATGTCCAAGGGGAAGAATCTGGCTGGGCCAGGACCAGACACGCTGCAGCCTCACCGCCTCGCCGTAGCTCATTGTGGCATTGTCGCATTGCTGCATTGTGGCATTCCCTACTCCTGCTGCCACTTCCATCAGGCGTGTCCTGGCCCGCCGCGGGAAATGGCCTGGGGGCAGCAGCGATCGGAGTGCCTCGCCGCTGCCGGCAGGGACACGCCGCTGGGAAGTCGTGGATGAATAGGGAATGCCACAATGCGACAATGCCACAATGCCACAATGCGCAAGGTTGCTCTCGTGTCGAGTGCGGTACAGAATGGTTGGTCGGCAGATGATCATTCATCACCGGCCCTCACTTCGACATGGGACATTCCTGGTTGGATATTCTGCGGTTCATGCGCTTGGGCAAATTGTCACCCACACACATCGGACCTTCCGGCGTTGCTCTCTCCATTTTTCGACTCTCCATGACATTGTCGCATTGCAGCATTGTCGCATTGCAGCATTCCCTATTGCCCCGACCACTTCCCAGCGGCCTGTCCTTGTCCATTGCGGTGAGTTCTTGTCCGTTGCGGCGAACCGCGACGATAACAACTGCCGGCCGCACAGAGACCGAAACCCGACGTGCAGCGATTCCAGCCGTCTGAACCGCAGAATATCCAACACGGAATGTCCAATGCCCAAGGGGAAGAAGCAAGCTGGGCCAGGACCAGAATCACTGCAGCGGGAGCGTTACCGTAGCTCATTGTTGCATTGTTACATTGTTGCATTGTCGCATTCCCTATTGCCCCCACCACTTCCCAGCGGCCTGTCCTTGTTCGCAGCAACGAGCCGCGACGATAACAACTGCCGGCCGCACGAGCTCTCAGGTCTCGTGCTCCCGACCCTGCTGCAGGGGTGGATATTTGGGATTGACCTCCCGTGGTGTTCCTGCGAGCATCCGATGCCTTTTTCCAGTCGGGGGATCGTCTGTGCGCAGGGCCGGGCGATCCTCAGCAGACCACAGATTGTCGGGTGGGACGCAGCAACGATGAAGCCATTCAGCCATATGATCCAAGGACCCGAGTATGTCCTTTTCGCAGCGAGGTCTTCTGAACAGCACACCGGCCTCCGGGCGATGCAACGAATGGCCGGAGGCCGGTTCGTCGTGGTCAGGCAGTTGCTGATCATCGGTGTCCTGGTGCTCGCCAGTTCGGTGGGGTGCAAATCTCCGTATTACGCGGACAAAGGAGCTGCTCTGGGCGGCCTGGCGGGTGGCTTGGCTGGGGCGGCGATTGGCGGCAACAACGGCAATGCAGCGGGTGGCGCTTTGTTGGGAGGGGCGGTCGGAGCATTGAGCGGCGCGGTGATCGGCGATTCGATGGATGAAGAAGTCGCTCGCCGCCAGGCGCTGATCGAAGCGAAGACGGGACGTCGGATGGTTAATGCCGTCACGACGAACGATGTGACGACCATGGTCACATCTGGTCTGAGCGACGACGTGATCATCAACCACATCCGCGCTAATGGAGTTGCGGCGCCTCTCACGCCTGGCGACATCATTCGACTGCACGATCAAGGCGTGAGCGAGAATGTTATCAACGCCATGCAGCAGGCTTCGATCGCTTCAGTAGCAAGCACTCCGCCGGTTGTGGTTGAGGAGACGTACGTCGTGCCGCACTATTGGAGTGCACCTCCCTACTACTATCGTCATCCTCCGCCCCCGCGCTACTATTATCGTCGGCCCGGCGTCAGCTGGGGATTCTCCTATGCGCGCTAGGGGCCTTCACACGCAAGGTTGAACGGGAACGGGTTCGCCAGGCCAGGCATTTCGGGTTTTCGTTCGTGCTCGTGCTCGAACTCGTACTCGTGCTCGTACTCGATAAGCTCTTCCACGAGCGGGCCCAGTCGCGCAGGTTCGGCCGCGTCTTGTGCGGCTACTTTTTTGATGGCTGGGCTGTCTGCCGGGTGAATCGAGCACGAGCACCGCTGGCGCTGAGCAGGAGCAGGGGCACGGGCAGGAGACGCCAAACGCAAGGGCTGGTTTGGGGGGGGCGGTTGTTGGGTGTCCGGTGAGCGCTATAAATCATTTAGGCAATGCTGCCGCATTTCGTGACGATCATGCAGGTGATTTATGGCTATACGAACGAGTCGTCGTCAGTTCCTCAGTCACGCTGCCATGGCTGGCGCGTTGGCCGGCATGGAGGCGCGGACACTTCTTGCCGGACTTCCTCCCGTGTCGAGCCGTGATGGCGAGAGGCTGTCGGGGAGAGTGGCGTTTCGGCCCGAGATTGAGCCGTTGGTACAAGTGCTGGAGGAAACGCCGCGTGAGCGTGTTCTGGAGGAGTTTGCTGAGCGCATTCGGGGTGGTCTTTCGTATCAGGAGGTGGTGGCCGCATTGTTGCTTTCCGGAGTGCGCAATGTCCAGCCTCGGCCGAGCGTTGGGTTCAAGTTCCATGCGGTACTGGTCGTCAATTCGGCGCATCTGGCCAGCCTGGCTTCGCCTGACGAGGATCGCTGGCTGCCGATCTTCTGGGCGTTGGACTATTTCAAGGAAGCCCAGGCCCGAGACGAACGGGAAGGGAACTGGACGATGCAGCCGGTCGACGAATCGGCTCTTCCGCCGGCGAGTGGAGCGCGCGAGGCATTTGTGCAGGCCATGGAACGGTGGGATGAAGCGGCCGCCGACGCGGCCGTCGCGGCCTTGGCTCGATCGGCAGGCGCAAACGACATCTGGGAACTCTTCTATCGTTTCGGTTGCCGGGACTTTCGCTCGATCGGGCACAAGGCGATCTACGTGTCGAATGCCAGGCGAACGCTCGATTGCATCGGCTGGCAGCACGCTGAGCCGGTCTTGCGGTCGTTGGCCTATGCGCTGTTGAACCACGAAGGTGAACCGAATCCGGCGCAGAGCGATCTGGACGCGGATCGAGCTGGTCGGCGTAATACCGAACGAGTGGGGCAGATCAGTGACCAGTGGCTCGACGGCAAGCCCGATGCGGCGGCTACTGAGGAGCTGTTAACGGTGCTACGCAGCAGCTCATCGGAAGACGCCTGCAGCGCGGCTGTTGAGATGCTCAATCGAGGAGTAGCGCCGCAGTCGATTTGGGACGGGCTCTTTTGCGGAGCAGGAGAATTATTGATGCGGCAGCCAGGAATCGTGGCGCTGCATGCCGTGACCTCCTCCAATGCTCTGCGGTATGCGTTTGCCACAAGTGGCGACGACAGGACACGCCGCATGCTGCTGCTGCAGAACGCGGCGTTCCTGCCGCTGTTCCGAGAGTCGATGCGGCGCCGCGGCGATGTGCGGCAGCAGCCGCTCGAGCAATTGGCTTCGATCGAGTCCGATCGGACGCCGAGCGAACAGATCAGCGAGATTTTTGCCTCCATTGACAGCGATCGCCTCGCGGCGGCCGGACAGGTGCTGGGCTATCTGCAGCGGCAGCCGGCCGAACTGCTGGTCGATGAAGCGAGACGTCTGATCTTCGTGAAGGGAACCGATTCGCACGACTACAAGTTCAGTTCGGCGGTCCTGGAGGATTATTACCACGTGAGCCCCCTCTGGCGCGACAAGTATCTGGCGACCGCGGTGTTCAACCTGCGCGGGTCGGGAGACCGGGACAACAGCCTGATCCAGCGCGCTCGAGCGGCGCTGACCACCTAGGCTCTGTCAACGCTGGACTCACGGCATTGGGCGCCACTGGCTTTGCCAGTGTCGCAGCTGGTTGGCGCTCGCACATGTCGCACGAGTGAAGCCAGTGGCCAGACGCCCGTTGGCCGCTGCGCACCCATTGCGACTGGCTAAGGATCGCGGGAAGAACAACTTCGGACGTTGGCCGGCTTCTCTTCCTTCGACATTCTGCGGTTGGACATTCGATATTCTGTGGTTGAGGACTCAGGCCGGCGGCCTCCACCTGTGAAATCGCTCCCGGCACCGGCTACTCGCGGGCGATGGTGCGCGGCTCAGTACGACTGAACCGCAGAATATCGAACCAGGAATGTCCAATGTCCAGGGATCGCGGGAGAAACAACTTCGGTGTTTGGCTGGATTCCCACGCGCTGGGCGAGCGTGGCTGCCAGAGAAACGCCGAATTCGTTGTTCCCTCGCGTCGAAGCGGAGGTGCTCTTCAAAGCGTTCCCCACCGCCTTGAACCGATCCCGGATCGCGCTGGGGGCGAGTGAGCAGTCTGGTGGGGGCGCAATCGCCGACCGACCACAGCTCCTATTCCGCCGCGTGATCTCGTCCCTCTTCGACGCGTTTGATCCATTCGGCGACAGCTTCTTGTGAGCTCTTGATTCTTGGTCGCCGCCGCTTCGGCCTCTTGGCGTGCTTCGGCACCTCGACGTCCAGCCACGGCGCTCGCCACCGGCGGTCGGAGTGCCGTTGGACAAACTCGCTGTAGTCCTGTGCGCGGACCATGCCGGCACCCTCCAAATGGCCCAGGATCTTCCGCTGTTGTTCCTCGCTGCCGTGTACCCAGACGTTGAGCAGCGATTCTTCGAACTGCTGACTGATCAACAGCAGTTTTCGCAACTCATCGCGGGCCGCTTGGGCGACGCGAGGTGACCGGATGGCCAGGTTGATCCGTTCTCCCTTGGCCATGCGTTCTTTAATGCGATCCAGCTGCGAAGCCACTTGGCCCGGGTCATTTGTTGGCCCGAGCACCTCGCGGACCGAGACACGGCGATTGTCTGACATCCCCTCACGCCACCGTTTCTTCAACGAATGGGTGAGCTCCTCATCGGGATGAAACAAGTGCAAGATCAACGCTTCGCCGTCCTCCAGCTGACAGAGCTCGTCATCGACGAGTGAACAAAGGTGCTCTTCGCGAAAATGGCCGGCCACGTTCACATCGCGCGACGATCCGTCGGGACGTATGATCCGCACCCTGACACGCACGGGATTGCCGACGGAAGTTTGAGGATCGGACGCTGGCACGGGAGAGGTTGTGTCGGACATCGTTGATGAAGGATCAGCAGGTTCTTTCCACATCGGTCGTATTCCGCCGCAGAGGGTGATCATCATCCGTGGTCGTTAGGTGAGCCGCCGGCACTTGCCCGGGCTCGACGGATTCCTTGCGTCACGTCGCGATGACGGTCCAGTAGCGTCCTGATAAGTCGTTTAAGGTTACCATGACCAGAACCGGCTGCCTCCGGTCTGGCTGAGCGGGTGAGGACCGCCCGGAAGTGAAGGGGTTCGGTGGAGCTCCTGCCGCTTCGCCCCAAACAGCCGGTTATTCCATCTCCTTTGAGCCTAACAGAAAGCTGCTACAAAGTGAATGAACAATTCTATCCAGTCGCCTCCCCAAAGACGCCCCACCTCTGCTCAACTGCCTGATCAGCGGAGCCCTGAACAGCAGAGTGGGAAGCGAGCAGCAGCAGGTTGAGGCAAGGGAAAAACCGCCGGCTCCGGCATGTTCTCGCAATGAAATTGGGGTAAAACGGACACTGCAGCGTAAAGGTGCCATCATGCGATTCGCGCATCCATGTCTGCGGGCTGCGGGCCAGTTCTCCGGAGGAAAACCACAATGTATCGCCGACTCTCCATCCTGCTGATCTCCTGCCTTCTGTGCCCGGCTATTGCTGCGGAGCAGACGGCCCCCCCGAAGGTGCTCCCGGGTACACAGCCGTTGACGTGGGATGACGACATTGCCTCGCGACTTGTCGCCGGTGCCGATCAGTTTCTCCTTCAGCAGATTGATGCCTCCGTCACGCGACGCGCGGAGTTCTGGCACCGTGATCTGAGTTCGGGCGCGGCATATGAATCGTCGATCGAACCCAATCGGCAGCGACTGGCACACATTCTGGGGGTCAGAGATCCACGCCTTGCCGTTGAGGCATTGTCGCTGGTCGGTACGACGCAGTACGGACCCGTCGTGGCTCAAGACGGCCGCGTGCAGATCACGGCCGTGCGGTGGCCGGTGATCGGTCGCGTGCACGGCGAGGGACTTCTGCTGGTGCCGCAAGGGAGCGTGCCGGTGGCCGACGTGATTGCCGTGCCCGACGCCGACCAGAGTCCGGAGGCGATCTGTGGACTGGTCGCAGGAGTCGATGCGGAGTCACAATTTGCCCGCCGATTGGCCGAAGCTGGCTGCCGTGTGCTGGTTCCCGCCCTGGTCGATCGCACCTTGGTGCAGCGCAATGGCCGCTCCACGCTGAGCAATCGCGAGTATCTGTACCGCAGTGCCTTTGAGCTGGGACGGCATCTGATTGGCTATGAGGTTCAGAAGATCATGGCCGGTGTTGACTGGTTCGAACATGAAGCAGGCGGCGATGATCCGCGGATTGCCGTCATCGGCTGGGGAGAAGGGGCGATGCTGTCGCTCTATGCCGCTGCGCTGGATCGGCGGATCGATGTGGCGTGCGTCAGCGGTTACTTCGAGCCGCGCGAACAGATCTGGCAGCAGCCCATTGATCGCAATGTCTTCGGACTGCTCGAACAGTTCGGCGATGCGGAATTGGCGAGCATGATTGTTCCGCGTGGCCTGATTGTCGAAGCGGCGCGGGGTCCGGAAGTGACCATTCCCGCGGGGCAGGGTGGAGCGCCGGCCACGCTGGCCACTCCCGATCTGTCGCGTGTGCGAGCCGAAATCGCGCGCGCACGCCAGTTGGTCGAGCAGCTTCCAGGAGGCGACGCTATCATCCTGGTCGAATCGGGTGCAGGTGACGAACCGTATCTGACACGCCAGACATTGCAGACTCTACTGACGCGACTGGGAGCCAACGTGGTCGTCGCGCAGCCTCAGCCCGTACCCGCTTACCAAGGCGACGCGCGGCAGATACAGCAGCGCGCCGAGCGGATGATCCAGGAAATTGACGACCACAACCAGTGGCTGCTCCGCGAATGCCAGTACACGCGCGCCGACTTCATGAAGGATCTGGACACGAGTTCACTAGAGGCGTTTTGCGCTTCGAACGAGCGCTATCGCGACATCTTTCGCCACGAGGTCATCGGTGCGTTCGATCGGCCTTTGATGCCGCTACAAGTCAGTTCGCGACTCGTTTACGATCAACCGAAGTGGACCGGCTACGAAGTGGTCATGGATGTCTGGCCCAACCTCTTCGCCTATGGCGTCTTGCTGCTGCCGAAAGACCTACAGCCGGGAGAGAAACGACCCGTTGTGGTGTGCCAACATGGCCTGGAAGGCCGCCCGCAAGATACGCTCACTGGCGATCACCCCGCTTACCACGACTTTGCTGCCAAGCTGGCTGAACGCGGTTTCATTACTTTCGCGCCGCAGAACCTCTACCTGTTCGGCGACCGGTTCCGCACGCTGCAGCGGAAAGCCAATCCTCTCAAGAAAACCCTCTTCTCCTTGATCGTCCCCCAGCACGAACAGATTGTCCGCTGGCTCAGTTCGCTCGACGGTGCCGATCCGCAGCGGATCGCCTTCTACGGGCTGTCGTACGGAGGCAAAAGCGCCATGCGGATCCCTGCGCTGGTGCCAGGCTATTGCCTGTCGATCTGTTCCGCCGACTTCAATGAATGGGTCTGGAAAAACGCTTCGACGCGCTCCAATTACAGCTATGTCTGGACGGGCGAGTACGAGATCTTCGAGTTCGACCTGGGGAGCACTTTCAACTACGCGGAAATGGCCACCTTGATCGCACCACGCCCGTTCATGGTCGAACGTGGACACTTCGATGCCGTGGCGCCGGATGAAAAAGTCGCGCACGAATTCGCCAAGGTGCGACGACTGTACGCCGCACAGCTGGGCTTACCCGATCAATGCGCCATCGAGTGGTTTGTCGGTCCCCACACGATCAACGGTCAGGGGACCTTCCAGTTCCTGCACCAACACCTCAACTGGCCCGATCGGAATGAGTGAGGAGAACAGGAAAAGGTAGAACAGGAGAGCAGGAAAAGTCGAGACGAACGAGAGCACAGCGAGGGCGGATCGCCAGCGCAGCTGTCGATTCGCAGCCGAACCTTCTCTCTACTTTCCCTTCTCCTGCTCTACTTACTACTCTCGGAATTCTACTTCTTCACCACCCAGATATTGCGAAACACGACGGGGTTACCGTGCCCTTGCAGGAAGAGCGGAGCGGGGACCGGACCTTCCTGCAACCTGCCGGGCGTGTCGTGCGGCAATTCCTGATCCTCCATAATCGTGACGCCATTGTGGCGCATGGTGATCCGCGCATTCTTGACCTTCTTGCCCTCTTCATAACGGGCGGCCGTGAAGTCAATATCGTACGTCTGCCACGTCAATGGAGGAAAGCACATGTTGACCTTGGGCTTGGAGATCGAGTAGATCCCGCCGCATTCGTTGTTCTCACCCTCGAGTCCGAAGGAGTCGAGAACCTGCACCTCATAGCGGCTCTGCACATACACGCCACTGTTCCCTCGATCCTGACCGCGAGCCAACGGTTTGAAGGGAGTGCGGAATTCGATATGCAGCGTATGATCGTCGAACACCTCTTTGCTGCTGCACTCGGGTTGCAGGAGCTTGTCATCGGTCATGTGAGCCGGCTCAAAGTGCTCGGCTGAACTTCCATCAAACAACACCAGCGCATCGGCCGGTGGCTTGGCGCCCAGAGTCGGACTCTTGCGTTCGGTCTTCCTCAGCGTACCCAGAGCCATGCCGTCGGAGCTGAACACCGTCAACACGTCGTTCTTGATCTCCGCGTCCCAGCGGTCGGCCTGGAACCGAGCGACCTTGCCGTTGAGCTTTCCTTCGGCCGTTTCACGACGATCGCCGCGCTGCCAGCCGTCACCTGGGAGCCCGCCTTCATAACCGACCAGCGCGAATTTGCCCTCACCCAGGGCAATCACCTGCGCTCCCCACTTTCCAGACGCCTCGTCCGACGAAAGCTCTCCTACATACTCCCCCTGTATGGCATAGTCGGGACCGGCGGTCTTGGGATCGAGATAAGTTGGCACCTGGTCGTCGTCGGCCCGAGCAGCCGCGGTAACACCAAGCACAAGTAGGATGGTCAACGGGAACAAACGCTTCAACATGGTGGGAACTCCTGGAGTGTAACGTGAGGGGCGGACCACAACTTGCCAATGATCCTGCCATTCTGGTCGCTGCAATGCGAACCCGCAAGCAGGCCCAGAATCGAGTGGCCCAGAAATGACACGACCCGGTCATCCGTTCGATGACCGGGTCGCGTTGACTCGCTATGTTGGATCTCAGGTGATCCTCACGAGTGGGTGGCTGCCCGACGGACAGCCCGCCGACTGCCGCTAGGCAGAGCCACCTCGATGGCTAGTACAGCAATATTCCACTAGATCACCTCCTTTCCACTAGAACCATGCCCGGAAGCCGTCGCATAGCCTCGCGACAACCTGAAGGGCCTCTAGTCCCTCGTGCTGCGTTTGCACGAACTCTAGCTGCTATTAATGCTTCAACGGGTCTTTCGGGCAAGAGCAATTCTGCCAAGAAAATCCCGGCTGTCCACTTATGCCAGAAACCAGAACAGTCTCTGACGGGTCGCCTCATCCAGCGGTGCGGCGTATTCGCTGATCTCAAAGGCCTCCATGCACTCGATGGCCGCTCCTCGCGATGGACCATACTGTCGGATCAGTTCGTGGCGAAATCGCTCGGCACGCGGGCGAATCAGCCTCACATACCAGTCGCGCAGCCACTGGTGACGCTCCGCTGGCCCCCCAGGTACCTGATCGGCGACCGCCTGGTTGAACGGCAGGAATTCAAATACCTGAGACTCGTGGCAGGCCAGCATGGCGACGATGGTCTCGAGCTCTTGGGTAATATCGATCACGACGTCGCCCGCTAACGGATAGGGACGCGTGAACAGATCAGGCATGTACGCCACGACCGGGTCGCGAGCCAGAATGGGGACCTCCGGAACTACCAGCGGCACGGTGACCATGTAGGACGCGTCCTGAACGGCCTGCCCAACCGCTCGATGGTCAGGGTGATAGTCGTGGGGACGGTGCGTCAGCACCAAGTCGGGGCGGAACGAGCGGATTTCACGGATTACGCGCTCACGTACCTCCAACGTGGCCTGTAAAGCCCCATCGGGATAGTTCCACGTGGCGTACTCCGCGCCAATCAAAGCGCCCGCCCGAATCGCCTCCTCGCGCCGGATCCGAGCCAGATCGTCCGGCGCCAAGCGGTGGTGCCCCGAGCGACCGTCGGTCACCGACACCATCTTCACTGCGTGCCCCTGTTTTCGATAGATCGTCGACAGTCCCCCCGCATGAAACTCGGCGTCGTCCGGATGGGCTCCCAGAATCAATAACCGTAGCACGCTCTCTGGCATCTTTACCTCGCTATCCTGACCATTCGAACGTCCATTCCCCGGGCCGGAGCCTGCCCAAAGCAGACGCCAGACCGCCTACCAACTTGCATTTTCCCAGCAGCCTGTCAATCGGGCAGTTCTCGCTGAGAACCCCACAAAGGAGTGGTTAAGGCGTCATGTGCGACCCGCTTGACCGCGAGGAGGAACTGGTCATCCCATTTTTTACCCTCGTCAGGAATGGGTGGCGCAATAACAATAGTATAGGTGTGCCATGTACTTTGATCGGCTTGTGCCGCTCGCGGCTTCTTGGGAGGTGGCACTCCGGTCACACCTGGCTGGTGAGAGACCGGGAGCGACGAACTGAGACCGGTCAGATGGCGGTTTCTGAGTAAACGATGCTGAGCAAACGATGAGGAGTGCGGAAGGTGCGAATAAAGAGGATATTAATGGCTGGCGCCGCGATGGTCGCCTTGGTGGTAGTGAACCAAGCCCATGCGGCGTTGGTGACACAGACGTTCTCGATGGAGTATTCCAATGAACTCGCCGACGGCGGCGATTATGGGATCGTGACGATCGAGGCGGATGATGTCGCGGGAACGGTGCAATTTGACGTCACCGCACCCTATGTTTACTCGGGCAGTCCCGGGAATCATTTTGGTTTTCAGACTTTCTATTTCAACACGTTGGATTTGGATCTCGGGACAGATTTCTCCCTCGTCCTTCCCAGCGACTGGAGTGCTGAGCAGAAAGGATACAACGTGTCCGAATTCGGCTCGTTCGATCTCCGGTTGAAGGCGAAGGGCGGAAACGACGCCCTGGCGAATCTCTCGTTTACTCTCCAGATGAACGACGGCCTGGAGTCGCTGGCCACGATCAACAACTTCGCGAATTTCAGCGGACCGGACAAAGGAAAGCCCGCTCTGCATTACTTCGCCGGTCACGTGTTGGACTTCGCCTCGACATCTGGCCAAACCAGTCACCATATTGCCAGCGCGGTGCCGGAACCTTCGGCCTTCGTGCTGTGGGGAGTATGCGGAGTGCTGGGCCTGCTGGCAGCCAGGCGCTTTCGTCGCTAATCGGACTCCTTGAGAATCCGACAGGAAACCGCAGAATATCGAACTAGCAGCCGCGGAATGTAGACGGAAGAGACGGCTCAGCACGAGCGACAGGACGACGTGGTTCTACCACAGGGTCTTTCTCCTGTGAAATTGGACATTCCTCGTTCGATATTCTGCGGCAGGGAGGCCTCCTCGTTGGCTGCAGTCGCGTAGACCGCGGGGCGCGTGGAGTACGCTGGGAAATTCTTCCATGCGCAGCGCGAGCACTGCGACCCTCTGCAAGCGGATCCGCGAGCTTACACTCTGCGCCTCGGGCCGCCTGAACCGCAGAATAGCGAACAAGGAATGTCCAAGTGGTAGAGGGAGGAATCAGGTCCGCTCTTCTTCCTTGGACGTTCTGCGGTTTTCGCAGCACACACCGGGCAGGCTCGGTCTCTCCTTAGCGCCTTTGCGCCTTGGCGTGAGTAAGGGAGCGGAACAGGCTCACGCGAAGGCGCAAAGGCGCAAAGAAGGCCGGGACCAGACACTCTGCGTCTCACGCCCTGACAGGTCCGTGGGAAGTTGCGGCTGAGTCGCAGGTCTTGCGACAATGCCGCCATGCGATTCGAGAGGGGGAAATCTGCCCGAGCCTGGCTACGTTCTGCGCGAGTAGGCATGGTATGCGGCCGGGTGCACCGCTGTGAACTATCGTATGCCTTGCCTGTGGCGGGCACTTGAACATCACCACGTCCCCTCCCGCGAATTCGGGAGGGGACGTGCTTGAGCATGCCCCATCGGAGCGGATGTCCGCCGCGCGGCGTCAGTTCAAACCGCCGCGACCATACAGCAGTTCCAAGAGCGCCTGATCTTCCGGCCGGTCCTGGTCCGAGCTGTTGTCGGGGCTGGGCACCAGGTCTTCCAGCGACTCTTCCCACCGGGAGGAGGCGAGGAAGCCGGCCAGAGCGGCCTGACGAACCGCTTCGGCGTTACCAAATGGCAACGTCGAGGCAGCAGACGCCGTATTGGCTATGCCGGCCGAGACGCGTGCCTGGGCGGCTCTCGGGTCGGACGGCGCGGTCTGCGATGGACTGCTCGGCAACACGAATCCAGTGGGGAGCAACGAGCTCGCGACCAGCGAGCTGCCCACGTCGGACATCATCAGGCGGCTTCCCAGAACTGCTTCACCTTCACCTTCGCCTTCGCCTTCCCCATGCCCTGTGTTCAGGTAGGTGATGATCATCAGGGCGTCAACCGGTGAGATCTTATTGTCACCGGAAACGTCGACGTAGGGAGGAGGAACATTGGGGGCCACTGGCGGATTGGGGAGGTCGCGTGAACCACCACGATTCAGGTCGCTGATGACCAGCAGCACGTCAATCGGTGACACGCTGCCGTCATTGTTGACATCGTATTGGTTCATCGGATTCTGCCAGGGGAACGGATCGACAATCACCGCGATCGAGACCGTGCCGACGTTGGAGACTACTCCCAGGTTGTCACGGACCGTGTAGGTGAACGAGTCATTGCCGGTGAACCCTGAACTGGGCGTATAGACCACGCGGCCGTTGGCGGTTACGGCGGCCACTCCATGTTGCGGCTGTGTGACCAGGGTGACGGTGGATGGGACGAGTGTGCCGTCCACATCCTGGTCGTTGGCCAGCACGGAGATGGTGACGGGTACATTCCTGAACGTCTGAACGGAGTCGTTGTTGGCGACGGGAGCCGCATTGACCTGGAGTGTGACCGTGGCCACATTCGACACGGTGCCGCTGTTGTCGAGCACCGTGTAGGTCAAGGTATCACTGCCGCTGTAGTTGGCTGCCGGCGTGTATTGGATAGTGCCGTCAGCCAGCACGGCGGCCGTTCCATGGGTCGGCTGACTCTGGACAACGACGCTGGAGGTGTCCAGCAGACCGTCCACATCACTGTCGTTGTTCAGTACGGAGAGGATCGATTCGACACCGCGCGGCACCGTCAGCGAATCGTTGGCGGCAACCGGTGCGTCATTCAAGCCCGTAACGTCCACGTAAATAGTCCCGATAGCGGTCTTCGCGTTGACGTCGTCATCGACGATCGTGTAATGGAAGGCGTCGGTCAGCATCAAACCAACGTTCATCGTTTGCAGGACGAGCGAAGTCGTCGGATCGTACGAGAACGACCCGTCGGCGTGGACGACGACCGTTGCCCCGAGCGTACTGGTCGTCTCGTAATCGAGCACTTCAATCGCTTGGCCGTCCGGATCGTAATTGTCGGTGAGCACTCCGGGTGCTGCCACATCCAGGATCGAATCCTCGTCGGTGGCGAATGTCTTATCGACCGTGACGGGGGCGGTATTGACGCCGGTGATGTGCACTCGCACGGTCGCCGAGCTTGCCGCGCCCAGGTCGTCGATCACGGTATACGAGAACATGTCGATGGCGGTATCGCCAGGGGCCAGAGCTCGGATGAGGGCGGCGCCCGTGGGATCGTAGGCAAAGCTGCCGTCAGCCAAGGCCACGACAGTGGCACCGAGCAAGCTGGTCGTATCGGTCAGAGTCACGTCGACGAACAGCGCGGATCCCTCGAGGTCGTGGTCATTGGTCAGTACCCCGTCCGGGCCGATATTCAGCACTTGATCCTCATCCGTGGCGTAGGTGTCGTCCACCGCCACGGGAGCATCATTGACTCCGTCGACTGTCATCGTGACGGTCGCTGAATGCGTGAGGCCGAGCGAATCGATTACCGTGTAGGTGAAGCTGTCTTCAATGGAGTCGCCTTCAGCAAGAGCCTGCAACGCTGCCGCTCCCGTCGGATCGTACACCAGGCTGCCGTCGGAAAGGAGCACGACCGAGGCGCCCCAGACGCTGGTGAGGTTGCCTGCCACCACGCTCACAGGATTGCCGTCGATGTCCCAGTCATTCTCCAGCAAGCCTGGCGCCGTGACGGTCCGTGGCGTGTCCTCGTCGGTGGCGTAGCCGTCTTCCACCGCGGTGGGAGCGTCATTCACACCCGTCAGTTCAACGGTCACCGTGGCAGTGCTCGTCAGTCCGCCCGTGTCGGTGACCGTGTAAGTGAACGTGTCGTTCGCCAGGGCGTCTTGAGCCAACGCCTGGATGGCCGCCGCCTGTGTGGGATCATAGAGGAAGCTGCCATCGGCATTCATCGTAATCGCAGCGCCCATGCTGCTGACTGCGTCGTAGCCGCTTACCGCGATCGAATCGTTCACGTCCGGATCAGAATCGTTGCTCAGCACACCGGCGGCCGGAATGTTGAGTGTCGAGTCCTCGTTGGTAGCGTAGAGATCGTCCACGGCGACGGGAGCGTTGTTCAGGCCAATGACCACGACCGTGACCGTCGCCCAGTTGGACGGAAGCACTCCGTCGCTCGCCTGATAATCGAACGAGTCGACCATCTGCTCACCAGGAACCAACGTTTGCAAGACCTCCGACGTTGTCGGGTCGTAGACGATGCTGCTGCCATCCCAGGTAATTGTGGCACCCAGCATACTCGTCGCGGTGAACCGTCCCACGCTCAGCTGATCGTGGGGCGTGTCAGCGTCTGTGTCGTTGGCCAGCAGTATGGCCGGATCAATGACCAGGGGCGTCACTTCATCCGTGATCAACCCCGAATCATCAACAGCGACCGGCGGCATGCCGTCCTCGATGCGAATCAGGTAATCCTCTACCTCTCCGTCTGTGGCAACACCGTAGGGAGTCAGTCCACCCAGTCGGCTGATGCGGAATCGCAGGTAGGTGTCGCCCGCCGGGGCGGTCGAGATGGTCTGGATGACCAGATCATTGGTCCCTTCGACGACCGGTTGGCTGACCAGGACCTGTTCGGCGGGATCGTTCCAGTCGCCGTCCTGGTTGTAGTCGATCCAGGCGTCCACGAAGCCGTAATCGGAAGCGGTGAGCGTAATCTGCGTGGCAATGTACTGATTGAACACCGCCTCGCTCAGATCCACTCCGTCATCGTCATCACTGTCGGCATCGGGTGAAGCCAGACCGTCGGGCTCGGTGGTTACGCCGGTGCCCAGCAGGATCGGGTTATCGGAAATGACATGTCGAGCGCCGTTATCGGCGAACATGGTGCCGTAGCTGTCTGGCGCGTCGCCGAAGTCGAACTGCACGCCTGGCATGAGGATCGTGAAGTAGGTCTGATTCGACGACTGGTTGGGCTGCAGGCTGTTTCCGGCATTGTCCTTGATCGATGAAATGAAGAAGTTCTGCAGACCACTGATGCTCTTGATGCCATTGATGTAGTAGCTGGTGCCACCGCGGTAGGTGGTTGTGACATCGGTCAGCAGGCTGTTGTTGATGGCGTCGAGGATGAGCGGCGCAAAGTCCTTGGCGGTGAAGGTGGCATCCGGCAGGAAATCGACCTGGACGACGCCACCTGGAACGCCAAACTGGCTGATCTTCGTATTCAGGGTATCGGTCTTGTGGTGGATGGTATCGTGCAGAGCGATATAGCCGGCGCCGGTATAGGTCGGCGCCAGGCCGACGTCCGCGAGGTCAATCGCCGAAATGATATAACTGGCCAGTTGGTCCACCGTACTGGTGGGCGTGAACAGAATCGGCACGGAGCCAGGTGACACGCTGCCATTGCGGTCGAATTCGAAGACCACCGGAGCGCTCGAACCGTTCTGAATCGAGAACCACTGTCCGTCGGCAATTCCCCCGACGCCGGCAGCCTGTGGCGGCACGATCAAGGTCGTGGAGGTTCTGACTCCCGGCTGACCTTGCAGGCTCAGCTTCGGCGAGCCGCTCACCACAACGCGGTGGTTGGTGCCGCCTCCGATATGGACGTGGCCGTCGCCGTAATAGACCGGTGCCAACCCGTAACCAATGCTCGTAATCGTAGCCGCGATCGTCTGAGCAATGTCGTCCTGAGTGCTGGCGGCGGTGAACGGAATGGCCGTTCGGCCGGCGGCAACGCTGCCATTGCTGTCGAACTCCAGCGTCCTCGTGGGATGGACGCCATCGGCGATGACAATGGTATTCCCGTCAGCCACGACTCCCGGCCTGCCCGATTGCGTTAGAGTGCTGAGCGAGGTATTGACCGAATAGGTGTCGCGGGCTCCGAAGTGAATCACTCCGTTGCCCAGATACACGGGGGTTACGCCGATGTTGCGAGCGATCAAGGCATTGACGGTCGCCAAAGCCACTTCGTCTTGAGTGGAGATACTCGCGATGTTGATCGGGGTATTTCCCGGCAGGTAGTTCGGAGGCGTATTGGCGTCGTATTCGAAGATGTACTGAATCGTACCGGTCGACACGGTAAACCGTTGTCCGTCCTGGATACCACCGGGGCCTTTACCGACAGCCGGGACGTACAGCTTGAGTGTCTCGGGCACGAACAGGCTGTAACCACTTTCGAACTCGAACGTGACGGTGCCTCCGGACTCATCGGTAATCACAAACGTCTCGCCATCCGAAACCTGACCGCCGTGGGGCATGTCGATGACGAATCGATCCTGATTGGGCAGGGTGATGACGTAGGCTTTGTCGTTGGCCCAGGCTCCTGCCAGAGGGGTCAGGCGAATGGTGTTGGTGGTGGCGTTGTACTGGAAGGCGTAGTCCACGTTCTCGATCAGCAGTTGTCCGTCAGCCGTCACGGTGACGTTCGTGGAGTCGACCGTCAGGTCGGCGACACCGACACCTTCGCCGGCATTCGACGTTTGCAGGCCGTCCACCAGTTGGATGGTGAAGTTGTCATAGACCCCTTCCGACAAGTGAACGATCGTCACGGTCGGATCGATATCGACTCCGGCGGCGTCGTTATCCTGCGGCACGATCAAGATGGCATCCGGTCCGGCAAAATCGGCTCGGTCCAGACCGCCGCGGTCTTTGAACACGTTCGCGCCCTGGCCGGACGGTGTTTCGACTTCCGGGTCGTCCGAACGCAGCAGGCCAGCTGCGTCGAGGTCAGGAGCCAGAATCGGCGAAACCGGGATGCCGATGGCGTCCTTGATGATTGCATAGCGGGAGCGATCTTCCAGGGAGTCGATGGCACTGTCGATGATCGGCGACAGAGGAGCCGGATAGAAGTTGCCATCGGCCGCATTGAGGAACAGAGGATCATAGTTCCCCAAGTGCACGTTGAAGTCATCGTTCGTACTCCCGATGTTCGAGTCGGCCTGATCGTTGTGCTGGTAGATTGAACCGCCAACGACTGATGTCGGAGACGCGTCCTGCCAGATACCGGCGTTCAGGTTCGACAGAACGTTGTTGAGCAGGGTCGGGCTGGACCGATCGGAAATCAAGATGCCGGTTTCCGGCAGCAACTGGTCGATGTTCTCGTCCAGCATCGGCTGGAACAGGACGTCGCCAGTGATGCGTGTCGCGCCCTTGACGACCACGTATAGTTCACCTGAGGTTTCCGGCGGCGTGTACGGATTGTCGTGCCCGAAACCTGGGAACCCGTAGAACGAGGTGTCGCCGGAGATGGCTGGTGTCTGAGGCGGGAAGTCGCCCGAAGCGCCGGCGAAGCCACCGAGTGCAATGGCGGTGACGCCCGTCAGGCCCTCGCCAATCGTCTGGGCCATGGCGACCGCCATTTCCGGAGCTCGGTATCCCGGTCCACGATGGTTGAAGCCGGCGGGCTCCACAACTCTCGAGTCGTACACGATGGCGATATTACCAGTGGTGACACCAGGCGCGTTTACGTCGTCGAATTCGTACGTGACACTACCGTTGATGTCGCTGACCGTGAAGGTTTGGCCGTCGGTGAACTGCGTGCCGTCCTGCGCGGTGATGACCCAGGTGCGGGGAGCGAGCACGTTGATGTCGATGTGATAACTGCCGACGCTGGCCGGGCCCATCCGGTTACCCAGACTGAGCGGATCGTAGACGCTGTTGCCTTTGCCGCTGACCGCCACATAGTAGGTGCCGGCCGTGGTCGCGGTGTAGTCGATAAACGCATCGGGACCACCTGTTTCGCCCGGTCCGGTGCCATCGTCGTTGGAGGAGACCTCGTTCCCGCTGGCATCGAACAACCGCAGGTACGAATTGAGCGTGGACGACACCGTGGTGTCGATGTCGATGGTCACCCGCTCACCAATCTGCAGCTCGAACCGGTAGAAGTCGACGTCGAGCGAGACGTCGTTGAGCAGTTCGATGCCGTCTCCGATGACGGCATCATCACTGAAGTACTCCGGATTGTGTTGCCGGCCCTGCCAGGTTTCGACCGCAGAGCTGATCCGATCGTTCGGTTCAGCAGTTCCGGTCCCCGGGTAGAACGATTGTGTGCCGTCGTTGCCGTAGATCGTATTGTTGAGCACGCGATAGAACGGCTGCACGGCAGCGCCCAGCGGCAGCGGGATTTCGTTGCCGTCGTCATCACGCCGCGTGTCCAGAGCCAGCGACGTGGGAATGTCGATGGCGCTGACATTCTCCAGGTACACCGAGACGAGAGGCGGTCCATAGAGAGCATTGTCCGGCACGATCGCACTGCGCAGATAGCGGCTGACCTCCAAGGTCGCGTTCACGTGCAACGTTGTGCCGTTGGTGACCAGGATGCTGCTCTGGATGGCATCGCGGATGGCCGTGGCCATTTCCACTTGGTTGTAGGGCCGTGGTGGAATGACCCACGGTGGTGAGAGGTAGTTGTTGCCCGACTGGCGATAGAAGATCGGGATATTCCCTTCATTCCAGCCGTCGCCACCCGCGACACCACTTCCGCAGATACTCGATCCGCCGCTGATGTCTTCGAACTCGAAGGTAACGTCGGTGCGATAGGCGTGGATCGTGAACGTCTGGCCATCGCAGATGAACTCGCCGGAATAGAAGTCATCGGTGTCCGTGGGGGGGACGACTTCGAAGGGAGCGATATTGCCGCTGACGTGGATGCCACCGAGTCCTTCGTTGCTGATCACGTTGTTTTCGATCACCGCACCGGGGGCCAGACCGCCGTCCGGGGCGTTGTTCAACTCACGCAGATTGCGGGCGGCTCCGGCATGGGCTTCCAGAAAGCCGACGGCCAATCTTGGTTCCACATCTCGCGCCCCGGCGTCGGCCACGATACCAAAGTCGCGCGAGTCGGTGATGAAGTTGGAGTGGATGATGACCTGGCCCTGGTCGCGGAACCGGTTCACATCGCCGAAGCCGTCGTACATCACATGCTGGATTCCAGCCACGATGGCCGTCCCGGCCAGGTTCACCATCTGGTAGGTCGGTTCGGTCGGTGTCGTACCGTCGGCGAAGTTGGTACCGGTGAGCGACGCGGCTGAAATGGTCGCGGTAATGTCGATGGCCGATTGGACGTCTTCATTGTTGATGGCGTCGCGAATGTACTCGCTCATCTGCAGCGCGGTGTCACCGTCCTCGTAGGCAATTCGGACATTGCCCTCCTGGACCGTGTCATCGTTGTCGAATTCGAAGGTCAGCGTCTTGATGCCATCGGAGATGGTAAACGTCTGGCCGTCGACAATGTCGGCAGCCGCCGGGGCCACGATGGAGGCCTGCTGTGCCAGTCGCTCGTTCGTGTCCCAGGTCTTGGTCAGCTGCAGAGAATTCGGGTGTTCCTCCGTCGGACGCTGCGACATACCTGGATCCGACGCGGTGCGAATCTCGAGCTGGTAGGGGCCCGTCAGCGCGTCGGTTGTTTTCGAATCGGGATTGATAATGAACGTCGGGTCGTTGTAGGCATACGACACCATTTCACCACGTTCGGCGAAGCCGATGATGATGTCGTCGATCAACCATCCCTCAAAGCTGCTCGCCACGGTGTCACCGCTGTCGAACGAGAAGATCAGACGCAGTTGATCCCTATTGGCGAACTGGCCCAGATCGATTCGCGCCTGACGCCACTGGGGAGTTGCGCCACCAGTGGAGTTGACCAGTCCGTCCCCTTTCGCGACGACCGGATGAATCACTCCGTTGGAATCCTCGATCGAGACGCTCGCCATGTCCAGGCTGAGCGACGGATCGCCGTCGAGCAGGTAATTGAAATACAGCATCGGCAGATCTTCGGCCGAGTAGCCCAACAGGCTGAAGGGGTACGTCTTGATCGTTCCTTGGACGCCTTCGGGGATCTGCAGCAGTCGCCAGATGCCGCCACCCTGATACGCGCCAGTAGCCTCCGAATCCGCCAGTTCGAACGTGTCGTCGTCCACGACGTTGACGGTAAAGGTGCCGTTGGCTCCGGGTATCCCGAGAATTCCCTGCACGTCCACGCGCTCACCCCCCAGCAAGCCGTGTCCGGGGGAAACGATGGTGACTGGCTCGCCTGCCAGGGCATCGGTGACCACACCGGTCAGTTCGGGTCCGAAGAAGTAACTCAACCCGGCATCGGCCTTGGGCGCGTCGACCGGATGGTTCTCGATCGAGATCTGCAGGGTGTAGAAGTCGCCTTCCTCCGGCGGCTGCCAGATGAAGGGAGCCACGTACTTCGTCACGGCCACCATGTAGGTACCGGCGGCGGGGAAGATGTACTCCAGGCACGGCTCCAGCACGGGATCGAACAGGAACTCCTTGCCCCCATCACCGTCGGTTGGCAGTGCCGCGTCTTCGAGCCAGGTGATTACGTTGCCGTATTCGTCGAGCAGCAGGACCTCGGAATCCATGAAGCCGTGCGGGTCGAGTTGTTCGTCGAAGTCCATGTCGATGTCGAAGATACCGCGAGCGCCGGCCGTTGTGACTTCAAAGGAATAAAAGTCGTAAGTCCCATCTCCGCTTCCCTTGATCGTGATGTGCGGGATGGTGGTGGAGGTATTGACGGGCGGATCCTGGGTGTCGCCGATGTTCGAATCGTATCCAAGGCTCCACGACTCCAGCTCCAGATCATGGGCTGTCGCTGGCGTGTTGTTCGGTTCTCGTTCCCTGACCACCGAGGCGCTACCGCGACTGTCGTCAAAGATGTTGGTCAAGCCGTGCCCCTCATCATCGCGACGTGCGTCACTCATGTGCCACAGGTTGGTCGTGGTCAGGGCGATGCCGAGCACATCATGGATGCCGGTGGAAATTCGACTGGCGCCACCGGCAAAGAAAGGTACGGAGTCGATGGACGTATTGTCTGTCGAGAAGGCAAACAGGTCTCCCTGATTGTTGATCGCCAGGAATACGCCCTCGGAACTCACGTCAGGACGCATGCTCACCGCCAGGCCCTCGAGCGAACTTCCTTTGTAGTTCTCGATGGAGATCTGCAGCGAGTACGTATCGGTCAGGTCGGCGCGATTGCCGGTACCGGCCGTGGCATCTGCGAAGTCCGAATCAAACTCGCCCACCACGACATAGTATTGACCGGCCTCCGGGAAGATGACTTCCAGGTACGGATCGCGCGAGTTATCGGAACCGCCACGTCCGAATCGGACACTGGCATCGTTGTTGGCGGCGAGCAAGACTCCTGTACTGTCGAACACGAAGAGCTCACCATCAAAGCTGCCACTGTCGCCGGCCAGGTATCCGAAGTCGAGGTCGAAAATCCCCCGATCACCATCGTTCTCAACGGTGAACGTGAAGTAATCGAATGTGGGGGTGCCGGCCGTGTCGAACTTCAGGACGGAGCTCGTCGCAGAACTGGTTACCAGCAGCGAACCGTCCGCGTGGAAGGCGAGTGAAGTCGGGGCGTCCAAGCCTCCGTTGTTCGCGAAGACATACTCGTCGACGAACGCTCCGGTTCGCGCGTTGTACCGCATGACGCTGTCGGTCCCGAAACTGCTCACATACAACTCACCGTCGCCGTCGCCGTTGGCATCCGGACCGATCACGAAGTACTGCGGCTGGTCGAGTCCACCCAAAGCCGTGACAACCATGTCGTCCACAAACGCTCCGGTGGCAGCGTCGTAGCGCAAGATGCTGTCGTCATTGGAACTGGCCACGTAGAGCCGGCCGTCCGATTCAAAGGACAGGCCCACCGGTCCGGTCAAGCCGCCGCGTCCGGAGGGCACCAGTTCACGACGGTAACCGCCGCTGACGCCGTCCAGTTCAATTACGTTGTCCCACAGGTAGCCGCTCACGTAGAGCTCGGGCGAGCCGTCGCCAGACGCGTCGGGGCCGAACGCAATGCCGGCCGGCTGCCACGGCATCGGGCTGGCAGCAAACACATCCAGAAACGCTCCGGTCGCACCATCGTACCGCAGAATCTGGTCAGTCAGGCGACTCGCGACAAACAGCTCGGGAAAGCCGTCACCATCGCCGTCCGGCCCCAGCGCGATTCCTTCTGGCTGAGTCAAACCGCCGTCACCGGCCGTCACGAAGGTGTCGATGAAGGCGCCGGTCAGGCCGTTGTATCGCAAGATCTCGTTGCTTGCGGAGCTGGCCACGTAGTAGTTTCCGTCGACGGGACTGAAGACAGCACCCGTGGGCACGTTCAGGCCACCCGAGCCGCTGGAAATGAACTCGCCCAGATATCCATCATCGCCCGTTCCCTCGATCGTGATATGTTTGATCGTCGTCGACGTGTCCTGAACCATATCGCCGATATTGGCGTCGAAACGCTGAGTCCAGACTTCTGTGTCCAGGTTCTGCGCATCGGCCATGCTGTCGTTGGTTTCGGCTTCCTGGATGGTCCCCGCATTGGGCACAATGTCGTCGATGTACTGCAGCGTGGCATTGTTCGACAACGGGTTGAGGACCAGGAACAGGCCTCCGGTGTCCGTCAGGGCATAGAGCTTACCATCATAGACAGACAGGCCGACGATCAGACCGCCAGGGCCACCGCCGGTATTCGTATTGAGCTGGCCGCGTTCGACGATTTGCGTTCCCGCACCTTGCATGCGGGCGTTCCCGGTCCGGTCCGCCTGGGGAGCGCTGATCGCTTTGCCCGTATCGGGATCGAACTGATAAAGCAGGTTGGTGAAGCGCGTGGGACCGGCTGGACGCGTATCGGCGTCGCCACGGCTGCCGACCGCCAGCAGACGCTCCTGGCCATCGATCACACCGTAGGCCATCGCGTGGAATTCGATTCCTACGTCGGAAGGAATGGCCACTCCGGGAGTCGTCGGATGCTGCTGATAGGTCAGGATCCCGTCGTCACGACTGGCGATGTACTGCGGACTGCTGGTATTCACACCGCGGAGGATGCCGACCGTGCTGTCGCTCGGCGCCGGATCCTCGTCAGGAGTGGTGAACGTATAGGTGTTGCCGTTCCCGCGGGTCGCCAGATCGTTCACTTTTCCCGGATAGGGGCCGATCGTGCTGTTGACAACGCCGGTCGTCAGCTGGGCGGAGGACAAGAGCACCTCGTCAGGATTGCCTTCGTCATGCAGGATGAGGATCAGTAGATCGTCGGGTGACGCGGCAATTGCGCTGTTCTCGTCGAGCAGCACCGGGACCTGGGGATCGGCGGCGGTCGAACCTCCCGAGGATCCGATGTGATCTTCGACCACGCGCGTAACCGTGTTGATCGGCTCCAGACGCACGTCGGGGTTGGTCAGCAATTGAGTGGGAATGCGGGCATTGGAGGTCACGGCCACGAAGTACGTCGCTTCAGGCAGTTCGACCGGTCCGATATAGGGGTCGAGCGCGCCGAGCGAACCGCGCGACAGATCGGTCAGATCGCCTTCATCCAGAGCCCCGCCGCGATCGTCCGCAATGTTCGAGTTGCGTCCGATCAATACGAGTCGGCCGAACGAATCGAACACAGAGACAATCGTATCGGCTCGTGACAGACCGCTGGCATAGTCGACATCCAGCACGACCGATGCATGCTGGAACAGGCTGCCCGCCGTCGCCTCGTAGGCGACCTGCATTTCATAGAAATCGATGTCATCGAGCGTATTGATCTTGCCGGCAATGCTGATGACCGATCGATCGGACAGCAGGAGATTGCCAATGTCCTGAGGGCCGGCGCCGGGTGTGGAGCCTGGGAACACCTGATTGTTCGTTTCCGGTCCACCGACTTCTTCGTCTTCGGCGACTTCGCCCAAGAGGGGCGAGTGGCCCGGCAGTCCATACAGCTCAATACCGTTGGTGGCGTAGCGCACATCGGCGTACCTGACGGTCACACCTGCCACCTCGTCGGTCTCCCGCAGACGGACCTGCAGCTGATACGAACCAGTCGTCAAACCGCCGCTCAGGTTGTCCAGATCGTTGCTGGAGCTGCGGACGCGCACGTGATACGTGCTGCGCACGCCCACCACACCGGGGAGCACAATGCGCAGGCCGGCGTCGTAGACGTTGAGCGAATAGAAGTCTTTGGGAAGTTCTGACGCGTTGTGCGGCTGGTACTCGTCAGCCAGTTTCTGCAGCGGGTTGACCGTCGTGGCATCGATCGTGGGAGAACGATAGAGGAGCGACGGATCGAGCGTTTCGGCGAGCGAATCGTCAGACCGGGCAATGATGGTCTCTGCGGAGTCAATCAACTCGATGACGCTGTTGAGTGTGGTGGCGGTCCGGTCGATATCGAGCCAGATTTCGGTCCCGGCCTGCGCGTCGAAGCTGTACACATCGACGTCGCTCCGCTGGTTCAGCACGCCTCGGATATCGAAGCCGAGTCGCAGATTGTCGTCGCCGGCGAACTCCGAGGGAGCCAGGTCGCCGATGTTCTGCGCAGTGGCGGGGGTCGAGTTGTCGCCCGATGTAGCAGAGGCGGGCGATTCTGTCTCGAGAATCAGTTCGACGTTGCGATCATTGGCGAACTGTTCGAATCGGACGCTGCGCCAATCGCCGGCCTGGGGCAGGGTGTCCCAACCGTTATTGTTGGTGTCCGTCAACGTCTGCCCGTCGGGTTGATAACCCGCGCCGACCGTATCGTCGCTCAACGACGTGAGAATCACCGGGAAATCGGGTTGGCCGATGATCTGCATCGTGCCGCCGATGCGGTCGTCGATATCGAGCCGGCGACCGGTGGCAGTAAATCCGGCGCCAAGCGACGGATCAAAGCTGTCGCCGGCCCCTTCCATCTTCACCACCAGGCTGGCCGAGGGACTGCTCTGCAATCGCAGTCCGATATCAGTGTGGAAATCGGGAACGATGACCTGCTCGCCGCGCAGGACGTGCACGATATCGGTATCATCCCATACGCTCTGCGTCGTCAGTACTTCGCCGCGGATGTCGATCGCGTTGATCGGGTTGTCAATCATGAGGTTTCCGCGAATCAGCGGACCGATATTGTCGGAGTAGTTTCCGGTCCGGGCGATCAGGCCGGTCGAGCGACCGAGGTCGGGGAGCGGCTCGGAGGTGAACGAGTTGGCGTTGATGCTGATGGCCACCTCGTCGTTGTGTTGAATCGTATTGTTGACGAAGATCGGTTGCGCGCCGCGCACGTAGATCGTGGCCGGCTCGTTGTAGCCGCGGCCGAACCGGTCGGCGGGCCCTTGTCCTGCCTGTCCGTTCGCGTTGTACTCAATCACGCTGTTGGCAACTCGGACGTCCGCCTGGTGGATCTCCAGCACGTTGAAGGCCTTGAAGGTACCTTCGATCTTGGTCACGCCTCCACCGAAAGTCAGCAACGTGTGATCGAGACTCGCGGTGCCGAGCACGCCGACGTAGATCCCACCCCAATCGCCGAGCTTGGGAATTGCTCTGGCGCCATCACCGTTGGTGTCAAACGTACCACCCGCCCCGTACCGATCGTCCGAGCGTGAGGTGAAGATGACCTCCCTGCCCGCCGTGCCTTCGGCAATCAGCTGAGCGCCGAAGGTGGTCTCGATGCGTGATCCTTCCAGCTTCACGACAATGCCCGGATCAATGGCCAGTCGGGCGTCGGTTCGAGCGCGCGCGACACCGTACAGTTCCGGACTGAGCGTCGTACCCAGGTCGGCACCCAGATCCTCGAAAACGCTGTCGGTGGCGGAGATTTCGCCGGCCAGATGGTACGGACCTTTGCCGTCACTCTCGCTGCGATAGATCCGAATGACATCGTAATCAGCATATTCGCCAGATGTCGCGGGACGCGTGATGTTGGCCAGATTGATCTGCCCGTCACCCGACAGGATCCGGGTGGCGGATGGATCGGATGAGGGACTCTCCGAACCATCACTGGAGTTTACGAAGGTGATGCGGTACTTGTAGCTGCCGGCGGACAGAGTGCCGGTGCCACCCACGACGGCGGTGAGCGTGAGTCCTTGCACCGTCGGCACGTCCCGCTGCAGCGTGTTGTTGGGATCCAGCTGGGCCAGCGATCTGGTGTCCGTGTAGGTGACATCCGACGTGTTGATCTGGTCGACAAACACGTATGGGCCAGCCACGCCACTGGTACTGCGATAGATGCGGCGAGCGGTGAAGTCGCCGGTGGCAGCGGGCAGCTTGTCGAGCTTGACCGAGCGATTAGCACCGCTGAGAGTCACTTTCACGGTGGCTTCGGATGGGCGGCCTTCAAAGCCGTTGGCATCCACATACACGATCTTGTAATAGTACTCGCCCGAAGCCATCTGGCCGCCGGTACGGGGAGCCGCCGTCACCAGGTTGACGGGGGGACGAGCCAGTTCGAGGATCGGTTCGCCGGAGGTACCTTCAATCTGCAGGTTGTCCGCCAGGATATGCACCACGTCGGTATCGTCGAAGCGGCCGGGGACGGTGAGCCCTTTCTGCGAGTCACCTGCGGGGGTAGTAATCCGCACAAACAGACCGTTCGAGGAGTTGTCCAGCAGCAGGTTGCCGTAGAGGTCTGGCCCGACGCGCTGGTAGTCGGACGTGAAGTGTCCTTTCAGCTGGTATTCCGGCGAATGGAAATTCGTCTCCTCGAAACTGTCGGGATCGGCCGACAACGGAGCATCGGCACTCAGCGTAATCTGGTTGTAGGTGATCGTCGGACGCGATTCCGTCATATGGACGGGAGTGACAATCTGCCGCACCGAGTCGATGGTCACATTGCCTCCGCCATAGCGGACGTCGGCGTGGTTGACATAGTTCAGGAAGATCCCTTCCCGTTCGTAATTGAACCGTTCTTCGGCGTTGTCGAAGTCGCTGCGGAACACAATGCCGCCCCAGTGCCCCGGGCGGGGCTCTGTGGTGGGCAGGTAGGTGTCCAGGCCGGTCGTTTCGTCGAAGTACGAGGTGAAGTAAACCGGCAGATCGGGCGTTCCCAGCACCTGAAAAGCGCCGGCGCTGCGGTCGACACTCAACGAGGAGCTCCCCACGCCGATGCGAGACTGATTCATCTTGAAGATCGCTCCGGCGTCGACCATGATCGTGACACCCCTGGGTACATCGAGCGTCTTGCCGTCGGCCAGGATCTGATTGGGAAGCGGTCCCGGACCGATTTCGTAGGCATAGTTGTCGGCGAGTGTCAGGATGTTGTTGTCGCTCCCGCCGTTGCCCAGGATGCGAATCACATCGCCAGGAGCGCTGGCGGCCAGCGCGCTGCTGATCGTCTGGTACCGGCCTTTGATGCCCGCTTCGAAGGGACGGTTCAGCTTGTCGACCAGAATGGTCTTGCCCGGTGTGACTGCGCGGAACCAGAAGTTGGACACGCCTCCGGGGGACCCGTCGGCATCGCCGTCGAGCGTGGTGCCCGCCGTCCCCGCCTCCGTCACGTCGCGCATCGCTTCCCCTGCGACTGCGTCACGGCGAAACTCCACGCGCAGGTCGTAGGGGCCTTGGCTCTTGCCGCCAAAACCGGTGTCCTCGAACTCCGGATTGTACAGGTCGTTGCCACTCGCGGTGACACCGAGATAATACGTACCCGCGCTGAGCCGCAGATTGATGTAAGAATCTTCACTGTAATAGTCGTCGTTGCGCGCGATGATCGTGCGCGTGCCGTCCGCGTTCTCACGGTAAAGAATCAGGATGCTGTCAAGCAGGCTGGAGTTGGGTTGACGCTCGGCAAATGTCTCGGCCGTGAACACCCCTTCCTCGCCGACAGCAATTTCGAACCGATACATGTCGATGTCGTTGCTGTCGGGACGGTGCAGGTACGAGCCATGCACGATGTCCTGATTGCCCGGAAAGATCGGCTCCGAGGCGGTGCTTCCCGGGAAAGAGAAGTCCGACGCAAAGGCCATCAGCGTGGAAGATGGCAGGTCGGTGGCACGTTCCAGGCCGAGCATGAAGCCGATGCCGATCATCGTCGTTTCATACCAGTCGGCGCCGAAATCGTCGTTCCACTGGAAGGCATTGTCCAGAATCAGCAGACCGTTCTCGTAATCCGGATCGACACGCACCATGAAGTGCGCATTGACATCGGGCTTGCTGAGTGCGTGGTTCACCACATCGGGCGCAAAAGGATCCAGCGCATGCGGATCGCCGGTGACGATCGTCAGCCCCTGGTCCGTCGTCTCGAGGAACTGCACCCCGATGTATTCGCCCCACACCTCGAACGCCTCCCGCGCCCGCTCTTTCTGCGTCGAGGTGATCAGGTTCTTCAGCGGCAGCCCCTGATCGTCCAGACCGTAGTTGGCCTGGAAATTGTACAGGATCGTGGTGATGCCTGGCGTTGAGTCGGCCCCGAACAGCGGGTTGACGTGATTGTCGTAACCCCCCGCCGTCTCCTCCGGAATCTCGCGATGCCCCGGTTCGTCGTTGCCCCCCGGGAAATCGAGCAGATAGGTCTGGGCGTCAATCCGCGATGATATCAGTTGGCTCTGTCCATCCAACATTCCCAGGTCCCAGGCCGACGAAAAACTGGACCCGACATCCTCGACCGGAGCGAGCTCATCGGTGCCTTTTCTCGGATCGATCTCGTCGGGCACCAGCGGCGTCTGCTCGTCCGTGCCGATCCGCAAGCGGAACGTGCCCGCGCCGATCGGGTTGCCGCTGTTCGGATCGATCAGCAGATGGATGGCATCCTCAAAGGTCAAAATGGCCATGTCCGCACCCGGGTCATAACTGACCGAAACCGGTGTGAACACCACGTCATCCGTGTTGTTGGCCGTGTCGTCGGTGTAGATCAGTTGATACAGGGCCGGGTTTTCCGCGTCCGGCACGTACAGATCGTCGTCGTTGAAATAGACCTGAATCTGATCCCTGTGCTGCACCAGCGTACCGTTGACCGTTTCCATCGGCTGCGGTACCACCGCGATCACCTGAGCGCCGAGGTCCAGGCGGAACTCGATCTGCTGATCAACGCCTCCGCGAAAGGCGTCACCGGCCGTGTTGCGCAGAGGCGTGCTTCCCGTCCCCTTAATATCGATGCGGTACTCATCGTCCGGCAGATTCTGAGCGAATCGGAGCAGGACTTCGTTCGAGCTGTCTCCCAGACCGATGTAACCAGGCTGGATGATGATGTCGCTGGCATCGCCAAACGCGCCGTCGCCGCCAGCACGCGTGACGACAATGCCGCCTAAGCTGCTGGCGTCGATACTCTGATTGCCGGAAAAAACGAAACGCAGATTGGTCGGAGCCGTGTGCCGCACATCACCGTTCTCGAGAAACTCGTCTCCGTTGGGCTGCACGCCAATCAGCTCGAGATTGGCCGCCATCAAGCGTCGCTCTTCGAGCGTTTCAACTTGCAGAGCCCGCAGCGTCTGATGCCGCGCCTGGTCGCGCTGCTGGCGGCGAAGAGACTTGGAGCGAAGCCCTTGGGCACGAGATCGTCGGATGGTCATAAGACAACCCCTTGGTGAAGGTCAGCTGAGTGGTGAGATGCGCCGTGGGGAGTGTCAAGCCGCAGAGAGTCAATCGAAATAGGAAATAGGAATGATTGCGAGGTGACAGCTCCCCCAAAACGTCTGTTCTCCGGTCGCGTTAGTGCAGGTTATAGCAACGATGCCGATTATAACCTCGCAAGAAACCAATGCAAATTCCAGCGGGGGGGACGTTTCTTATTCTTCCTATTTTTTTCTTTTTTACTACACCGAGGGCTTCGGTAGCGCCAGTAAGGGGGGTGAATACCCCTTATGTGCCCATCAATCGGCCCTCAACTAACCCCGGCGAAGACACAGAAACAGCCGTAAGTGCCGATAATGCCAGATCAGACGCGCATTAGCTGGTTTTGCTCGCTCTCCCTGACATCCCCTGTTCTCAGTACACTGCAGTGCGGCTATCTTCGCCCTCGAAATCGGGGGCCTACGACGGCTGCCCAGGGCCTACAGGCAGCGCGGCGCCACCCCCCGTTTGTCCATGCGGTTGGCGCTGCCTTGTCCCGCGCGTCACGGGCGGCTCAGACGAGAGGGAGCGAATATGACGGTCCCCAACACGCCCAAAATTGGCATCGTGACCGTTTCGGATCGTGCGAGTCGTGGTCACTATGAAGATCAGGGCGGACCGGCGATCCGCGCGTATCTGGAAGAGGTCCTGGAATCGTCCTGGCAGGCGGTGGTGGAACTGGTGCCGGATGAGTTACCCACGCTCTGCGCTGTGCTCAAGCGTCTCATCGATGAGCAGGGCTGTTGTCTGGTCATCACCACCGGCGGCACAGGTCCTGCGGTGCGCGACATTACGCCGGAAGCGACGGAGGCCGTATGCCAGAAAATGTTACCTGGTTTCGGCGAGCGGATGCGCCAGGTGTCGTTACAGAAAGTCCCGACCGCCATCCTATCGCGTCAGACGGCCGGGGTCCGGGGGAGTTGTCTGGTGGTGAACCTTCCGGGGCAGCCGCGCGCGATCAGTGAGTGTCTGGAGGCGGTATTTCCTGCCATTCCTTACTGTATTGATTTGATTGGTGGTTCCTACCTGGAGACACGCAGCGAGCGTCTGGTTGCCTTCCGACCGAAGGGGTGAGTCACAGCGCCGTTGCACATTGCCGCAATGTGGCCTTGTGGCATTCCCTATTTCCCTACCACTTCCCTGCGTCCTGTCCCTGTCAGCAGCGGCCCATCGTATCGCAGCGAAGGCAGTTGCCCTGCGCCTCGGACCCGTGTTCCACCGGGACCTGCCGTAGCGAAATGGTCGCTCACTAGGGAATGCCACAATGCAGCAATGCGACAGTGCGCAGTGCAAGTAGGAAGTCCGGCAGCGCTGGCAGCGGGCCCATTGCCGCATTGTGGCATTGTCGCATTGTGGCATTCCCTATTCCCCCACCACTTCCCTGCGTCCGGTCCCTGTCAGCAGCGGCCCATCGTATCGCAGCGAAGGCAGTTGCCCTGCGCCTCGGACCCGTGTTCCACCGGGACCTGCCGTAGCGAAATGGTCGTTCACTAGGGAATGCCACAATGCAGCAATGCGACAGTGCGCAGTGTGAATAGGGCGTCCGCCAGCGCTGGCAGCGGGCCCATTGCCGCATTGTGGCATTGTGGCATTCCCTATTCCCCTACCACTTCCCTGCGTCCGGTCCCTGTCAGCAGCGGCGAATCGTGCGATAGCCGTCGCCGGCCGCACGGGCTCTCAGGCCCGAGCCTGGAGAGTTACTGGACGATCTCTGCTGTTTATCTTATTTTCAAGAGTCGACCTTACGTTCGGACCGCCTCTACTTGCCTGCTGCTGCTGAGGGGACCTGGCACCGCTTGAGCGACATCAGGACGAAGGCGGTACCATACTGCTGATGGTAGTTGTAGAGCGGATAATCCCACCAGGAGCCATCTTTCTCTTGCAGTTGCAGGAGGATCGTCGCCAGGTGTGCTTGAAAGGTCGACTGCTGGTCTGATGGGAGCTGTTCGAGGCAGAGTGCGGCGTAGTAATGGCCGAAATAATAGAAGTAGCCGGCCACGGAAAACCAGGACTCGTGCGGGATGGGCCGTTTGCGTCCGATGCTCAGCCAGCCGTTGCGGGCGAAGAGGCGATTGAGCCAGGTTTTGAGCACGTCATCGGTGATCCGTTGATCGCCCCAGAGCCTGAGGGCGAGGTTGCAGGCTTGGGAACGGCCGAGGCTTCCGCCGGGGCGGTTGATTTCGTGCATCGGTTCAAAACGCATGTACTCGCCATAGAGATAGCTGAAGTCGGGTTTCTGCTGTCGGTGGATCGAGTCGATGGCACGCTGGGTGAGACGTTGTGGGGGAGCGACGCCGATCCCGGCCGCCTCGTGGAATGCGATCAGCACGGCGGCGGAAAGAAAGCTCGTCGAGTCGGTGGCCGGCTTTTTCGTTCCGGCTCGCATATCGTAGTAGCCCCAGCCGCCATCCACCGACTCGTATCGATCCAGGTAATCGTACTGTGTGCGCAGCAGATCGACGATCTGCTGTTGCTTCGACGGATCGTTCGCGTGACGTTGGTGCATGCGGACGAGGGCCAGGATCGCATAGCCATGTCCCCACACGTTGTACACCGCCACCGGATCGGCTCGACGCAGCTGCGGCAGGTTTTCCAGCAGCCACGACTCACCTCGATCGATCGACGCGGCCGCTTCGGAGCGATCGTGTGCAGTTTCGATCAGTGCCGCCACGCACAAGGCGGTGACGGCGGTACGAAAGGCGTGGTGGGCTCCTGGTACCGGCGCGAAGATATTCAGGTCCTTCGTACGTTCGGCGGTTCCCCATGAGCCATCGGCATTCTGATCCTCCAGCAGAAACTGGATTCCGCGATCGATGGCCCGCTGGACATCTTCCGGCGCCGGCGCGGCGATTGCCTGAGGAACCGGACTGTCCCCCGTCTCTTGTGAGGAGAGCGGTTCGTCGGCAGCCGACAGGGGGAGCATTCCGCTGGTCAGGCAAAGGAACGCGACAGGAACCAGAACGTGACGCAGGTCGTGCGGCAGACCAAAGTGGCGGTCACGTGGAGCAATGTGGTACATTCGGATAACCTCGTGTCACAGCAAGCCGATCGCGCTCTCGGATCCCGGTCCGCTTCTGCTGCGCCGTGAAAGGGGGCCAGCGCGGTGGCACACACCTCGGCAGCGACTCATCCGCAGCCTGGTCAGGCGTCTGGTTTGGTCAGCAGGATCTCCTCGCCCACCTGCAGTCCTTGGACGATTTCCCATTTCTCAGGCGTCTTCTGACCGATCACCACCTTACGTTTCTCCGGAGCTTCGGTGCCTTTCTTGACATACACGATGTCTCGCGAATGAGTGGCGTCGTCTTCAAAGACGGCCGAAGCGGGCACAGCGATGGCGTCCGACTTCTCATAGGCCACGAACGTCAGCTTGCAGTTCATGCCGGGGACCACCGGCTTAGCCTGCTCGCTGAGTGTGACCTTGGCATGACCGTCGAACACGCCGGGATTGAGCGGGAACGGTGCAACCTGCTCCAGAACCGCCTCCAGTTCGAGGTCAGGAAAACCGGTCGGTACCGCCTTTCCTTTCAGTCCTTTGTTCAAGCGATACAGGTCTTTCTCTGGTACTTCCACTCGGATGTGGAGCGGGCGTGGGTTGACGATCGTCATGAAGACGTTGTTGGGGGGCAGTTTGCCTCCCTCTTCCAGTTGCGACGCGACGGAATCGACACCGGCCCACTTGCCGCGTGTGCATCGTCCGTAGTAGACGTAGCCTTCGGCCGGTGCCGGGACCTTCATCATTTCGCGGTCCTTCATCAGTTCCTTCAGCTGCTCCTCGGTCCGCTTGTTGCTCAGCGCCAGCTTCTCGTTCTCGAGTTGCTGTTTCTCCAGCTGGGCGGGGAGACTGGCCTTGGCCTTCGCGAGGGCAATGTCCGCTCGCTGGGCCGACTCGGTCAGTGCCTGTTCAGCTCGAGGAATATCCTGAGCGAGTGCTTTCTTGGTCCGCAGTTCTGTCGACTTCAGGTAGAACTTGGAGCGTTCCACGTCATTGCGGGCTCGCCTGAGCACGATCTCTTCCGTTTCCTCCGTCAGATCGTCGGCGTTGTACATCTTTTCCAGCTGATTCAGTTCTTCCTGGGCGTACTCCAGCGATTCCTGCGAACTCTTGAGCGAGAACTCCGCAGACTCCTCTTCGAACGCTTTGTCAGTCTCCAGGAAGTAGCTGAGGTCTTCGTCCGAGGTTTTCTTGGCTCGCGTTGCCGCTTCGAGGTCCAGAGGGAGCGTCGTGCGGAGCAATTCCAGCTCGGTCTTGGCCTGCTGCTGCGAGAGCTTATTAAGACTCTTGGCGTATTCCAGATCCTGCAGTTGCTGGTCGATGTCTTTCGTATCGAGCCAGACCAGCGTTTCTCCCTTCTGGACCCGCTTGCCTGGCGGCACGGCTTTGATAACGGTGAACGACGAATAGGTTTCCGGCTGCAGGGCCACCGGCCACATCTGATCCGCTGCAAAGACCCCCGATAATTCAACCTCGATCTTGAACGGGGCTTGCACGATTTTGTGTGTGCCCCCTGGTGCTGCTTCGGCCGGCTGGTCCGGACTCGGCTGTGGCTTGGCTTCCTCCTGGGCCAGCAGAGCCGAGGCGATGAAACCGACGACAACAATGACCAGGAGCGGAACAACGCACAACTTGAGCGCACTGCGCGACATGGATGGATTCCCTCTCGGACTAATCGCCAACAGAATGACAGGTGTCTGATGCCGTGCCGAACTGCCCCTGACCGGCCACGACACATCAATCTTACGCCATCCGGGACTTACCGGGAAAGCTACCCAGCGGATTCTGTCCGCAGCGGGTCGGATCGAGAGAACCTCAGTCCACCCGCAGGCAGGGCGGAACAGGCCCGTGGAGGCCGCGCCCGGCAGACGCGTCCCCCGCCGGCTGGTGCGGACGCCACGCCGGTACTGGCTTGTGACAGTCTTATTTTCAGGTTGGGTGGCACGGGCTCTGCCCGTGTAGCCTTGCCCGATAGGCGGAGGAGCGCTGGCAAAGCCAGTGGCACCTTCTTTTTCTTAGCTGTCACAGAGCACTCGTCATTCGGGCAGGCGCAGCTCATACAGTTGCGGCCAATCCTTGCCGGTTACGAACAGACGACGCTGTTGCTGGTCATAGGCGATACCATTGAGGACCGCATCGCGATGAGGACGCTGAGCGCGGGGATAAAGCCGGGACAGGTCGAGCCAGGCAATCACCTTCCCTGTGCTGGGGGAGATGCGGGCAATGCGATCGTCGTACCAGATGTTGGCGTAGATTTCCCCTTCGACATACTCCAGCTCATTCAAATTGCTGATCCGTCGATTGCCGTCGCGAACCACCAACTGACGCTGAACCTCAAACGTCTTCGGATCAAGAAACCGCAGCGTCGATGTACCGTCGCTCATGATCAGGCTCTGGCCATCGTGCGTCAGGCCCCAACCTTCTCCCCGGTAGGCGAACCGCTGCTGCTCCTGAAACGTGGCCAGATCGTACATGATAGCCTGGCGACTTTTCCAAGTCAGTTGAATGATCTGCTTCTCCCAGATAGTGATTCCCTCACCAAACAGCTGATCGTCCAGCTTGTGCTGCTGGACCACTTTTCCCGTCTCCAGCTCCACTTTGCGCAATGTGGATTCGCCGTAGTTCCCCGTCCCTTCGTAGAGAAACCCGTCGTGGAACACCAGGCCCTGACAATACGCGTTCGGATCGTGTGGGAAGGAGCGGACCAGTGAGTACATCTGCGTCGGTGCCAGACGGCGATTCAACAGCATGCGTTGCCCCCAGAAAATGGAGACGATGGCCAGCAGGCCCATCACCAGTCCCACCGCGAGTGGACCGGTGCGCAGCCGGCTGACTGTGCGCCGTGCCGGCGTCTCCGCCGCGTCCGTCGCCTTCCGCAGACCACCACCCAAGGGCAGACGTTTTTTCACTGGCAGCAGATTCATAACTGAGGATGCAGTGGGCGCAATAATTCGTGGCGGGAACGTCACCACGGGCGGTGCCAAGTCGCTAAAATCACGCATAACGCACACGCTTATTGAGTTATGGTGGATTCGCGGACAGCGGACAAGGCCGAACTCCGCTGAATCGCCAAATCGCGGCACAAGGAGAGGCAATCAAACGCATGGGGCGACAGCTAGCATACTGCACGAACGTGCACGCGGGGAGTGATCTCGTTGGGCTCACCGACAATTTGAGCCGATACAGCCTGGCGGTGAAGCAGCACGTCAGTCCTGACCACCCTATGGGGGTTGGATTGTGGATCGCCGCGCCAGCCGTGGAGCGATTGCGGGACCCGGCCGCACTGGCCGATCTCGCCGCCTGGCTCGCCGATCACAGCCTGGTTCCTTTCACTCTCAACGGCTTCCCCTACGGGAATTTTCACGAGCGGGTGGTCAAGCATCGTGTCTACCATCCGACCTGGTTCGAACCGGAACGACTGCAGTACACGCTCGATCTGATTAATCTCCTCGACGCCCTCCTGCCAGGGAGCCTTCAGGGGAGCATCTCCACACTTCCGATCGCCTGGCGGGAGCCGGCACCGAGCGACACTCAGCTGCAGGCGGCTCGCCACCATCTGCGCACGGTGGCGCAGCGTCTGGCGCAACTGGAAGCGGACACCGGCCGGCTGATCTATCTCTGCCTGGAACCCGAGCCTGGGTGCTACCTGCAGTGCGGGAGGGATATCCAGCAGTTCTTTCGCGGTTTCCTGTCGGACGATCGGGAGGCCGATCAGTTGCGGCGGTACCTGCGCGTCTGTCACGACGTCTGCCATGCGGCCGTCATGTTCGAAGATCAGGCCGAGGTTCTCGCACAATATGCTCAACAGGGAATCCAAGTCGGCAAGGTACAGATCTCCTCGGCCGTGGAAGCGAATTTCCAGCAGGCTGATCGGCAGCGGCGTGAGCAACTGATCAACCAGCTCGCGTCGTTCGTCGAGGAACGCTACCTGCATCAGACCGCCATGCAGCTGAGCGAAGGGGATCCGCTGGTTTTCTTTGACGACCTGGGTGAGGCGATTGCCGCAGCTCGGCAACACCCGGAGTACCTGCGTGGCACATGGCGAGTCCACTTCCATGTGCCGATCTACCTGGAACGGTTCGGCGTGATTGATACGACTCAGCGGCATGTGCGATGTTGTCTGGAAGCGGCCGGTCGTCACGACGAGCTCGTCCATTTCGAAGTGGAAACCTACGCCTGGAGTGTGCTCCCCGATCCGCTGCGGCACGAGCAGCTGGCCGACGGAATCGCCCAGGAAATGAGGTGGGTGGTGCAGCAGCCACAGTGGCACACACGCTGATCGATCGCCGGCGGCTGAATGGCCAGCCGATTCGGCCGCACCTATAGGAAATGACGAAGGACGAGTTACCCAATAGACGAATGTAATGACGAATTCTGAGTGCCAAATCGGCTGGCGGTGAAACCCTCGACTGAATCGTACGGCCCGATGGGATAGTGCGCGGCGGTGACGCAAGTCGAACGGCGAACATTCTGCTTTGGCTGCGCGCCCCGCAGCGGTGTCTGGTGAAACCGAGTGATGAAGGTCAGGAGCAACCAGTATGCAAACCAATGGCCCGATGGACCGCAGTGGATTGATTCGAACCGGCCAGATCATTGTCGGCGCTCTGGCGGCAGGAGTCCTCTTCTTCCTGGTGATTGTAATCGGCGTGTTGGGCTCCCCCATGCGGCCTCTCGATCCGCAGGCTGTGGTCAGCCTGGTAATGGCTGCTCTGGCCATCGCCTGCATTCCCGCGCGTCTCATCGTACCCGTCCTGATCGTCAACGTCGGCTGTCAGAAGATTGCACGGGGCGGCAGGACCTCCCCGTCACACACGGTTCACGCGACGCTGCCCAACACCGACGAAGGGAATCTGCTGCAGTTGTTCATGACGAAACTGATCGTCGGCTGTGCCATCTTGGAGGGGGCCGCGTTTGGCAACCTGGTCGCTTACATGCTCGAAGGACAGCTCTACAGCCTGGCCTTAGCCATCGTCTGCACGATCGGAATGCTGGCCGCGTTCCCCACGCGCTCCGGTGTCGATGAGTGGCTCGAGCGGCATGTGCGCCGTGTCAAGGAACTGCGCTCCTAGCCACGCTCGCGCAGATAGTAGCCACGCTCGCGCAGAGCGTGGGAGAATCGCCGTACGCATTCTACTTCCCCGCGGTTTGCGTGACCGCGGCCACCGGAAGCGCGCTCATTGGCCGAGTTTGCGTTGATCGAGGCGTTCGCCGGCCGGGCGACGGACGGGAACGCTAAGACCGCCGGACGCCTCCAGTTCGTCGAACAGTTGAGTCTGGAGCGATAGGGCCAGCGAAGCGAAGGCGGGCACGTTGATCAGGTTGTGACGTTCCAGAGGGTCCGTCTGCAGATCGTACAGCCCATTCTCGTCCCAGTGCCCGTGGTAGAAGATGTACTTGTAGCGGTCTGTGCGAATGGCAAACTGGGTCGGTGTGGCGGGGAAATTCCACTCCCAGTGGTACTCGTACAGAATGTGATCGCGCCAGTCGGTCGGTTGTCCCTGCAGCAAGGCGAGCATCGATCGTCCATCCATACGCGACTCTTGAGGAGGGCTGATGCCACAGGCGGCAAGTATGGTGGGCGCCAGGTCAATATTCTGGACCATCTGCGACACGGCGGTGCCGGGCTGAATCAGACCCGGTGCATAAGCTAACATCGGCACGCGAATGGATATTTCAAAGGCATCGCGTTTGTCGTAAAAACCATGTTCGCCGAGTGCGAAGCCATTGTCACCCATGTACAAGACCAGGGTGTCGCCGCTGAGATGGTGCTCGTCCAGGTAGGTCAGGACCCGTCCCAGGTTTTCATCAAGGGAATGAACGGTCTCGCAATAACGCCGATACAGATCATCGAAGTCGGGCACGGGATCGTTGTCGAACGGACCGGTCTGCATGTGATCAATCCCGTGAATGCTGTAGCGGCGGTCCCGGACCCACCGCGGTTGGGAGGCATAGTTCTGGCTGGTGTTGGCCATTGTTTCCGGATAAGCGATCGGTTCGTTCTCGTAAAGGCCGTGATGGCGCGGAGCGGGCTGAAACGGAAAGTGCACCGCTTTGTACGACAGATACAGGAAGAACGGCCTGGCCGGATCTTGCCTTTGATCGAGCCACTGCAGCGCCTGGTCGGTGAGGAGGTCGCTGGTGTAGCCGGTCAGTGTCTGGTGCTCGCCATTGATGTTAAACGTGGGATCGAAATAGACTCCCTGGCCGGGGAAACTGACCCAGTGATCGAAGCCCGGACGTGGTTCATCGTTGTCGTGGCCCATATGCCATTTGCCAACGAACGCTGTCTGGTAGCCGGCTTGCTGCAGGTGCTGCGGGAAGAACAGGGTCCCCGCGGGGACCGCGCGCTGGTTATCCACGACCTGGTGGTGATGCATGTACTGGCCGGTCAAGATGGATGCGCGGCTGGGACTGCAGAGAGACGTGCTGACGAACGCATTGAGCAGGTGTGCTCCTTCGCGCGCCATGCGATCCATATGAGGCGTCTGCAGGAACTTGGGGCATTGTGGCACGCAGCTCATGAAGTCGTAGCGGTGATCGTCGCTCAGCACGAAGATCACGTTGCGTCGTACGCTCGCCTTCCCCTCAGGGGACTCAGCGCGCGCAGGCGGCGAGCCGAATGCTGGCATGCTCAGTAGAACTGCCAACACCGTCGAGAATCGTCGGCCACGGGGCCTTACGTTGTTCCTCATCGCGGCCATTTGGGAAGGCCTCGGCCCGGCGTCCAGGCGACACCGGCTTCGTCCAGTTTTCTCAGCAGAGCGGCCACATCGGTTTCCACCAGTCTGGTCAGGTCGCCCAGCAGTTGGCTGAACTGTTCGGCAGCGATGTCGTAGTTCTTGCGCTGCGAAGCCGTGGGGCCCTGCGTCGTCGACCAGTGTCCGTACACGACGGTCTGCAGGCGATCCATCAATCCGGGCATGCCCGGTTCGTTGCGCCGAGGTTTGGTAGGATCGCCGGTGAACTGTTCCAGCAGGTCCTGGAGCTGCAGTTCCAGCTTGCGGGCTTCGACAGCCAGGGCCGGATCGACCCCCGGTGCCACTTCCACTGCACGTTTGATGTACTGCAGCTGTTCAGCGGTCTCTTGAGCCACTCGATAGGCACCCATCACCGCCTGCTGCAGTTGGCCGGTCTGTTTCTGGAAGGCCAGGATCGCCTGCCGATCTCCTTCGGGGAGTGATGACGTGCCCAATACTTCGACTTCAAAGGGGGTCGCGCCGACCAGTTCCGTGACGGTTCCTTCCAGACGCGTGGACAGGCTGACCGTGTAGGTTCCGGGCACCGCCATAGGTCCATAGCCGTCGCCGTCGAGCGCGATGGGGGTGAAACCTGGATAGCGGAAGTCCCACGTGGCGCGATGCAGTCCTTGGCTGGCCGGTACGGGAATCTGGCGCACGACCTGTCCGCCGCTGTCCCGAACGGTCAGCAGTGCGCTGGGCGTTTCTTCGCGGTCCTCGGCTTTCAGGTCCTCCCAGCTGGGGTAGGGGACATCTTTGCCTTCCCGGCTGAGCGATCGATCCTTTTCCTGACGCGTGCTCTTTTTCGTCTTGAGCGATTCCTTCAGATAGAAAGTGAACGTGGCTCCGAACGGCGGATTGGGAGCGGTATAGTAACTGGCTCCCTGGAACGCCTTGCCGTCACCTCCTAACGGATCGGACTGGATATACATCGCCGACTTCTTGATCGGAAAGATGTGTGCCGGCTTCTCAATCAACTCGTTGTTCAAATCGCGCAGCGGCGAATAATCGTCCAGGATATAGAAGCCGCGACCAAACGTTCCGACTGCCAGATCGTTCTCGCGACGCTGGATCTCCAGGTCCCGGACCGCGATCGTGGGCAGGCCGCCGCTGAGCTTGATCCACTTCACACCGCCGTCGAGCGTGAAGAACAGGCCGAATTCGGTCCCGGCAAACAGCAGCTCAGGCTTCACATGATCTTGTGCGATCGTGTAGGTGGAACCGCGTGCGGGAAGATCGCCCGTGATCGACATCCAAGTCCGGCCGCGATCGGTGCTGCGGACCAGGTAGGGCTTGAAGTCGCCGCGCTTGTAGTTGTACAGCGCCACATAGACCGTGTTCGGATCGTGCAGTGACGCTTCAATGTCGCTCACAAAGCTGTACTGGGGCACATCGAGCGTGGGGAACTCCTCGATCTTTCGCCAGTTCTGGCCGCCGTCTTCGCTCACCTGCACCAGTCCGTCGTCCGTGCCGACATACAGCAGGCCATCGACCAGCGGCGATTCGGCAATCGTCGTGATCGAGCCGTAAAAGGAGGTGGAGTCGTTCTTGGCGACCGTGTCGACTCCCCACACACGCTCCATCACCTTGAGCGTATTGCGGTCCATGTTGCGCGTCAGGTCAGGACTGACCGCCTCCCATGAATCGCCTCGATCGTTGCTGCGAAACAGAATTTGCGACCCGTAGTAGATCCGGGTGTGCGAATGAGGGCTGATCAGGATCGGCGAGTCCCAGTTCCAGCGCAATGGCGGGCCATCCTTGTCTTCCTGTGGCTTGATGTCGGTACGCTGGCCGGTGCGGCGGTCGTAGCGGACCAGGCCGCCATACTGCCACTGAGAATAGACGATGTTCGGATCCTGCGGATCGACGGCCGGTTTGAACCCGTCGCCAAAGACCGTGATGAACCAGTCGCTGTTGACGATCCCGTTGACACTTCGGGTCCGAGTCGGACCTCCCTGCGTCGCGTTGTCCTGGGTGCCGCCGTAGATGTTGTAGAACGGAACATCATTGTCGACGGCGATCTTGTAAAACTGCGTCAGAGGCAGATTCGGCTTGAACTGATATGACTGTCCCCGATCCCAGGTCTCGTAGAGTCCCCCGTCGCAGCCGACCAGCAAGTGGTCGCCATCGGCCGGATCGATCACCAACGCGTGATTGTCCACATGCTTCCATTGTTCGCCCAGCGGCTGAAATGTCTTGCCTCCGTCTTCTGTGACATGCAGCAGCGTGTCCAGGGAATAGACGCGATCAAACACGTGCGGACAGGCGAAGATCTCCTGATAATACTGCGGACTGGCGGACATGTAGCCGCTCTGCTTCGACCAGGTTTCCCCTCGATCGGACGAGCGGAAGAAGCCCCCTTGGTCCTCGGCGGCTTCCACCAGAGCGTAGACGACGTCGGGCTGCTGCGGAGAGATCGCCAGTGCGATGCGGCCCAGATCCACCCCCGGCAATCCGCGTGTGACCTTCCGCCACGTTTGACCTCCATCGACCGACTTGTAGATGGCCGATTCCGGGCCGCCGTCGATCAACGTCCAGACGTGCCGCCGCCGCTGATAGGTGGTCGCATAGAGCGTGTCGGGATCGCGCGGGTCTTGTACCAGATCGGAAACACCCGTGTTCTCGCTGATGTTCAGAATCAGGTTCCAAGTGGCACCGCCATCGGTTGTCTTGTACAGCCCGCGGTCGCCTCCCGCCGCCCAGAGCGGGCCCTGAGCAGCCACATACACCATGTTCGAATCGCGCGGATCGATCACGATCTTCCCAATGTGCTCCGAGCTGCCCAGCCCGACGTTGGTGAAGCTGGCACCACCGTCCAGCGACTTGTACACCCCGTCGCCATACCCCACGCTCCGCTGACTGTTGTTCTCGCCGGTTCCGACCCACACCACGTGACGATTACGCGGATCAACGGTCACGCAACCGATCGAATACGACCCGTAACCGTCGAAGATCGGTGCCCAGGTCGTGCCGGCGTTCGTCGTCTTCCAAACGCCCCCCGACGCGGCGCAGACATACCACGTGTGGCGATCCTCTGGATCGACCGCAATATCCGAGACGCGTCCCGACATGAACGCTGGCCCGAGCCCGCGCAGCTGCAGTTCTGCAACCAGTCCGCTGTTGAGGCCAGGGGTCTTGTCTGGAGGGGTATTACTATCTTGGGCAAACGCGGCCGGTGCTGCGACCGCCAGACTCGTCACCAACAGGAAAGCGAGCGTCAGACGCTTGGGCATGGATAAGCTCCAATCCGGGGGCACTGTCAGTTGAGAAGGTGAAATTCAACTAGTTTTCCTAGTTTACCACGTAATCGGTGTGTCGTGAGGAGGGGCCAGCGGGCGGACGTCCCGCAGTCATGGGGACAAAAAGATGGGGCGACAAGAAAATTGACTGTGGGTCAGATGCAAGCTCTGGGTGCTGGCGGCCCGGCCAACCGGGACGACTGGTCCGGTCACATGGAATGTGGCGGTCGTAGCGCCCGCGCGGTGTGGGTCAGTGGCAGCGTGCCTCCAGCGTCTGGCAGTAAGTGCGATACTGCGCATCGAGCTGATCTGACGTCGGCTCTCCGCGATGAACCCAGACCCGATAGTCCAATCGGATCGATTCTCCGGCCGCAATGGTATGACGCTCGATGCCCGGCCAGCCGACGCACAGCGCCCCGTAGGTCCGCGTGAGCCAGGTTGGTGGATAGTCGGGGTGCCGAGGGTGAATGAACACGGCGGCGCCGGAGCGACAAGTGGCGCCGGGGAACTGGGACGAGAGATCTGCCCACGGTAAACGCGTGTTGACCAGATCGGGGCCCGTCGCGGGATTGTCGCCGCCGAAGCCGAGCGTCTGTTGTGCTGCGCGCACCGTGGCATCGGTCCGTGGCGACACATGATAGCGCACCGTGAACCCGCCATAACTCTTTTCTTCACGTCCCTGCAGGGCGATGGGTTCCGCGAGAGCCGTGATCACCAGTGCGAGGTCCATCACGCGGCAATCTTTTTGCGAACGGAAGGAACGCAGCCACACGCGCTCGACGGCCACTTGCTTTTCCTCGACAAACCAGCCATTCTCCACTCCCAGCACTCCGGCCGCCGCTCCGGCGTCTGCAGAGAGCCACTGGATGAACCGCTGCTCGAGGCGGCCCCCCAACCAGGAATCATACGTCTGATCGCCGATCTGCACATAAGGCCACGTCCAGAAGATTCCATGATGATGATAATGGTCGACCGGAAAGTCGTCGGTCAGCACTTCGCCATCCATGCCCCACACCGGGTGCACATAACAGCTGCGCGATCGTCGCGGGTCGTCTTCGGGCAGTGAGGTCAGGACGATTGGCCGATAGTTGTATTGCCAGACTGGCTGGGTCTGCTGCGAACCACTGCCGGTTTCCGTCAGGCTGCGCGAGAGCTCCGTATCGACGAAGGTGAAGCAGGTGCCGGAGGATATTGCGTCGGAAGCGTCGAGCACAAAGGTGCGCAGTTGCTTGGGCTCCTGTTGCGGCGGGATCGTCGCGAGCAGCAGGCACGACGAGCGATCGACGCTGCCATCGGCCGCGATGCCGTAGATCAACTGAGCTGGAATCCGAGAGTCCGGTTGGTCTTTTTCCACGAGTGACCACGATCTGGACAGATTGCCATCCGCCGGGAGCGGCACGGCAACCTGAAGATGTTGAACACCATTGGAGCCGGAAACTTCGATGGTACACTCTGCCGCCGTGGCGGTGCGTACCATCAGCACGATCAGGTTGACGATGAGGAGTGTTCTCAGGAGACACATCATGGTGCAGTATCCTCGTGTCGTATGGTCGTAACCGTTCACGGTCCGCCAAAGGCGACTTTCTGTGCCAACTCGCGGCCAAATCAACGTCGTTCTGTGAACGGTTACCGTATGGTCCAGCTGTGGGAGTTCGACTTGCTGAACGGTTGCGGAGCGAAGTGACGACTCACGGTGCCGCGCTGCTGCTCTTAACTAGCTGCGCGAGCTTTTCTTCATCCACCTCGACGCCCAGTCCGGGACCCGTGGGGATCTGAGCCAGGTCTCCCACGATCTTCAACGGGGTGGTTAGCACGTCGGCCGTCAGGAACTGGGGGCCGTTCAAGGCGGCAGGTTTCTGGAGGCCGTAGGCACCGTAGAGTCCGAGTGCCGCGGCGAGCGTGATGTCAGGATCGGACAAACCGCTGCCGAGCCACATCAAGCCGTGTTGTTCGATCAGTTCAATCTGTCGCCGGTTTGACAGGAGCCCGCCGCATCGCGACGGCTTCATAGAGATGCCATCGAGCATGTTGAGGCGAATGAACTCCTCAAGTTCAATCGGCGAGACGATTCCTTCGTCCATGAGGATCGGCAGGGCTCCTTGTCGTTTGAGCGCCTGATAGCCGGAGATGCGGTTCGGTTTGATCGGGGACTCCAACACGTCTACGCCGGCGTCGGCCAGTTGTGGCGCGATCTGCAGTGCGGTGTCGAGATCATAGCCGCCGTTGGCGTCGGCCCATAGGAAACCATCGGGCGCGAAGCGGCGGACGAGCCGAGCGAGCTGAAGATCGAAGCCGGGATCTGGGGCAACCTTGATATTGAAGTTCTTGTAGCCTCTGCGCGATCCTTCGTTGAGGACCGTTTCGGCCTCCTGCAGCGAGCGTGCGTTAACAGTCCAGCTCAGCGTGATCGGGCCTCCTCGTGGACGATTCCAGAGCTGACAGAGCGACTGGCCACGGAGTTTTCCTGTCAGATCGTGCAGGGCCAGGTCGATCCCGGCTCGCGTGATCGGCATGCCTGTGCTGAACCCCGACTGGATCACCCGATCCATGATCCGATGTGCTCCGACAATATCGGTCGGATCGTGCCCGATCAACGACGGAGCGTAGTAGTCCCGGATCGCGATCGTGGCTGCTTCGAGCGTTTCATAGCTCCAAGTCTCCACCGGAATGCTCTGTCCCCAACCGATCGCACCGTTGTCCGCGGTCATCTTGACAATCACCGCTCCACGGCCGGGAGGGCGATGAGCGGGTGTGAGGAACTTGAAGAACCCGGTCAGCGGGTAGCGCACGGGAAACACTTCGATCCGGTCAATCTTCACCGCCCGCTCCTTGCCCCACAGGCTGGCCACCGGGAGCACCATCGCGACGCAGGTTGTCGTCAGGAATTGACGACGACCGATGCCACGCAGAGGCTCCCCCCGAACGCCGCAGCCGTTGGCGTTACTCATGAACCCGCCTCCTGGTATCGCATGCCCGTCCCGGAATGACCGTGCGCGATTCGCCAATGGCAGCGGCGCGCCGCACGATCCCGCTGGTTGACTGAGTCACACTGAATCAGGGATCTCGTAACCGCTGCGCTGCTGACGCGCCACCAGTTGATTGGCTTCTTCATCACCCACGAACTGTTCGTTTTCGGGATCCCACTGCAATCGGCGTCCCGTCCAGCGAGCGATGTTACCCAAATGGCAGACGGTGGCGGAGCGGTGTCCGATTTCCACGTCGGCCACCGGCAATTCACGGCTCTTGATGCACGACACCCAGTCGGCCATGTGATCGTCCAGGTTGTCGCCGCCGGCGAACTTCATGTCTCGCGTGGCTTCGATGACGATCTCCGGCGGATCGCTGCTCAGCTCGTTGCGGTTGATCGTGATCGTACCGCGATCGCCGACGAAGTGAGCCCCACCGCGGGGCGCGTCGTCCTCCAATTTGACCAGGACCTCGTTGGCGTAGCGCATTCGGATCAGCGGACGTGAACAGGCCTTGTTTCCCGCTTGAATCGAGCCAGGTTGCGTGTAGGTGGGCGGTTGGAACGAACCGTCCTCGACCCAGACCTCGATCGGTCCCGACTGGCAGGCGTCTAACGCCCATTGCATCTGATCGAAACCATGAGCGCCCCAGCCGGTCATTTCGCCCCCCGACCAGGGTCGGAATGAAATCCAGCCCGGATTGGCTCGCGGCGTCTGGATGTCGATGTGGTAGGGGACCGGCTGCGTCTGGCCGCACCAGGTGTTCCAGTCGAGCCCGTCGGGAATCGGTTGCTCCGGCAATGCGCACTCCCAGGGGCTTTCGTAATTGGAGGCGATGATGGTGTGCAGTTTGCCGATCGCGCCATTACGGACCATTTCACAGCCGACCCGATTGCGCGGAATCGATCGCTGCTGACTGCCGGTCTGCAGGATGCGACCGTGCTTGCGCACGGCATTGACCAGCTGCCGGCCCTCGCGGATGGTGAGTGTCAACGGCTTCTCGAGGTAGACGTCTTTTCCCGCCTGGCAGGCGTGGACGGCTGGCAGCGTGTGCCAATGGTCGGGCGTGGCGATGACTACCGCGTCGACTTCAGGGAGTTCGAGCATGTGACGGTAATCGTGGATTGCTCGACACTTGAACCGCTGTGCCATCTTCTCGGCGGCGGGCAGGAAGCAGTCGGCCACAGCTACGATCTGAGCATCTTTCGGCAGCGCTGTCAGCTGGCCCGCACGGCGCCCCGCACCGATGAATCCGATTCCGACCCGATCACTTGGCGCCCCTTGCATGGCACTGCGCAGCGATCGAGGCGAAATGATCAGCGGCAAAGCGACGGTTGCTGCGGAGGTCATCTGCAGGAAACGGCGACGCGAACAGGAACGTGATGTCTCGGGCATGATCAACCTCGCTCGCACAGGAATGGCTTGAAAGTAGTTGAGCGGCATGACAGGAAGTTGTGGTAACCAACGCTGACCATGATACCATGTTGCGCGTAGCGAGGTGAACGCGGGACGAGGAATTCCCAGCCGATGGCTGCCCATGGCTCATTGGTCGGGTGGCAGCATGCTGCAGTGCCGACAAGTCTGAAGGGCTGGAGACAATTGACTTGAGGATACCGCCGGCCTACATTCACGGGCGTTTTGACAGTGTGCGTATCCGCCGCCGTTGCCGTTGGGATGATTTCCGCCAGCATTTCCCCTTTGGCAGAGTTGCAGTTTTGGCGTTGAGTGAGATTCGACCATGGGCAAACGTCTTTCGCGTGCTGAGTTGCTTCTTGAAATCGATCTTGAGCGTGGCAAGCTCGATGCATTGCTGCAGCAGTTGACGCCCCGGCAAATGACCCAGTCCGATGTGACGCTGGCCGGCTGGTCTGTCAAGGATATCCTTGGGCACTTGATCAGTTGGCAACAGATGAACCTTGATTGGTACGCGGCAGGGGCTCGCGGCGAGATCCCGGAAGTCCCTGCGCCTGGCTTATCCTGGCGAGACATCCGAGAGCTCAATGACCGGATCTATCGCCAGCACCATCGCCGTGCGCTCAAGGCAGTGCTGACAGACTACCATGCTCTTCACCAGGAAATGTTGGATTTAATCGACCAGGTCTCAGACTGGGACTTGGTCACGGTCGGGCGGTTCGCTTGGGCTGGACCCACATGGACGCTCAGTGACTACATTCGAGCCAACACGGCCAGCCATTATCGGTGGGCAAGTAAACACCTCCGAAAGTGGCTGACTGGGCAGAGCAAGGCCGAGCGGTGAGGATAGTGCTTGTGCCGAAATCGACAAAGCGCCACCGTTTGACGTGGGCACGAGGGAAAAACAAATTCGGCGTTTCTCTTGTAGCCACGCTCGCGCAGAGCGTGGGAAACCGGTAGCCACCGAGGCTATTCCTCCCGCGCTCCGTGGCTTGGTTCCGACACGGTCCAATGCATCGGACGTCGAATGTCGTGCCCACCGACGCTCGCCCCTGCTCAAAATGCCGCTCGACACGTATTCTTGCTCCCTTCCGTTGCCTGTCAAGCATTCGCGATCCATGCTCAGCTGTGACCGAAACCTGGACGGCACAAGGTTCCCCGGAATCGCCTGATGCAGTACACTGGCGGCGTTTTCGCAGGTTGTCGAAACCCATCGGACGCAGCGGAGTGAATCACGTCGGAGGTTCGCTTCGCTCTGGAACGGCACAACGGCACGGCCCATCGGCTGATGCAGGCTGTTGCTCCGCGCCATTCGTATTGCCGATCCACTCACGCGACTCGAGACTGACTGGGCAAAGTGATGAAAGGCTGGAAACGACCGGTTTGGGTTCTGGTGGGCTTGATGCTGACATCCTATCTGGTAATCGGTGCGTATTTCTGGGGGACTCAAGACCAGAAGATCTTCGCTCCTCTGGAGACAATCGCGCAGACTCCCGGCGATCTGAACCCGCCTTTGGCATTTCAACGGATCAAGATCCCAGTCGAAGAAGGCCAGGACGAGGCTCTGGTTCATGGATTCTGGGTGCCAGCGAGTGCCAGCGACAGGGATCTACCCACAGTTCTCTATCTGCACGGCCAGGATGCCACCATCGGCAAGAACTTGGGGCATACAGAGTCCCTGCATCAGCTGGGCTGCAACGTTCTTGTGATTGACTATCGAGGGTTTGGCCAGAGCTTTGGCACGATGTACCCCAGTGAGGCCAGTGTCTATCAGGATGCCGAGGCTGGCTGGAACTATCTGGTCAAGGCACGGCGCATCGACCCGCGGCGTGTTTTGATCTACGGGCACTCACTGGGTGGGGCGATCGCTATTGAACTCGCCTCGCGTCATCCTGAAGCGGGCGGGTTGATTGTGGAAAGCGCATTTACGTCCATTCGGAGCATGGCCAGATGGAGAAATCGTGTTACCTATTTGTTGCCGCTCGACCTGCTGCTCAGGCACCCGTTTGATTCGCTAAAGAAAGTCCGCGACAAGACTTTCCCTCCCGTGTTGTTTATTCATGGGACCGCCGACACAAAGGTCCCCAGCTTCATGACCGAACAGCTCTACGATGCGGCTCAGGGACCCGATAAGGATCTGCTCCTCATCCCGGATGGACTACATGCCAGCCGCGGACCGCTCGGTCAGGAGTTGTACCAGAAGCGAGTGGCTGCCTTCATTGCGAGCCATTTTCCTCAAGTCAGCAGTGTGAGCGTCTCGGATTGACGAGGATTGTGCAGCGAAGAAGCTGGGCGCTGGACATGACCGGCAACTGGAGCGAATTCCTGCAGAAGGCCAACGGCAGCACCGCGCTGGATCTGTCAACCTTCGCCTAGAAGTTGCCGCCTAATCAGCTGAAACTATCGGAGTAATGTGCTCTTCCGTGGCGGCGGGTGGACCCCGCCAAGGAGGATGACATGTTCGCGAAGTTTCGTCATGCCGAACCAATTCAGTCTGTGAGGGATGAGGTCAGGCCGGTCGAAGACGTCTCGTCGGAGGTGCTCTCGGAAGAGAAGAATGTGGAGAGCGCCGCAGCAGGGAGTCCGGAGCCAGGTGCGCGGGACGTGCCACGCAGCCCACGCGAATGGTCGCCCGATGGCGGCGACAACAACTTGGCAGCGGCCACAGAGGAAGCAGTTTCCTAGGTCAGCGATATTGATTTTGGCGTATGCACGGCCGGGGAGGACGCGCCCACGGCAGCGCTGGCTGACGTGGAGGAGGACGACGCGCCGCCAGAGGCGAACACCGCGTCGCCCGTGGGAAGTGAGGATGAATGTGCAGCTTGGCAGGTGGATTTGCCTGGGCTGGGGCTCGGCGGTCAATCCGCGCGGCGCAAGCGCACGCGGGCCTTAACGGCCCGCAGTATGTGACCTGGCGGGGGACCAGCCAGTTCGCCAAGCATCTGCAGAAGCGGGGCATCCGGCAGCTCGTAGCGCGTCCCCGCCGGCCGCAAACGCTGGGCAAGATCGAGCGGTTTTGGGGCACCTTGTGGCGCGAGTTTCTGCAGGCCGCGGTGTTTCTCGACCTGACCGATGCCCGCGCGCGGATCGGTCATTTCATTGGCACCGACGAGATTCGTCCGATTCTCGTGAAGCTGTTCACCGAGCACGGCCCGCCGCTGGTCATCAAGAGCGATAACGGCTCGGCATTCCGGGCCACGGAGACCCGCGGCTGGATGTTGGCGTGGGAAGCCCTGCAACTGTTCTCTCCCGTGGGCTATCCCCAATATAACGGACAACTGGAACGCTCCAACGCTATCAACAAAACGTATACGCACCAGCATGCCGTGGCCGAGGGACACCCTCAGCAATGGACGCAGGACGATCTGGAGGCGGCCCGTCGCCTGACCAATGGCATCAGTCGTCCCTGGGGTGCCCGGGGTCCGACACCCGATGAGAGTTGGGCCGGCCGCGCGCCGATCACGGTCACGCAGCGCAGCGCGTTCGCGCAGCAGGTCACACAACAGCGGCAGGAGGCACGCGTGGAACTCGGGCTTGGGGACAACACCGAATGGGACGGCGACGCGGCGGACGAAGTGGATCGTCACGCCATGGGCCGGGCGCTGGAGGTCTGTGGTTATCTCACGAAGGTGGAACAGAAGTGTGCGCCGCGTCGGAAACGTCGTCGCCGTCGCGAGAGTCTCGAGCGTGCGCTCCGCCAACAGCGGGAAACTTCGGACACGTGTACAGAGCACAACGGGCCATCCCCGCCGGTTGCTCCACCCACCTCCACACCACGGCGCGATCGGTTATCGACACAAGTGCTTCCGAAGACTGAGCCAGAAGGCGCGGCGCGAAATCTAGCATTCGCTCGTGACCGTGATACAATACCGTTGGTCATTGACAAGCGCATCCCTGAGTCCCACATCCGACCACCCCGCTGTGCCGCTCAACGTGAGCGGCCACCTTCATCACGGTGGAGGAGCTTAATTACTCTGGTCGTTTCGAAAGTCAAAGCGGCAATCATTCCGCGTTGAGCACAGGTGTGGTGGATAAGAAATGCGTGTGTCCACACATCAATATCGATGATTTTACAACAGAGTACACTACCCAGGAAAGCAACTGGCTCCACGGTTGGCACGGTTATGAACTGGGTATCACATACGAAATGACGTATGAATCGCTATTGAATACCACCACCACGTGCTGTGAGTTCCTCATAGGGATGTGGGCGATGATGCTTGCATGGGATAGTGCGATTAATATGGCACACTCAATAGGAGACATCTCCGGCCCACATGGCCCACCGTGTGATTTGATCAAATATCGGACAAGTCTGGACCCGCCAACATCGCAATATCCGAACTTCAAGTCCAAAGTGATGCAAGCTTGTGGCGATAACAATCGCGACATAACGTGGGACGAAGTCCTCCAACAGCAGCAGCGACTTCTCGATCGGATCATTGAACTCGACGATTGGCTTAATTGGGGAATTGGCGATATATTGTACGACATTGGAAAGATAATCGCGCCAAAACTGCCAATCCCTGTAATACCAATTCCTCTGCCTGTAGTCCCGCCGATTGCGGCTTAGTCCGGAGATCGATCAAGTGGTTTTTGAATTGGCGAGATGGCCCCATTCTGCATCAGATGTGCGAGCAGACAAACGTGGTACGTTCACCGTTCCTCCTGTCGTTGGACCGCGTGATGCGTGTGTCGTTGAAGGAATTCGGAGAATGCTTGAGCCTCGTCTCTTCTTTGGCGAAGCCGCTGAAGCAGACCTGTTCATTCTCGCAGTTGACGAGCCCAATAGGAGATTGGCGACGAAGATAGGTGGTCTACCGTATTGGCGATCCGATCGTCCGTGGCCTGTAACGAATTCTGGTGTACCCATCCCATTTTTGGCCCAGTTTGACCTTTCGCCGTCAAGAGATTTGATTGGGGATGTTGAATGGGACGTAATCCTCATCTTCTCAGGAGTCGATGTCCGACGAGGGGCCGTTGTAGAGTTTCAAAACAGATGTGAGCCAAATCTGCTGGTCACGGCAATGGAGGTGCCTGTGCCCCGGACGATTCCGTGTTATGCCTGCGAACGATGGCGAACTAAGGTGTTTCCTCACTGGGAACCGCTCGACGGCGATTCTTGGTCATCCGTCAACTTCGCGGACGGCAATCGCGTGGACGATGTGTACCTTGCCATGGAGCCTCTCGCGATGCAAATTGGACGGCACCCGTTCATTCCGTCTGGAGTGAAAGTGACAGACTCCGATGAGTGGATCCTTTGCTCCTTCCCTTCAATCGCGCCACGATCCGACCGCCCTTATCCATTTCTTAATAGAAAAGCTCCGTTAACGCCATGTGAAGCAGAATCTGCATCACTTATCTTGTCTGAAGTCGATGATGATAGTGGTTTCGGCGTATTTTACGTCGTGGTTACTTCTGACAGATCGTTGAGCCTTAGATTTTCAAATCTCTGACAATATATTGTTTGTCAGCGTTGCATCGGTGAAGTGGCCCAGGGACTTTCGTCGTGAACGCTTGTGCAGTTTTCCGGAGGTCGTTGGAGATGCCAAGACCGAGACATTGATGCCAAAAGCGAGTTACTCTTTGACAATCTGGACCGTTCACCTATTAAGGTTTCAGGCTCCCTGAGAGCCAGCCACTGGCATGGAGGTTGCTCTAGGGGATTTCAGGAGCTTTCTGCTATGACGGCGATCGTTGTTCGGTCTTCACATTGGGTAAGGCCAACGACGATCGGGGCGATCACAGCGCTCCATCGAGGCGGCGAGGTGGGTGCGGCAGAGCCGTTGCGAGTGCGGTAGAGACGTGTTGTGAGGGCGGACTTTGCACAGCGCGCGGACGCTCAGCGCGAAGCAAGGTGGGAAGGCCTCGTGGTGGGTGGCTCGGTGGCTCATCGCGGGGTGCTTGCGGGTCAGGTGAAGGGCAAGGTCGGCTGCCGTAGTTGGTCGAGTGTCATCTGCATGATCTGGTGGACGGTGGGACGAGGGAACTCGACCATCAGGGATCAACGCTGAATCGGCATCCGACGAAGCGGTGAGCGGTGTCGGGGGCGGCGCAGGCCTGAGGCGCGGACACTCATCTATATAGGGTTGTGAACGCGACGAGCCGCTAGGGGTGCTCGTGTGTCCGAGGAGTACCGAGGCCGCTGTGACCGGTTGATGGCGGTCGAGAAGAGGCGATGCGCGGCGCACGTGAGCATGCTTCTGGCCTCCTTGCCCGCCGAAAGAGGTGACACAGGCGCGTCACACACAGCAGTGGCGCACAGTGGTAGCGCCCGCGGGACTGACGCCCGCAAGTTGGCCACGCGCTATTGTGCCTGAGCATGCTCGGTCTCCGTCGTCACCAGAAGGGCAAGGTCACCTGCCGCAGTTCGCCGAGCGTCATCTGCAGGAGGCGGGCCACGGTCGGCCGGGGCTGGGCTGTACTGCATCAACACGCCGCTGCCACACGCCGGGCAGGGTGGAAACAGGACGCGCAGGCAGGCCTGCAGCAGGGGTTCGTCCTCGTCCTCTTCCTGTGGCAGTTCGGTGTCACACGCGTCACTCTTCGGTTCTGGTTCGGACACGCTCAGCAGACGGCGGATCAGCGGCAGCTTCTCTTCGCGCTGATTCGGCGCCCAGAAGCCATAGTGACGGATGTGCCGCATGCCACGCGGCAGCA
>JBGSHS010000176.1:0-82932 GCA_041752115.1 Pirellulaceae bacterium | reverse complement strand
TGCGCGAGCATGGCCACGGCTCTGCGCGAGCATGGCTACGGCTCTGCGCGAGCATGGCTACGGCTCTGCGCGAGCATGGCAAAGCCACTGCCGAAACGTCTGGGAGGCAGCTTACGCCAGGAACAGAAACAGCAGCAGACCCGATTGGCACATCCCTATGATCATGGTGAGGCTCATTCCCAATTGGCGGCAATTCGTATAGGCCACGCGCAGGAAGGAGCAGACGATAATCGTCCCGAAGAACTTTGCCGTCAGCAAATACCACATCCGCCCTTCATTCCAGTTGATCAACAGCTGGCCCAGGGGGTTCAGTTCGCTCACCTCATCCGCGTAGATAACCATCAAGTATCCATCAAGGACGGAGACGAAGATGATGAACAGCCAGACGGCGAAAAACAGCATGTGCCACGCGCCGGCCGTCTGCTGGTCGATCGTGACAGGTGTCACACGCTTCGGCTCCGTGAGTACCCTCGCCATGAAGTATTTCCCTGAAGTTCACTCATCGCTGTTGATGAGCGGATGAATTGGCGGTCAGTTTCCACATGAAGACGGAACCGTCCCTGTTCCAAGAGACGAGTGAATCGTCGTCCAGAAAGACACTTCCCTGAATCGGCTTCTCCAGAGAGGCAGCTAGTTCACGCACGGTCAGCCCACGCTCGACCTCAAGGATGGCCAGGCCGTGCCCGTTGTGATATCCCAGGACCAGCAAGTCGGATTGCGGCGAGAAGGCGGGGACCACCGCTGCGACTCCTGTAAGCTGCTCGGCGATCTGGCGGCCGTGCCAGCTCATGTCGTCCACGTTCCGTTCGAGTAGCAGCACTTTGCTGCCGTGACAGGCAGCGACCACGAAACGGCGGTCGGGGCTGGTCACGAGCTGCGTAACGGGTGTTACGTTCTTCTTGATGAGTTGGATTGTCGCGCCGGACTGCAGGTCAATTTCTTCGATGTCTGTGGCACCATGCTGACTGCGCAGGCAGACGATTGCGCGTTCATTGGAAAGCAACGCTGCGGCAGTTGGATCTGTGTCGAACCGGCACCACCGCAATCGACAGTCGTCCAGATCCCAGGCATAGAGGCCGTGGTTTCCGAGTGAGATCAACGTACATCCATCACACGAAATGGCCAGGGAATGCGAAAAACCCTTGATGTGGCGGCCGAGCAGGTAGAGTTGTTGCGCTGATCCGCTTCCATCGACCCGCCAAATACTGCCATCGGCCTCGTGTGCCATATACAACTTCCCGTCCCGTGGGCTGACGGCAAAACTTGTTGGCTGGAGCGTGGGAAAATCGAAACGCACAGCTTGATTCGTTGACAATTCGTGCCAGCTCAAGTACCGCCGTTGTGGTTGATCTAAACGATGCTCCTTGTTCAGCGTGACGAACGTCTGGCCCGACTCGCAGAGTTGCCAGCCGATGACCGACGTTTGGAGGACCTTGCTGGATCGGTCGAAATACTTCGGTAACAACACGATGCCCATCGCCACCGTCAGCGCGATGACGGCCACCGATGTGTGCACCACCGCAACGCGATACTGCCGCGACGTGCCAAACAGTCGTGAGGCGAGTGAGTCGCGGAGCATATCACCAAGTCCCCGGATCGGTGATGCGTCCGGCCGGTTGACCGGAATCAACGTTCTGCAACGCGACCTGGAAGTTCCGAATCATCACCACCTCTCTGTCTGAGATGTCTATTGTGACTCGCGGCAACGACGGACCGGGCGCCAGGAAACTCGCGGTGCAACTCCTGCCAACCACAGGCACTTGTTCGCTCGTGAGAAGCGATTATTCGATGCGAAACTTTATAGGCCCTGGCGTCTGAACACCAACCAGAATGGTCACTGTGCCTCCGACGTCACTGTGCTTCCGACGTCACTGTGCCTCCGACGTCACTGTGCCTCAGAGCATGTCGCCTTCGTTCAGCTGCACGGCGTACATCGGTCGCGTGACCAACGTAAGTTGCCACGAGGTGTATGTTGCTCTCGGCGAATTCCAGTGCACGCGCGGGCACTACGTGCTTGTTACGCACAGAACACTGCCAAAATGTCGCGGTACTGGTGACACACGATGGCTTCAGTTGTGGGGCTCTCCACCGGTTCCACGCGTTCGTGATCGATCGGTTCCCGGGAGCCCTATGCGAAAAACACAGACTCAGCCGTCTTGCGAAGGAGCCACTGACGGTCTTGGTCGGTGAGAAAATCGAGCCGCGTGCGGACCAGGTCGATCGAATCGCGGTACGTGTGCCCCCCCATGACTTGCCAGGGAGAATCGGTGGCCCACATCAGACGTTGGCAGCCGTACGCATCCAGGACGCGGCGAATCATCGGAGCCAGGTCGACGTACGGTGCCTGCTTCCTGCCGAGCGCCGAGAAAGCAGATACCTTGACGTAGACGTTCTTGTGCCGGGCCAAGCCGCAGAGATTGTCCAGGTCCGCCCGGCGGAACTGACCATCGATCCCGATGCGGGCGAAATGGTCGATCACGACCGGCGTGTCCGGAAACCGGCGACACATCCGATCGACGGCGGGGAGGTATTGGGGGTCCATCAGCGGGCACATCGCCAGAGCGTGCTGGGCTCCACATCGCCACATGGTTGCCATCGCGTCGTCGTCGAGCCACCGGTCGGCGGGCTGCTCGCCGGGCGCGATCCGAAAACCGCGAACTCCCCCTCTTGCCAGCTCCATCATCGTTTCACGCGGTTTCTTTTCCGAGTCGATTACGGCGACGCCGGAAAAGACGCCGCGATGGGCACGGATCATGTCGAGCATGTAGGTGTTGACCGTGCCGTAATAGCTCATCTGAATCAGCACGACGCGGGTCACGCCACATGGCCGCGTGTGCGCGAACAGATCGTCGGGCGTGAAGTGGGGAGGGTTCATCTGGTCTGTGCGGTATTGTGAATCGAGCGGATAGCGTTCGGTATCTGAGGTCCAAACGTGCACATGCGCGTCGATGTAGCCGTCGCTCGACGCTTCTTCCCCCCCTGGTTCGCCGGCGCCGCAGGCTCTGGTCAAGCCGGGGGCAACGATCGCCAACGCACCGGCACGGAGCAACTCGCGCCGGGAAACGCTGGTACTGAACGGCTCTTTGGTGCGACTCATTTCCAGACTCCCTCTCTGCTGACTCAACGAAGCGTTGGGGATGCAGCCTCGTAGCGTTGGTGGGGACAAGCCGTCGCGATTTCGGCAAGCAGGATTGCCCGTTCACCTCCACCAGGGGCACGACGCCATCCCGTCTGATCCAGGATATGCGGGCTGATTTGCTGAAACCAGCGGTGGAAGATGTCGGGCCGCCTGGTTGGGCGGTTGGATCTGGTTTTCGACTGCTGCCTGAGACGGGTTCGGCGACGCATCGCAGTCCCGTGCCGCCTCGAATCCCAGAATGGTGAGGGAGCAAGAGAGTCAGTTTGACGCGGCGAGGGCACGTGAGACCGCACGGACTCATCGTGGACGTGGCGATCGAGATAGCGTAAGGTACATTGAGCTGTACGGCAGCAGCGGCAGTTTCTCGAAACCCCACCGTGTCTCCCGCACTGGACATCATGCCATGAAACACCACACGATTCACTTCCCACTCAGGAAATCCACTCGTTTTGCCGCCTGTCACGCGAGACAGCTTGGCATTTGCATTCTGTTGGCGTTGTTGCTCGCTGCGAACTCGCCGACACAGGGTGGCGATCAGCAACAGGAGGATTCGATTCGATCTTTGCCGCAACCCGTTGAGAGTCCAACCAAACAGGCCTCTGAGGGAAAAGCCACCGGGAAGACGCAGTTCCGGACGCGTCCGGTGATTTCGGGCAACCTGCGCGGGTATCGAGACTGGAGTCTGGAGCAGTGGACGCGCGAACTGGAAGCGGAAAAGGCCATTGGTTTTGATCTCCTCTGGCTCTCACACCTGCAAGGTGCGCTGGAGAATTCGGATTCATCAACCGACGGCAAGGACGGCTCGGAAGACAAGCTCAAGATGGTGCTCGACCTGTGCCAACGGCTCGGTATGCAGGTCATCCTCGACACGGGGTCCACCAGGCAGTGGTACGTCAAGCCGGATCTGGAAAAGGAACTGCAGGATGTAGGCCGCCGCATCGATCTCATCGGCAAGCGTTATGGGAACCATCCCGCCTTCTTCGCCTGGTATATTCCCCACGAGATCTATGTGGCTGACGGAGAATTCGGAGACTACATCAACCGGCTCTTCCCGGCGCTCGTCCATCGCTGCAAAGCCGCGGCGCCCGGCAAGCCGGTAACGCTCTCCCCGTTCTTCATTCTTGATCAGGACCGCGTGTTCGGCGACTTCCGCTATGTCGATCCGGAAGAATACCGCGAGTACTGGACTCGCCTGATCAAGCTGAGCGGTTTCGACATCATCATGATGCAGGACAGTGGCGAACATTTTTCTTACGTTACCGACCAACAGCGGCGTCCCTTCTTTGTGGCGATGCAGGCCGCCTGCCAGGCCGGTGGCGCTCGCTTCTGGGGTAATGTGGAGGTGGCGGAGGCCGTTTGTCCCAGCATCGAAGAATATGTGCGCCAGTTTGGTCGCATCCATCACTCGGAGGCCAAAGAACTCCCCTGGCGTGCCGTGCCAATCGACCGTCTCAAGAGCAAGCTGCAACTGGCAGCCGAATACTGCGAGCGGATTGTCTCCTGGGGCTATTTTGAGTATGGCCGTCCAGCGTTGGGACCTGAAGCGTCAGACTGGTACGAGCAATACCGGCAGTACTACCGGAGCGTCGCTGGCGATTCAAAATGACCATCATGGGCATGAGAAAACCGTGACTTCCCTGTAGCCACGCTCGCGCAGAGCGTGGGAAACCGCCCGCCCGCGTGGGAAACCGTGACTTCCCTGTAGCCACGCTCGCGCAGAGCGTGGGAAACCGCCCGCCTGCCATGGGGTGACGGTTGCTACAGCTGCGGAAGTCCGCTTTTTTTGCGATTCATATCCGGTGTTGTGAATGCCGTGGATCATCGCATGCCATCAGGCGTGCAATAACCGTTCGACGCGCTGCTGCACGCTCAGGGGATATCTCGGGAGAATCGCAGTAAGATCCTCCGCGCGAATCGTCGTGAGATTGCGGAACGTAACCAACGCCTCCGGTTCGGCTCCGTGGCGCCGCGCGAGATAGACGTAGTCGCAAAACGCCTGCGCCGGTGACGCGATCGCCGCACCGGGCACGCAGTGGTAGACGCGACTTCGCACACACACAAACGTCAAGCGTCCGACCGGCGTCACACGCTGGTGAGCTCGAGGACTCCGTTGGTCCGTGAAGCAGGTGATGGTGACCGGTATCTGCGTCACCAACTGGTAGCTGTAAAGCGCATAGTGACCTGTGATGTAAGCATGCGAGTCGATGGCAGGAACCAAGATTTGTGGTGATACGGCACCCGGCATTCCGTACAGGCCGTGAGCGTATCTCACCATGATCTCCTGGCGTCGCAGTCGTGTCAGTTCGACGTTCAAGGCGGCCGAAGGTACGCCGGCCACGTTGGCCAGTTCCGTCAGAGTGAAAACGACCTTTCCATGTTTGTCACGCTGCTCGTTCAGGAAGTTGCGCCATGCACTAGCTTTCACCGTGACAACTCCTCGGCCTTGCCAAGCATCTCGCAGAGCCGGGAAATGACCGCATCCCAGATCATGACGCCGCCGCCGGCCACACGCAGGTTGGCCGCAACTGCCGGTATCACCTGTTCGTCGAGCAGACATTCAATCCCCCGGACATGGACGGTCCGATTCTTCGAGAACTGGTTGAGTCGCTCGATCGCGCGAGCGGGAGTCAACCCGATTCTGCTCAGTTTCTGCGCCAACCGCTCCGGCGAGTCAGTCCGCAATGCATCCTGAAACAGGAATACGTCGAGCACATCGCGCACCTGCAGGAACGATCGAGCGAAGCAGGCCAGGATCTTGCTCTCCACCATGTCCGCGTCCGATACCGTCAGAAACACGGTGCCCTCGATCGTGCGGACTACGGGTGCGTCGAGGCGGGCAATTCCCAGGATATCAACGGGGATCTCCAGTCGGCTGCCAGGGATGGATTGGCGATAGAAAGCCGTTTCGACCGTTCGAACCACAGGCGATTCCGCATCAGGACCGGCTGCGGGACGGACGTCGCCGTCGTAATCCCACAATCGTTTGACCTCCGGCAGCAATTTGCTCCGAAAGATCGCGACGATTTCCATTTGCTTGCTCTGAAGATCGCCTTCCCAGTGATAGTCAAGGTCGTTGGAAGCGCGGACGCTTTCGTTGAGCAGTCGATAGCGAAAACCGCCCACCAGACAGAGTCCCCGGCCCGCCGGATGCGTCGCAAGAATCTTCGCAGCCAGATACTGGATTCGTTCTATGGGTGCGAGATCATTATTCATGTAGCTAAATATAACATGAATGTTATGTTTGGCAACATGCGAATGGTGATTCTTTCACTCTTTCGGCGGGTATCGTGTGAAAGTGGCTGGATCCTAAGGCCGAGTGTGGGCGTCTGCGAGTCGGGTATTTGGTATGGAGGCACTGAGTCGCCTGATGGTCGGCGCCACTCGGGACTTGGACGGCCGTCAGCGCGGTGACGTGCTTGAGTTCCTTTTCGGAGGATCCACGGGAGTGCAGATGATGAAAGTAACTGCAGCGAGTGCCGTGTTGTTTCTCGGTCTTTCGTGCGTCTGCGGCCTGCCGTCGTGGGCGATTGAGCCAACGGCCGAAGAAATGTTGGCCGCACGGCGCTTCGTGGCGGCGAAACTGCGAGGCGTAGAGGAGCTGCACTCGCCGCGAACGGGACTTGAGGTCGGAGTCAGAAGGGCTCACGCAAAGGCGCCAAGGCGCAAAGGAGGAAGGCGGCGCGAAAGTGATTCGATTTCCTGTTCCTGCTCAGCACAGCGGTGCTCGTGCTCATACTCTGGCTCGTACTCGTGTGCGCCGCTGAGAAAGGCATTTCCGACGAGCGGCTCCACTCCGTGCCGAGTGGTAATCGATCAGCGGAACCGCAGGATCGCGAACAAGGAACCGCAGAATGATGAAGGAATAGGTGTTTTGTTGTGAGTAGCGATGGGGAGTCTGTCGGAGATTCCCGACGCGGTCCCCCCAGCTTGAGAATTGGACATTCCGCGTTGGATATTCGGCGATTTGGAGTCGTCTTACGGCGCAGAGCGACTCGACTGCAAGGTCACTGACATTGCCATGCGCCGGGCGTGTCACCTGTCCGAAATCAACTCGTGCTCAGTCGACATGAGCGTCTGTCGCAACCACAATTTCTTGGGGCGAGAGGCCCGTCAGCCGCATCCATTTTCCGGCCGGGATCAGGACGCTGTTCTCACCACTTGTGAGCGCTTGGCGCTGGCCGGCAGGCGCGACATAGACGTCGGCGTGCTGTTCGGCAGCGAGATGTAGGATCAGAGTCGCCTCCCAGGGGCGAGTAGGCCAGAGGTAGGCCATCCATTGCCCGTCACGTTGGAACACTCGACCTTCAATGGACTTGCCGATCTGGAGTGTGGACGGAACGATCGGGCGTGGTGGCGTCTCGATCTTGACGACGAACTGGTTCTGGCCCTCGGCGACATCGCAGACGAGCAGGCCGTTCAAGTTTCCGGTGAAGGGAGCTCGGACGGGAACGAACCGGCTGCTCGATCCATCCACACTCCACCACCCGGTGCCGGCGCGCCACGTTCGATTCAGGTCCCACAAAGCCAATACCAGGTTTTTCTGAGCCAAGGGCGACTGCACGGTTACGGTGACCAGCAACGCCCCTTCCCGTTCGGACTCGGTACGCTGGACGTGTAGCGTGCGCGTGTCCAGGATCTTGGGGACCACGGCGTAAGGATCATGTTCACCGGGATACAGGTAGCCCCAGCGATTGCGAGGAATGTCCTCGTTGCCCCAGGCCGGGTAATCCCACGGCTGTCGATAGTCGTATTGATAGATGGGGAGGATCTCGGGAGCGCGCATCAGCGCCTGGAACGACGGACCTTCGATCTCGAGTGTATCGGGATAGCCGACGAACTTGTCGAGTTTCGTCAGGCCACCGAAGTAATCGTGCTGATAACACGTCGTTTCAGGAGTCTCCTGAAAGTGGCGTCGATAATATGCCGAGACAGCTGGTCCGGTGGAGAAGACAAGCGGTTCGCTCTTGGCCTTGGCCGCTGCATATTCGATCAGAAGCCGATTACCTTCTGCGATGCCGGGTGCAATTCCGTTGAATTCCAACCCGACGTTGAAGAAATAGGGGGTTGCCTGCGACAGGCGGTTTTGCAGCATGGCATCGAAGAAGTCGTACATGCGTGACATCCAGACATCATCGACTTCAGCGCGTCCGCCACCTTCGTTGTAGTATTCGTTCCAGGCCGGCTCCAGACAGTACGTGCAGTTGAACTCGCGAGTCAGAAACGTATTGCGCTGGCACTGCGGAATGCCGACCAGTCCTGTCGGCCCGCCAGGGCCAGGTTGTCGAAAATCGCTGCAGTCGATGAAGTAAGGCCGGTCTGGCATGCCGAAGTGATTGATTCGCATCGGACCGTCCATGAAGTTCTGTCCGGAGCAGAGTGAGGAGATCGTCTGGTAGCCGGTTTCCCTGGCGGCGAGACAGAACGAATTGTCCATGGTGTATGCGCTGACCATGTCGGTTGGGCCGAAGCCCAATAGGGGCAGCATGTGACGATAGCCTTCGAGAATCGTCTTCTGCAGTTCCGGTGACTCGGCCTGCAGGTTGGCCTGTGGGCTGGTGGTCTTACCGTTTACCCAGTAAGGCCCGAACAGGTGCGGGTTCACGGTGGTTCCCCATTGACGATACTCGCGGCTCCACCCGGCCCACTTTTCAGGTTCGCCCGCGAGAACCGTGCTGACGCACAGCGGATCGCCGATCCATTGTTCATAGGGGATGCGGAGGCGATGCGCGTCGCTTCCCGGATCAGCGGTACGATGCGAAGTGCTCAACAACAGGCAGACGGCGTAGGAATCATCGATCGTTGCGTAGTGGCGGGTGTACTGGGGAATGTCGCCGCCGATGTCGCACTTCCAAGTCACGCAGTAGTTTCCCGTGGTTGTGCTCGGCAACGTATGCTCCGCGCGGTACACGGTCCGCCCGTGGCGCTGGCCGGCGACTTGCCAATTCAGCGAGAGGTCCTGCTGTGGGGACGCGTCCCTGGCCAACACGTCCGCCAGAACCTCGAGCGTGGAGTTAGGGGTCGAATCGGCCAGGACTTCCATCTGCAGCGTGACTGGTTCTCCCACCCTGACGAGCTCCGGCGTTACCGTCATCGTCACGGGCATTAAGAGCGCCAGTTGCGGCGCGATCCGTTCATGCAGTTGATGGATCTCCCGGAAGGTCTGCTGCACCTCCTGTGGAGTACTTCCCGAGGGTGGCGACGGCGCTCGCCGCTCTGGCGGCAGAGTCGTCGTCACGATCAGCATGTGGGCGTGACCGCCAGAGGCTTCTTCTGCATAGCGCACGTGAACATGTCGGCCAGGCTGAAGATCGGATGCCGCCCCCGGTTCCTCAAAATACCCTTCGAAGCTCTCATCAGACAGCGTGGCATTCACTCGGCGCGTGCCCACCTCGATGAACAGCCGCTCGTGCTCACGTCGGAGTCGTCCGCCAATGTAGTTCTGTGTCGGAATGATCGCCGGCTGCAGTTCGTCATCGTTGGCGGAGCGGCGGATACCCTGAATGATGATGGAAGCGGAGTCTGCGGAGATACTTCCCCAGAATCGCATCAGTTGATCCGAGGGGAATTCAGCGCCAGGGGCCTGGCGATATCGCTGATAGACCGTATTGCTATCGGTGCGCAGTGTAACCGTGTAGCGGGTCGCACGGTGGTGGACAGTGACCGTGCCGGCCGCCGGATCGACAGCCGTTATCCACGCATCGAATTCTCGGACGGGAGACGCTCCGAGACAGCTCGTGCCACTTGCCACACAGAGGATACTGGCCATCGTGAAGGCGATGATGCCGATGCGAAGATCGAATTGTTTCATCATTCTCATCGTCGCTTTGCAGATTGAAGTCCGCTCTGAATTACGACTCACCCACGGATTGGAAGCGCGTGCCTCAAACCGACCATGCTTCAGAAAGACTATTCTACTTCCTCTTGCCCGATAGGAGGACAGGGTACTCTGAGGGTATGATGGCGTGCGGGGAGTGCGGCGGATCCCGCTCGGCCAACAGTTCCCGCTCCGGAGTATTCGCTGGCTCAGCAAAGCACCGGAGCCTGTTGGACGACTCGATCGACCCGTTGCAGTGTCTGAACTGCAGGTTACGCGCTTGCATCGCTAGTGCTCTGTGACAGCTTAACTTTCGGGTTGGGTGGCACTGGCTCTGCCAGTGCGGACTTGCCCGATAGCCAGAGGAGCACTGGCAAAGCCAGTGGCACCCTCATTCTTAGCTGTCACAGAGCACTAGGAGAATCAGTCGTGAACTCATCACTCGTACCAGTTGGAAGTGCATCGGCCAGGTTGTTGCGGGCGGCTGTAGTGGCGATCGCCGCCCTGGCGCTGATGGGGGTCATGCGGAGCGAAGCGGCGGGTGAAGATCCGGTAGGAGCGGCCACTCAGCCGGACAGCTACTGGTGGCATCGTTACCCGACGTTTGGGACGTTGTCGGACGCGGAAGCGATTTGCAGCGTGGGCCTCCGGCTGGTCGAGCATACGATTCTGGCCGATCCGGCGTGGGGTCCGTACGCGCAAGATCGCCTCAGACCCCGGTCCGAGGAATCATCGATTCGGCAGATGTACGAGGCGACGAAGAAGAGTGGTGTTCGGCACATCACCTGGGTCGAGGCGTTCGGCGATTGCGTGATGTACGCCGCGGCACTGGAGCGGACGGCGGACGGCTCATTTGTTGCGTATCCGGATCGGCCCGGGGTCAGTGCGCTGGCGCGAACGGCTTGGGACTGGGAGTCGGTCGATCCGGCCCCTGGCGACACGTATCGATGGGTCGGTCTGCACAACACGGCCAATGACGAAGATTTCGTGCAACCACAGTTCACCAAGGAGCGAACAGGTTTTCCCACACCGACCTATCCGGATGGGCGGCCGGCCATCGGCTGGAGTGCGGATCAGCCCTACCCCGTCAACGCCCTGATCTATGATGCGTGTTGTGCCAGGGACATCAACGGCAACGTGGATTTGAGCGGCGAAGGCTACATGCGGCCTGAACGAGCCAATTCGTTTGACGCGGCGACGGGTGCACGGCGGGCGAGTACGGACGGCCTGTATCCGCTCGTACTTGGCCCGAATCAGTTGCCCGATTTTCCCGGACGGAAGTTGGGGGATGTCGTGTACGTCAGCCACATGGCAGCGTCCAAAGACCCTGCCTGCCCGTTCTGGCCGGAGTATGTGCGTGTGGCCGCTCGCAGGGTACTCGCGGATGGGCTGGATGGACTGTGGTGCGACAACTGCGGCTGCTACAACAACTTCGGCATGCCCCCGGTGCGCAACGGTTTCGGTGCGTGGTCGGAACACCGCTTCCGAGAGTTTCTGCAGACCCACTTGACGCAAGTGGAACGAAGCCGCATGGGTGTGGCCGACGCATCGGACTTCGACGTGCGCGGTTACCTCAAGCAGAAGGCGACCGAGTTCGGCGCTCGTGATCCGTCGGTGTATTCTGATCCGGCCTGGGGCGACCCGCGATGGCTGGACGACCCGGTCTGGAGCGCGTACCGAGTCTTCAAACAGCGTATGGGCCAGGAGGCCTTGCGCAAGTTCTACACGGCGATCAAGGAGGAGGCTGTTCGAGCCGGTCGGCCGGACTTCTGTGTGGCAGGCAATGATCTGCCTGTGTACGGCTTCGGTTGGGGCCGTGACGAATGGCTGGACATGGTCAGCTCGGAGCAGACGCCCGCGTGGTGGGTGACCACCGGCTCGCGCGGCATCATGATTCCGCCATTGGGTAAGTACGCCGTGATCTACCGAGCTGCACTGGAGCATCAGAAGGGGCCCTACGCCACCGTCTGGTATAACCTTGGAGGTGCCAACGAGAAGTACGGCGAAAGCACGGAGTTGGGTAAGGTGCTGGCCGCTGAAGCGTTTGCCAACAGTACCTTTCTCAAATACGTTCCCACGTCGGATTACGCCGGCACAGAGGAGAGTCACACGTGGTGGAATCACTTCGTCGTCCAGCACGAAGAGAATTTCGGGCGGCGGTTCGTCGTGGCCGACGTGGGGATACTGTATTCGCCCGACAATCAGCTGGCCGATGTGGTGCCGGGAAGCCACGCGCTGAACCACGACCGTCAACCCCATTCGTTCAGCCATTGGGGCTTCGCAACGGCACTGATCGACGCTCACATCCCTTATCGCGTCGTCACCGATTGGAAGATCTCGAGTGAATCCTTGCGTGGACTGAGGACGTTTATCGTTCCCAACGCGGAGTGTCTGGACGATGGGGTTCTTCCGGTGCTCACCAATTGGGTGCGCGACGGAGGGCGCTTAGTGGTGACCGGGCCGTCCGGCAGAAGAGCGGGTACGCAGGGCATGTTTCGCAGACGGGAACGCTCGTTGCTTGAAACATTGGTTGGTCAGGACATGTCGCAAACGGGTGATCAGGTTCGGACTCAGCAGGAGGGCCAGGGTACGGTCGTCTGGACGCCCGCGCCAATCGGCATCGAGTACTACATACAGCATGAAGAACGATCGGATCGCCTGGACGAGTTGGTGACGCTCATTGGCCCGTCCGACGTCCTGGACGGTGCGCAGTTGCCCTCGACGGTCGGCGTGTGCTGTTGGCAGTCGGCAGATGGCCGAACGCTCTTTGCGGATCTGGTCAACTACAACTTCGATCCGGCAGCGGACCGCGTGGCGACTGCCGAAGGGCTCGTTCTCCGCCTGCGGCTGCCGCCGGGCACTACGAATCTCCACGTCACAACACTCTCTCCGGACGAGGAGGTCTCGGCCACGGCGAAGCTGGACGGGGGTTGGGCCGTGCTGCAACTGCCCCGTTTGAAGTACTTCGCCAGTGTCAAACTGATTACTCAGCAAAGGTGACTGTGCCGGTTTCGACCCCCAATGGCTCGACCGACCTCGTGCCCTCCACCCGCTTCTCTCCCACGGCGTGTGGTGTAGGACACGCTCAGCACCGATCTGTCTGCTTTTGTCTCCCGTTGAGGCAAGGAATGCGGCCCACCACGGTGAGTCGAGAACGACGCCACTGGCCCGTCGCGCGTCCCAAGCTACATCAGATCGAGGGTCACCGACTTGCCAACTGGGCAGCGACGTCGTCGAGAAGTCGCTTTACGCGAGAGCCGTCCCTCGCTGCCTGATCTCGAACAGCAACCGCGAACGGAGGAAACAGACATCGAATTCCAGAAAGAAGTTGATCTGTCCCAGTATCACGGCAGATCGTTGCTGTTTGTCCAGGCGAAGGCGAGTCGCACCGCCGGGAAATCCGCGACCTGTGCTGTAACCAGCAAAGCACGGGCATCACAGGCGGCCAAGTTACCAGAAAGCCGAACGGGGACCGTCTGCTGGGCCTATACGGCTCCCAACTGCTGACCAATGTCGTACGGCAGCACGTTGAGTGTGGCCCCACTGTCAACCAGTGCGGACACCAGCACCTCTTGCTGGTTGTGAATCAGCCGAATCGGCAAGTAGGGCATGGCGCTAACAGCACCAAGCGATGCATCGACTTCGACGTAAGGGAAACGTGCAATGTTCACGATCCGGCCTTATCTTCGCCCAAGACCCGGAGCAGCGTGGCCGCGCCATCGAAGGCCTGATAGGGTGACCAGACCGAGTACGTTGCGCCCGATTCGCCCGCCGGGACATGATCCATGCACGCCACATCAGCGGCGAGGATCTGGATCAGCTGCAATTTGTCGGCACGCGGAAACGCGTGCAATGACGGAAGCAATTCGTTGAGTGTCAATTCCCGAACCCTTGCTCGTGTGCATCTGGAGACGACAATTCGACTGGACGACGCGATGGGCCTACCACCCAGGAAGGCGTCGACGAGATACCGACTCGCGCAGGCCCCCAGCGTAAACACCGCTCCTACCGTGATTATCAACACAGATGCCGCTAAGTCAATCTGTTCACGCGTCGCCGGCCCGAACCTTGTATTCCTCTTGAATGCGATTGAGATGGGGCCAGTACTGGTGCAATGTTGCATTGTCTTAGACTTTAGCCGCCTCCGCGCAGTACTCACGGGATATCAGACACTCTGATTCTTGCCATCCGATCCCGAGCCGGCGGTTGAGCCGGTTCATGACCGGGTTGGCATCGCCGAAATAATGATGTCCGGCAGAGACGCTCGGCGTAAATGCGAACAGGGCGGCCAGCAGGACGGCAGTCATCAGGAGCGAGCGTCGCATGGGCGTCCTTTCAAGATGCGAGGGGCAGGCGAGTACGAATCGTGCTCTTATGAGATTTCGATCCGCCCCACCGCCGGGGTCCATCCTCCGGACTCAATAACCTGTTACAGCAGTTCTACCGCCTGGCAAGCCTGTAACGGCTACACCGCCCCTCCGAATCCTGCTCGAAAAGCGACGGTTTCCAATACTGTTCGGCGCGAGATGTGAGGGTGCTTGGTGTTGAGTGTGATGGCTCGTCTGGTACGGGAAGCCGCGGGCGGTGTTCCAGCTGCATGACGCGACCAGTGGTGTGGGGGACGCGTTTGGGCTGACCACCGCGCAGCGTGAAGGACGCGCAGGCGTCTCGTGCGACGGAACTCCTATGCGTCGTGAGTGAGCTAACCCCCACGAGCGTCGCTCGTGCGGTGCATGAGATGGTGAGCTACATCGCTCCGCTCGCCTCTTCCTCGCACAACCCCCACGAGCTTCGCTCGTGCGGTGCATGAGATGGTGAGCTACATCGCTCCGCTCGCGCTCTTCCTCCCCAACCCCCACGAGCTTCGCTCGTGCGGTGCATGAGATGGTGAGCTACATCGCTCCGCTCGCGCTCTTCCTCCCCAACCCCAAGAGCTCCGCTCGTGCGGTGCATGAGATGGTGAGCTACATCGCTCCGCTCGCGCTCTTCCTCCTCAACCCCCACGAGCTTCGCTCGTGCGGTGCATGAGATGGTGAGCTACATCGCTCCGCTCGCGCTCTTCCTCCCCAACCCCCACGAGCTCCGCTCGTGCGGTGCATGAGATGGTGAGCTACATCGCTCCGCTCGCGCTCTTCCTCCCCAACCCCCACGAGCTTCGCTCGTGCGGTGCATGAGATGGTGAGCTACGGCTCCGCTCGCCCTCTACTGCCGGTTGGTACACCGCTATCGCTGCCTTGACGCGGGACCATGGGTCGTCGCCGCACGGGTCACGATGTGTGGTGGAACCGGCCATTGCTGGAATCCTCCTTCGAATGCTTGACGACACGTACGAGCGACCGGCGCGCTTGCTTGTATCGGTACAATCGCGGGACATCAGAATTCGTTACAAAAAAACGGCAGAGATTCCATGCGCCGGCTGATTCGAGGCGGCGCGGTAGCTGACCATCTAGTTCACCGCACGAGCGGAGCTCGTAGGGGTCTGCCAGAGGTGACGAGGCGGCGCGGTAGCTGACCATCTGGTTCACCGCACGAGCGGAGCTCGTGGGGGTCTGAGAGGAGTGAGGAGGCAGCGCGGTAGCTGACCATCTGGTTCACCGCACGAGCGGAGCTCGTGGGGGTCTGAGAGGAGTGAGGAGGCAGCGCGGTAGCTGACCATCTAGTTCACCGCACGAGCGGAGCTCGCGGGGGTCTGAGAGGAGTGACGAGTCAGCGGCGGCCGACAGAAGCATGACGCCCGCCGAGTTCACGCCCGCGGCGCACAGGAACTTGGCTCAGGCACCGCTGAAGCAGCGGTTCCCGGCGACGGGCTGTTGAAATGCAACCGCTGTTAAGAAATGGATCGTCGCTGGAACATCGTCTCAGCGTGAGGAACAAATACCATAACTGCGAGAAGGACAATCTTTCCTGGCCTTTCATGTCCCCACGCCAGACGTGTGATGCCCGGTGATTCGGGTGCCGCATAGCTTTTTTCAATGAATCTTGCGCGAGAATTCAATGTGTCGCAGGCAAAAGGGATTCCTATACTTCTTGGGTGTGGCCTTGGCCATCACCGGACGTTGGACTTCTGAGGAACTCTAACAAGACTGCCTGTTCAAGGCGCTGCCAGCTGAGTTCATTCCCCCCTGGCCCAGTCGACATCCACGTTTTGTTAGAGCTTCTGAGTTCGTACTGCCTGCTTCACGATCACCCACTGAGGTGGGCCGTTGTGGGAAAGCGCGACCATTAATATGGACTCCCCTTTCGCGGCGGATACCAAGATGACCACGAGCACTGGCCGCGGGCAGGCTCTGACCCCAGGATCGACAGCTGGGGCAATCCCGGAGCTTCACCGGCTCAAGAGCACGAATTTCGCGCAGGTTCCTCAAGTGTTACGGCGCGAAGTGTTCGGTGTTCGCTATGTAGAACTGCAAGATGTGACAGGAGGTCAGCTCTGGGTGACCCGACACGGATGGAAGCATCTGGACCAGCTTGATCCGTCCGTCTGGTACGTCGATCGGCAGTACAGTGACCGTGGCCAGAAGCTGACCGGCGGCACAGGCTCGGTGTTTCGCGTCGCCTGTCCGGGGCCGCGGCGCCGGTCGATCGATCTGGTCGTGAAGTTCTCACGGGTGGCACAAGAGGTCCTGCTCGATGTCTCGGCTTTGCTGCCCGGCGAGCTAGCGGAGCGGGCGATTGAAGGAGCAGCGGTGAACGATCCGTTCCAGGAGTTTGGCCTCCTGGAGGAGCTTCGAACCAGCCGGTTCGGCCCGGACGGCGTGCGGATTCTGACGAAACGACCCCTGGCCATCTACTCCCCCGGGAGGTCGTTCGATGCGTGGCAGTTGGGCAGAACGGCAGACCGCTTCCGTTGTCACAGTTGCCGTCTGGAGATGGATCAGGCTCAAAGGGCCGAGGGACTGCAGGCGGTGGAGATGTCGATCGAGCGGCAGTACATACTGCTCTTCCAATGGGTGCATGGGGAAGATGCTCAGCAGTTGTTGAGGCGGGGGGTGATTTCCGCTTCCCAGGCTCGCGAGTTGGTCTTGGACGTGGTGCACGATCTGGCCGCCAAGGGGTTCCGCGTGCTGGACACGAAACCTAACCACATCATCCTGCGACATCGACCCTTTACGGGGCTGTTGCGCCGTGGCGGCCGGCTCGTCTACGCCTTGATCGATTTTGAGCTGCTGCAGCGAACGGAGCCGTATGAGCGGTGGCGCGAAAATGGCGGGTGAGTAAGGCCGGCCATGAGATGCATGGTTGGAATGTCACCGCCAGGGCGGCTGCTGATCTTTCGAACCGTGGTGACTGGAGCGGGTAGCGGTGGTGCCGAATCCACTTCCACCGGATTCGGCGGTAACCGCGCGCAGAGCGTGGGAAACCGGCTCACCCTGGAAGTTGGTCTTCCCGCGAACCTTAGCTACCATATCCGTGCGAACGGATCGTGTCAGGAATCGGCCTCCCGACTTGCGGGAGCCACATCGCCCACTGCCCGTTCTGGCAAATGCGGGCCCACGTGACCAACGCCACGAGGGATGGTAGCATGCTTCTTAAGTCGCGTCTGGCGAGACGTCCACGACGACGTGCGCGTATGCCGTGGCCGGTTCGTCATGATCACAGCGAACCTCGTGGGGCTCTCCGTCGGGAGCAAGGTCCTGTGCGAATCGGATGGCGGGCACGACCTGAGCCCGAGTGGCATCCTCATCGGGGACGTGAGCCGATTATCAGCGAATTGCGAGGATAGTCCCATGAGATTCCCCTCTGCCCTTCTCACGACGCTGCTGATCGCGGCGTCCTCGGCGCTGCCTGCCACGGATCACCTTCGGCCGACGAACCTGATCGGCTATACCGAAGGACGCAACGATTTGCCGGAGGGGCAGTTCGCGAACTGGGTAACCAGCCGCGCGTGCCTCGTGCGGGCAGATGGTTCGGGTCGGCGCGTGCTGGCCGAGGAATTGGTGCAGAAAGAAAACTCGTGGACGCAGTTTGGCGGATGGTCGCCCGATGGAAGGCAGGCCGTCATCCTGAGTCTCTGGGAGAGCCCCGAAAACGCTGCCTGGGAACGTGCACATGCGACGTTCCGCATGACGGAAGGTTGGTTGGTCGATACGTGCCTGCTCAATCTGGCAAGCTGCAAGATCACGAATCTTACGGCGGTCCAGCGAGTCAGCATTTACAACACGGGGCTGTTCTTTCTGCCGGACGGGAACGGCTACGGCTTCACGCCGCTGATCAACGGCATCTCCACGCCCTACGTTATGGACCTCGATGGTCGCAACAAGCGCGACGTCTCGGGAGACGGAGGCGGTTTCGCTTACGGCTACAGCGCTTCGCCCAGTGGCAAGTGGATCACCTATCACGAGAACTACCAGATTTGTGTTTCCAATCTGGATGGCAGCGATAAGCGGCGGATCGACACCGGGAATTCGTTCAATTTCGGGCCCCAATGGTCCCCCTCTGGCGAATGGCTATTGTTTGTTTCAGGGGAGCACTACAACTGCCATCCGCATGCAGTGAAGAAGGACGGAAGCGGGCTCCGGAAGCTGGCAGATCGAGGCGGCTACCGCGGCGTGGTCGAGCGGTTAAAGCACCCTGACTTCCACAGCGAGAGCAGCGATGTGCCGGTCTGGGCAAGAGACGGCCAATCCGTCTACTACACGGCGAAGGCGGGAGAGAGCGTCGAACTGATGCGAGTGTTCCTGGATGGTCGGGTCGAGCAGCTCACCAACTCCGCGCCCTGCGTGCGGCACTATCACCCCAGTCCCTCTCCCGACGGCCGATGGCTCCTGTTTGGTTCCGATCGCAGCGGCGTCATGCAACTGTACGTGGCCCGTGCCGATGGGAGTTCCGCAGAAAGTGTGACCGACGTGCCAGCCGGGTGGTGCGCGATGCACGGCCATTGGCAGCCCGCCGACTAGCTGGCAGATGACGCACCGGCTGGCCGACCTTGCCTGGCAGCTTGCCCGCCGATGTCTGATTGCGATCGATGTGGGAATGGGTGTACGCTACCGATCGGATTTCCGGGACCGTGGGCCCAACGGGTGAATCCGCGCTAACAGCACGACAAACAGCCCTCGATCTTCCGGCGTCTGGCTGCGGTTGCACAGCTTGCGGCGTTGGTCACGGAGGTTTCTGAACCGCAGAATATCGAACCAGGAATGTCCAATGACCAAGTGGATGCATCACGTTTTCCAGTGCCCTGCGATCGTCAGGCTTTCGCGCGGCATGCCTACTCTTCCTTCTTCCTTCTGCGGCTTCTTGTTCGATCTTCTGCGGTTTTCTGTCGGACTCTAAGGTGAACACGCCATGACTGCTTCACTCTCCCCATCGGCTCGGCTGACCGTGCTGCTGGCGGCGATCACTGCGCTGTTGTTCGACGGTGTCGAACTGGGGCTGATGCCGGTGGCTTCGCTGTCGGTGTCGCAGGACCTGCTGGGCTCGGACTATACACCGACGCTGGGAGGCGACTGGTTTGCGCGTTTCACGGCAGCGCTGATGATCGGTGCGGCGGTCGGCGGGATCGTGTTGGGCAATCTGGGCGACGTGATTGGGCGCACTCGTGCGCTGGGGATCAGCGTGCTGTTCTATTCGCTGTTTGCCGGCCTGGGAGCCTTGGTCCGCACCCAGGAGCAGATGCTCATGTTGCGATTCCTGGTGGGATTGGGGGTGGGCGGCGTGTGGCCCAACGCAGTGGCACTCGCTGCAGAATGCTGGCCGGACCGGTCTCGCCCGGTGGTGGCCGGACTGATGGGCGCGGCGCTCAACGGCGGCATCCTGATGCTCTCGCAGATCGCCCGTATGTGGCACATCACCCCCACTTCATGGCGTTGGATCTTCGGTCTGGCAGCGGCTCCCGCTGTGGTCGGCGTGCTGGTGCTGGTGGCGTTGCCCGAGTCACCGCGATGGCTCGCCAGCCAGCACAAGGCGTCGAAGCATGCCGCTCCGATTCGGGAGCTCTTCCGGCCACCGCTGCTGCGGCTGACGATTGTCGGCATTCTGTTGGGTTCGATTCCCATGGTGGGCGCTTGGGCGGCCAGCAAGTGGATGATTCCCTGGGCCGACAAGGTGGGCGGCGTGAGTTCGGCCGGATACAAGGGCGTCACACAAGGCTGGTGGGCCCTCGGCGCGGTTCTGGGGAGTTTCTTTGGCGCCCAGATCGCCGCCTGGCTGGGACGCCGCCGCGCGTATGCTCTGATCAGTTTCGGGGCCACCGCGCTGACCCTGACCATGTTTCTCGGTACCGAGCCGTTGAAGGCGTCGTTCCTGCCGATCGTCTTCGCCCAGGGATTCGTGGCCACTTTATTCTTCGGTTGGCTCCCACTCTATCTGCCGGAGCTTTTTCCCACGCACGTGCGCGCCGCCGGTAGTGGTATCGCCTACAACGTCGGTCGTTTCGCCACCGGTGTGGGAGTGCTGGCCGCGGGCGTTCTGTTCTCCGCCCTGGGAGGTTCCTATCGAGCCGTAGGCGCGACGTGTGGACTCATCTACGCGCTCGGCCTGATCGCCATCTGGTGGGCCCCCGACACGACCGGGCGCCAACTCCACGATTGATGACCGACCGCGACGGGAGCGAGAACGGAGGATGCTCAAATCGAGTGCGAACGCGGTCTTTGTCGGCATTCACTCGTGGCAACTGGGCGTCGGGCGCACTTGGACCATCGACAGCTGACGTGTGCTGTGCTCACTTCGGACGGTTCCCCAGCGGCCAATTGTAGACAGGCGAGTGCAGAGGGCGTATGGTACGTGTCGCTGAACAGTTTTCACGGCCGGTTTTCCGTTAGGGTGGCGAGTCAGCCAACAGTGAGCGCACTATGTTCCACACTGAGCTTCCTATCCAGCTGCGTACGAACTCTGATATCGTGCCGTGGCGTGCAAGACACGTTATCGTGAGGATCGTGGGTCGATTCTCCCTGCTGATCTGCCTCCTGATCGGCGGAAGACATTCGTTGGGTGGCGACGATCGGCCACGGGCGACTGAGATTCCTCCGTCCTGGCAGATTCTGCCGATTCCTCGCGATGCCGACTACGGCGAGCCGGACGACTTCGTATCGCCGGGCCGTGTGGCGATCGTGCGGAAGCAAGGGGGCCCCTACCAGACGGTCAGGGACGAGAAGTCTGAGCTGGTTGGAGAAAGCACGATTACGGAGGAGGAACTGGTGCGCATTCTCGGCGAGCAGGGGATCAACGATCCCGTCTGCCTGCCCGATGATCTCAGCTCCTACGCGGATTACGATTCGCTGATCCTCCTGGGGCCGCCGCAGCACAACCGGCAGACGGCCCGGCTTTTCCAGGAGATGGGGCTGTCCTTTTCCAACTGGGATGACGGCAACACGCCGGAAGACGATTTCACGGCTTGGAGCGACTTTGACAAGGAAGGTTATCTGCTCAAGGTCGGGCGGATCGGCAGCCAGAACGTCATCATCGTGGCCGGCCATGACTTCGACACAGCGAAGCAACGCTTCCATGGGGCTGGCACATTCTACGCACTGCAGTCATTCAGGCAGCTCATCGTTTCAGACTCCGGAGAGGTGAAGATCAAGACTGCTGAAATCGCCGATCGACCGCTGCTGGACGCGCGCGGTTGCATGACCGGGTTCGATCCCAGCGAGCCGAAGCAGTGGCGCGACATTGAGCTACTGCCGCGGATCAAAGCCAATCAAAATGTCTACTGGTACGGGAACTCCCTGGGCAGCTACAACAGCCAGGCCGCCGGCAAGTTCCGCTATCCCTGGACGCCGGAGCAACTCACACTCTTCGCCCGCATCGGCAAGTATTGCCGGGAGCGTTACGTGATCATGGTGTTCTGCATGAATCCCGATCACTATCACGTGGACTGGGCTGCAGCCAAGACGTTCGATGGTAGCCGTAAAGACCCGCTGCATTATGATCCCGATCACCTGGTTGAACCCGAGTATCGGGAGATGTGGGCCAAGCTGGGCTATGATGTCAAGAATGATATCGACATCCTGGCGTCCAAGTTCGATCAGCTCCATCAGGTCATCCCGGGGGCCGTGTTTCAGATGATGAACGAGGATGACGGGTTCGGGCTGTTTAACGAAGCGGACCAGCGTCTCTTCCAGACCAATACCGGCGATGCGAAGCAGGATGCCATCAACTACGGCCGGGCTCGCGGCCAATTCCTGACGTCTCTGTATCGCCGCATTAAGGAGCTCAGTCCTGACAGCCCCGATATCCTGCCCGTCTGTCCTCCGGGCCAGCTCGCATACCAGCTCGTGCTGGAACGAGATGAAGCCTACTCGCGGGAGTTCCTGGCGGCGTTGGGTGCCACGCTCAAGGAGCAGGAACTGCAGGAGGTCATGCCGATTCTGACCACGGGTGGCGGTACCGCCGCGGAGGTGATCACGGGCCAGCAACTCGACCGATTCCGGGCCTGGTCCAATGGCTGCCGGGTGCTGCTGCACGATAACAACTTCTCCGCCTGCTCCAAGGTGGGGGCCTATGAGACGGATCCGAAGGGACCTCGTTCCCTTCATCAGGTCAATGCGCAATACCCGGCCGGGTACCGTGATCGACAGCTGTACTCGCGTTTGTGGGGCACACACTGGAATGGAGTGCCAGACCAGGTCGTGCTGGGCTGGTGCCAGGCGCAGTTCATGTGGAACATGCTCGCGCTGGACCGCCAACTGGTGAATGCTCTGGCAACCCGGAAGGTGAGCAGCGCTGAGTCGTATCCGCTGGTCAAATCCTATCTCGAGGAGTTCGACAATCCCGCAGCGTACTTGCCTGACAATCAACCACCGTATCGGGTTCTCGTTGTCAGCGATCAGGTCGCGTTCCCGGCGGAGGGCTGGAAATACCTGGTCCGATATACGGATGTCAATCGCAGAGAATGCCAGCGATTGCGCGACAAACTCGGTCGCTTGCTACCCCAGCTTGAGGCGATCTGGATGAATCCGATAGAGAAGCGAGCCTCGCTGGATGAGCTTGGCTACAGTGCCTACAGCTTCGCGAGCGTGTACTTGGCGTACGGCTATATCCAGGGCTGGGAGGATCTCCAAGCTGAAAATTCTGCTGACCTGCTCCGAAGTGCTGCGCTGCGAGATCTCTACCTGGAGGCGGACAATTTTCAGCAACTCTACTTCGCCGGGCCCGATGTCGTGGACGGGAGGAGGCCGATCAATAACCATTCTTACAGCGGAACCATCAACTACCTCTACACCGACGGTGAGCCGTTCAAGGTGCCGAAAACGGTTGCCGAGGCAAAAGCCTTCGTCGACATCTGGGAAAAGGGCTTACAGGATGTCTTTTTCGCGCCGATGTCCTCGACAAAAACTGCCGAACTCTCCGACCAGGATCCCCGCTTGGCTGATGGATGGGGGCCGATAGAGGAACAAGGGGGAGAGCGGTTCAGGAGAGTCCACAGCAAAGCAAGACTGGCGATTCAATGCCAGGCCCCCACGCGGTTACTTGTGCGTGTGCGAATGGGAACCGATGCGTTGGATCGCCATGAATCGACCGGTTACCGCCTCGCGACCGGAGCGGAAAGCTGCCGGGGAGTACTCTGTAAGGACCGATGGTGCAACTGGCTGCTGCCTGAACATACGGATATTGACGGCATCACGCTCGAGGCTGACGGTGCGATTCGCCTCTACGAGGTCCAGATCCACCTGGAAAAAAACGGTAGGGACTGAGATGCCACCCTCACGTCGTTTTTTTTGTCGGCTTCGCTTCGGTGACGCGGACGTGCCCGGAGCCCCCTTTTCACGCACAGGGTATGTAATACGGATTCCCCCCGTAAGTGCTGTTAGTTGCGTTTTTGGGGTGGATCTGTTGGAGTAAGGATGCACCTGCGTTGGAAGCGGTTGGCGGTCAGCGACGAGACCCCACGCCGGCACGGCGGTTGACTTCGGCGCCTGCGAGTGGCCTTTGAGACGACGAAAGGCATGGTAGGAAGCGGCTTGGGCACAATCGTCGGCTGCGACAGGTTGACGGAATTACCGGTGAATTCAGTTCCACTGCCGTTCTCGTCACGATACAATGGCGGTTGGCAAGCGGGCAGTCGGGAATGCGACACGACCGGTTTAGTCAAGGTGCTGTGCCGTCCGCCTATAGTATGCTGATTTTGATTTTCCTTCCTCGGTCTCCCGATTCGGCCGCTCGTTCTTTGGGGATTCGAGGTTGGACGGTTGTCAAGAAGGGGTGGATGGGGTAGCTTTGGCGGAAAAATCGGAACCCCTATACTTATAATGTGGTAGAGTGGACGGTGAAGAATGCGTGTAACTTGCTTGACAAGATAGGCACTTGTAGGATCCAATAGGATCCGTTTGATATACACAGGGAGGTAATATACTTTCACAAACAACAGGGGGTCGGTATAGGAACCGGGGTCCTCGGTTCTCTTGTGATGCGCGGGAAGTTCCCCAGGCCGTGAGAGTCTGAGTCCGAAGAGTTTGAGTCCTTAGAGTTTGGGGTCCTGTGACGAAGAGGAGAACAGCCCTCGAGGAATCATGAGATCGCTGGCTGAGTTCAGGTGAGAAGTGTCAACTGAGATTGGATCATCGTTTTCCATCTCGTAGCTTGGTTTGTCTTCCAGGTGTCTGGTTGTCTTGTCTTTTATTTTTTTCTATTGGAGGCGGTTCTTATGAACGCAGTTCGACATAGACGAGCCGGTTTTACGCTCGTTGAACTCCTAGTAGTGATCGCGATCATCGGGATCCTGGTAGCGTTGCTGCTGCCTGCGGTCCAGGCGGCCCGCGAGGCGGCACGACGTATTCAGTGCACGAACAATCAGAAGCAGGTAGCGTTGGCGTTGCACAACTACCACGATATCCACAAGAAGCTGCCGCCGAGAATCGGCGGGAACGCGTACACTCTGAACTACACTCCGAGTGGCATGGTCCGACTGCTTCCCTTCCTCGAACAGACCATTGTGTTCGATCAGATCCGTCAGGTTCAAACGTACAACGGTACGACCTACGAACCGTTCTTCGTTCCTCCGTGGGACCGGAACTACAGGCCGTGGCTGCAGACGATTCCCGCGTTTCTCTGTCCGTCGGACGGCAAGTCGGTTGCGGGTGACGCCGCCTCCATCGGTCGTTGCAGTTATCACTTCAGCAATGGCGACTATTTCGGCTGGTGGGGCGATCCCACAACGCGTGGTCCGTTTGAAGTCTGGTCACTGTACCCCGACTGGCCCAACTGGTACCAGGGTGGTGTGATCAGCTTCGCCGGTCTTTCCGACGGAACCTCAAACACGATCGCGATCAGCGAACGGGCGATTCCGGGACCGGGCACGGAACGGATGATCCGGGCTGCCGTCGCGGTCAATCAGACCACTGCGGTGAATTATTCTGGGACATCGAGCCCGATTGCGTGCTTGGCCACGATTGGAATCGGCGGGAACTATCTCGACAGCGTCGCGACCGGAAACTGGGGCCAGGGTAGCTACAGTTATGGTTGGCAAGGTCGCAATGCTGAGATCGCCACTGTTCTGCCGCCGAACAGTCCGTCCTGCTCGATCTATGCAGAGGACTGGAATTCGGTGATGTGGTCAGCGACCAGCTTCCACCCGGGCGGAGTCATCTGCGCTTTCATGGATGGTGGAGTGAGGTTCGTCTCCGACTCGATCGATTGCGGGAACTTGGCGTTGCCACCCGTTTCCGCCGGCCGAACACGCTACGGTGTGTGGGGCGCGCTTGGGTCGAAGAACGGTGGTGAAACGGTTCGCTATGAGTTCTAGTTTTCACTGCCGGTTTTATTAAGCTGGACAAGCCGGTGGCGAGAGGTCGAGAGCGGCTTCTCGCACCGGTTTTTGTCATGGGTCGATCAAATTCTGTGGACCATCTGGAGACTCGTAATGCGCTGGGAGATTTCGTTCGTTAGTTCACTCTTGCTGTGCGTCTGTCTCGGTTGTAGCGGTGAAAAGGGCCTCTCAGGGCTCGCGGAAGTCACCGGACTGGTCACCTATCAAGGTAAACCGGTCGAAGGCGCGACCGTCGGGTTCGTCCCCGAAGGCGAGGGGCGCGCGGCTTCTGGGCTGACCGGAACAGATGGCCGTTTCGCGTTGACCACCCTGAAAACTCGCGATGGAGCGATGCCGGGAAGATACAAGGTAACGATTTCCAAAATTGAGAACATGGGACCGGAATCGCAGATCACGGCTGAGGAAATGGCGCAAATGGTCGCTGGCGGACAGTCGGCGCCGCGTGGCCCAACCGGAGGCGGTCCTGGTAAGGGGATGGGAAAGCCCGGTGAGATGAAACATCACGTACCAGAGAAATACGCGAAGGTGGAAACGTCTGGGTTGGCCGCGGACGTCAGCGCGAGCGGGCCCAATGATTTCGAGTTCGCCTTGGAATAGTCGGCAGCGCGCGGACAATTCTGGATATCTGAAATAGGTGTGGGAGCCGAAGCGTCCTCCGAATCCTGAGCGCGAGATCGCTGGTGGGTTGGAGGATGCTTCGTGCTCCTGCATGTCTGTCGTCCGTTCTTCTTCTGTCCGCTGGTTCGCACTCTGGTGCTTTCGAGTGATCTTACCACCGCGGTTTCGGACGAAGTGCTTTTATGCCTCGGACACGTTCCGGCATTGTCGGCGACGTAAGTGTGCGTCACGACTTGAACAGGCGGTATGCAGCGCCGGGTCATGGAACGACTACTCTCACTCAAGTGAAACCGAGGCGGCGGGTGTTGGGGCCGCGTGCGGCTTTCTAGCGACCAGGCACCCGTATTGCATTGCGCCGCACCGATACGCCTCCAATAGGGTGTGAAAGCGATCGAGGAACAGGAATGTGTTCGCGTCGATCCACCGAGCGAGTCGTCGCATGCCGGTACGTTGCACTCGCCTGATGCAAATCTCCCAGGTCCGGGCCACTCGCTCTGTCCAGTCGAGCGTCTGCTGCACCTCCATCCCCGCTTCTTCCATCCAGTGGCGATAATCTATCGCACTTCCCAACGAAGGACACAAGAAGCCTTCGCAGACGTCGACCACTTGCTGTACCTGTTCCACCTTCTGTAGACGCTCAGCCGCCAACCAGGCACAGATGGCCATCCGACCGTCGGGCTTGAGCCACTGAGCCGCTTGGCGAAAGAAAGCCGGTTTGTCGTACAAGTGCTCCGTGCATTCGATGCTCCAGATCACGTCGAACGATGCCGGCTCCAGGACTAACTCTTCTGCATCCTCGCAACGGAATTCCGTTGCGTCTGACACGCCGTGCCAGCGAGCTGACCAGCAGGCCCACCGCCGCTGCCACGGAGACAATACGAGGCTCTCCCGTGGTGCGCGCGCTGTGGTCGGCGTAACATGAGAGTCTGGGTGGTCGCGCCTGGATACCGACGGTGAGTCTGACCATAACAGGACCTGCAGATCCCATGAGAGCATCGCTCGTATTCGTCGCCATCTTCGTGTCTGTCAGTTCATCGGTTGCTCGCGAGCCGGTGTGGGTTTTCAATAACGGACCGGACGCCGAGTTGATTTCGCTGGAACAGGGACAACTTCACCATGAAGTCGGTTTGACGAGACTCGTTCCAACCGGAACTGATCTCATACTCACCGTGCCCATGAGTGCCGAGGACGCGTTCTCAGCTGATCAGCGTCCCTACTTCGCGGTTCGCTACAAGTACAAGACGACGATCACTCAGGCGGGTTTGTTTTTTACGACCGATCGGCTAACCGTGCTGTCCGACGAGAGCTACTCGCCCTTTGCCGTTGTCGGCGACAACACGTGGCGGAAAGCCGTTGTCGACCTGCGCACGTTCCGCCATGGAAACTGGACCGGCACCATCACATCGTTCCGTTTCGATCCGACCAACCCAAGCGACACGAGTTCGAGTTATCAGATCTCGCGTCTGGGGTTCTTTGCGACGGAGTCCGAGGCGCAAAGGTTCCTCGACGATGCGGTTGATGCTCCGGACTATTCCGAACCGACGTACTTCGCAGGGCCGCTCCAACGCGTGCTGGTGCCGGGCGGTTGCCTGTCTGATGGGTTTGAGCAAGGCGATTTCATGCTCCCGTCGGCGGTGGTCGACCATCCGTGTGAAACGACTGTCGTTCGATTCCGTACCAGAGGCGCGGGAGGCGCGGAGTCGATTGTTCCTGTCTGCCAGACGAATCGCTGTGGTTTCACTCGTTTCATCGCCAGAGAGGCGGGGGAATACCGTCTGTCCAACGAGAGCGTATCATTGGTTGATGTGACGGGGCTGCCGTCGCAGGTCCAATGGGCGATTCGTTACGCCGTGGCGCGGCAGTTGCTGGATGGAGGTGAAGGCGGGAGATTCCGTCCCGGCGATCAGCTGTCGGATCGGGTTTGGAGCGATGCCGTAGAATTGCTGGGCGGTTACGAGATTGACCTGACAAAGGAAGACAAGCCGTCGACTCGCGCGGCGGCCGCGCTGTTACTGTCGAAGGCAGTTCAAACCGCGCTGGGAACGGCGATTGAATCGCCCTATGCAAATGAACACTTCACGCGCGACCGGATCCGCACGGGGGCGTGGGTCAATCCGAGTCCGGAGGTGATCGGACCCGACTTCCTGAAAATCTACAGCTCCGGTGGGTTCGACTGGATCATTGCCCATGGTGCTCTGGCCGGTTCGAAGCACAGGGACACGCTGCTCCAGGACTGCGATCGCTACGGTGTGGAATTGGTCCTTGGCGACGGAGCCTACATGGACCCTGCTGTGTCGACGGCCGAGTATTTCGATCATCCCTGCTTTGCCGGTACGTATGTCACTGACGAGCCGGGAACCGACCAGTACGACGAGCTGGCCACGATCTGCAACACGTATTACGCAGAGACGGACGGCAAACTGCCTTATATCAACCTGCTCCCCATGTACGCCAACGCAGCGCAGTTGAAGTACGGAGCGTCTGCGGCGGCGATCGAGTACTACGATGCCGACCCGGACTTGTACAGAAAGTACTGCGATGCGTTCTGCGAGAAGTTCCAGGTTCCCTACATCTGCACCGACATCTATCCGCTCGACTGGAGCAACGGCAAGCGAACGACGTACTCGGACTATTGCGAGTCGATCAACGTGATCGCTGCGTCGGCAAGGGACCACAAGAAAGACTTCTGGTGCTGCATCCAGACCTTCGCCTGGGTCCCCAGTAAGCGGACGCCGACAGAATCGGAGTTTCGCTGGCAATCGTACTGCCTGCTCTCCTTTGGCTGTAAGGGCCTGCTCTGCTGGACGTACGCGGGGCAGGAAGTTGAGTTTCCGTCGCTCATCGCCGTCGATGGGAATCGAACGAATGCCTGGTACGACGTGGCTGCGGTGTTCCAAGAGATCCGCGGAGTCTCCGATGCCTTCGTCCAGTACAAGAACATCGGCGCTTATGCCCACAACTGCTCGGACCAAACACCCTACCTGAAGTTCAGCAACCCCGTCCAGGAATTTCCGACTATCCGCCAGATTCACTGCGACGATCCCTTGCTCGTCGGCTGCTTTGCCAAGAAGGACGAATCCGCCACGGCGTTCACGCTGGTCAACATGAGTGAGCTGGAGGCGGTCAAGACCGTCGATGTCTCTCTGGATCTGGCAGGTTCGAAGGTCACTGCCTGGCCGCGCGGCCAGCGTACTGAGCTGCAGAGAGACTCCGACGGACGGTATCATCTCTCACTCTCCTCGGGCGAGGGCGTTTTCGTGGAAGTTGAATAGCCGGAAGGCTCCACGTCGGATATGGGAAGGTGAAAAGCCGGGAGAAATGGCCCGGGTGATCATTGGGGAATCTGCTGTCTAAGAGGAGCCCGTCAACCACCCGCACCATGTGAATGGACGGAACGGTCGTGGCCAATTCCCGCGAGCGCAGCTAAGGAAGAAGAGACGAAGAGCAGCACCATGAGCAGGCAAACTGGCTGGTATGGTATCGTGATGGTGACGGTGTTTCTGTCCCCTGTTGGCGGCGCCGAGATGCCGACGCCCGAGCGTCCACTTGCTCCGACGTTTCAGGAGCTGATGGATCCGACGCTCTTTCCGGATGCTCAGATGGGAATGGTCGTGGAGTCGACTCAGTTGAAGGAAGGCAATCTCCGGGCTCGGACGACTGGGGCGGATATCGAAGCGGATCTGGTAACGGGCGACATCCGCTTTGGCCAACGCATCGGGCACGAGCGGACGCTGGCGGTGCTGCGTTTGGGGCGGGCTTTGGAAGGGGCCAAGGTGACGCACGCTGGGCCAGGTCTGGCTCGCATCACTTTCGCTCAGCCGGCCATCACCATCCGCGTCAATGGCGACTCGCTGTTCATGCTGCATGTGCACGAACCGCTGGCCGTGTCGGTCGACCGGGCGATCGACATCGCCTGGTATGGATCGCACGAGGCGAACCACCTGATGGCTGACGAATGGGGCGCGTTTGGATTGTTCTGCTCACAGCAAGACATCGCCGATCACTTCGACCCGTTTGCGCGGAGTGTGGCACGATACGATCTTCCCCGAGACGCGGTGTTGTGGGTGGGAGTATGTCCGCCCAAGCCGTACGATTGGGACCGGTCGATCAAGGACAACGTCGTATGGCATTGGTCGAACCAGCAGGCATACCCATCGGATAGGGAACTGCAACGGTGGAGCCGTTACGGCAATATCGTGTTGTTGCAGTCCGAATTGCTGCTCTGGAAGGACTGGAACCTGGCCTTCGTGCCGCGTTTGGGCGTGGAAGAATTCGAGCGAGTGCGTGCGACGGTTCATGATGCCAAGATGCGCTTCATCGTCTACACCAGTCCGTATTATTTCCTGAAGAACACCGCGCTGGAACCGCAGGCCTTCAACACGTTTGAGAACTTCAAGGGGTGGCCACCCGGCACACCGACCGGCGAGAACATGGGGCTGTTCTTGCCCGAAATTCGCAAGGTCATGACTCAGTACAAGCCGGACGGGCTGTATTTCGATGGGCAGTATATCGAGAACCCCGCCGCGCTTTACGCCCTCGCTCGTGGGGCGCGGAGCATCGTAGGCGAGCAGGGTATTCTGGAGTGGCATTCGACATGGGCTCTGGGATCCGGTCGCTGTTATCTTCCTCAAGCTGACGCCTATGTCGACTTCATTCTGCGGGGTGAGAGCTGCGAGAAGGCGTACAGCAGCTTCGACTATCTGCGGTATTTTGTGTCGGGCTATAACATCAGCAACTCGATCGGTGTGCTGTGCAACAATGGGGCAATGGGGGTCACGCCAGAACTGGCTCGCGACATCGTGCGAGCCAATGCGCGGTTCCATACCCTGGTAGGCTGGCTCGACAGGCCGGAGTACCTGAAGGCACTTAACGAAGAGTATCGAGCGAAACTGACGCCCGGACTACGCAGCGCCGTAGAGCAGGAAACGGACGCTCGACAGACGCTGGTGGCTCAGAAGGTCGCTGCAGCGAAAGCGGATCGTGACGCGCTGGCCACCGGGCCGAAGTGGGGCCAGCCGATCTTCGTCGCCGACTTCTCGGAGATGCCGCCAGGTGAACTCGTGGTATCGGCGCAGAACCCGGATGCTCTGGCCGTCCGTGACGGGCTGCTGCAGATTCAAGCCCACGGCAATACGTACGCCTTCCTGCGCATTCCGTTGGCGACTGCGGCGAGCGGGTTCGTCGTCAAGGTGCGACAGGATAGCGACGGCGGCCAGTCGTGGGGGCCGGGGGCGATGTTGCAGTGGACTGGGGGCAGTGTGCGCCTGGGAACCCGGAGCGACAGCCGCCTTCAAAGCGATATTTCGGGAACTCAGATCTGTGGCGGCAACTACGACGCGACTCGTTGGGTCTGGCTGCGCGCGCGGTGGCAAGGATCGTATGGCGTCGTTGAACGGAGCGAGGATGGAGAAGTCTACGAGCGGCTCTGGACGTTCGACGAAGCGGGGCCCTTCTCGCAGCCTGCACTGCAACTGCTGGTCGGTAAGGTCCCGTTCAATGGCGAACCTCAGGACTACCAGGTTGCTGGGGCCGTGGGGACCTGCGAAATCGACTTCGTGGAAGTCTATGGCAGGTGATTTCTCCAGCCGGCCAGTTGCGGCACAGACGACAATGCCTGTCCTCGCGTCAAGTCCGAAAGACCTGGGGGTGAGGCGTCGGGTCGGCTTCTCTTCCTTCGACATTCTGCGGTTGGACATTGGATATTCTGCGGTGGAGGCCTCAGGCCAGCGGCCTCCACCATGAAAATCGCTCCCGGCGCCGGCGACCCGCGGACGACGGTGCGCGGCTGCGCACAGCTGACCCGCAGAATATCGAACCAGGAATGTCCCATGTCCAAGGAACGCGGCAGGAATCGCTTCGGCAGTTGGCCGGGTTCCCACGCTCTACGCGAGCGTGGCTACGGCAGAATGGCCCGATAGTTATGGCGAAATGGCCAAAGGCTCTTCTCATGCGCCTTACACGATTCCGAACATCGGGTCCTGCGGACCGCGGCGCCATCCAGGGGTCTTCCAGCGGCCTTTGGTGAAATCGGGGATCTCCACACCCGCACCTTTCCGGTCGATGGACAGTTGCGAACAGTGATTGATGGCGTTGTAAGCTGCCGCGTCATAGCAGTCGACCCAGGGGGCATGGTGATCGGTGATCAGGCGAACGAACTCGCGGAGGCAGAAGTAGTCCATGCCACCATGTCCACCCACCTTGGAGGCGTCGTCGCCGTCCTGCGTCCACCAGGGGTGCCGGTAACGCTTCTTGTACTCATCGATGGGCTGCCAGGTGTGCATGGGGCCGTCGCCGCGGATGTAGCAGCCATAGCGATCGTCGAGGCAGCCCTGGGTTCCCTGCAGGAGATAGTAGCGGGAATAGGGACGGGTGGCCGTGATCGAATAGTCGAGCCGTATCACGCGGCCTTTCACGGTGCGGATCAGCGTCGAGACGAAGTCGCCGGTCTGCACGGCGAATCGGGCCGGTGCACTGTCGGCGCCGTATTGTTCGACCAGCTGTCCGTGCAACTCACGAGGGTCGCTCATCATCGCTGTGCAGTAGTCGAAACGATCACCTTCGTTGATATCCATCCATTTGGCCACCGACGTCAGGCCGTGTGGCCCATACGAGCTCCCGTGTCCTTCCGTCATGAGGCGCGTTCGCCAGGTCTGCTCCCCATCAGGGGTGACGAAGAACGTCTGGTTCTTGTCATCGTCTTTCAGGTCGTGAATGTAGCTGCACTCGCCATAATATGGCTCGCCGAAAACGCCGCGCCGGACCATGTTGAGGATCATCAGATTCAGGTCATCGTAGCAGCACTGTTCGAGCAGCATGTAATGCTTGCCCGATTGCTCTTTGGCCTCGACGATCGCCCAGCAGTCTTCCATCGAGTAGGCACCGGTCACTTCGGCGGCGGCGTGTTTTTCCGCCTTCATGACGTCGCAGGCGATTCCAGCCATCACCTGGACTCCAGTGGCCACGATGACGGCATCGAGATCATCGCGTTGGAGCATGTTTCGGTACTCATGCTCCCCTCCGCAATAGCCGATCGGCGCGGGACGTCCGGTGCGTTTGACGATCTCCACACCCGCTCCGACGCGATCGGAAATCAGGTCACAGACGGCCGGGATCTGGACGTGAGCGAAATGGGTGACCAGGCAGTCGAGCAGCCATTGGCCTCGTCCGCCGAGCCCCACGAATCCGATGCGCGCGGTCGGGGCAGCGTCATCGTCGGCCGCCGAACTGGCGGTGTGGAAGCCGACCATGGCGCCGGCCAGCACTCCAGAAGCTCCCAATCGCAGGCAGTCACGCCGATTGATCCGCTCACTCATCGTTATCGCTCCCCTAGGCAGAAGGACTATAGCGAGACCACGCGGATGCCCGTATGCTCCGTGCGACCGACGCACGAACCGGGGGGCGTGTCCGCAGCGGTCATTGTACTCCGATCCGCATCTGCGAGGGACATGGCAGACGGTCGAATCGGGCACCGATTCGGGAACAGGAGGCATCGCTTGTCCGGCCTCAGGGAACGGCCGTCGCCGGAGCCGATGGGTCGGTGTACAATCGTGCTGCCAGTTGGTGGGGAAAACTCCAACCGGGGCTTCCCGACACGGGGCTTCCCGACACGGGACATTGAATCCGCGTGGCTCACGCGGTAACTGCATTGACTCACTGGCAGCGAGCGAAGTCAACGAAGGCTGGGCTGGCTGCAAAGCGAAGTCACCGAAACTGAGGTGAACAGAGGCGAATCATGAGAACTGCTGCCATCGTCTGGGGTGTTGTCGTCAGCATGTGTCCGTTGGTCATGGCAGATGGTCAACCGTCCGGCCAAGTCATTGGTTTGTGCTATCGGGAAGGATCAAGGGATCTGCTGCTGGAGGAGATTCTCCGGGATGAGGGAATCCCCTACACGAGAATTCACGAGCTTCATGGCTTGCACCAGTCGGGGCTGCGAGGCCTGGTGATTGGCGAGGGGTTTGAGGACGCGGCCGCGGAAATCGAAAGCTATGTTCAAGCCGGCGGAGTTGTCCTGACGCTCCGACCTGGCGAGCGATTGGCCGCATCGCTTGGTTTGAAACGCGTCGGAGGTCACCAGGATGGGTATGTGACTGTCGGCGCAGACGCCGGCGCGCGGATTTCCCACGAAGGGCGTCTGCAGTTGTTCGGCGAGTCGATTCACTATGAAGGTGGCGAAGCGCTCGCCTCCCTAAGCCCGGACGAGCGGTACGCTGGACTCGTTCGAGTAAGACGAGGTCAGGGCACGGCGCTGGTCGTGGCGTTCGACCTGCCGACGACGATGTTGACGGTTCTCCAGCCGAAATCGGAGGATGTAGGCGCCGCCAGCGCTGCCACGAATGTCGATTATGATCTGGGCGAGGTACCGCAGGTGGATCTGCTACGCCGCTTGATTGTCGGCGAGTTGCTGGATTCGCTTGATGTGCCAATGAACCGGAAATGGTACTTTCCATCGCAACACATGGCCATGTTGATTGCTTCGGGCGATCAGGATTGGGCCACCTTTGAGCAGATGAAAGCCACGATGGATCTGGTGCAGGAAGTTGGAGCTCCGTACACGATCTATCTTACGGCGTCTTCACAGCCAATTACCGCGGAACAGTTCGTGCTGCTTTCGCAGGGGGGGATTGAGCTGGCGTTCCATGTCGACTACATGAGCGGCCAGCCGTTTACTGGCGAGGAGCTGGAGGCCCAGTTGAAGAAAGTGGTGGCTGATACCGGCGGCAACATTATCGGCATGCGGCCCCATTGTTGTCGCTGGGAAACGTGCGCCCAGCTGCCGGCATGGTCGGAACGAGCCGGACTGCAGTATGAGTCGATCCTGGGGATCAAGATGTGGGAAACGAAGCCGGTGAAGCCGGGCTACTGGGTCGGGACGGGGTTGCCCTACCACGTGATCGACGAGCAGTCTTGGCGGCGGCTCGATTTCCTCGAGATCCCGATCTATGGGATGGACAACCTCGACTTCTGGAAGCCAGATGGGACGACGCTCGTGTACAAGGAAGGTGGTAAGCCGCTGGAGCTTGTGGGGCTCGGTCTGGACGAAGAGCAGTCGTTCCAGCTCAGCAAGCGGGCGATCGATCTTGCTGTGGAGAAGTATCACACGGTGTACAGCTATTGCTGGCATCCGCACTATCTATCGGCCAGACAGCTCCAGCGAGCGTTGAACACCACCGATACGCATTTTCGCCAGACCATTAACTATGCCAGGAGCTGCGGCGTGGGATTGATCGGGACGAACGCCATGAACGACTTTTGGCGTGCCCGCGAACGAGTCTCGATGACGGATATCCAATGGAATGAGCAGACGGCAACAATGCGTTACAACCTTGTTGGCGCCGTCGAGCTGAAGCGTCTCACGCTCATCGCTCCGCGGTACTACCACGGCCGCAGAGCGGAGATCTCAGTGGATTCCCAACGCCGCGAGTACAACGCCGTGCAGATTTTCGGCAACGAGTACGCGATGTGGACGGTGGATTTGGCCGGCGAACCGCTTGCGCTGTCGATCCACTATCAGTGATCGGAAGATGGTCCAGATATCGCAGCACAAGCTGTATACGTGGTGTGTGGGGCGACCGCGCGCGGTTAGCTGAGGAGGACGTGCGGTGCCGCAGGGGAGCTCCCCAGACTCCGGCAGCGGCGGCATTTGCTAGCCGACCGGAGGTGGATTCTATGGGCTGATAGCCTGCCCTTAGCCTCATCGGCATGGCAACTCGTTGCCTCGCTTCCGCTGCATCCGGGGCGTTGCCTCTTGCAATGTCGCTTCACGGGGCTATGAAAGTCCGGAAAAGCTAGGGGTTTCGCAGAGAATGCGGGCGACGATCGAGACGGGACTGGAGTTTGACGGTCCAGGGCGTGTCGTGTGCCCGCCGTAAGAGGCAACTGTGGGGTCCAAATCGTCAGGCAAAGGACGACCATCTCATCATGTTTATTGGTGGCGGGCATTGGTGCCGCGGGAGCGCGAGTCGAGCGGTGCCGGAAGGCATCACCGCTGCCAGAAGGTAGGAGCGAGATTATGCGAAGCGTGCGACATTCGACGAGGAGACGATCGTCCCGGGGAATGAAAGGCTTGGACCGACGGCGTTTCGCGGCGGCGCTCCAATCGCGACGTAAGGCTCGCGGTCTCTTCTGCGAACGATTGGAGGGGCGGCTGTTGCTGGCTGTTGATTTCCAGGGCATTGCGGTCTGGACAGAACAGGGGCCCGGCCCCATTTCGCTTTCCAATGGCTTTATTCAGGCCGGAGCGATTGAGGCGGTTGCCGTCGACCCCACCGACTCCAACCGGATCTTCGTGGGGACGGTCAACGGCGGTGTGTGGCGCACGACGACAGGCACGTACTCACCGAGTGACGGATTGGACAATGATGACAATTCGATTGTGGACGACGCTGGCGAGTATCCCAGCTGGGAAGCACTAACAGATCAGTTCACCTCGTTATCGATCAGTGCGATTGCGATCAGTCCGCAAGATCCATCGTCGCTCTATGCAGGGACCGGCAGGACGAGCGCCGGATTCGGCGATGGGGGAGCATCGATTGGTCTCTTGCGCTCGACCGATGGGGGAGATTCGTGGATGCAGGTCGGCCCGGAACTCATTGGCCGAAGAGTGCGAAGCGTTGTGCCTACCGGGCAAAACGATGGTATGACCTCTCAGGAGGTTGTCCTGGTCGCGTCTGACGCGGGAAGTGGCGGCGTTTATCGCAGTACAGACGGTGGAACTTCGTTTTCGCAGGTTTCCGGTTCCAGTGGTTCAGCGGACGGGATTGACAACGATGGCAATGGGCTGACCGATGAAATCGGCGAACTCAATTTGCCAGCGGGTCCGGCCACTCATCTGGTGGCCGATCCGGGGAATCCCAACCGTTATTATGCGGCGCTGCCTCAGATCGGGATCTTCCGCAGTGACGACCTTGGTCAGACCTGGCAACTCGTCAATGGCACGGGCGCGAATTCCATTACGGGAATCACCTCGGCCAACTTTCGCACGGAGCTGGCGGTGCACAACAGTGGGGGCATCGATGTCGTTTACGCCGCCATCATGCGCAACGACATCGCGCTTCCCGCACCGTTCAATCCTCGCACGAATCGGCTGTTTGCAGTTTTCCGCTCAACAGACCAGGGGGCGAACTGGCGACAACTGCAGAACATGCCGGTGATCAGCCCCGGCGCGCAGGCCGGTGCACATTTCGCCATGGTGGCACATCCCACCAATCCCAACGTTCTCTTCGTCGGAGGAGATGCCCCGGATCCGTCCCTTGCGCCGGCCCAGATGACACGGTACCGGATGGTGGCCAACGACGGAAACCCCGCACTTGATACCTGGCAACTGGTGGCCGACTCGGGGACGGTCGACAACACCCGCCCGCATGCAGATACTCGAGACATGGCGTTTGCCACGGACGGGAACGGGAATCCGGTGCTGATCAACACGGACGACGGGGGCATCTATCGACTCTTCGACCCGGATTCTGTGGCGGCCAACCGACGGTGGGAATCGATGAACGGCGACATTCGTGTGACGGAGTCGTATTCGGTGGCCTACGATGCGCTCAACGGCACGCTGGTCACGGGGACTCAGGATAACGGCACCTCGAGGCAGCGAGCGGTCAGCGACCCTTTGTTCCCGTTTGACTGGAGCCTTATCCAGGGCTGCGACGGTGCGGTCGTGGCGGTGGACAACGATCAGACGGCACATCCCAACGAGACGATCATCTACACCAATGCCCAGAATTTCACGGCCTGCGGCGGATTGCAGCGGCGGACGATTGACAACACAAACACCCAAACGGTCGCGGTGGGTCCGGGGCTGGTCGTGGGTGGAACGGGCGGTCGGACACTCACCGGCCCCGGCACGCTCAATCTGTCGGGTGCACTCTTGTTCGACAACACGATCCAGTTCATTCAACCGTACGTGTTGAATGAGGTTGATCCGACTCGCCTGCTGATTGGCACGAATTATCTCTACGAGTCGACGGATCAGGGGGACACGCTGACGTCCCTGGGGGGCCTGATCGATCTGACCAACAACGGGGTGGACGACGACGGTGATGGACTGCCCGATCCCGATCCGGACGAATGGGCTCCGGCCAATCCGGTAGGAGCTGTACGGCAGGCGTCGTATGCCCAGTCGACTCCGATTGCCTATGGCGGGTCGGCCGATGGAGTGTTGAATCCCGATGTGCTGTGGATTGGTGCGGGAGGCAACCTGCTGCTTCGCACGACCCCCGGCGGTATGCCCAGCGTGGTCTCGAACTATACATCGGCCGCCGTGGGTGGCGGCGCCGTGACCGATATCGTGATGGATCCCGACGATTGGCATGTAGCGTATGTGGTTGATGTGAATGGTTCGGTGTTTCGTGCCGAAACGAATGACAGCGGCAGCAGCGTGACCTTTACCAACTTGACGGGCAATCTCTCCAATTTTGCGACGGATCTGCGAACGATCGAGTTCATTCGGACGGGAACCACAACGGTATTGTTGGTGGGCGGCCAGAACGGGGTCTACCGCGCGATCAATCCGAGTGCCCAGACGGAGTGGTCGGAGTTCGGTTTGAATCTTCCCAACGCGCCGGTCAATGATCTTCAGTACTACAGTCCGGATGAGGGTGACGTGTTGGCTGTAGGGCTGTTTGGCCGCGGCGTCTGGACGATCGAGAACGCCTCGATCGTTGCCGAACAGCAGGGAGCGTTGACGATCTGTGGCGATGAGAACGGGATCAACCAGGACGACCAGTTCGTGCTCGTGCGCAATGACGGCAATCCGCAACTGCTCGACGTGATCGTCAACGGAGTACGGGAGTTCCAGGCTCCTTTGGTAGCAGTACACCAGATCAACGTGTTCGGTCAGGGGGGAAACGATTCGTTGACGGTGGATGTTTCGTACGGGCTGATTGATGTACCGGGGGGCATTCGCTACGACGGCGACGGACTCTGCTGGGACCTGGAAGATTCCTCGCTGGTGGGACTCGATCGCGGCTTCGATTCGCTCATCGTGACTCAGTCCGCCGGCGCGCCGATGGCGAGCGAATTCCTGTACGTCGGGAATCTGCCCGGTTCCGGTCGCAGCGTGGTGACCGATTCGGCGGGGCGAGTGCAGACGATCGATTTCGAAGAGTTGGAGCCGGTTCTGACGGATGTGGCAGTTGCTGCTTTCGCGCTGACGTCGTTGCCCGACCTGGCCACCCTGCTGGATCAGAGCAACACGCTGGAGATCGTCGACGCTCGGATCCTGCCGGCCGGAGTGCGGGTTACTATTGACAATTTTGAGCCAGTGGAGTTCTCGCAAAAGGAAGTCGCAATCATCGAGTCGGCGGCAGGCGACGACGACATTACAATCTCGAACTCCGTCAGTGACGGCGTGCTGACCATCTTGGACGTCTGGGCCGGAGGCGGCCGGGATCGCATGTACCTGGAGCGCGCGTATGACGATGTAGCGACGATCGTTCGCGGTGGCCTGGACAACGATCTGTTGGATGCGTCTTCCGAACTGGTGACAGGCGTCACTCTGTTGGGCGATTCTGGCCACGACGTATTGATCGGTGGTGGCGGCGATGACGTATTAGACGGGGGTCTTGGCGATGACCTGCTGGAAGCAGGCGGAGGGGATAATTCGCTCATCGGCGGAGAAGGTCTCGATACGGTGGTGGTGCGCGGGACTTCGCTGCCTGACCTGATCAGCATCAGTCAGGACACGGCGACGAACCTGACGATCGACGTGAACGGGACGACGCGATTGGATACGGTGGATACCGTGGAGTCGCTGGTGGTCGACGCCGGATTGGCGGCCGACATCATCCGTATCAATCAGGCGGACGGACTCGTGGCGACACCGCAGCAGAGCCTGAGTGTGTACGTGGATGGAGGTCCAGATAACGCCGCGGATCGGCTCATCGTCAATGATGACGGGCTCGGTGACCTGGTGGTCGCGAGCGAGGCTTTCGACGGGCAAAGCGGGGTCATATCTGTCGGACCTCTCGGACCGATCGGCTACGAAGGGATCGAGAAGACTACGATCACTCCTTTGAACTCGGCCACAGGTGGAACAGGGAGTGACGGTCTCGGCAGGCTGTTTGTTTTCAAGCCGGACCCCCACGAGCTGAATGATGCGCGGGTCGTGGCGACTCACCTCGGCATTACGCCCGTGTTTCTCTCGGACCTCAGCATCACGCCCGGGAGTATCGTATTGCCGGCGCCGTTTGGGGCCGTTCCTGGGGATGAAGACTGGTACGAGTTTATGCCAGCGAAGACGGGCACGTTCCGATTCGACGTCCTCTTCGAACGAATCGTTACATTACCCAACGGACGAGCCGGGCTGCCCAATGACGGCAACCTGGATGTCGAAGTATATAACGCTCTCGGGTCGCTCATCGGCAGTGCCAATTCCCTCAACGACGATGAGTCTCTGGCGATTAGCATGCTGGAGAATCGGCGCTATTTCCTCCGCGTCTACGGCGCTCAGAACGCCATCAATATGTACGACTTGAATATCGTCGAAGTCGACCTGGCCGGACCGATCATTGACTCGGTGAACGTGACGGGGGAGAGCTATGACTTGTTCGATCCGAAGCCGCACGTCGACGGGCCGACTCCTCCCATTACGAGTCTGACAATTGCCGTGACCGACCCGCCGCCGCGCGCTCCCGGTGACCTGTACCCTGCGCTCAATTCGCTCATCGCCGCACAGCCGGGACACTATCTGCTGGTAGGCGATCACACCGGCCCGATTGCCGTGTCCGACGTGATCGTGACCAATCACGCTCCGGTGGTCGGAAGTCCAGCCACAGCGACGATCGAATTGCGGTTCTTCGAACCATTGCCCGACGATCGCTATACACTCTCGATGGCCGACCAGTTGACGGATCCGGCCGACAACCAGTTGGACGGCGAAACGAATGCGGTCCAACCGTTGGAGAATCCGCAGTTCCCCTCGGGTGACGGCGTGTCGGGAGGTGATTTCGTCGCCCGCTTCACCGTCGATAGCCGTCCGGAGATTGGCGTGACGGCTTCCACGCGCGTCTACGTCGACATCAACGGCAATCTCATCTACGATCCGCAAGGAGATGGAGATGCGACGAACCGGGATCTCGTCTTCCGCTTTGGTGTCGAGTCGGATGCTTACTTCGCCGGTAACTTCTCGGCCGCGAATGCCCTGCAGGCTTCTGGATTCGACAAGCTCGGCGCCTTTGGTTTCGATCCGCTGACCGGCCGCTATCGCTTTCTGCTGGACTTTGATCATAACGGAGTTGCCGACTTCTATTCCTCCGTCGTGGGGCTGACCACGAGCGCTCTGCCTGTCGCCGGCGACTTCGATCCCGCACACCCAGGTGATGAAATCGGTCTGTTTCGTGGAGATCGATGGTACCTGGATACGAACGGTGACAACATTATCAATGTCCACGTCGATACGACGATTGCCACCTCCATGCGTGGCATACCGGTGGTGGGCGATGTCAATGGCGATGGCCAGGACGACCTGATCGTATTCGATGCTGGACAGGATATCTTCTTCATCGATTGGAACCGAGACGGTGTTGTCGACGATTCCATCAGCTTCGGCCTTCCCGATTTCGTCGAACGGCCGGTCGTGGGCGACCTCAATCTCGACGGCGTTGATGACCTTGGCTTCTGGGTCGCCGGCAGCGATCAGAAGATCGGCGAAGGCAAGGCGGAGTGGCACTTCCTGATTTCAGACCGAGTGCCTCCAGGGGGGGCGACGCCTGCCTCGTCATTGTTCGATCCTTACAGTCCGGACCCGCTCGGGAACGATCTGTTTGCCCATTTCGGAGATCGGTATGCACTGCCAATTTTCGGCAACTTCGATCCGCCGGTCGTGGGGGATCACAGTGCGAACGATGGGCATCTCCTCAGCTTGCACAATGCGGCCATGGCGAGGGATGTTAATGGCGATGGGAGGATTTCGCCGATTGATGCGCTGCTCGTGATCGATCGACTCAACTCGATCGGCACCCATGCCGTTCCGGACCTCCTGGTCCAGTACCGCGAGGAGGCGCCCTACTGCGATGTGTCGAACGATCGCCGCATTTCGCCTATCGACGTACTCATGATCATCGACTACCTCAATCAGTCGTTCAGTGCCGCGGAAGGGGAATCCGTGGAATCGGCTGCCGAGGTAAATCCTTCGATGCTCCAGGTTGGCGTTGCAGCCGGTCGGCCGGTAAACGCGTTGGAACCCGCCCCGGACCGGTCGATCACTCGAACCGCCGTCCGTGCGCTGTTCGCCTCGTCGCCAGGACAAGACGGCTCCATGGCGGTTCTTCCCAGCCTGGTTTGGGGAGAGGACAGGCAGCCGAATCGCAAGGACCATCATTGGACGCAGTCGCCTGATTGGGAAGAACTCCTCGCGCTGCTGGGGGAGGATGTCAGCGACCACTGGTCCACGCTGTCCTGGTGACTTGCGGGGACCAGACGATGGTGGTCGACGCCCATCACAGCACAGAGCCCTGGCTGCCGCTGCACAGGCCGCGGCCAGGGCTCTGAAAACCGTATCTTGCTGCCGTTGCCTGGACCGGGTCCCGCAGCGGGCTTCAGTAGCGCAACTCGACGCGCGTCACCAATCCATCAAAGGTGAGGGTTTCGCTGAGGTCGTCGTACGATCCGGCACGCACGCCCGTAATGTAAGATCCTGTCGAGAGCGTGTTGAACCATCCTGACAGAGCGTAACCACCCGTGACTCGCAGTCCACCCCCGCTCGATTCCCAGCCAAGCCCCAGCTCGGCGTCCAGGATCGTCAAGAGACGATAGTCGGCGAAGTTGTTACCGATGACAGCGGCCCCGCCAAACTGGTTCGTCTGCCGATAGTCTGCCTGGAACTCCCCACCCAGAAAGCTGACGTCCCCTTTCGCATACAAGAGCAGTCCGGTCCCGGCACGCCGTTTCATGCCGTCGAGGCCAAAACCGATGCCGAATCCATCAAAGTTGATTTGGGTGTCGACCGTTGTCAGGCCGGCTGCAGAAAAAACTTCTTGCGCGGCCAGAAAGTCCTGCGACAAATGGGCGTAGCGGAGGCCTGCGCGGTAATTAATGGCCGAATTACAGGTCCCCCACAGCAGACTTCGATAATCCAGGTCAATTCGCTGGAAGTCGATATCGTAGGCAGCGCGTGCCGCCAGACTTGTCGCCCCCGACGTGGCAACACTCGGGTGCGCGACGATCAAATTCAGTACGTTACCCGGTGTGGCGGTAATCTCGTCCTCGGTGTCGCTCTCGAACCACGTGTAGGTCGCCGCAATACTCGCGCAGTCATCGAGGGCCCAGGCGAGACCGATGCGCAGCCCGGTGCCATCGTCGATGTTCGCTCGACCGACCGGCCCGGTGGGCGAGGCCAGTGCCGGATCAAAACTCGTTTGCTCCTGAACGTAGACCACATCCACGTTGCCAGGACGCAAGAATAGCAGCTCAGCGAACACGCCCGTTCGATGCTGCCAGAGGGGCGAACAGCAACAGGGCTCCTGGCCGCACGAACCACAGGTGTTCCCGCAATCGTGGCAGCCGTCGATGTCGGAAGCGTTGCCTCCGCGGCAGGTACCCATCACGCCGTAAGAGACGTTGGAGGCCCATAGACCCTCCTTGGTCGCATTCTCATCGTTGGCATGAGCGGACGCCACAATAGTCGCTCCCAACGTGACTGCCACAGCCAGACGATATGTAATTCCCATCGGTGACTCCCTTCAGATGGAGATCTAGCCACTGCGCAGGATCGAACGGATGCTACAATCAGCATCGGCATACCGTCTCGACAACTTCCGATCGGGGAGCGTTACGAGAATCTCTTTCCCAGTTCTCCCAGGTTGTCGGTTAAGCCATTGCCGGCACTCAGTCATGTGATGACCGGAGTGTGGCCGCTGCGAATAACGCGTGACGGAAACCCCTATAATGGATCCCTCGCGACGACGATTTCGTGCTCTCCTGACAGGAGTAGTTCGATGCGGAGTGACGTGGCGCTGGCGGTGTATTTCTCGGGGATTCCATCGACGGTCACGGTGTATGCGGCACCTTCCAGAATGGGCATGGCTCCCCCTGCGACCGAGGTGATCGGGGCGAGATGGAGCATGGCGGAGCCAAGGCCGTTAAGGGCGATGCAGAGTCGTGTGGGGGTGTACTCGAGGACTGCAGCATTCACTTCTTGCGTGCTCTCGATCGTCAGCCCGATGTTCTCCAGGACCGCCGACTCATCCGTGGCCAGATCCAGCTCGGTTCGGGCACCAGACTGCTGGGCCAACAAGACAACTGGGCCTGCCTGATTGGGGCGCTCTGCACCGCCAACGCCACCGGCCGATAACGCGGAAGCGGTTGCATGCCACGGGTGTGCTGTTAGTAGACCACCCATCAGGATCGCTCAACAAGGCGGGAGCCACGTCAATGGATTGGTGAACCACTCTTACGGATGGTTAGCGATTCTGCCGGAACCTGTAACTGCGGCGGAATTCTGGGACGTCAAGAGAATCTGGAAAAATAGTGACCATCTACTTGATTCCTGGCGGGAAAAAGATGAGGATAATTCGGTCTGTGCAGGTGGTGCGGGAGCCGCAGGACGCGTAAGCTGGGGGGCATGAGCATTTTGGCGGTCAGCCATTCCAGCTGCCTGGTTGCAGTCGGGTTTCGTTGTGCGAAGTGATTCCCCACTCTTTTCACGTTGTGTCGTGGTTCGCAGCGGACACGGCGCGTCGCACGTGGCTTGGATATTCAAAGGCAGAGGTAAGTGAAAATGTCGACCAATTCTCGGCAAAACCGTCGTCGGAAAACCAGTCTTCTGAGCACAGCGCGTTGGGCCGGATACGCCGCGGCCGGAGCCGCCACGGCGTTATGTTCCCACGAGTCTGCAAACGCTGCGATACACTATTTCGACTTGGGGCCTGACGGTGTGCACGTGGAGGGGAATTTAGCTTCGCGATCATATTATGGAATCGATCTCGACGGAGCTCCCGATGGGCTAGGCGAAGTGGTGATTGTGCATAAGGGAACGGCGGGTGGCGGGGGGTATGCCTATGTGTACGGCTATCCAATTGGCGGGCTACCAGTTGAAATTGCCGGCTCCTTGAAGAACAGTTTCTTCTATGCGGCGCGGCTTACGGATGCAACTCGCATGTATATCCGGAGTACTGCGTCGGGAGCGGACAGGGATTTCTCGGCTACCGCGACGATGGCAATGGGTACCGGGTTTGGCAACGATGAGTTTCTCGATGCGGCAGAAGGGTTCATCGGGTTCAAATTCGACCTAGGCAATGGTGAGCAGTTCGGTTGGGTGCGCGTGATTATGGACGGCGCACCCCTCAATGCATTTACGATCATGGACTACGCCTATGGCGATGTGGGCGAAAACGTCTATGCGGGTCAGATGTCCTCGGTTCCTGAACCGGGTTCGTTGGGACTTCTTGCCACGGGCGGTATTGGTCTGTTGTTGTGGCGCCGCAAGCGGCTCAAGAGCCGGAAAAGCGACTGAGACATTCGCCGAGTTTGGATCGGCTTGAGAGAATGAAGGCCGTGACTCAGCTGTGAGCGCGGCCTTTCTTTCATGAGGTTCCGGTGGGCGGAGCTGTTGGGCCGAGTCGCAGCATGAGGATGGGAGCGAATGTCGTCAAAGCAAAAGTTGCTGTTGATTGGCTGGGATGCGGCGGACTGGGAGCACATCAATCCGCTGCTGGACGCGGGATTGATGCCGACGCTTGACCAGCTGATCAGCGAAGGGGTGATGGCGAATCTGGCGACGATGGAGCCGATTCTCTCACCGATGCTGTGGAACAGTGTGGCCACCGGGATGTTGCCCGAGAAGCATGGCATCCTGGGGTTTATTGAGCCGGATCCGATCAACGGAGGTGTGCGGCCCTATACCAGTACCTCGCGGAAAGTCAAAGCACTCTGGAACATTCTGACGCAGGTCGGGCTCCAAAGCAACATCGTCGGCTGGTGGGCCAGTCATCCGGCGGAGCCCATTCACGGCTGCATCGTCACCAATCATTTCAACGGGACCAAATTCGTTCTGAACAAAGGCTGGCAAGTTCCTCCTGGTAGCATTTATCCGGAGGACCGAGCGGCGTTCCTGTCACAGTTCCGCGTGCTTTCACAAGAGCTGACGGACCAGCATCTTTTTCCTTTTATTCCCCACGCAGATCGGCTGGATCCGCAGAGCGATCCGTTGGTCGAGGTATTTGCGCGTCTGCTGTCTGAGTGCGCCTCGATCCATGCGGTGGCGACCGTATTGATGGAGACGGAACCATGGGATTTCACGGCGGTCTATTATGATTCGATCGACCACTTCTGCCATGCCTTCATGCCGTTTCATCCCCCGAAGATGCCGCACATATCCGAGGAGCAGTTCGAACTCTACAAGGACGTTGTGACGGGTGCCTATCGATTTCACGATCTGATGCTGGCGCGGTTATTGGAGTTGGCTGGTCCCGATACGACGGTCGTTCTTTGTTCTGACCACGGTTTTCAGTCGCGGCATTTGCGACCGGCGGCCACGCCACGCGAACCGGCGGGGCCCGCGGCCTGGCACCGTGAGTTTGGCATCTTCGTGGCCAAGGGACCGGGCATCAAACGTGACGAGCGGGTTTACGGTGCCTCATTGATCGACATCGGGCCGACAGTGCTGCATGCCATGGGGCTGCCGGTTGGTCAGGACATGGATGGTCGGCCGCTGGTGGAGATTTACGAGGAGCCGCGCAAGGTCGAAATGATCCCCAGTTGGGAACAGGTCTCTGGCGATTGTGGTCGGCATCCGCCGGGGACGGCCTTGAAGAAGCAGGATTCCCAGGAACTGATGCGGCAGTTCGTCGCGTTGGGCTACATCGAAGATCCGGGCGAGGACAGGGAAAAGGCTGCTGAGAACGCGGAAATCGAGTCGAAGTACAACCTGAGTCGCTCGCTGCTCTGGACACGGCAGCCGGACAAAGCGATTGCTTTGATGGAAGGCTTGTGTCGTCGCCGGTCGTGGGAGACCCGATTCCTGAACGTACTGGCCCACGCCTACCACGCCGGTGGATATCATCGGCAGGCCGAGCGTCTGGTGCTCGCTACGTATCCGGGCGAAGCCGACCTGCCGCTTCCGATGCGAATGTTGTTGGGGGAGATCAGGCTTGCTCTGGGCGACGTTTCGTTGGCGCTCCACGTTCTCGAGCATGTCGGATTGCAGCAAGAGAACATGCCCCGTCTGCATATCCGGCTGGGAACGACCTATCTGCGACTGCGCCGTTTTGCTGATGCTGAAGCGGCGTTTCGCCTGGCTCTGACTGCCGACGAAGATGCGGCCTTTGCCTGGCAAGGGCTCTCCACGGTCTACCGACGAACGGGACGCAATGAAGAGACTGTTGATGCAGCGCTCGCGGCCGTGGGGCTCATTTACCGATTACCCGAGGCCCATTTCAACCTCGGCGTGGCTCTCGCTCGCTCCGGCGATGCAGAGCGAGCAGTTGTCGCACTCGAAACGGCCCTGAAGTTCCGACCACGCATGCTCCATGCGCACCGCTGGCTGTCAGTCCTGTATGCGGCGGAGCCCCAACAGTCCGAGAAGGCGGCGTTTCATCGACGGGAGGCGGTAAGGTTCAGCCTGCCTGATCGCGGAAAAGAAGGAGTCAGGAAGGCACGACGCGATCAGTTGTTTGATCTGCCAGAGATTCCTCTGCCTGAAGAGAGAGCGAAAATCCTCAATCAGCAACGGCCTCTGCCAGCCAAGAAGCGAGAGAAGTCGGGAAGGACCTTCGTGCTCGTTTCCGGCCTGCCTCGATCGGGCACCTCGCTCATGATGCAGATACTTGAGGCGGGAGGAATGCAAGTGATGACGGATGGACAACGAACGGCCGATGACGATAACCCGCGAGGCTATTACGAGTGGGAAGAAATCAAACGGATTGCCGAACGGCCTGAGTTGCTGGACACCGAAGGCATGGACCGAAAGGCCATCAAGTGCCTTTCCATGCTGCTGGCGAAGTTGCCTGCCCATCACGATTACAAAGTCATTTTCATGATGCGGCCGATCGAAGAAATTGTCGATTCGCAGGCCACGATGATTCGGCGGCTGAACACGCAAGGGGCACAACTGGAACGCCCCGAGTTGATGCGGGGGCTCATCAGTCATCGCGACGACGTTCTGCGATGGCTAAGAAGCTCGCCGCACATCCAGGTATTGGAATGCGATTACCCAAGCCTCGTCAAGTCGCCGGGCGATGTGATGCCGAAAATCGTTGAATTTCTCGGCGCCGATCGGTTGCCTTTCCCAGGTCGCATGGCGGATGTCATTCATCCGGAGCTGTATCGGCAGCAGCCGAAAGCCTCATGAATCATTCTGCAGGTCAGCATCGCATCCCATGCGAGAAGGGGTTTGTGATACTTGTCGCAAGCCGCTCGCGAAATTGCGCATGAGTTTGCCACCACACGAATTATTTCCTCAGTGCCAGATGGGCAGTCCCAAGGGCCGTTGGCTCGACAGAACGCCTTTCCAGGAGTGCCTCGCGCGTTCTTTCGCCGCGACGAAGAGCTGCTCTGTCACGATTCTGCGTGACCAGACGTCGTCAGTCTGCTACCGAAGTTCTACTCCTTCGGCGGTCCGCCGCCTTCACGCAAAGGGTAGTTGCATGGACTGCAGACGGAACGCTGCCCGCGGATAAGGTTTTGCGCAAGATATCTGATTCATTTGATGCGTGCAGCGCGCGCATGAGAACTTAAGTCAGCGCGAACCATGAATCGGTTGAGTTTAGGTTTTTTTCTACACGTGATTGTTGCAATGAATGTTGACTCCCCTTATATTTCGGTTTCGTATGGCTAGGTTGGTCTGAGTCAGGTTCGGTTGTTGGTGCGTTCAGGTGCGAGTTTGGTGCGATGGGAGTCGGGCGTGCGTGAGTCACGCGGTGCGCGTCCTACACGCGACGGGAATCTCTGAAGTTCCTGTCTCCAAGAGGGAGGATTCATCGGCAAGCACGTTGAAGAATGTGATTCACTCGGAGATGTGTCAGGACTTGGCGTGTCGTGACACGGCTCACAGTGATGCCACTGTCAGTAACCATCTACTTCATTTCAAGTTCTCGTTCGTTTGTGATCCGCGAAAGGACCCACTGTCATGTGCCGACGGCTTGCAGCCTGTTGTGTTATTGCGGGGCTCGCGCTGAGTTATCTCAGTGTTGCCCATGCCCAGGATTTGAGTGCGCCGCCCGATGCTCTCGGTTCCAATCCGCCGGTCTACCAGACCCTCGGCATGTTGGACACCACGATGAGCAATGTGCCGGAAGCGAATTGCCGGATCTGCCACAGTGCCGGTGTTCAGAATCGGCACCACGTTCTGTACGGGCAGCCGATCAGCAATCCAGGGATCGTCCCGTATCCCGATACCAATGGTGACGGTGTCAATGAAACCACGTTCTCCTGCTTGAGTTGTCACGGTTCACAGTTTCAGGTCGTGCGGGACTGTGTCGCATGCCACGACACTGGCAGTCCGCATCATACGGGTGCGGATGCCGTCAACCGGCATTGCACTGCGTGCCACGGCGATTTCGTAGCGGATTACGATGACGGTCACTACATCCCCAGCTACAACCCGTCGTTGGTCACACCGTGGACGGGATTGCATGGTGCGGGCTGGGTTGATCAGGCCCATACGATTCCGTACCGCGAAAGCGATGGTTCGGGGATTGTCGCGGACACGGATGTGCGGGTCCTGGATACTGGCAAGACGTACGATTTCGGCGACGTCATTACTCGCACAGATCCGGCGGAGATCCGCATTAAGCCTGCGGGCGATGACAATGACTTCAAGATTGAGGAAGCCAATCGTGGTTCGTTCGTGTACAACGTGGTGTTCCTGCAGGGATCGACGTTAGGTGCGGTCTGGACACAGGACAGCACGACGATGTCCACGCTGACGGTCACCGTTGCGCCGACTCAGACGGCTGATGAGTTGATCACGGCGATTAATGGTGCAGTAAATCTGACCACTGGTCCCCGAGTCTTTGCCAGTAAGCTCTTGACGGACGGCACTGGAGATTTGCTGCCCGATCACGATTACGCACCGCTGGGTGGTCAACCGTTCAACAATCGTGGTTTTGGAGCCGGTTCGTGCAGCTACTGCCATGACGATGACGGAGCGTTGGATGTCAACGGCGATCCTTCTCCGCTGTTGGTTCTGAACAATCATGACACGCATCACGGTCTCGGACTTCCCAATAACATGAGCAATGGAGCGGGCGGTTCGTGGAGAAGGTGCAATGTGTGCCACGATTACACGACTGCTCCGCGGACTGGGACGTATGACCACGTGAGTGGACCGGGGTTCGACATGCACATTCGCATTTGCGAGGAATGCCATAGCGTGCAGACGCTGCACAATATCCAGGCGGATTCCCCTGCGAGCGGGAACGTCGGATCGATCGTCGTCGGTGGCGAAATGGCCGGCTACGGTCACGTGGGACGTGACGGAGCGCCTGGCGACAGCGATTGCTGGGGTTGCCACGGCTTCGAGGCGACGGCCAGTTCTGCGCCGTTTGCTGGTGCGCTGGTTCCGAGCCTCTACAATGCGGACGTGGCGACGGTTTCCTCTGGAAAGAACTCGCTCGTCCTGTTGAGTGGTGCCGCGTTTACGAACACGGCCAACGGGCAGCAGTACACCTCGAACGTAACGCTCACTGCCGAGGACGGTACCGCGGTGACCTTGACTCCAGACGTCGTCATGGACCAGGGAACCTTGGCGGTGACCGTCCCCTCAGGCACCAAGCCTGGCAACTACAAGTTGCAGGCCACCAAGGGGAGCCTGGCCAGTAATCCCACCGTCTTGAGTGTGGTTCCCACCGTCAAGATCACGTCGGCCATTGCCAATGGCCCGGTCACGATCACCGGCACCGGATTTGGCGGTTACGCGAAAGGCTCGGGGACGATCGTCACCGCGACGGTCGCGGGCACTCGACTACGAGGAACGGGCGCTACGACGGTTCAGGGCACGATTATTTCGTGGAGTGACACAAAGATTGTGGCTCGGTTCCGTCAAGTTCCGCAAACCGTGAGCGTCCAGTCAGTGTTTGGTGGTGCCACGGCCAGAGTTCGACAGCAATGAGCTAGTGGCCGATTGCGGCACTACTGCTCAGTTCTATCGTGCGGGAGGGATGTGCCACCCGGGCACATCCCTCCGCTGCGCGTTATCTTGAGAAGCTCGAAAGAGCTTTTTTTTACATTCGTTCGATAGGCTCCTTCGTGTCGATCGTTCCCGGATCAGGTGGCTGGAGTAATGGGCGGTTGACTGCTATGGTTCTGGTGTGACTGCATTTCCAAGCCACGCCGGCCAGTGTTAATTGGAGCTGTCCCGATTGCATCAGTTCGTTCTGCTTTCGTTTTGTGAACGTCTGCCAATGTGCGGAATCGACTGCGTCAGAAGGTCAATCCCGATGCATGCCAAGTCGTTAGTTAGAGTCGTATTCGCGGGGGTCACATGGTGTGCGCTGGCCGGTATTGGTTCAGCGGACGTTCCGGCACCTCCGGTCAACCAGACGATTGGTATGATCGACCGCATGTTCGGTGTGTTGACCGAGGCCGATTGCCGGGCGTGTCACGACCTGGGGGTTCCCGATCGGCACCATCTGCTGCACGGCCAACCGATTCCTCCTGGCTCGTTTGTGCCTCACCCCGACGCCGACGGCAATGGAACTCCGGACAGCAGTTATGGCTGTCTTAGCTGTCACGATGCGACGTTTGTGGCGGAGCGTGACTGTACCGTATGCCACACGTCCAACGCGCACCATCGGACCACGGCGGCGACAAGTGGTGATTGTGTCTCGTGTCATGGAGACATCGTCGATAATGTGGGTGACGGCCATTACATCCCCACCTATTCGCCTTCCGAGGTGACGCCTTCTACCAGTCGAGGAAATGGCCTGCCTTTGAACAGTCGTGGCCATGGCGCTGGAGCCTGCGACTACTGCCATGATGATGACGGCCTGAGCCCCCCGTTTATTCGGGATACCGCCTATCTGCACCACGAAACCACCTACGCTCTGGAGGGATCGCTCGATTGCCTGGTTTGCCATGAGATTCTGGACCCGCTAAATATCCGCACTTGTCAACGTTGTCACGGGCCCGATTCCCTGCACAACATCCAAGCCGACTCATTGAACCCGAACAATCTCGGCACGGTCGTCGTAGGGGGAGAGGACGCTGGGTACGGACACGTGGGGAAGGACGCTGGGCCCGGCGAGAGTGACTGCTGGGGATGTCACGGCTATGCGCTGGCTTCAGCTCCCCGCACGGGTCCCATTATTCCCACTCTGTATCGCTCCGATGTGGCATCCATTCGCGCCGGAGTTGCTGCGACGATCACGCTCACGGGGGCGTCGTTCGTTAATGTCGCGGGCACCACACTGTATGAGTCCCAGGTTGCCATGACGGACGCGGATGGGGCTTCGGTAATGCTCACTCCTGATCTCATCCTGGATCAGGGCATGCTGGCCGTGACGATTCCAGGTTCCGTGCCGCCTGGTAACTACGATCTGCGGCTTGTAAAAGGGGAGTTCGCGAGCAATCCCGCGGTTATCAGCATTGTGCCTGCGGTGCGAATCACCAGTGCTGTGGCCAATGGGCCGGTAACGATCACGGGCCGAGGTTTCGGGGGCTACGCCAAGGGGGCAGGCACGATTGTCACCGGGACGATTATGGGCGCACGAACTCGCGGAGCCCAGGCCAACACGATGCAGGCGACGATCCTCTCCTGGACAGACACACAAATCGTGGCCCGTTTTCGTCAGGTTCCGCAAACCGTAAGCGTCCACTCCGTCTTCGGTGCCGCGGCAGCTCGTGTGCGTTCGCAGTGAGACGAGCCACCGGCGAGGGGATTGCACCTGAGCTGCGGAAAAAGGGAGGTCGGAGCCCTTCTCACCAGTGCACTGCGCTGTCAGTATAGGAGTTTGGAGTCCCTCCCAATGCCGAGGCAGGGAGAGGACGATGGGTTCTGTGTCCACAGAAGGGGCACGCCGAGATTTTCGAATCCGAGAGATGCGAATTGCCCTGGGGCACCCACGGGACAGGACATCGCTGGCGCGTCTGAGCCTTCTCGCGGTGTGGTATCATGGCCGACGGCGGGCGATCGGACGCCGTTGCCGGTCAGCAAGCAAGCAGGTGAACAGTGATGATACGGGAATACACGGTCGCTCCACTTCGGTTGGTTGCCAGTCTGCTGGTCATGGCCAGCTGTATCGTCGGACTCACAGCACGCTGGGTTATCGCGGCACCAGAGGAGGATCAACCGACGGACCGGAAGATCGCAGCCATGGTCAATGACCAGCCGATCTACGAGGATCAGTTGAGGCCGGAACTGGAGAAGAACCTCAGCGCGTTGATGAAACGCGGCATGCGGAAGGACGACGGCAGCATTGCGCGACGGTTACGTGCCAACATACTGGAGAAGGCAATCGGCGATGTATTGATCAACCAGGAGTGCAAGAAGTGGGACGTTGAGAACCTCGACGAGAAGGTGGAACAAAGGATCGGGGAGCTTGAGCAGAAGTATGGGGTCGGTCCAGGAATGGACCGATACTTGAAAATCCGCCGGATCACGATGGACGATCTGCGGGAGTCGCTGAAGGGACGCGTGCGGATGGACGAGTACCTCAAATCGCAGGGCGTCCTGGAGCCGGAGATTCCCGAAAGCAAGATCCGCGAAATGTATGACTCGGACCCGGGCAGCTTTGCGCGAAAGGAGTCGGTGAGGGTCAGTCACATTCTGATCGGAGCCGATGCGAACGCCCCGTCCGAGGTGAAAGAACAGGCGAAACAGAAGGCGGAAGGAATCCGCCAGGAAGTTGTGTCGGGGAAGGATTTCGCCGAATTGGCCAAGGCCCATTCGACCTGTCGCAGCGCAGCGAGTGGCGGCGACTTGGGACCTATCAAGAAGGGGTTCATGCCTCCCGAATTTGACGCGGTGGCTTACACGCTGGAGGAAGGTGCCGTCAGTGATGTGGTGGAAACGAAATTCGGTTTCCACATAATCAAAGTGGTGGAGAAGAGTCCGGCCGGAGTCGTTCCGTACGAGCAGATGCGGGGTTTCCTGGAGAAGTATCTCCAGGGAGAAGAAGCGAAAGTGAAGCTCAATTCACATATCCTGGAGCTGAGGAAGAAGTCGAAGATCGAAATCATGCCGGAGTGACTCCCTTGATCCCTCCGTCGCCGACCCTTTCCTCGAGTCCGGGCGGCCGCGGTAGATTCGTGCGTTCTGTCCAGACCGCGACAATCCTCGTTCCAGCTTCGAACTGATGAGCGGTCGATTAGTTCGCTGGCTGAGGCGGCGATCCTTAGACGCCTGTCCAATCGCTGTCAGTCTCTCCCCCCTGCCCCGGTCATTCGACGGTTCGATCAACTGCCCCCAGACCACGAAGGGTTACCTGATATGTTCGCCGCCTCAAGACGTTCCTTTTGCCGGACGGTGGCCCTGACCGGCGTCTGTACGCTGGCGCTCGTGGGTTGTTCAACACGAGGTTCCGACGCGAAGCGGTCCGATCCAGCCTCGACGAACTCGGCAGTCAAACAAGGCACTCGTTCGTCGGCTGCGGAAATGCCGGCCGAACGCGTTGTACCGACCAGTCCCGAGGGCTGGGAGGCTGTGCCGGCCGATGGGATGCGTAAAGCGGCTTATCGTGTCCAGCAGGAAGGGCGGCAGGTGGAAATTACGCTGATCGATCTGGATGCTTCGGCCAACGCACTCTTGCCCAATGTGAATCGCTGGCGACAGCAGATCCAATTGCCGGAGATCACCCAGGAAGAATTGGCTGGGATGACGCAGACGATGGAGATTGGCGACGTTTCCGGCCAGTATCTGGAGCTGTTCTCTCCGGAAGCGGACCAGCCGCGTCAGGCCATCCTGGGGGCGATCGTGGTTCACGGCTCTCGGGCCTGGTTTGCCAAGTTGTGGGGCGATGCCGATCTGGCGGTGCAGGAGCGGGAGCGGTTTCAGGAGTTCGTCCGGTCGTTGCGTTTTGTGCCGGTCGACGCCCACAGCGAGCAGGGAGGATTGCCGGCGGCCGGGGGCTCCTGGGCTCCGGCCCCCGCTGTTCAGGCTGTCGATTCGGCATCGGAAGAGACGATTCGATACACGGTGCCGGACGGTTGGACGCCGATCGAGGGGAGCGGATTGCGGAGGATCTCTTTCACCGTGCAAGAGGGGGAGGCGACCGCCGAAGTCGTTGCCATGGGGATGGAGGGAACGGCGACTCGGCTGCTGCCCAACGTCAATCTCTGGCGCCGGCAAGTTGGATTGCCGGACACGACGCAGGAGGAGGTGGATGTGGCGCTGCAGCCTATTGAGCTTGACGGCCGGCGTGGTCATTATATCAGACTGGAGGGGCCATCGGAGGCAGAGCGGCCACTGGGCATGCTGGTTGTTCTGGCTGGCGATCAGGATCGCACGTGGTTCTTCAAAATGCTCGGAGATCAGGACTTGGTGCTGCGTCAGGAGGAGCGTTTTGAGGCGTTCGTGAGATCCGTGACGTTTGTCGCAGCCGGCGGAGAGAAGAATGACTGACCATGGTACCGGTGGAATGCCGAGACGGCTGGCTGGGATGGTATCATCAGCGTTGATCTCCGCGTTGGCGATCGTTGTGCTGCACGGCAGGGTGATCGCAGCCGAGACCGAGTCGAAGCAAATACCGAGCGACGTCAATTCCTGTGTATTGTGTCACGCGACTCCTGAATTCTGGACGGGCGAGAAGCGTCGCTTCTACCTGACGCCCGATTTTCTCAAGGGCGACGTACATGCTCAGAAAGGTATTCTCTGTCATGAGTGCCACGGCGGAAATCCGACCAGTCTGGATCCGGCGGTGGCACACTCGCGCACGCCACTGAGCGATATGACCCGCGCGTGCGGTGCCTGTCACAAGGAGCGATATGCCGAGCTGATACAAAGCGTCCACGGGGCCGTATTCTATGGGGAAGATGGGATCGGCAAGCCATTGAACTGCCGTGCCTGCCACACCGATCCGCCGCATCGCATGCAACCGGTCGGCAATCTGGACTCGCCGGTCAGGGCTCGCAGCCAGGTCGAGACGTGTGCGCAGTGCCATGAGCGCGAATTAGCGGAGTATACGGTGAGCGGGCATGGTCGGGGACTCTTTGAATCGGGGCTGGTCCACTCCGCCGCCTGTGCCGACTGCCACAGTGCGCACGCGATTCTGCCGGCTGCCGACGAGCGATCGACCGTTCACAAGCTGCACGTTACCGAGACCTGTAGCCAGTGCCACCGGTTTGTGGCGGAACGTCTGAGCCGTAGTGTACATGGTCGAGGGAGCGGCCCGGGCCATGATGCTCAGAAGTCTGCTCCAGGCGGGGTGATCACCACGCGACCGACGTGCATCGATTGCCATGCGGGGCATGATTTTCCGGACCCGAAAGGAGCCTCCGCCCGCCTGGTGCAGCCCGATCGATGCGGGAGCTGTCATACGGAACTCCATCGTGCTTACGGCATGAGCATGCATGGCGAGTTGACTCGCCTTGGTTACGTCGAGGGGGCGATGTGTTCAGACTGTCATGGTGCGCACGACATTCTGCCGCTGTCGGATCCTGGTTCGATGATGGCTCCCGGCAATCGCGCTCAGACGTGCGGCGCGTGTCACGCCAACATTACGCCGAACCTTTTGAGCTTCGATCCTCACGCCAACCACTATGATCGGCAGGGATCACCGGCGGTGTATTGGGCGTATCACGGCGTGTTGACATTCATCTGTGTCGTCTTCGGTTTTTTCGGATTGCACGCGGTCCTCTGGTTCCTGCGTACCGCGGTGGACGTGCTGCGGCACGGTCGGCCGAAGTGGCTCGCTCCCCACACACGCGGATATCTCCGATTTCGGCCCTTTCATCGCGTGATGCACAAGATCCTCGTCATTTCCTTCTTGGGGCTCGCCCTGACCGGCTTGCCTTTGAAGTTCAGCAGTCAACCGTGGGCTCGTTGGCTGGCGTCGATCCTCAACGGCTGCGAATCGATCGCTTTGTGGCACCGCATCTTTGCGATCTCCATGTTCATCTGTTTCTTCTCTTACATCTTCTATATGGTGCGGCAGTACTTCGTGCTGCGCGGGCAGGGTCGCTTGCGGAGCGTGACCTTGTTTGGTCCCGACTCCCCGATACCGAATCTGCGTGACGCTCGCGATTTCGCGGCCATGATACGCTGGTTTGCGGGGTTGGGTCCCAGGCCGACGTTCGAGCGATGGGCCTACTGGGAGAAGTTCGACTTTTTCGGGGCGGCCTCCGACACCACGCTGCTGGGAGTGACCGGACTGATCCTCTGGTTTCCCAACCTGTTCTGCGCCTTTCTGCCGGGCGAGGTGGTGAATGTGGCGAAAGTGATTCACTCCACGCTGGCCCTGCTCGCCACCGGCTTCGTCTTTGCCATTCACTTCTTCGCCACGCACTTCCGGCCCGACAAGTTTCCAATGGACATGTCGATTCTCACCGGCGTCGTCAGCGAGGAGGAACTGCACCATGAACGCCCGGAATACCTGCAGCGGCTGCGCCGCGAAGGTCGTCTGGAGGAATTCGAGACTGCTGCGCCGTCACGCCGCAAGCTGTGGAGAGTGCGGATCATGGGTTTCCTGGCCCTGGCCATCGGACTGACCACCTTGACGGCCATCATCTGGTCGTTGTTAGTGGAGTCCGACTTGATCCCTTGGCAGTGATACGCGATGGCTCTCGATCACGGCGCTTCGAGCGTGGAGTGACTGTACCATTATCGCGTGCCGGTGAGACCGGCGAGTATCATCTGCGCACGACCCGTATTGTAGGGAGACGTCACGTCGTCGAAGTCTTCGTAGACGTAACGCAGGTAGGCGGAGATATTCGAGTGGGCAGACCAGTCAAGTCCGCACATGTAGCGTCGCGTATTGATCTGCACGTCGAAATAGGAGGGCAGGTCCGGCCACGGTTCCGTCGGATCCGTGGCATCGGAACCCCAGACCTGCTGAACGGACCCGGAAAGAGTGACCTGCTTGGTCCAGGCATAGCTGCCACCGAGGCTCATGGTCTGGCCGCGGCCGCCATAATTCCACTGCTGTCGCACTAACGGCTCGATCTCAGGGGAGTTGCCGGGAAGATAGACGTCCTGGTCAATCCAGTTCGAGAGGAATCCGTATCCGCCCGATAGGGACCACGACGGCCGGGGAGCGTACCAGAACGTGAAGGTCATCGGATAATTGTCCTCGACGAATTCGGCGACCGAGGAGTGATGACTGCGGTTCTCAAACGAGACGCTGGCGGTGGCCATGAGGTTGTCCGCGGCCAGCCACGTGGTATCGAATCCCACAATATCCTCCGAGGTGGGACGATTGGTGTTGGTCACGTCAAAGTAGCTGCTCAGCCCATATAGCGGATAGGCCGTGTTGCGGTGTTTGAACCAGAGCCGATTATCGACTCGCGGGTGCCAGCGCATCGACGTGCCTGCCGAATAGGTCGTATACGACGTGTGGTCCTGGGAAGCAAACCCCGGCGGGTTCTCGATCTGGTAGTCGGCGTAGCTGCGCCCGATAGCACCGATTTCGACTCCGGCGTTAAGCGACAGCTGATCGGCCCATTTCCCGGAACGCAAGGGATGCCAGACGGCATCCGCTCCGGCAGCCGTCCGCAGATAATCGATAGGATGCCGCAAGTTATAGGGTGGTACAATGGCCGTGGGAGCGAACACGGCGGGATCTTCCGGAGGCACCAGGTACGGCGGGAACTCGTTCAGCTGCCGGTTGTAGCGGGCGAAGCTGCTGAGCGTGAGGCGGCGGAAATACGCATTGGTAAGGCGAATGTCGAATCCGTAATAGCCTCGCTGGGTATCGCGGTGCAGGTTGTCGGTCGATCCTCGATACAGCTGCGAGTAGATGATGGTTTCTGACGGCAGATCGGCCCGTAACTTCAGGCGATCCGTTTGCGCCACGGTGTCGGGCACCACCGCATAAGGACTGTCCGTTGTGTAGTTGTTATACGGATGGAAGCTGCCGTACGATCGCGTCACGACGGAATCGTTCTGACCAAAAAACCGCATGGGTCGTGAGTAGCGGGCTGTCAGCAGTCCGAAGCGCCCTTCAATGGCGGGTTCGATTCGGGTCGAGACCCAGTCGATTTCCTGGGTCTGTGACAGGATATGGCAGACGCGGCACGGGAAGCCGGCGAAGGCCATGCCGTGGTGTGTGCCCAACGCCTGGCGTTCACCCTTCTTGCGTCGAAACCAGACATCCAGGTCATATTTCACGTTCTCCGCCAGCTGGCCTGACACGTCGGTGCGGATGTCCTGGATGCGCACGGCGTAGTCGTCGCCCGCGTCGACGTCCTCGGCAATGATCTCCGCTCCGCTTCCTGGCCGCGGCATATTCAGCAGAGGGTCGTGAACCAGACGATGAATGAACCGCTCGTACCGCAAATTGGCCTCGTACGAGGGTGTGAAGAGATAAAGACTCGTTTGGCTCGTCTCGTTGTCCAGTCCGCTGACCTGCAGATCGAGCGTCGACTCGCCGTTGCTTTTCAGCAGATCCACGTTCCAGAAGGGTGATGGCGCAAGATCCTGATACTGCCCCACCTTCGTCTCCGACCCATGCAGATGGACGTACCACCAGCCGCCCCGCACTGCCAGATCGTCAAACCCCGACGGCAGAATCGCTGGCGGAGCAGGACGCTGGTTCGGTTGGGTCACGTTCTTCTGGGCAAAGACCTCCGCAGGGCCTGGGGCAAGCTCCCCGGTGGCCGAGCGAATTGTGGCAGCTGGCCCTGAATCAGACTGTGACGCAGGATAGTCACGATGCACCGCGGCAGTCCATTTCACGCCGGTCAGGTGGGTGGAGTAAGGGTCGTCGAGGAAATCGAACTGACTGATATCCGGCTGCGACGCAGAGGGAAACGCCGGCCCGTCAGCGGCCCGCGCAATACCCCATCCGGCCCACACGCTCAGCAGGCACAAACACCTGCCGGCCCAGGCAAGAGTCGCTGGCGTAGATAGGCGGTCGGTCTTCCTCATAAACAGCCTTCAACCGTTCTTCATGATCACGGGGCCGGAAGTTCCTGTCCCCATTACCGCAACATAGTCAACATGGATCGTCGAGTGTCTGCTTGGATCTGAATCGTTGGTGGTGTTCGTCAACGAGGTGCCTAAACCACAGAGTACTGGGCGCAGAATACTGGACAAGGAACGTCGAATTACGAAGTGGAAGAACCACGTGCTGCTGTGCCCGCGATCGCTCAGTGATCGCTCGCGCTAGACACTCTCTTCCTTCTTTATTCTGCGGTTCCTTCTTCATTATTCTGCGGTTTTCTGGCCGGTTTCCAGGGCCTTAGCGTCTCATACCTTGTCCACATTCAAAGCCAGTAGCGAAATCGCTCCCGTGTATCTGCGAATGACATTGAGTGCAGTCGGTAAACAATGCCTGTCGAGACTGGGGTGTCGTCGGTATCATGGGGTTCATCGGGAAGCCCCCCACGAGCGTCGTGATGTTGCCATTGTTGATATCGTGGCAGCGAGTGCACTGCAGTGTCGCGCCGTGAGTGGAGTGGCCTGTGTGACACCGCAGGCACAGGAAGGTCGGCGGCTGCAGCAGGAGGTTGTTGGCAACCGTTCCGTGCGGTTCGTGACAGATCGCACAGCTCTCTGTCACCGGAGCATGTTCCCACACAAAGGGTCCTTCCTTTTCGCCGTGACACTCGAAACACAGTTGGTTGAGCGTCTCGGTCGTCAGGCTCTGATAGTCTTCGCCATGGGCATCATGACAATCTGAGCAGCGGATCTTCCTCTCGAGGATCGGGTGATGCGAAGGTAAGGAGGCGAGCGCGAAGATCTTGGGATGACACTTGAAACAGGTGTCCGGTTGATCCACCTGCATCGGCCGGCGAACGGGTTGCGCGAGTGTCGTGTGCTGGATCGCAACGATCTGGGGTACCTGCGTATCGGGATGAGCGTTGTGGCAGTCGGCACAGGCGACTCCCTGACGATCGTGATAGGACGAGTGCCACGCCATCGTTGGCGACCCGGTATGACAGTTCAGGCAGCTATCGGTTCGTGTCTGGGGTGTGACCTGGCCATGCGGACGATGGCAGGTGGTGCAGTTGAACTGATTTGGGCCGAGCAGTTGATGAGGACCGGCGAGTTCCTCCAACTGACGCTTCTCTGCATGACACCGATAGCACACCTGCGGCTGCTGAACCGACATCGCCAGGCCCGTGGCGGGATGCGGCGTGTGACAGTCCGTGCAGCCGATGCCAGCCAGATCGTGAGGCGATCCGTGCCACTCGTTCATGTGGGGACCATCGTGGCATGTCAAGCACAGGTCCTTGCGGGTGTTCGCGGTGACGTTGCCATGTGGGTTATGGCACGTGATGCAATCAAATTTCTCGGACTGCCTGGCTGGTTTGCCGCCATGAGGTGGTGAACCAATGGCCGCTCCGATCTGGTGCGGTTGCCCCGGCTCCTCAAATCGCTTCATCGCCGCGTGACAATCGTAACACGCGTCGGGCGTCACGGCTCCCCCATGCCCAGAAACCTCCCGCGGCAAAACCTGCTCCGGTGTCCATTGAACCAGTCGATCTTCCGCCTGTCCGTTCCGCCGGTCTTTTCCCAGGTCCGCCGGTGGCGTTCCCGGCGGAACATTGTAATGGGCCACGTGACAATGCGAGCAGGCAACCTGATGATGTGCGTGGGCCGAGGTGCGCCAGTCCTTGGCCAGTTGAGGCGACTGCGTCTGATGGCACTGGAGACAGATCTCGGCTCGTTCAGCCGGGGTAATCGGTTGACCGGTCGATGTCGCTTTTTCAGGTGGATTGAGGCTGAGGATGGTATTCTTGGCGAAACCACGTGTTTCCAAATGCCGGCTTGCCCCACCGTGGCATTTTTCGCACCCCTCCTGCCGATGCACGTTGTTGGCAAAAGCCATCACGTACGTTTCGTGGCACACCACACACTGCGCGTCTAATCCGGTGACTGTCGCTCCGTCGATCTGAGGCAGATCGACCTTCAAGACCGGATAGGCAGGCGGCTTCCACAGCTGTTTGCCCTCGGTCCAGTTCCCAGGCAACTCGCTCGTCGGACGCCACTCCAGGTCGGTCGCGGGCCATCCAAGATCGAGGTCTGATTGCGTGAGGTCAGGGTGCCCCGAGAAACTGCAGGACGAGATGGCAAACACGAAGAGGGCGCAGAGTATCGTTCCGAGGAACGATACGAACCGGCCAATCGCCATTGTCCGTTCGGTGAACAACAATCCCCTCCCTGGGTGCCCGCACCTCGACCAGCGGCCGGGAATGAGCCGGACGTGCGGCGCCGTCTCAGCCGCGTCTGCCGCCCGCTCGTGAGGCCCATTGCCTGCCCTCCTTGGCAGGCGTGACCACAATGACGATGGGACGAGAACGGCGGCGCGGCCACGAACCATAGCGATTTTCCCTCCCTGACACAATAGATTCCAATTCCGTACCCGCCGTTGGCTGACCGATTGACCCACGCAAGGGGCGAGCAGCCCACACGCACTTGAAGTGCTCGTTGTTGCAAGGTCGAGACGCCAGTTCTAAACTGAGAACTGGTATTGGTTCCTCGCGGAATCGGACATTCGTTTTCCCGGTTCCACATTTCTGGTGCGGCGATGGGAGGCCAGGCGTGTTCTGTTCGATCGCAACCTGCAGGGGGGGGGGCTCGACATCCACCCCGCTCCGGTATCGGCATGGCCGGTATCTCTTGATATCCGCCGTACTGTGCCTGGTGCTGAGCCTGACGTTTGACATCGTACCCGCGACAGCGCAGCGTGTGTTCAGACGAGTCCCCAGGTATGGATGGGCGTCGGAGCAGGTCCTGCCGTCGTCGCACATCTCACAGGCTGCCGCGTCGCAACGTAAGTCGCCTGACCCCCGGATTCAACAGCCAGCCTCTCAGGACAAGTCTGTCACGAACAGGTCTGGCACCGCCAAGACGGGTCAATCGAAAACGGTCCCAGCCCCACCGAACGCTGGCCAGAAGAACGCCGCCGCGAAGATCGCTGCGCCGAAAAGTGAAACTCCGAAGAGCGAAACTCCGAGGAGCGAAACTCCGAAAGCTGCGAACGAATCGGGGAGGGACCAACCGGAAGGACCGTCGGCGAAATCCGCAGCGAGCGGGGATGAGGCCGAACCGACTATTGAGGCAGAAGCGGCGAACGAAGTGCTGGGAGAGGGGCCCGATCCGTTGGCGCAGAAGTTTGCCGAGATCCTCGCTCGGCGGCGGGCGGAAGTGGCGGCGGCCACTGCGGCTTCAACCGATCCGCGGAAGCAATCGTCAGCGGAGCAGTCCCCTGAGGGAGGTGAGCCACAACCGACTGCGGCTGTTACTGAGGAAACGCCTGCTGAGCCAATGACGCTCGATGTGCTGGTCTTACGAAGGTCGCAAGAACTGGCGGAGCTTCCCCGCACCACGCAGATCGGACGTTTGATACTCACCGGAGACGACTTCTCCAACCGAGCGCTACGCGGCCTGGAAGGACTGAAGGTATCGGAGTTGAGTATTGAAGCGGCCGATGTTTCCCATCCGGGACTTCAGTATCTTCCTTCAGTGCAAGGGCTGCTGCGACTTCGTCTCTGGACGCCAGCACTCGACGACGCTGCCCTGGTGCATGTGGCTAAGGTGTCAACTTTGGAGATTCTGGATGTGGAAGGTACGTCGATCGACGGATCCGGCCTGGTGCAGCTCCAGAAGCTGCCGAAGCTGGAGATGCTGGTTTTGGGGCCCCAGGTCTCCGACGTGCAGGTCGCTTCACTCCAGCAGTTGCCGGCGCTGCGTCAGCTCGATCTTCGAGCGTGTTCTCGACTAAGCCTGGCATGTCTGGATTCCCTGGCACTACTTCCGGACCTCAAAGTCTTGTGGCTTCCCAGTCACATCCGCGACAAGGGAAAGCGAGCACTCCGGAAGTCGCTTCCCACGTGCGATGTGCGCTCGTGAGGTCGTCGGCCGTAGTGTGCAGGTCTGTGTGCAGACGCCGACATGAGGAGCTATGGCGGGAAGTCAGGGAGGATCTGAACGACCGTGCGCGATTGGGCCACGCGTACAGGGAATGACGAATGACGAAGTACCCCATGACCAGTGGAATGATGAATCCCGAATGTCGAACCAACGTGCCATCCAGACTCGACGCAGCTCGCTCCCGGCTCCTCTATGTACTGTTCGGTCTCCATTGGTCATCAGGTATTTCGTCGTGCGTCATTGGCAGAGGCGCGCCGCCGAATCGGGATCGTAGATTTAGTGGGTAAGGCAGCATATCATGCGCAATTTCATTATCGTGGTCGTCCTTTCCGTGTTGCTTGCGGTGATCTTTCACCTCGTGACGAACCGTGGAGTCGACAGGGAGGAAGTTCCCCGTGTCAGCCGTACTGCCGGTGAACGCTTCCAGCCGGGGGACGTGGCTGTTGTCGTGGTCGATTTCGCCGATCTGCGTGATGGTGACAAAACGATTGCGCGTCTGGGAAGAGAGTGTCGCATTTCCATTGAGCAGGTGTCAGGAAATTGGGTGGGCGGTACGGTGCAAAGTGGCGGCAAGACGCTCACAGGCTTCGTGGACGTGCAATACATCGATTTGTTTGCCGGTGATACCAAACTCGCTGCAGCGGCAAACAAGTCAACTACCACTGGCGATACACTGGCGAACCAGTTTGCCGGGATTGTGGCGGAAGAACGCTCGCAAGCGACGGCGTCGGACCGGGGCACAACGGCAGACCGGGGCACAACGGCAGATGAGCAGTCCGAGGACACTGCACGCAGAATGCCTGATGCGGAAACGGCACCGGTCGTAACACCCGTTGGTGTGCACGTGATCGTGGCACGCACGCCAGGTGATCTGGAGCAGCTGCAGACTCTGAACTTGATCCAGCGTCTGATCGTGACCGGTGAGCAGTTCTCCAACGAATCGCTTCAGGCACTCGATGGACTCCGCATTCTGTCGCTGAGCATTGAATCGGCGAACATTGGAAACGCGGGTCTGCAGCATGTGCGTCAGGTGAGAAACCTGCGCCAACTGCGTTTGTGGACGCCCGGTATCACGGACTCCGGACTCGAGTTTCTTGGTTCGCTCAGCGAGCTTGAGTCATTGGACCTGGAGGGAACGAGTGTGCAGGGAGAAAGTCTGATTCGGTTACGAGATCTGCCGAAGCTGTCGCATGTGACGCTTGGCCCCAAGACTTCGGATCACGATTTGGATTCGCTCCAGTCATTGTCCCATCTGTCGGAACTCGACCTGCGAGCCTGCTATCAGCTGACCGAAGCGAGTCTTGCATCGATTGCCAGGATCAGCCAATTGCGTTTCATCTGGCTGCCCGACCGCCTGTTGGCGGCGGGCAGCGCCCAACTGGAACTGAATCTGCCGAACTGCCAGATCCGGAATCGTGTCGGAGAGGGAAGCAAGTCCCAGACGCAACCTACTGCAGCAGCTTCTTCACGTCGTCCATGACTTCCTTGATCCCGGTGTGGCAACCGGTGCAGTCGGTCGGAGCCAACTTGCTTCCGGAAGTCTCATGGCATCGCCAGCAGATCTGATGGGCCAGTTCACGAGTCGATACGTTGTCGTTGAACTCTTTCGGGAACAGGTTCTTGCCATGGCAGTTCTTGCAGCGGCCCTGAGAGAGGAACGATTCTTTGATCACATGCATTTCGTGATTGAAGTGGACTTTGCCCAGTTCCTTGTCCTGTTCTGAGAAGTTGACGTGGAAGATATAATATTCGGGTGATTTGGCCTGAGTCCCCGGAAAGCTCTCATCGTTGATCTCGTCGATGTTGCTGATGCCATCGCTATCCGAATCAAGCGCTTCGATCTCTTCGAACTTCATCTGAGCATCACGCAAGGCCAAGCCGTAACTGTTGAGAAAGTCGGCCTTGACCGGCATGTGGCAGGTGCCGCAATCCTGCAGGGGAGTTTCACGCAAGGCTGGATACCTCGCGATCATCGCGGTCTGGAGACTCGGCGTCGCGTACGCCGTGTTGCCGGTAGTCAACATGCCGATAATCAATGCTGCGCCGCACAGACCGAACAACAGCGCCGCGAACTTCCACACCTTGCACATACCTGAACCTCCCGCACCTGCGACTCTCGACCTGTAGTCCGATCGTGTTCCTCGGACTACTCCAGTAGGCTCCAGTATGCGGTCAATTTATGCTATAGTCTAGGTGCCGGCCTGGGGAACCACTCACTTCCGAGGTGCGCCGATCGGTTGATAGACTTCTCCTCGCATTGGGGGGGATACGACATGAGAAATCTGCATGCTCTGCCCGCGATCAAACCAGCGGTCCTGGCCCTGAGCTTTCTGGCCGCGTGTCAGGTTCCGAGCTGGGTGGATTCGACTCAGACTGCGACTGCGCAACAGGAGTCGACCGGCGGCCAACAGGGGCGGGGCGAGTCGGCGTCGCCCAGGTTGTTGCCGTCAGAGATCAAGACCGGATTTCGCGGCCATTTTGCCTGCCAGACGTTTACCGGTGTGAACCGGGAGTTAGCCGTTGCCGTCAGCGAAGGCCAGGTTGACCGCGTGGCAGAACTGCTTCAAGAGGGGGCCGACATCAATGCGCGCTCCGACGCGTCACACACGCGGGGAATGACCCTGCTGCAAACTGCGGTATGGCACCGATGGGGCAGCGATTGCGTACAGATACTCCTGGATGCAGGAGCCGATCCGGAGGCACGTGATGACGTCGGTAACACGCCGCTCATCTATGCCTGTCAGAGCGGTCCGGAGCCTGATGCGAAAGTGGTTGAGCTGCTTGTCGCGAGTGGGGCTCAAGTCGATGTGCGAGGAGCAAAAGGAATGACTCCTCTGATGCACGCCGTGATGCAGGATCGATCGCTGAGAGTTGTGGAACTCCTTCGAGATGCAGGTGCTGACGTCAATGGTCAGGACACCGGAGGCTGGACGCCCCTCATGCACTGCACGCGAAATCGAGGCGATCGGGTGCAGGTGGCGCACGTATTGATTGCGGCGGGCGCGGAAGTGAACGCCACGCACCGATATGGCGGGACGGCTTTGCTCAACGCGGCATACCTCGGTCGTTCACAGACCGTGGATGCCTTGCTGGCGGCTGGTGCCGACGTGAACGCGAAAGACGAGGCGGGCTGGACACCGCTCAATGGTGCGGCGCTGAATGGGCATGACACTGTGGTTCGTTTGCTCCTCAAAGCAGGGGCTCAAGTGGTGTCCCCTGATCGTCTGGGGCGAAGTGCGCTGACGCTGGCCAAAGTGGCCGGGCACACCGAGATCGCGAGCCTGCTGGCCCGTGCTGGCGCTCCCGAATGAACGGCGCGGCGGAACTCGGCCCCTGGATCTGCTGCGTGGGAGGTGCGTGGATTGACGTGAGTGGTGATTTGGCGCGGGCTCCAGCGATCAGGAGAACGTTATGGCAGTGTCATGCTGACGTTGGACAGTCGGGGTCGGCACGGACGCGGCAGCAAATCCTACCGTCCCGTCTCTGTTTTTCAGTCAATCGCTCGGCGGATGACAACGTTCGCGGATCCTCCGACCTGTCCATACGGTGTGAACACGACCTTGAAGTTGGACCCAGTCGCAATCAGCTGCAGCACGAAGGTCGCTTCCCGCATTCCGGGGGGAAATGTCACGGTGCGTGAGAGATCGGTTCGGATGTTTCCTCCCTCGTATACGCTCAGACCAACGCCTCTGAGGCCAGCGCCTCGCACCGAAATGTTGAAGACGTCGTCACTCAGCTTTGTGACGACACTGTCGTCTATGCTCTGACCTCGCACCCGAGGGGACTTGGCGACGGTCAGCGAGACTGGCAAGTCGAGTGACGCGGCCAGGGCATCGACGAGTCCGAAGCCATAGATCTCGTCTCTGCCAGGATCCCCCAGATCCGAGGCGGTCAGCTGCAAGGCCAGCCGAACATCTTCATGATTAACGAGTCGGTCATCGTTGAGATCGAGGATCTGGGACCGCAGGTAAAGTGCAGCCACTCCGGAGACGCACGCGGCCGCCTGCGACGTTCCGCTGAGCGTTGAGAAGTTGTCACCCGCGACGGTCGAGTAGATTCCGACGCCGGGCGCGGCCAGTTCGAGGGAACTGCCCAGCGGCGAATTAAACCCCCGCAAATCAGCGTCATCGGTAGCGGTGACGGCGATGACCGAATCGTAGGCCGCCGGATACATGACCGGGCCGCCGCCTGCCAGGCTGTTGCCTCCCGCCGCGACCAACAACACGCCCGCGCTGCGCGCTTGCTCGCAGGCGTCCCTTAACGCCTGTCGATCGGGACCGCTCAGACTCATGTTGATGACATCGACTCCCTGACTGACCGCCCACTCGATCCCCGCGATGATCCAGTCCGTGGTGCCGAACCCCGCCCCATCCAGCACCTTGACCGCGTAGATTCCTGCCTCCGGCGCCACGCCCACTACACCGACACCATTCCGCTCTGCCGCGATGATGCCCGCGACGTGCGTGCCATGGCTGTTGTAGCTGTCATCGAAGGGGTCACTGTCTCGAAACACGAAATCGTACCCGCCTCGGTAATTGCCATCGAGTTCTTCGTGCGTATAGTCAATACCGGTGTCGAGTACGGCCACCTGGACGCCAGTTCCGAAGTTCCCACTGGCGTGTGCCACTCCGGAAAACGTGTGAGGGACCTGCCACGAAAGCTCCTCCTCAGCGGAAGAACTGGCCGCGGTGTAAATCGCGTTTTCCTCGACGTAGGCAATATCGCGATTTCTCCTCAGGTTCGCGATTTCTTCCTCGGGTAGGGTGGCCACGACGGCAGGTATCAACTGAAAACGGCGCTCAATTCTCCCGTTGCCCAACTGGACCGGTAACGGCTGCCGCAATCCTGGCCTCTGCTTGAAGCCAACGATGACCGATTTCTCGGCTCCCAGTGCCGAGCAGTTCAGGATGACACAGTTCAGGATGATGGGGAGGGCCCAAGCAGAAATGAAACACTTCATTGTACCGATGCTCGCCGCGTTCCGGGCTGTTGGTTTGTTCTTCATGGTGCTGCTAGTGGTTGCTCTTCTGCAGGGGCGCTTCGCGTTCACGATCGGTCGGGCCCGGAGCCCCAGGAGTTCGTTGGCTGCAACGTCCGGCGCTATCCCTGACAGCTAAGTGGCATCCGTGGCGCCATGCGAGTCGCGCGCGGCCTAGCAGACTCAGACGGCGGCAAACTGCCGGCGACGGTCTTACCGTGTCACAGGGTTCCCCATGAGTAGGGTATCTGGCGGCGAGACGTCGCGAGGAGCACCAAAGAAGACCGAGTTTTTCGTGCGAATCCGACTGCCCGATATTGTAAACTCACAGGAGCGCTTGACGCAAATGCTATGCACGGTCCTGTCAGAATCTGCGGTGGGTCCGTGCCGCCCCATGCGAAATCCCCCCGTGGAGTGAGGGCAATGCCCGTTGAGGGATCAGTCGGTTGCGCCCTTCAGCACGTATTTCGCGTAGATCTGCGGAGATTCAAGGACGAGCCTGTCGGCATGGGCATCCAGGGCCGTTTTCTCACGTTCGGCCAGTACATCGCCATATGGCACAACGATTGTTGTGTAATGGTCCAGCAAACCCGGTATGTTGTCGATCATATCGCCGTTGACGACATCGATGACCAGGGCACTATCGTTGGTCAGACGCTTATATGCGTTACGCAGATCGAGCCATCGCTGGCCGCCGTTCCAGGCATAGAGTTCCCACTTCGAAATGAACATCGCAGTCTTCGGACGATCGAAGCTCGCGACCTGTCGAATTTGTTCGGCACTTCTGCGGCTGGTCGTGATTCCCTGATTGTCCCCATGAGGTGTGCAGTTTGCGATCAGCATCAGCGGAGCTCCATGCTGCCAGACCTGCCAGGTGAATTCCCAGAACACGGCCGGGTCGTCGGCATACGACTCATAGGTCGTCTGTTCCACACCGGCGGTTTTGTTCCCGGCCCGAATGAAGTCGACGATGTATCCGGCGCTATCGGTTCGATCTTGTGGCTGGGGATCGGAGATGATCCATTCGTAGGGCCGTGCCCAGTAATGGATGCCGGGAGTGCCCCGTCGGACCAGCAGTGGACCGTCGTGGGTGCGGCCCACCTGGATTCCGATTTGACACTCGGGATCCGCCGTTTTCATGGCCGAGTGGATGGCAGCGAGGAGTTCTTGGAGCATGTTCTCCCTGAAGGCGACGAAGTCGAAATAGGCGGGGTCGAGGTCTGGCACGCTGCGAGTGGCCTTGTGGCCCAGGTGTGGAGGTTGGGCTGCTGCGAATCCGGTGTGTTCGGTTCCCCACGCCTCGTTCAACTTACCGATGGTGCCATATTTTTCCTGCAACCAGGCGGCGAAACGCGCGTGTGCCGCTGGACTGTAATCGCAATACTGGCCGTGTGAGTATTCCATTTCCGCCGAAGGCCCACAAACAGGCGTATAGACGACGTTGGGATATCCTCGGTAGCGCTGAGCGATCTCGGCGCAGTATCGAGCAATCCGCTGCGTCAATTCCCGATCGGCGAAAGTCAGTTGGGGAGCCCACGTCTTGCCTTCGGCCGGATGGCATTGCTGTTCTAAACTGGGGCAGATCCACATGGGGTAGGAGCAGCGGACCCACCACGGTTTGAGCTGAAGATGATAGCCGCGATTGGCAGCGTACGCGACGAAAGCGTCGAACCGTTCGAAATCGAATTGGCCTGGCTGGCGTTCCACCAGTTCCCAGGGGATGTCCAGGCTGATCGTGTTGTACCCGATCTCCTGAGATCGCTCGACAAACTCGTACCAGCGGCAGGCGGGCCACCCACCGCGCAGCGTGACGCCCAGCAGATTGCAGTCGTCGAGTGTTTCCTGGACTGCCTTTCCCGTCTCCAACTCTTCGACGGGCGGCAGATGGTGGAGCGTTTTGACGACATCTATGGAAGCCAGATAGCCGCTTGCCCCCAGTTGCGGTTTCCGATTGCCTGGGGTGCCGGCCACCGAGAGCTCAGCGATATCGAAATCGAGATTCAGAGGATGGAAATCGCTGGAAACAAAGAACAGGACTTCAAACTCCCCTTTCGTCTCGAGGGGGATCTGGCAGCTTCTGCCATTTCGCGTGACGATCAGACCGGTGTTCGATAATTCCAGATCGAGCTGTTCCGGGATATCGAAGAAAGTGGGCCTGGAGAATTTGGCCGGATAACTGGCAATCAGTTCATCACGTAAATCAAAGATCGTCTGCTGCTGAGGGCCAGCAGCACCCTCGCGCCCGCGGACCGAGTGATCGAGTGTCCAGCCGCGGTCGCCATTCCAGCCGGGGGCGAGATGATGAGACAGTACCAGGCGTTCTCCTGCTCCAGACAACGCAAACCCGTAGCGGAAATGGAGCGAGTCGGTCTGGACCTTGCCGCGTTGGAATCGTAACTCCAACTTAGTGTTCTGATCGATGACATACGTGGTCTTCGTGAAGACGCTGCAAGAGGCTGGGAACGGAACGTGGAGTTGACCGTGCATGCGCACCGATTCTCCCGCTTCAACGCGAATCCTCTCAGGGTCGGGAGACGGAGCGACATACCAATCAGCTCCAAATTCGGGCAGTTCCCGTGTCTGTGCAAGAGCTGTGGAAACCGACACGAGGACCACTGTTGCTCCGACGATCCCTTTCATATGGGGCATCTCCACGTTACGGGCTGACCTCTCGCACTTCACCACATGCTGCTTCTCTGCGTCTGGGGCTTGAATAGATCGCCCGGCGGTAGCTCCTCAATCACGATCTCATTGACGACGATGGCGGCTTTGCCACGCAAAGTCAGAAGCAGTTGATAGTCGGCATAGGGTTCCGTATGGGCAAATACGAGCCGTTCTCCCACAACTCCGTTGTTCTGCCCCCAGGAGCGGCTTTCACCCACATCCGACGCGATGCCTCCGCTGGGAGATCGCAGAAACAGGGCGAAGGGAGTGCTGTACTCCCCCTTCTCAATAACGCGGTACCGCATGGTGATCTGATAATGGGTGTCCGGTTTGAAGACCACCCGATCAAGCCTGGATGCGAATCCCTGATTCCATTCGGCGCTGCTGCCGCGGCTGTCGACGAACAAGGACGCTCTGCCTGCCAGTGCCAAGTCGGGATCGGTGGTGACGGCGACGATGGGTGAGTTGCTTAGCGCCGGTTCGAGCATCTCACCTCCCCCGTTTTGGAAGTCGATTTTCAGGACAATTCTACCGTCGACGCGTTTGGATCGCAGTTCATCCATTACAGGTGGCTCTGCCGTCCGGGGTGGCTGTCCGTCCGCCAGCCGCTGTTGCATTAAGGAGAGCTCACGCTCCCAAAATGGCGTAAGCTCTCGGAGAGTTCCCGCTCGTTGCACGTAGCTGAACCACAAGTCGTTCTGCGAATAGGGTGGTGGGATGGTAGTCCAGCTTTGCCAGTAATACAGCTTGGGATACACCGCATCCATTGCCACTGCATAGGCCCTCCAGGCTTTCAGAGACTGCTCCAGTTCAGCGAGGCAGCGCAACGCTGCTTCACGCTGGCCGAGGATGCGATATTCCTCCAAAGCAATGGCGGCACGGTCTTTGTGAGCGTAGTAATCGGCGTACGCCATGTTCACATCGATCTGATGCAGCAGTCGCTCAAGTTCATGGGTTCGCAGCGTGGCGCTGTCCAGGGTTCCATCAACGGCTGTGCGGGCTTCCCGTGCCGCGGCGGCCAGTTGCTCGAGCGATTCGACGACCTGAAGCGGCGTTGTTTCCTCGCCCTTTGGCGATTTGGGATTGAACCCCCTGCTCCGTCGCTCGGCGATCCAGTCGGCGACAGCTTTTTCACGCACTCGATCATCGGGAATCTGCATCCGCGCCCACTGCCCGATCTCTAGCACTTCCTCGCCCCAATCAGGATTGGGATGGCTCAAGCCCAGGTGGCCCTCGAGATAACCCTGCTCATTCAGAGTCTGAGTGTTTTCAAAGATGTACGTCGAGAGTGTTGGCATCTGGAGGATCTGGATCAACGGCATGCCGCACTGCGGCTGAAAATGATCCGATTGACTGTGAGTGAGCTTCATCTGCGTGGGACCGATCTCGCTGGCGCTGAGGAATAGTTCCAGGAGCGGTGGGGCCAGCGAAGCGGAGCCGTAACGCTGCTCGAGCGCGCTGAGCCAGACTTCGGCACGATAGGGTTCAAGCGGGTTCTGCATGGTGCGCGCGTACGCGAGATCGGCCAGCCATTTGTCAGGCAGGTCGGTCCCCTGCACCAACAAACCGCGTCCGTTGCGGTTGCGGTACAGATCCGAGACGACTGAATGAATTACTTGCGGGTGGTTATAGAATAGGTACGGATTGCCGGTGCTTCCCAGCGCAGTCATGGGAATGCCGCCCAACTCGCGGCTGTATTGGCCAATCCGCGGGTCAGCCAGGTGGTAGAAGAACTGCTCATACTGGAGATAGTGCAGTGCCATGGCGGGACCGTCGTAAGCATCCAGCAGCTGTCTCGCTTCCGGCGGGTATGCGCACCAGGTGAACAAAATGAAGCGAGGTCGAGGAGTGGTGGTCTTCATGGCCGCGATCAGGGTCTCGCGCAGGAACTCATGGCAGCCAACCGGCGCCTCACCAGGCATCGTCATGATTCCTCCAAACCCGGGATAAGTTCGGAAGAACTGCTCAAACGTCCATCGCGAATACTCCCGCACGTCCGGCCTGTCGACGCCCGACTGCTCAATGCCGCGCGCTTGAGCGAACCCGCGAGGAGTCCAGATGTTCCAGGTCAGAAAATACAGGTCGATGCCGTACTGCTTGCCAGTCTGAACGAGCCAGCCAAGCATCTCGCGCTTGGCCGCGAGTTCGTCCGGCTTGAGCCAGGCTGCCTCGGGATAATGCGGACCATAGTCGACGAACAACGGATAGGGGTGAGGATGGTACATCACCAGGGCGTTGTAGTGAAGTGAAGCCAGTCGCTGGAACCTCGCTTCCCACTGAGCCTTGTCGTGGAAGTAGTTGTGCGACGTACGATCATTCGGTTCGTTACCGCTCCATTGGTCTGCGTAGAGGGGAATGCCGCCATAGAGCGGAAGGGTCATGGAGGACGCGCGGAATGAGAACGACTCGGAGGGCGTCGTGCTGCTCCACCAGGAAGTCGTGGGGAAGAGCTCCGACGGTGCGTCCGCTCGCGCCAAAACGCACGATGTGCAGAACGTCGCAATCCCGATCAGACATCGAACCTGCATGAGGGAAACCTCCTGGACTCTCCGTTCCGGCAGTCAATCGTAGTTATACCGTGCCGTCTCTCGGCCTGCACCTTCCCTCGTGCATGTCGGGGTGCCCCAGTTCTGAGGGGTGGCATCGGCTCGGCCCGTGCTGGACAAGCACTTTGCGATCGTGTCAATTCATTGGTGTGCTTGTCGTCTCGCCGCTCGAAGGGCCTCGGCACTGCCGGTCTGGGACGGGACATCGGTCGTCCTGTCAACTCATGGTGGGGCTTGGCGGCGTGCCGGTTGATTGATCCGTGCGAAGGAGATGGTCTCATGCGAATGGTCCAAGCTGTTTGTCTCGTCCTGCTGTCTGGCGGTCGGGTTGCTTCCGCAGGCGAGCCTCCTGTCGATCACGCTGGACGCCCCCTGATCAAGAAATTGGGGACGATTGACGTCGACAAGGTGGAGAATGCTCCCATCGTGTTTCGCGGCAAGCTGTATCGCTGCGAGTGGTTTCGGAACAAGAACTGTTTTCATTTCGTGGAACACGAGACCGGCCGCCCTACGCCGGAGTTCGGCCACGGCTGGTGTTTTGCCAATGCGTTTGTGGCCGGGGACAAGGTATATGTGACCGGGAGCCAGCATGGACCGAAGGTGCAGATGTTTGTCTCGAGCGACCTGGAGCATTGGGAGACGTATACGGCGCTCGAACTGCCGCAGCACACGATCTTCAATACGTCGATCTGTCAGGTGGACGATCACTACGTGATGATGTACGAGATTGGTGAACCGTCGGATCAGGCTGGAGTGCCATTCACGGCTCGATTCGCCACCTCGTCCGATCTCAGGCAGTGGACTGTGACCCCGCCCGAATGCAATTACGATCGGCAACGCTACAGCGCTCCGCACTGTCTGCGCTATTTGGACGGTTACTACTACAACTTCTTCCTCGCGGCGCTTCCGGGCAGCTATGAGATGCATGTGGCCCGGTCCCAGGACCTGATCCACTGGGAACTCAGTCCGCTTAATCCGGTCCTGCGGGCATCGGAAGAAGATCGACAGATCGCGAATCCGCGTTTGACGCCGGCCGAGCGTCAGCGGATTGCTACGGCCACCAACATCAACAACTCGGACCTTGACTTCTGCGAGTTCCAGGGACGACTGATCATCAATTATTCCTGGGGTAATCAGCAGGGAGTTGAGCACTTGGCCGAAGCGGTCTATGAGGGGACCGAAAAGCAATTCTTGCGTGGCTGGTTTCCACAGAGTGGAATCAAGGACGCTCAGAACAGGTGAGGACACGGTCTGTGCCGCGACTTGGCCGCCGTGGATCCGCCACGTTCTTTCGGATCGCGGGAAGAATAACTTCCATGGTTGCGGATACCGTTGTCAGACGGCGGACGGTTTCCCACGCTCTACGCGAGCGTGGCTACAAGAGAAACGCCGGATTTTGTTATTCCCTCATGGCTTATTGGGTTTCCGATACGGACTGAACCGAGGGCCTCCAACGGCCGCCCGGACTGCCCGGAACGACAGCCATGAAGTGGGGCGGACTTTTCCGGGGTCTCAATAAGGGGCAGTAGTCGCAGTACCCGTGTTGACGTGGCAGAAAGAGCAAATAGGATGTACCGAGTCGTCGCCGCCACTGATTTGCGGACGAGATCCCACACTTGCTCCCGATAAGTCCGGGTCTGCAAAATGGCCAAAGTCTTGATCACCGGCGCCAATGGCTTCATTGGCTCGCACCTCGCCACGATACTGGCACAACGGGGCGACAACGTGACCTGCCTTGTGCGCAGGAGCTCGCACTTGCAGCGACTGCCGAACGAAGGGCTTAAGCTCGTCTATGGTGACGTCACCGATTGCTCCACGTTACGGTCACCAGTGTCCGGCCAGGACTATGTATATCACCTCGCCGGTTGCACGCTGGCATTGGAGCCCCAGCTGATGTACCAGGTCCATGAATCGGGGACCCGGAATTTGCTGAGCGTCTGTGCCGAGCAGGCAAGCAAGCCGACCGTTATCTTTGTCTCGTCCCTTGCCGCTGCCGGCCCATCTCCGTGTGGCCGGTTGCGGCTGCCCGAAGATCCGGCGGTGCCTGTGTCGCACTACGGCCGAAGCAAATTAGCTGCGGAGAAGATCGCCGAGCAGTTTGCCGAGCGATTGCCAATTACGATCGTTCGCCCAGCCATTGTGTTTGGTGAAACTGATGAGCTATGCCTTGATCTGTTTCGAGTCCCGGCTCGGCTCCGATTGCATTTGGTGCCGGGATTCCGGTCCTTTCGGATTTCCCTGATCCACGTGACCGACCTGGTCGAATTGATGGTTCTGGCGGCGGAGCGAGGGAGACGCCTTGGAGCCGATGAGGGGGCAAAGGAGAGTTCCGCAACGGGCGGCTACTACTTCGCTGCTTGTCCCGAACAACCGACCTATGGTGAGTTCGGGCGATTGGTAGCGCGTGCTCTGGACCGCCGAGTAGCGATTATGCCCTGTCCGAAGTCGCTCGTTTGGTTGACGGCGGCTGGCGGGCATCTGATGGGCCGCCTCCGCGGCAAGCCCCCGGTCTTGGGTCTGGACAAAGCCCGTGAGACCACTGCGGGATCGTGGGCCTGTTCCCCGCAGCGCGCGATCGAACAGCTTGGCCTTTCGTTTCCCGTCTCGTTACTGGATCGCCTGCGTCAGACGGTGCAGTGGTATCGCGACCACGGCTGGTTTTGAGCGAGATGAGGTTAGGGGTTGGGGCGAGTGAGGATTGAGCTTCCAACTGGAGCATATCAGAGAAGCAATCCCAGGCGAACTCAATACGAGTGATCGAATGTGAGTCGCGAGCGTCGAAGTGTCTCACGCGAAGGCGCAAAGGGAGGAGAAGGCGCGAAGTGTGATGCTGCGTGGTGGCTTGGAGATCGTCTGGTAGTCTTCAACTGAATCGCTTCCATGATCCTGCTCCCCCTATTCTGGCAGCGCATTGATTGGCAGCACGATGACATTGTCAAAGGAAGCGGCTGTGTGCCAGGTGCGCAGACCGATTGCTCCCGTGGGAATGGGATGGCCAGTATCTTCGAGGTCGAAGCGCAGTCCGGCGTCTTGATCGGCCGACGGATGCAGGCGGTTGAACCAGACGCGGATGCGCGCGCCCGACACTGCCACGCGGATCTGGTTCCAGACGCCAGGTACGATTGGCAGATCGCAAGAAACTGTTCGATGTTGGCCAGGAATTGATCTCTTTCGGCGTCGTATGGATTGTTATGCAAATAGACACGCAGCGTATTGATGCCGAACAGCTGGCGAGCGGCAGCTAGTTCGCTTTCGATCACATCGGGACGAAAGTCGTGCCACATCTGCACCTGGTTCACACAGTAAGCTGGCGTGTAGTTTGTCCCTACCCACTCGGATGTCTGTCGAGGACCGGCGGCCGTCGGGTCTTCCAGCAGCCAGACGGACAGTGCGCCGGCGCCGCGGTGATTCCAGGCGTAATAGGGAATGGCCGTCAGCGGGGCGGGGATCCATTGCGAATGCTCATTGCGTGTCAGTGCCTCGCCCCTTATCACTGTGACTCCTCCCAGCAGGTCGGCGCGATGTAACGACGATAACGCGGCCTCGGGACGGAGTCTCAGTTGGTCGACCCGACCTCCATGGTCAACACTTTCCACGCAGTAGACGAGCGGCCCGCGCTGGAGCGCAACACGCCCTCTGTCGGACACCACGCGGGGATCGGCATGTACGCGGCGAATGGGCATTGGCAGATCGATCTCCACGACATCGCCCGGTTGCCATGTGCGATGAATCACGGCATACCCGTGTTGGAGCTGTCAAGGTTCGGATGGTTCACCATTGATCCGAATCGCTGGCCCAGCCATCGGTTCGGCATCGGTGAAACGATACAGGCCTCCCGCCGTCTGCGCACTGTGACACCAGTCCGGGACGCGCAATCGCAAGGCGAAAGCCAGCTCGGATGCGGGTGACACTTTCAGCTTGACGATCCCTTCCCACGGCCCGCAGGTGGTCGGGTTGTGAAATCGTTGTTGCTGGCGGAGTTACCTACCGGTGTCGAGTTTCGACCATTTCTTTTCGGCCAGCTTCTGGACACCCGCTTCGGTCACCTTGGCGTTGTCCTTGAAGATCAGGACTTTCAATTCCGGCATGGCGAGCAGCTTGTCGACTGATGCGTCACTCACGCCAGTCGTGCGGATGGTGAGTTCCTTCAATTTCGGCAACGTGGCAATCACGTCGACCGTGGCATCGGTCATTTGCGGAACTGACCAGATATCCAGGACCTCCAGGTCTTTGAGGCTGGCCAGATTCTTCAGGCCGGCGTCACTGACCGAGCTGAGCTCATGCAGGTAGAGCTTCTTGAGTTGGGGCAGGTCCTCAAAGACTGCCATGGCCTGATCGTCGACGGCTGGCAGGTCGCGTAGTTTAAGCCGGGTCAACGGCATGCCCTTGAGAGCCACCACGCCGGGCGAACTGACGCCCTGGCAACGGAAAACTTCGAGATCGGTGAGCGTGCCGATCTTCTTCAGATACGGTCCGGACTCGTTGGTGATGGCGAAATCCTGCATCAACAGGGACTTGAGAGATTTCGTTTCGGCCAGGCACTCGATCCCGTAGTCGCCGACCGTCGTGCTGCGGTGCATGAAGCTTGTCAGGTTCGGCAGCAGCCCGACGATCTCCAGGGTCATGTCACTGGCTTCCATGTTGCCGCGGATATCCAGTGTCTTGAGATTCGTCAGTTTCTCCAGATGAATCGTTCCGGTGTCGTTGAAGCGGGTTTGAATCAAGGTCAGTTTTTCCAGCCCCGTCAACTGGCAGATAACCTTCATCACGCTGTTGGTCAGGTTGGGATTGTACGAGAGATCAAGGTCGGTCAACTGCGGGAACGAAGCGACGATCAGCTCTACAGACGGATCGCCGATCACGCAGTTTCTCAGCCCCAGCGCGGTGAGTTTCTTGAGTCCAGCGAGTTGCGAGACCATTTCATCATTGAGATCACGAAAGTCCTCAATGTGCAGCGACTGAAGGTCGGTCAGGCGTCCGAACAGGGCGATGTTGTCGGCCGACAGCTTCGAACCGTCAGAAACGTTGATTCGTGTCAGCACCCCATCCCGAGTCATGGTGTATTTAGCCGCAGCGCCGAGTTGATCGAACAGTGCTCTGGCGGCCGCCACGTCCTCGGGTTTCGCGGTGCCGGCCGACTTGGCCAGTTGCCCGTCCTCGGACGGGGTGGCCCCGGTTGATGGCGTCTTGCCGCTCGTGGAAGTCGGCGTTTCGATGCCTGGTTTGGATGCCGCATCAGACGGCTTCTCGCTCTTGGTCTTACCCTGGTCACAGCCGCCAAGGCAGAGCACTCCGACGGCGAGACTCCACAGCAATCCACGAAGCCATGGGAGATTTCTCATTGTTCCTCCTGCGTTGTTGTGAGCCAACGAGCGGCCGGGCAGCCAGTGCCGCTCCTGTCTCGCCCCTTGGTCCGCCCTCGTCAACGGAACGACGGCTTTCCTGCGAAATTGATCATGAGTCAAAGCGATTTGGTAAGAGGCCAGTGCCCTGGCAACGACCGTGGGGGCGCACGTTACTGCACCCCCACAGAGGATTTACTTGACCAAGTCAGTTCACGCCCCGTTCGCGGGGACTAGTCTAGCCGATAACCGTCCGGATATACCGGCTTAATCAGGTCCGCCACGCCGGGCGTCTTGAGCGAAGCCAGGTTCGTCACCTGCAGATCCTTGGCATCCCATTCGATCTTCTCGCCCCATTCGCCCATTGCGCCATCGGGGCCACCCTTGGCAGCCGCCCAGACGGCCAGGTTGCCCAGCAGAATGGTCTCCGTGAGCGGACCAGCGCGGTCAATGAAATTCGAGTGGCAGATCGTGGGATCTTTAGCCTCTACGGCCCGGAACAACTCGTACATGTTGTTCACGTCGTAGTCCCCTTGATCGACGGCCGGCTCAAATTCGACCTTCACCTTGTCGACTCCCTTGAGCTCATACTGTCCGCAGTAGTCATCAGTGCTGTAGAAGGCGCCCTTCTCACCGACGACCAGCACGCCGCTGTCCGACACTTCGTTGATGCCATACTTGGCAAACACTTCCTGCGGCGGCTTGTTACCCTTGCGGTCATACCACCAGAACGGAATCGCCGGTCGCTCGGAAGTCTCCGGGAACTCGAACTGGATGATCGAGCTGGCGGGGAAGCTGTCGTAATCGTGACCGGTCGTCTTCGCGACCACGGAGATCGGGTCGCGCAGGCCGCACGCGGCAAACGGAACGGTGACCTGATGGCACGCCATATCGCCCAGAGCGCCGCTGCCGAAATCCCACCAGCCGCGCCAGGCGAACGTGTGGTAAAGGCCCGGCCAGTATTCACGCTCCGGCGCCACGCCGAGCCACAACTTCCAGTCGACCTTCTTCAGATCGCTTTCGATCTTCCGCTTCTGGGAGCGAATCAACTGCTCCGCTCGGTCCGGACTCTCCTTTTTCGCCTGCTCAGCAAACTTCTCCAACGTCATCCGGCGATCGGGTCCCTGCGGCCAGATCGGCCGATTCGACCAGACGTAGGCTTCCTTCAGCGTTCCGATCACGCCCGACTTGAGCTGGGCGATTGCCTCGCGCGACGAATTCAACGCCGTACCCTGATTTCCCATCTGAGTGCAGACGCCAGTCTCCTTGGCGACCTGGGCGAGCAGGCGGGCCTCATAGATCGTGCGAGTCAGCGGCTTCTGGGTGTAGCAACTGAGCCCTAATCGCATTGCTTCGAGCGTGGCAGGAGCATGCATGTGGTCGGGGGTGCTGATCGTGGCAATCTGAGCGTTCTTACCGTGCTTGGCCAGCAGTTCCCGGAAATCCGCAAACCGTTCCGCGTCCTTGAAACCCTCCGCATCGCCCTTGCTGTTGAGCGTATTGACGTCCACGTCGCAAATCGCGATCACGTTGCCAAACTTGGCGGCATTGGCGGAGTCACTCCCCCCCTTGCCTCCGACGCCGATGCACACCACGTTCGGTCGTTCGTTCGGGGACTGGCTCAATGCCTGTCGCGACCCGGCGGCGACGAAATAGCCCGCCCCGACGGCTGCGGTGGTCTTGAGAAATGTACGACGAGTTGTCTTCGACATAATCTCTATCCTTTGAACTAATGCTGTGGAAACGTACGCGATGTCAACGACCTCAGAACGCTTCGAATGCAACACAACCTCAGGGGGTCTTGCCTCGCGAACCGTCTTCTGTTGGACAACTGCTCATAATGGTAGGTACTACGGATCACCGAGTGTGGAAGGATCGATTGCCACGATCGTTACTGCCATGAAGTACTGCCGGAGCCCCACTCCGGGAACATGCTGTTCCCAGACACGAGGTCCTGTAACGGGTGCCAGCCGAATCGTACCGTTTTCCAACCGAAGGTCCGTCTCCCGAAATAGACTCCACCCAACGGAACTGCCACACGATTCGTCGCTCCGGGTGGCGGAGCGTGGCCACGAAAGAACTTGCAGCATCAGGCGGGGTGTTTGGTAAGTAACGGCGCGGTCCACTCGTGCAAGCCAAGTTAAACCACTTCAGATTATAACTCCCACTTGCCGCGCACTGCAAACGGGCATAGCGGCAACAAGTTGGCACCCTGACGGCTGGGAAAAGTCTGCACCCCACGCCGTTCGCTCCGTAAGGGCAGGGTAAGCTGTACCGGAAACCACTCGCGCCACGAGCCCGTCGGTTGCCCGTCACGCTGCCGCCCGCAGATGGGAAAAAACCACCGTTCTGGCGGTCAGTACACCGAGTGTCGCCCCCCTCATATAGGCTATGGCTTGCGGCTGCTCCTGAATAGCCGCTTGCTGGTGCCTGCGTGGAACCGGGAGGGTGTGTCACGCACTGAAGTGCGTGCTACGTGCGAGCCCATAACCGGTGCTGGGAAGGCCCGGCGTGGTGGAAGAGTCTAGGACAGGACGAATCACGCACTGAAGTGCGTGCTCCGGGGCTCCGTACTACGCTGGTATGCTGCGAAGCAGCATGTCGGGCCAGCTGCTGGGCTGGCCTCGGCAGGTGGATCGTGGACCAACGCTGGTTTTCCTGAATCAAGGAGAGCTCGATGCATACACTGCTGATGGTCGCCTTTGGTGCGGCGCTGGCCACCGAGGCGGGGTCACCTGCGGACGAGCTCGCCTCCCCGGTCGGAGTCGACGCCGTCGCATGGACTCGGGACGGTATTCCATTTCTTTCGGCCAAAACGGGTAACAACATCGCCATGGTGTCGGTGACGGCCGGTTACGCCCCGAGAATGTCCTTTCCAGTCAATGCGGCGGGCAAGACGCTCTACCTGATGATCAGCGGCGCGACGTTTCCGTCGCAGAGCCACATCGTTAACTTGCGCGTGACCCTGCGATACGCTGACGGAACCAGTGAGAAGCGGGAGCTCGTCAATCCCTTCACGATTGGCGACTGTTGGACGACCTGGTGCGGACGTTACCACGACACGGCAGCCAATGGGTGGCCGCGGTCGCGTAGACCGCGGGGGCAGTGGAATGCGCCGAGCTATGCTCCCCTGCTCTGCGCGGAAGTGGCCGCGGTCGCGTAGACCGCGGGGGCAGTGGAATCCGCCGAGCTATGCTCCCCTGCTCTGCGCGGAAG
>JBGSHS010000175.1:0-51661 GCA_041752115.1 Pirellulaceae bacterium | reverse complement strand
CGCGCTGCGCACGCGGAAGCTCAGAACTCATTGAGTTCAACGGACTCACCCTCGTCCACGTGCCGATCGCGCCCCCTGAGCCACCGATCCACCCCCCCGAAATAGAAAGGTCAAATTTCGTGCCGAACAGTATTGGTCGGGAAGGGGTGAGAGGGCAGCGCCGGTAGCTGACCATCTGATGCACCGCACGAGCGGAGCAACATCCAAGGTTGCTCGGTGATGGCCAGCGGATGCTCGCTGGCTTCGAAGAATCTGCCCTAACAAAACCTGCCCTTTGTGCCGGAGAGACTGGATGAACAACACAACCAGCCGCAGGAATGCCAACCTGAGCGATCGTTCTGGCGCGCCTCATTGGTCTGTCATTGGACTTTCTGGGAAATTTCTTGCGACGCGTCTTCCAGCTCTCAGCGCTGCTTCCTAAACATACCGATACCTGCCCACAACGGAACCCGGGCAGAGGGCCGCAAGTCGCAGCCTGAAACCGTTGGAGGCGATACTGAGTTGCTGGTCACGAGTTGAATTGGTCCAGCAAAGAAAAGCTCCGAACGGCTCTCAGGCTCTGTTCGGAGCTGTGTGAGTTTCTGGTAGGTTGAATTCTGGCGCGTGTGGCTGGTGCCTGGCGCGATGTGGGTGGAGCAATAGCTCTCAACCACGACAACTCTGGCACGTCGCCAATACTACTACTCGATGATGATGGCTTCGCAGGGGCAGCCGTCTGCGGCTTCCTGACACGCGTCCTGGTACTCTTCCGGAACGGGATTCAACTTCGCCACAACGACGTCGTCGCCCATCTCGAACACCTCCGGACACGCGTCAACACACACCTCGCAGCCAGTGCAAAGCGTTTCATCAACCTTAACTTGCATTCGAACGTCCTTTCACAGTGAAGGAAATCTGGATTGAAGCTCCCATCGTCTGCACGACGAGTGATCGTAACCTTAAGTCTACCCTTGCCGCAGGCAGGCGATTGGCTCGCACGCACTACCGACGACGAGCCCGTGAAGCGGCCATCGTTCAGCGGCACTGCTTCAGAACTCGCCTCTGCCGACCCAGGTTGATCTTAAGAAGATACACTTGCGCCGAATTCTGCAATAGGCCCCTCCTCAAGGGTGGTTATCGACCGACCAAGTTCGGTCGAAATCAGGGTGAAACTCGGCCAGCAGTACCAGCGCGAGGCCCCCAGAAGGGGTCTCATGCTGCGATCACTCCCTGGTTGATCGGTGCCCACCAATAGAACACGATAGGTACATGCCTCTTGATCGCCGGCGTCTGGCTAAAGGGCCTCGCGTCGCGGCCACCCCAGACGGCGATGTTCCACCACTCCGCTGCGAGAATGCTTATGCCCGCCGCCCCCCTCAAGCAACCCACCATTCTTGCTCTGTTGTCGGTATTGGCCCTGGTGGCGCGCTGCGCGCATTCACAGGAGACGGTCACGCCCAAGTGTCTCGCCTACGCCACCGTCAACGGCTTGCCACTGAACATCGAAGAGTATACTGGCACGCCCTACTTATTTCTGGAGAACGGCGACCTGAAGTTCACGATACCCGTGGCGCCGAATGCACAGCAGACGCTGGAGCTGCTGTGGGGATCCAAGCAGGACAATCGCACAGCGACGGTAACCATCAACGGGATTTCACAGAACGTCTCCGCCGGCGGCTACGACGGTTTTCGCTGGCAGAAGATCGACGTGCCGCCGGAGGTGAAAGGGGACCGATACGACGTCACGCTGGGCAGAGGAGCAGGCAAAGTAGCCTTTATCGCAGCTGTGCGGCTGCTGTCCTGTCCCCTCACTGACGATCAGTCGTGCGAGGTGCCTTCGCAGAATCAGAACGTCGTCTTCCAACTGCCCTTGATGCAGGATGGCTGGCCGGTTGTGGAGTCCTTTGAGGACCGTCCTGTGCTGCAGCGCAATGGACTTCAGGCACAGCGAGCACTGCGGCAGAGCCTGCGATTTGTCCAGGGATGGTTGACCAAGGTGGACCCGACGTCGGGTCTGATCCCGGAGAACCTGACCAGTGGCATGGATCGCTGGAACGGCCAGAACAACGCCGCCGACAACTATCCGTTCATGGTCCTGACCGCTGCCTTGACCGATCGCGCGCTGATGGAAGGACCGCTTCTGGAGATGTTGCACAGCGAACAGCGGCTGACCAATCGGGTGGATCGCTTGGGTGATGTGTACAAGTTCTCCACGCGCACGTTCGAGTACCCTGAGGTCGATCTACATCGCGTGATCTTCAACAACTCGGAGTACGTGAAAGACGGCCTGATGCCACTGACCGAATGGCTCGGCCCCTCGCCCTGGTCCGAACGCATGTCGGGCATCATCGACGACATCTGGAAGCATGCGCCAGTCGAAACTCCTGCAGGCCTGATCCCTTCCACCAATGGAGAAGTCAACGGCGAGATGATGCAGTTGACGTCACGCTACTTCTGGATGACGGGCGATCGGCAGTACCTCGAGCGAGCCCAACGGATCGCCGATTGGTACCTGTTGGGCGATCATCACCCGACGCGCAACAGTGACCTCCTGAAACTGCGCGACCACGGCTGCGAACTGATCTCGGGACTGACCGAGGTCTACTTCACCTGCTCCCATGTCGACCAGGAAAAAGCAGAATTATACCGGGAACCGCTTCACGAGATCCTGGACTGCATTCTGCGCTACGGAGTCGATTCGGGCGGGATGATGGTCAACGCCATCAACCCGCAAAGCGGAGCGGTGGTATCCGGTGCTCTGTCCGACTGCTGGGGCTATAACTACAACGGCTTCTACACCGTGTACCTGGTCGACGGTACCCAGTCGTATCGTGAAGCGGTGCGTCACGCGCTCAGCCATCTGAACGACTATCGTGGATATCCCTGGGAAGGAAAGAGCCACGATGGGTATGCTGACAGCATCGAATCGGCCATCAACCTCTACAACCGAGAACCGGTGGACGTGGCCGCCGAGTGGATTGACAGTCAGATGCGCATCATGCTGGCCATGCAACGGGACGACGGCATCATTGGCGGCTGGCATGGCGACGGTAACTTTGCTCGCACCGCCATCATGTACGCACTCTGGAAACAACAGGGCATCACCGTGCAGCCCTGGCGTGCCGATCTGCAATTGGGCGCTGTGCAGTCCGACGGCACGGTCACGCTGCAACTCACTGCCGAGCAACCGTGGCAGGGTCGGCTGATCTTCGATCAGCCGCGTCACAAGACCATCATGCACATGCCGCAAGACTACCCGCGCATCAACCAGTTCCCTGAGTGGTTCACCGTGGATGGCGACAAGCCTTATGAAATCACCGAGCCGACGGGTCAGACGCGCGCTGTAAGCGGCCAGCAGCTGATCGACGGCCTGGCGGTCGCCATCACTCCCGACTCCAGTCCATTGCAGTGGACCGTGGGGCCTGACACTCCTTAGCTTCTATCACGCCGGCCGTTTCTTCATCTCTTAGCGCCTTGGCGCCTTGGCGTGAGCACTTTGCGGCAGAGGAGATCTCACGCCAAGGCGCAAAGCATCCGAGCATCATTCAGCTTTCTTTCCGGCGTGGTGAAACGCAGTCAGCTCCGCTTCGGCCAACAGCGCGCGCACAGCGTGGCCGCGATGTCCGACAGCGGCGGTCTCGGCTGGTGACAGCTCGGCCAGCGTCCGGCCGATTCCCGTCACCTCGAACAACACGTCGTAGCCGAAGCCGTACGGCCCGTCGGCGGGCTGGTTGAGTATCCGTCCGAGGCATTCGCCGGTCGACTCAGCGACAATTGCGCCCTTCGGATCAGCGAGGGCCAGCTGGCAGACGAACCGGGCACTGCGCTGCGACAGGGGAACGTGGCGCAGCTGTTCCAGCAGCAGGGCGCGATGGTCGGTCATCGAAGCATGAGGACCGGCATAGCGAGCCGATCGTACGCCGGGCGCGCCTCCCAGCGCGTCCACTTCCAAAGCCGTATCGTCCGCCAGTACCCACTGGTGAAATTGCTGAGCGTAATAGATCGCTTTCTTGCGCGCGTTCGCTTGGATCGTCCGCCCATCTTCGTCGACGGCCGGAACCGGGGAGTAATCCGCGAGAGAACGGAGCGGAATCTGGAGCGGGGTGAGCAGGTCGCAAAGCTCCTGGTACTTATGTCGATTGCCGGTGGCCAGAACCAGCACGGGCGGTGTGAAGGCACGTTCGTTCACAGGCGGTGACACCATGGCCGTACGCTCGTTCGAAAGGGGGTTTCTGCGTGGAGGTTCCCACGACGCTATGGATTGCGTCAAGAAAATGACTTCGGTCGTTGTAGAGACCATCGCGCGGCGGCGGGCTGTTTCCCACGCTCTGCGCGAGCGTGACTACCAAAGACTCGCCGTCGTTCTTTTCCTTCATGCCTTACAGCAGAGCCATCGGATCACGACGGTGTTCGTGTGTTCCACGCGTCACACCGGTGCGATTGTGCGCTTTGAGCGTCTGCCAGACCTCGCTCCCGCTGATCTTTCCCGCCAACAGGTCGCGATACAGATCGACGCACCGACGCAGCTCGGCCGGGGCCTCATCGTGCAGCAACTCCACCCGAAAGTGACGCACGCCCAATCGCAGCAAGGGAGCGACGACCTCGGCGCCGCTCTGCGGCGTCGCATTGAACAGAGTATTGCGACATCCGACGTCTGCCGTCAATGGATGCTCGCTCCCCACGCGGTCGCGCAGCTGCACGACGTGGCTGTCACACGGCCGGCCGCAGTTGGTCTTGTTGGTTCCCGGCGACAGCACAGCGCAAAAGACACAATGCTCCATGTGAAACATCGGCATGTGCTGGTGCACGACCACCTCCAGCAGATCAACACGGGCGTGCCGAGCCAGCTCGATCATCTGCTCTCGGTTCAGGTCATACGAGGCGGTGACGCGCTGTGCGCCGAGGTGTCGCAAGTAGTCGACGGTCAGTTCGTTGGCGGCGTTCAACGTGTAGTCGGCCAGGCAGGAAATCTGTTGTTCGCCAAAGAACTTCAGCCCGGCCAGATTGCGGACAAGAACGGCATCGGGCCCAGTTCGTGCCAGAGCGTGGAAGATCCCCGTCTCCCCCGGTTTGAGGATCCGAGGAGTCGCGAGCGCCAATGTGGCTCCATCGGTGCGGGCCAGAGTAACTGCCTCGCGGTACTGGCGGATATCCGCAAAATCGACATACATGTCGGACACTCCGTGCTCCAACAGGACACGCAGCTGATGGAGGGACCGGCAAAGTACCGACAATCGCGGCGAGGCGGGCTGAGCCGGAGGCGGCGCGATCGCGCCACGCAGCTGAGGCAACACGGGCGACGCAGCGATGTGTGGCCGATCGGAATCCGAAGTCGGAGTTGCTTCCTGCAGCCGAGAGACCATCGCTCGCCGCAACTGCCCCATGACACTCAGCGGCACCATCGGCTTGCCTTCGATGGTGGCTGTCAGACGTCCCAGCGCAAATCCCGTACCTCCCAATCGGCCGAGTTGCTGCCGCAACGTGTCGATGGTGAGTGGATGCTTGATCGCTTCGGCCAGTGGTTCGTCACTGCGAACGGCCAGGGCTGCGCGACCCGGTGTCTGCACATGAACCTCGAGCAGCTGGCCCGTTCGGGCGATCACCTCCATCGCCACTTCCACATCCTTGCCGGCGATCTCGCCAGCAAACGACTTGCGCAGACGCCGCGTGAGTGCTGGGTCATCACTCTTCCACACTTTCTGTCCCGGCCACAGCCGCTGCAGGTCGAGCGGGTTTCGGTGCAACGTCACCGCGACCACGCCCGACTCCACTTCGTCGGTCATCCGCCGCCCGCGCTGATACAGGGCGTAGATGCGGCCGCCTTGCTCCTGGCCCGCCGCACGATCACCCTCCAACACAATGCCATCGCCCGCCTTGAGCCGCCCGGACAATTTCACATAGACGCGGCCCTGCTGCACATCCTGGACTTCGCCGATCAGAATCCCTCGCTTGGCTGAACTGGTGGCAGATACCAACGCCTTGTGATCGCAGCCATGCAACCACCCGGTCGAGAACCCGCGAGAAAACGAGAGTTCCATCTCCTCAATCTGTCGCGGCGAAAACTGCACGTCCTTCCCCGACACTGCCGTATCGATCGCCGCTCGATAGTGACGCGTGATGTTCGCCACGTACTCAGGAGTTTTGAGTCGTCCTTCAATCTTCAGCGCCATCGCCCCCGCTGCAATCAGCTCCGGTACCAGAGCATAAGCGGCCAGATCGCGCGGGCTGAGCAGGTACTTCTTGTCGCCAAGGTCCACCGTCTGTTCGTCACAGACAAGTTCATAAGGCAAACGGCACGCCTGAGCGCATTGGCCGCGATTGGCACTGCGCCCTCCCAGCGACTCGCTCGTCAAGCACTGCCCACTATAGGCCACGCACAGCGCGCCATGAACGAACACCTCCAGATGCATCGAGGTCTGCGCATGGATCTTTGCGATCTCCGGCACCGACAGCTCCCGCGCCAAGACCACGCGCTCGACACCCAGCTGCTGCACGATGTTGATCGACTCGGCACTGGTCAGCGTCATCTGCGTCGAGGCGTGAATGGCCAGCTGCGGAGCCACCTGGCGGATCAGGCGAACCAGTCCCAGATCCTGCACCAGCACCGCATCCGCTCCCGCTTCCACGATGCGCCGGATCGTCGTTTCCAGCGACGGCAGCTCGTCGGAAAACGCCAGGATGTTGGTGGTGACATACCCCGCCACTCCATGGCGGTGCAGAAACTCCATCACCTGGGGCAGATTCTCCAGTGAGAAATTTGTGGCTCGAGCGCGGGCGTTAAAGCCCGAATCGAGACCGAAATAGGCGGCGTCGGCACCGTTGGCTACGGCCGCGCGCAGACAATCCCAATCGCCTGCCGGAGCTAACAGCTCGGGACCTTGTCGCCGACAATTCGCCATTTCGTCCATACACCATGCCGACTCGGAACCTGGAAATGCAGAACCTACCATCTATCACCTTAGGCGATGGTCCGCATCCTGGCCAGGGTTTGCGCCCCGAGGAGCCGCATGAACGGATTGGTTTCCCATGCCGCCGTGCTGACGGCACCCCGGCGTGGAGCTATCATGGACAGACAGCAGTCCATCCTGAATCAACGATCGCGATTCTGCGAAACGAGCTGCAGCCTGACAGCTACGACGACTTTGCACTATCGTCCGCCCTGGAGAGAGAACCTCACCATGACCCACCAGAAAACCCACACCGGCCAGAAGACCGATCGACGGTCGTTTCTCCGGACGAGCGCAGCGGCTGCAGGCGGCTTGCTTGCCGTCCCCTATTTCGTTCCGGCCACCGCCTTGGGCCTCAGCGGTGCGATTGCCCCCAGCGAGAAGATCAATGTAGGGTTCATCGGCACTGGCAGCCACGGCACACATTGGAACCTGCCCGCCTACTTGAAGCAACCCGATGCAGTTGTACGAGTCGTCTGCGACGTGGACAGCAATCACATGGAAGAGGCCAGGGTCGCCGTCAACAAAGCTTATGGTAACGACGACTGTGCGACGACCAAAGACTTCCGCGAAGTGCTGGCTCGCAGCGATATCGACACGGTCATGATTTCAACTCCCGATCATTGGCATGTGTTGATGAGTGTTTTGGCGATTCGAGCGGGCAAGGACGTGCAGTGCGAGAAGCCGACGCTGACCATCCAGCAGGGCAAGATCCTGGTCGAGACCGTGCGCAAAGCTGGCAAGGTGTTTCAGACGAGCACCGAAGACCGCTCGCTACCCGTCTATCATCGGATGGCCGAGCTGGTGCGCAACGGCCGCATCGGGAAGCTGGAGCGAATCGAAGTGATTCTGCCGCAACAGCCATCACGACCGGGCGACGCGACTCCGCAGCCGGTACCGCCAGAACTCGACTGGGACATGTGGCTCGGCCCCGCCCCAGCAGCTCCCTACACTCCTGACGGAGTACATTTCAACTTCCGCTGGATCTGGAACTACTCGGGCGGAATCATCTGCGACTGGGGTACCCATTTGTTCGATACAGCGCAGTGGGGCAACAACTCGGAACGGTCTGGCCCCGTCGAGATCGATGGCAAGGGCACGTTCTGGGAGGGAGGGCTCTACGACACCGTCAAAGATTACGACGTGACTTTCACCTACGCCAACGGTGTCGTTATGACATGCACTCCCGGCGAGCCGAGCATCAAGTTCATCGGCAGCGACGGCTGGGTGGGAAATCGCGGCTGGATCGGACGCCTGGAAGCCAGCTCGAATGAGATTCTCAACTCCGTCATTGGCCCTGAGGAGCTCCATCTGTTTACCAACCCCAGCGGCGAACATCGCAACTTCCTCGACTGCGTCAAGAGCCGGCAAGATCCCTACTTCCCGGTGGACATTGGCCATCGCGTCTCGACCGTCTGTCATCTGGCGAATATCTCGATCAAGCTGGGTCGCAGAGTGAAATGGGATCCGGACCAGGAGTGTTTTCCCGATGATCCGGACGCCCAGGCCATGATGTCCCGCCCGATGCGGAGCCCTTGGACGCTCAGCTGACGCGGTTCGCTTGCCAGCTCACACCTGCAGCCACCGCCACTTTGCCTCTCACGCGACTTGTTGCCGGACCGTACTCGGCTACAAATCCCGGTCCCGCGCAAAAATGCCGCTCCTTGCCCCAGGTCGGCCGGTAAAGGACAATGGCTCAATAGTCGGGCAGAAAAAGCTGATCATCTCGCTGCTGAGTGGATTCGAGTTAACGAGCGTGTTGTGGAGGCTGCAAAATGAGCAAGCAAGAACCGATGGCGGTTTCTCGTAGAACATTTGTACACCAAAGTGGATTACTGGCCGGCGGCATGCTGGTCGCCGGCAGCCAGGTGGGGCGAGCTGTGGCCCAGGACGGGGCCGCGTCCGAACCACTTCCCCAGCGCGTCCTGGGCCGCACCAAACAGTCGGTCACGACGATCACGCTGGGAACGGCCCCCTGTGGTCTGTGTCCCAAGATCCTTGCCCCCGAGATTGCGAAGATCGTGGACGTCGCGATCGAACTGGGAATCAATTCGATCGATACGGCCCCCGCTTACATCGACTCCGAAGAAGGAATCGGCCTGACACTCGGCTCACGGCGCAAGGACATCTTCCTCTCCACGAAGGTGCTGGCCGACGACATCCAGGAAGCTCAGAAATCGCTTGACCGCTCCTTCGAACTGGTCAAGACCGATTGGTTTGATCTGGTCTACTATCACAGCGCCGGTGATCACGACGTTGAGAAGGCGATGCAGCCCGGGGGCGTGTTCGACTGGTTGGTGAAACAGAAGGAAGCGGGCAAGTTCCGTTTCCTGGGAATCTCGGGACACAATCGACCTCACAAGTTCGTGCCACTGCTCGAAACGGGGCTGGTGGACGTCCTGCTGACGGTGATCAATTTCGCCGATCGCTACACCTACAACTTCGAAGAAAAGGTGCTGCCGGTCGCCCGCAAGCACGATGTGGGCATCGTGGCCATGAAGGTATTCGGTGGTGCTCGCAAAAGCGACGGGTCGTATGAGAATCCCGCTGCACGCCCGGAAATGGATGTCGAGCATCTGCAGAAGGCCGTCAATTACGCGCTCGGCACGCCCGGCGTGGCCACCGCCAATCTGGGTGTTCACAATATCGATCAGTTGCGCCAGAACGTGGAGCTCGTCAGGCGGTTCCAGGAACTGACCGAGCCCGAGCAGCAGGAGCTGACCAAGCTCGGCCGACAACTGGCTCGCCAGTGGGGCCCGCACTTCGGCGCTGTCGCCTGATCAAGCGACACTTGAACAATAATGACGACGACATAAGAAACCGGTCGCCCACGGCCCTTGTGAAACGCCTTCGGCATATCGAATGCATGGGGAATTGACAATCCAGGGTGCGCAGCGCGGCGCCCCTGGGCTGTTGAATGCATCCGCTTCGCGGTAAAGACATTCGACACCCGCTGGAACATGATCCTTCCTGAAGAACATATTCCACAACGGCGACCAGGACGATCTTCCGTGACGTTTCATGTCCTCACCGCAGAATATCGAACGAGAAATATCCGATTACCAAGTGGGAGAATCGCGTCGCGCAGTCTCCGTGATTGCTCACGCTTTCGCTTGCGTTATTCCTCCTCTTCCTTCTTCGTTCCGCGGTTGCTTGTTCGATATTCTGGGGTTTTCTATCGGATTCCGATCGTCGGCAGGTCCAACTGGTCACCGCTGCGAAACAGCATCCACTTCTCCGCTGGCACGCCCTGTAGCGCCGCTCGATAACGATCGCTGTCGGCCGCCTCCTGCGTCACATCGCGGATGAAAATCCGCACAACCTGTTCGGGATACTGCCGAGCCACCGCACCGTAGACTTCGGGATCCTTCTCACCAGAATCGCCAATCAACACGAACTTGCGCTGCCGAAAGGACTCCAGCAGCTCAGTGATCTGCTCACGCTTGTAGGCCACGGGATCTGCGAGCAGAGTGAAGCCGCTCGTGTCCTTTAACCGCACGCGTCGCATGTGAAACGTCGCCGGTGGAAAGCCTGACTGCTGAACAAACGTGGCCACCGGTTCATAGATCTGCCACGGAGCGGCCGACACATAGTGGAACTCGGCGCCCGACGTCGCCCACTGGCTGTACTTCTGCGCCATCCCTTCCACCGCTTCAAAGGGCCGGAAGAAGATATTCTGCAGCAGCTCCTTTCGCTGGCGCACCTGAGAGACTTTGATCGTGTCGTCGATATCGCTGATCACCGAAATCCCCGTTGGCTCCGGCAGCTGAACGGTCCCCGCAAAGCTCCGCGGATCGCCTGGCCTGGTGACCGCTTCATACCGAAGTTGACGGTTAACCAGAATCTTCTGCACGTGTTCGTCCGTCAGGGTGAGCGTGCCAAAGAAATGACCATCGGCTGACGATTCCTCCAGTGTGAACTCCTCTCCTCCCAGGCGAATCGTGACTTTCTTGCCACGTTCGTTGTCCACGAGGAACCAGCGTATGCGGTGCTCAAACAACTCAGTGGACGGCTGCTCCGGATCAAGCCCCAGGAGACTGCGCAGACGCTGGACGGCGAGGCCGCGCGTCATGCTGTCCTCCTCGGGTTCATAGATCCAGCCGTGAATCGGGACTTTCCAACCGCTTCGCGCCGCATCCCAGCTGCCGACGGTGGGGAAGAACAACACTTCCTCATCAGACTTGATCGGAGACGCCGCTTGGCTGGCTCGCGCTCCCGATGACGAGGGGAACGCCGCAGACAGAAGACAAGCTAAGCTCAAATAGAACCGGGTGGAAAACTGCATACCACATCCCCAAATCGATGAACGTCAAACGGCCGAACCCAGCGCGAGCGGGAATTGCTCCCCACCTCTCCTACCCCTACCCGTGATCCTACTCCTGCTCAGCGCCAGCGGTGCTCCTGCTCGATGGGTAGCGGGCACCCCACGGCAACGGTCCGGGACCTCGATGACCGGATTGGCGAGTACGAGCACGAGTACGAGTACGAGCACGAGCACGATTAAGGTAATATAGCCCTCCTGGCCCCACTATTGGAGACGCGCCTTTTGCCGAAAGGCGGCAGTCACTCCGCTTTTCCCGGTTTCTGGATCTTGCCAACGCCCATCCAATCCGTTCTGCTAGTGGGTTCAGCAAGCCCTCCCAGCACATTCATTCCCCAGCGAGAGGAACCCCAGATGAACACACGCCTGAAGACCGCTGCCTGGACGGTTGTGTTGACCACCATCGCGTTCGTTCCAATGCGGGCTCGCGCCGAGCAGACCCTGAGTTACCGTGATTTGATCGCGCGGCTCTCCGACCTGTCGCAACCGGCGGTCCTGCCAGCCGAAGGCGAGATGTGCCAGCAATGGTCCAGCTGGGATCGCGCCAGCCGCTACGACGAAACAACCGGTAAGTATGTGAACTGGGACGCCAACAACGATGGCCCGATGTTTATCCGCGAGGAAGGGGATCAGGTCGTTATGGCCGAGATGGAAGGGCCCGGGTGCATCTGGCGGATCTGGTCTGCCATGGCCGACAAGGGCCATGTGAAGATCTATCTCGACGGAGCGAAGACTCCTGTGGTAGATCTCCCTTTCGCCAAATACTTCAGTGGCGACACGGCTCCCTTCAACTATCCGCTCCTCTCGTACAATCTGAACCTGATGGGCTGCAGCGGTCAGAACCTGTATTACCCGATCCCCTATCAGAAGTCGTGCAAGATCGTGGCTGAAAAGGGCTGGGGAGCCTATTATCAATTCGTCTACACCACCTATCCCGCAGGGACGAAGGTCCCCACATTCTCTCAGAAGCTGGCGACCGATCATGCTTCGCAACTGGCTGCCCTCGACACCGAGTTCGCCGAGCGGATGGCGACGGGCGCACGACCGTTGGCGGCGGGAGAGCAGGTAGCGAAGAGTTCCTTGAGCGTGCCAGGCAACGGCACGGTATTGGCCAGCGAACTTACAGGTGCGCAGGCGATTACGGCCATTCGTGTCAAGATTGACCTGCAAGATCGTGCTGACGAAATGGCAGCGCTGCGTGAGCTGTGCCTGCAGATCACGTTCGATGCTCAAGATTGCCCGTCTGTCTGGTGCCCGCTGGGCGACTTCTTCGGAACCGCGCCCGGGAAGAACCTCTACAGAACCTACATCACGGGCATGTCGGACGAGGGTTTCTATGCGTACTGGTACATGCCATTTGCCAGCAAGGCGAAGGTAGAGTTGGTAAACGACGGACAGACAGCTCGCCAGGTCGAGCTGGAGGTCGTGCACAAACCGCTGGAGCGCAAGTTCGACGGGCTGGGACATTTCCACTGCAAGTGGCATCGCGATACGGTCACGCTGAGCGAGGATCGATGGCCCGACTGGCTGCTGCTCCAGACGCAAGGGCACGGACGCTTCATGGGCGTGATGCTGCACGTCTGGAACCCGCGTGGCGGCTGGTGGGGTGAAGGCGATGAGAAGTTTTTTGTCGATGGCGAGAAGTTCCCGTCGACTTTCGGAACGGGGTCCGAAGACTACTTCGGTTATGCCTGGTGCAATCCCGGCCTGTTCCAGCGTCCTTTTCATGCTCAGTCGATGACGATGCAGAATCAAGGCCATCAGTCAGTGCTCCGCTGGCACCTGGCTGACAACATTCCGTTCGAGCGCGAGTTCGAGGCCAGCATCGAAAAGTACTATCGCACCGAGGAAATGGGTACGCTCTACGCCGCCACGGTGTGCTGGTATCTCGCCCCCGGCGGCATCGATCCCTACGGTCCCGTACCGGTCGATGAGCGCCACGACTACTATGTGACACCGCCCATCGTGGCCGGCGGATTCGCCGTAATTGGCACTCCTCCTGGCAATATCCAGACCCAAGGTCTGACCGGCTTTCAAGGCGAGTGGACCAATAACGACCACCTGTGGTGGACCGGTGCGAAGCCTGGCGACAAGCTGGAAATCGTTCTGCCGGTCGAGAAGGCTGGCAAGTATTCGGTGAGCGTCGCGCTCACCAAGGCGTGCGACTACGGCATTGTCCAGCTCTACCTGGACGGCGAGAAGGCCGGAGAGCCCATCGACCTCTACAACCCATCGGTAACTCCGTCCGGGCCAATCGCTCTGGGGAGGTTCGACTTGAGTGAAGGAGAACACCAGCTGAGCGTCGAGATTGTCGGTTGCAATCCGCAAGCGGTGAAAAGCTACATGTTTGGTTTGGACCAGGTGATTCTGGATGCCGGGAAATGATTGCTTAATCTCGGAACGCAATCCGTCAACGCACCGCTAAAAGGACGAATGACGAAAGACGACCGAACAACAACCGAATTCGACTTTCGTCAAGTCTCTCTGGCAGGTTGATTCGTCAACGGTAGTCTTCGTCATTCCACTGGTCATTGGGTACTTCGCCATTCGTGATTCCACGCAGGTGTTGCCGAATCGCGCCTGCTCTTTCAGTGCTTGCGAAGAAAAGAGGCTTATCCATGTTGCGTATCCTTTGCCTGTTTGTTCTGGTTGCCTCCTTCGGCCCAATCGCGTACGGAGACGGTGTACCCGTTATTTACTCCACGGACCTCTACCATCCGCACGATGATCCGGACGACCATTTTGATCTGGCCACATTGTTTGCCATGCCGGAACTCGACGTGAAGGGAATTATCATCGACATGGCCAACATTCATCAGCAGTTCCCCAGCCAGAGCGCTGAAAAGAAGCCCGGGATCGTGGCGCTGCGCCAGATGTTTCGTCTCTCCGGCAGAGAGGTTCCGTTCACAACCGGGCTGGATCAGCCGCTGCGCAGCCCCGACGATCAGGGACTGACTCAGGACAAGAATGCTCAGGGTGCCGTGGAGCTGATCCTCACGACCTTGCGTCAGTCGCAGGAGAAGGTCAGCATCTTCACGGTCGGAAGCCTGCGCGATGTGGCGGCTGCCTACAATCGTGAGCCCGATCTGCTGCGAGCCAAGGTGCGCGCCATCTACGCCAACGTGGGGACGGGGCCTGAAGGGTTCCAGGAGGAATGGAACGTGGGCCTCGATCGTGAGGCCTACCGCCGGATCCTGCTATCGGAGCTGCCCGTGCAATGGTATCCCTGCTTTGGACGCGACAACTACTACACCTGGTTCATCGTCGATCAGTCCAAGGTGCTGGACAATGTAGCGCCGCAGTTGAAGGCCTACTTCGACTATGCGCTGACCCAGTCTCAAGAAGACCCCCTCACCTATCTGTCTCGCTCGCTGCCGGCCCCCACCGGACCACGCAATATGTGGTGCACTCCTTCCTTCATCGATCTCGCCGGACGAAAGATCTACCGCACCGAACGGGGTTATGAAGCACTGGCTCAGCCGCCTCAACCGGGAGCGGCCAGCATCGACTGCTATCGGATGGTCCCCGTACGACTGACCGAGCAACCGGAGCCCGTTCCAGAGACTAGTGCACCCGGCAGCGTGGCAGCTCAATACCTGAGCTGTTCGCAAGACCTGCTCGGCAAGACAAGCTGGCAGCCCGATGGCGTCCCCGACTGCCTGGTGCGCATCACTGGCTGGCCGGCCGGCAAGGCCGTGCGCAGCGCGACGCTCACCGGACCGCACGAAGGAGTCTGGCTGAGCGACGAGAATCCGACCCGTTGGCTGCTGAAAACCACGTGGCAGCAGAATGTGCTGCAGCTAGCCTTCACCTTCTACGCGGCCGGCGTTCATCAGCTGGACGTCACCTTCGACGATGACAGCAAGGCGACCGTCTCGTTCAGCGTGCCCATCCCAGGCTCGCCCCTCTTCAGCGCCCAACTGGACGCGGCACAGTCCAACGTCCACGTGCCATGCAAACAAGAGCCGCTGTACACCGAAGTGATGACTTCCTGCCTGAAAAACCTGCTGGAATCGTACCCACTGGCCAACTAAGCCGTAGCGCGGACTTCAGTCCGCGACGGCACCAGCTACTCGCTGGGCTACTTCATCCAATGCCCGAAGCAGTGTCGCACTGGCACGAGCCAGTGCGACCCTGAGTTGATCAATCCAACTGCTGCCCGGTTAAGCCAAACCGACTCTGGCTCACTTCTCGGCCCAGAAGTCGATCACTCGGACCTTCTCCATAACCGGCTTGAGCACTTCCACCAGTGCCTGATGCTCCGGATGGGGGCCGTAGGCTGCTCGACCCTCCTCGGAATCAAAAGTCACCATGAAGCAATGAGTGAATCCGTCATCGAGTCCTTCCGGACTGCTGTTGGTGCCCCATTCAAAGGCCTTGATCGTATCAATCTTCATGGGCAGGGCGGCAAACGCCTGCTCGGCGGCCGCGACGGCCTCCGGTGATGCATCATCCTTGAACTTGATGAACACCGCATGCTTGAGCGGCTTCTCAACCGCGGGAAGGTCGGCTGCACCCCAGTAGTCGATGACAAAGGCCTTCTCCAGATGCGGTCCAAGCAGTGCCCCAAACGCCTGATGTGCTTCGTGAGGAAGATAGGCCGCTCGCCCCGCTTCATCCTTGAATGTCAGCAGGAAGCAGTGCGTGAGTCCATCATTGAGCCCTTCAGGACTGTTGTTGGTACCACATTGGAAGTCGGCGATGACATCGATCTTCGCTGGTAGTTCCCGGAAAGCATCAACGATCTTCTGCACGTCCTCGGGAGTCGCAGATTCCTTGAACTGGAAGAAGACAGCGTGACGCAGCACTTGCTTCTCCTCGGTCGCCGGTGCCGGCTCCGTCATGCCGGAATCCGCTGGTGCTACAGCAGCCGGTTCGGTGGGCGCTGGTTCCGTAGGCGCTGGTTCGGTGGGCGCTGGTTCGGTGGGCGCCGGTACCGTTGGTGCTGGTACCGTGGCTGTGGTTTCGGCCGGGGTCGACTCGGTAGAGGCTGTGGGTTGCGACTCAGTCATGGGTGCGTGGGGTGCAGCAGGTTGGGCGGGCGTCGTGGTTTGGGACGACTTGTCAGAGGTAGTGGTCTGGCTGGACTGCTTGGCACACGACACACACACTGCCAACATAGCCAGGCAGCTCACGATGCTGAGCTGATACAACCACGGCAAACGGCGATCGTTGGCGCAGCGTCTGTGTGCGGACATGATACGCTCCTTTCTGGAGAGAAACGAAACTAACGCAACTCGGTTCAAGACGATTCGAGGAGCCGTGCGGCTCCACTGCCTGTTTTTTATCCCCTCAGCGGCCGGGGATCAACACGGCCAGTTTCTGGACCTGACGCCCTGCCGCTGTGACGCTTCATCAATTAACATGAGCGAGCTGGCGGTTTAGCCTCGATTCGGAGCATCGGGGGGCACATTGCTGAGCGAGTACGCCATTCTGAGGACACGACAGTGACAGAACCATTTCCACGCGAAATTCGCCGATTTCACGGCATCGTGCCCCCGTTGGTAACGCCGCTGCTGGCGCGCGACACGCTGGATGTTGCGGGGCATGAGCGACTGATCCAGCATGTGATTGAGGGAGGCGTCAGTGGAATTTTCATTTTGGGTACGACCGGGGAAGCGCCCAGCCTGGGGTATCGCCTGCGCTGTGAATTGATCGAGCGGACCTGTCGCATCGTGGCGGGGCGCGTGCCGGTGCTGGTGGGAATCACCGACACGGCTTTCGTGGAATCGCTCCGAGTGGCAGCGGCAGCTTACGAGGCGCAGGCCACCGCGGTGGTCCTGGCCACACCCTATTACTTTCCCGCAGGGCAGACGGAATTGATCGGCTACGTGGAACGCATCACCGAGGAACTCCCTTTGCCAGTGATGCTCTACAACATGCCCAGCCTGACCAAGGTGTGGTTCGAGACAGACACGCTCGAGCGACTCGCCGGAATCGACAAGATTGTCGGGGTCAAGGACAGCAGCGGTGATCTGGACTACTTTACGCGATTGCTCGGTCTGCGCGTTGTGCGTTCTGACTGGTCGATCTTGATGGGGCCGGAACACTTGCTGGTCGATGCTATGCGGTTGGGTGCCGACGGTGGTGTGAGCGGTGGGGCGAATGTCTTTCCGCAGCTGTTTGTCGCCTGTTATGAAGCGGCACGTGACGGCAGAGAGGCGGAAGCCGCCGAATTGCTGGCCCGCGTCCATGCTTTTCAGAGCGTCTACGCGATCGGCAAATACACGTCGCGGTACATCAAAGCTACCAAGTGCGCTCTGTCACTGCTGGGTATCTGCGACGACTTCATGGCCGAGCCGTTCAACCACTTCCTCCCACCCGAACGCCAGAAGGTGCGCGAAATCCTCGCCACCTTTGTGGCGGAAAGCGAGTTGAGGGACTAAGGAACGCGGGAACAATAACTTCGGAAGTTGGCCCGATTCCCACGCGCTGGGCGAGCGTGGCTGCCAGAGAAACGCCGGATTTGTTCTTTCCTCGTGCCTACGCACTCCCCAGGTACTTCCTGTGGTAATAGCGATACTGGTGATAGGAGAGCCCCAGGCGACGCGCTGCCTGAGCTTGATTGCCATCCGCTTGGCGCAGAGCGTTGTCGATCAACTGACGGCCGAATGATTCAATCTGCTGATAGAAGCCACCTCCCGCAGCCGTCGGCATCGTCGACGGGACCAATCCCAGATCCTCCGGCGTGATCTCGGTGGTGGTGTCGCGATAAGCCGCGCGTTCAATCACATTCTTCAGCTCCCGCACGTTCCCCGGAAACGGATATTCTGCCAGAAGGGAAAGTGCCGCTGACGTGAGCCGCTTGCCGCCAAAGGCCGGCGTCTCGCGCGCAAACTGATCGAGAAAGTACCGCGCCAACATCTCCACATCTCCCGTTCGCTCACGCAGCGGAGGGACATGCCGAAATGCAGACCGACCTGACTCGTTCGCAAGTCGAGATCGAAATCGCCAAGAATCACGGCGAAGCCGACCTGGCCCAGGGGCGGTTGCGCGCCGAACAGACGGTTGTAAACGCCGAAGCGGAGAGCCGCCGGCAGGTGCTGGTCGCCGAGTCGGAAGGGAAGGCCAAGGCGCTGATCGGGGAAGGGGAGAGCCAGCGGTTGACGTTCGAAGGAGAGGCCCGCGCCAAAGTGCTGCGCCAACAGATCGATTCGTACGGCGACCCGCGTCTCTATGCCTTGGCCGTGGTCGCCGAACAACTGGCGCACAGCGATCAGCCGCTGGTTCCCCAACAGCTGTTCGTTTCGGCGTCCGCCGCCGGTGAGGCAGGAGAATGCTGGGAACAGAACCCGCTGGGTACGCTGATCCAGATGTTGCTGGCCGAAAAGGCAGGCTTCCATCTGCCACTCGATCAGCCATTGGCCGCTTGTGTCGCGTCTGATAACGGCCAGTAACACTCTGAACTCACCGGCAATGTGAGATTCGCTTCATCGCCATCGCAAGCGCCACCGACCCAGCCTGGTCCGTGGCGCACCGGCTCCCTGCCGGTCCACCAGTAGCAGCCGGACGTGGCTGTCTTGGAAGTTCGCCCAGACTACCAGACTGGCGGTCCATCCTCGACCTGGACCATCGGGCGCTCAGCCACCTGGGTTGTTAGGGCGAGTTGGCGATCGCTAGAATAGGGCGCGCTGGACGAATCACGATCCAGCGTACTGATGACGCCCTATCTTGAGCATCCGCAATTCAGGAACAGCGTATGAAGTTCGACATCAGTGGCAATCCATCATATGGCGACTTGACGATCGCGTTAGCCGCTGGCGAGTCCTTCTGGTCGGAGGGAGGCGCGATGAGTCGAATGAGCAGTCACATTGAGCTCAACACGCGGCTGGTGGGAGGGCTGCTCAAGTCAGCGGTGCGCCGCATCGTGGGAGGCGAATCGCTGTTTGTCTCCGAGTACACCGCTCGGCAAATGGCCTTTGTCTCGCTCTCGCCTGCCTGTCCGGGAAGCATCCTGCATCGCACGATGAAGGGAGACCATTTCTTTCTCACGGCGGGAGCTTTTCTGGGCTGTACGCCCGGCATGACACTCGGCACTCGATTCGGCGGGCTGCGCGCTTTCTTCTCGGGAGAAGGGGGGTTCCTGATCGACGTGTCGGGCCAGGGTGATCTGTTTTTCAACGCTTATGGCGGAGTGGTCGAAAAGGACATTCAAGGCGAGTTCGTTGTCGATACCGGACACGTCGTCGGCTGGGAACCGACGTTGTCGTACACGATCGGCGGCATGGGAGGACTCAAACAAACCCTCTTCTCGGGTGAGGGACTGGTGATGCGATTTCAGGGTCAGGGCAAGCTGTTTCTGCAGACTCGTCATATGTCTGCCCTGGCCGGCTGGCTGCGACCCTATTGTGCCTAATCAGAGTGCCTTGTCGGGACATGCTGCCAGCCGCCGCAGGCTCTCTGCGCAACACTGCCCGCCAGCAGACACTTCGGAAACACGATCTGACAGGAACCGGTCATGGACATAGAAATACTGGGCGAAGGGGCGTTCGAATCGGCCCTGATCCGCCTGCAGCCTGGCGAGCGATTCGTCTCAGAATCGGGGGCGATGTATCGTGCTTCGGCCAACGTGGAAATCGATGTCACCACGCGCAGCGGAGGATCGGGCGGCTTGTTAGGGGGCGTGAAGCGACTGTTGGCGCGCGAGAACTTCTTCTTCTCCAGCTACAGCACGTCGGACGGGCGACCGGGGGAAGTCGGTCTGGCCCCCACTCATCAAGGTGAAGTCTTCGTCATTGACGTCGACCCGACCACCAAGTGGATCTGTGCCGGCGGAAGCTATCTCGGCTCGAGTGCCAGCTTGAAAATCGAAACGCGATTCCAGGGCTTGAAAGGCTTCGTATCGGGCGAGAGCCTCAGTTTTGTCGAGGTTTCTGGTGAAGGCCAGTTGCTGGTGAACGCTTTCGGACGAATCGTGGAATCCGAGGTGCAGGACGGATTGATCATCGATACCGGGCACCTCGTCGCCTTCGAAAGCACGCTGCAGTACGCGATCACCAAGGCGGGCAGCTCCTGGCTCCAATCGTGGCTGGCCGGAGAAGGGTTCGTCATGCACTTCACCGGACGCGGGCGAGTGCTCACCCAGTCGCACAACCCCAAAGAATTCGGCTCCTCACTTGGCCGCCTTCTTCCTTCACGAAAGTCGTAGTGTCGATCATGAAGTACCACATCTTCTGCGAACCCACGTTCAGCGCGGTGGAAGTCAGCTTGGCTCCGGGTGAACGAGTGGTCGGCGAATCCGGCGCCATGGCTTGGATGACCGGCAACATCAAGACGCAAACCTCGTCGCGCGGCGGATTGATGGCCGGCATGAAGCGCAAACTGCTCTCGGGTGAGAGTTTCTTCCAGAACATCTACTCCGCGGAATCTGGGCCCGGCGCGGTCACGTTCGCCCCCGGCTCCGCCGGCGACATTGCGGTACACGAGTTAACCAACGGCGAACTGCTGCTCGAGAAAGGCGCGTATCTGGCGTCGAGCGAAGGAGTGACCTGTGATGCCAAGTGGGACGGCTTGCGCGGGTTCTTCAACGAAGGTATGTTCGTCCTGCGAGTGACCGGCACCGGCACGCTCTTCTTTCACGCTTATGGCGATATCTATCCGGTGGATGTGGAGGGAGAATACGTCGTCGACAACGGATATGTCGTGGCGTGGGAGCCATCGCTGACCTATAAGCTCACCCGCGGCCGCAAGATCCGCTCGTTCCTCTTCGCCGACCAGCTGCTGCTCCGGTTCTCCGGACGTGGCCGCATCTGGCTCCAGTCGCGCAGCCCCCGCGTCCTGGCCAGCTGGGTCTATCCGTTCCGCCCGGTGGAGAGCAAGAGCTGACTGGAACAGCGACCGAAAAACGGGGCACAGAAAAACGGAGAAGCCCCCCCCTCATCTGGCGCTTGGAGTCAGCACATTGGAGCGATAGCGATCCATTCTCTCGAACAGGTGACGAGTGGCGACGGCCAGCTGGAGAGTCCATAATGGTCGTGCATCCGCCGCATCCATGCGCGGCACGCGGAGTGGGCTGCTGGAGCCTCGCAGAACCCGATAGAGGATGAAGTCATGCGAATATTCGTTGCGTCGTTGGCGTTGTCATGTGTCATCGCAGCCTCCGCATCCTCGTGGGGACAGACGGCGTTCACAGGCAACCCGGGAGTTCCCTGGCCGGCCACCGATGCGCTCGGGCGTGAACTGCCGTTAGCTGATGAGGTCGGCCCGCCGCGCGAGCATCGAACGGTCGCCATGTTCTATTTCCTGTGGCACGAAAAATCGTGGAGCCAAGGCCCCTTTGACGTCACGCAGATACTGCTGGCAGATCCAGATGCCATCAAGAAGCCCACGTCGCCTCCCTGGGGCCCGCTCCACTACCCGCACCACTGGGGCGAATCGATTTTCGGATACTACCTGGGCGACGACGAAGCCGTCCTGCGCAAACACGCCCAGATGCTGGCCGACGCCGGCGTGGATGTGGTGATATTCGATACGAGCAACAAGGTCACATATCGCCAGAACTACACGACCTTGATGCGTGTGTTTCGCGAAATGCGGCAAGCAGGCAATTATGCGCCGCAGGTCGCGTTCCTGACTCCGTTCTGGGATCCCGCCTCGACCGTCCGTGAGCTGTACGACCAGCTCTATTCACAACAGGAATTCGAAGACATGTGGTTCCGCTGGGACGGCAAACCGCTGATCCTGGCCGACCCGAACTCGCTCAGCCCCCAGGTCGATACGAGCAAAGACTATCGAACACCGACCCAGATTGCTCCCGGAAAAAGGCTGGGACAAACCTGGAAGATTGAGCGGCCGTTTGGAGCTGTCTTCACTTACTTCCCGACCTTTCGCTCGACCACGTCATCGATCACGCTGTCGTTGTATCGCGATGGCCCTCAGGGCGAACGGATTGCCTCGCAGCGATTTGTCAATGTGTTCGATTGCGGTCGACAGGTCCTTCACCTGGACGAAGCCCAGCCTGCCGGCACCTATTACCTCGAAGCGTCCGACGCCGAGGGCCCGATTGCCTGGTGGAGCACTGCGGAAGATCGTCGTCCCGACGGCACGGCCTATGTCGATGGCCAGAGTGTGACGGGTGATCGCGTGGTGGGTGATTTCCCGTGGGATGAGAAGATCGACGAGATTCGCTCCTTCTTCACATTTCGCAAGCCACAGCCCGACTATTTCCAGGGGCCCACAGGTCCTGATCAGTGGAGCTGGCTCGAGATCTACCCGCAACATGTGTTCAAGAACTCCCAAGGAGAGAAGGAACAGATGTCGGTCGGCGTGGCGCAGAACGCCGTTGGCGATCGGCTCGGTTCCATGAGCGAGCCTGACGCGCGGGGACGATCATTTCACAACGGCAAGATGTCCACGAAGAAGGATGCCGTGCTTTACGGATACAACGTAATCGAGCAATGGGAGCGGGCTCTCCAGGAAGATCCGCTGGCCATTTTCGTGACCGGCTGGAACGAATGGATCGCCGGCCGTTTCGACGAATTCAATCATGTCCGCACTCCGCCCATGTTCGTCGATCAATTCGACCAGGAGCACAGTCGCGATATGGAGCCGATGAAGGGTGGACACGGCGACAACTATTATTATCAGCTGGTAAGTTATGTTCGGCGTTATAAGGGCGTGCCTGCGTTCGCACCAGTGATGTCAAGTGCCATTACCATCGACGGGCAGTTCGCCGATTGGCAGAACGTATCGCCACAGTTCGACGACACGATCGGAGATCCTGTCCACCGCAACCATTCCGGCTGGGGCACCGCAGGCACGTACGTCAACGATACCGGCCGAAACGACCTGGTAGCGTCAAAAGTCAGCTACGACGATCAAGCGGTCTACTTCTACGTTCAGACGCGTGAGCCACTGACATCCAGCTCCGACGCAAACTGGATGCAGCTGCTGATCGACACCGACACGGACGCCAAGACGGGCTGGCTGGGCTATGACGTCATTGTCAACCAGACCGGTGTGACGGCGACCTCCACAACGCTGCAGCGAAACGTCGACCATGCGTATCGCTGGCAGGATCCGGTCACAATTCAATACCGCGCGGCAGGCGATCAGCTGGAACTGGCCATACCGCGGGCGGCCATCCAGACCACGTCATGGCCTCCCACGCTCGACTTCAAGTGGGCCGACAACTGCCTGCAGAATGGCGAAGCGGTCGAACTGACGATCAATGGCGATGCGGCCCCCAACGATCGATTCAATTTCCGAGCCATACCCGAGAAAAACAAAGCCGCAAAGCCCACGAAGTAGCCTCTTCGCCATCCTGCAAGTACGGATGGTCAATTGGAACGGACGTTAATGCTGCGCGGAGTGACGACGGGACGCGGATGAGTCGCTCCCGCAGGCTCACCGATTGAAGTCGGCGCTACGGCTTGACGACCAGCTCGATCGATTTGGTTTCGCCGTCGGCAAGGGTGACGGTCTGTGGCTCGGCAACGTATTTGTCCGACTGCAACGTCACCAACACCGGCACGCCCGGAGCGATCTGCTGGATCGTGGTGTTCCAGGGCTCACCGGCCGGATAGCTGATCATCAGCCCCGGAGCCATGAAGATCGCACGCGGATCCCGATTCGCCTGGTTTGCCGCTTCGAGCCGCGTCGTCTGTTCCGATCCGTATTGCACGTGAATCTGAGAACTTCCTTCAGGTTCTTTCCCATCCGGCGTTCGAGCGGTCACTTTGAGCGTCCCGGCCTGGCGAACCACCACACGCACGATCGGAAAATCGGCGGTCGCTTTGCCGAGCACGATCGCATCAGCAGCGACCGGGGCAAACTGGTCGCTGAGCTGATAAAATGCTGACTCGCCCATGGAGCATCGCACTCGCAGATCACGAACGTATTGATCCTGAGGATACTGGAACTCGTATCGTCCCGGCTCACCCTCGACGGGTTTGCCAAGTACGGCATTCTCAAAATCGCCCAAATCACCGATCGAGAGCATCTTTCCATCCAGCGGCTTGCCAGTACCATCGACCACCTCCACAGGTATTCGCACCAGGGGCGAGGCCTGAATCACCGCTTTCGGATCTACCGACGAGGTGGCAGCGTCGAGTACATAACGTATTGCCGGGATCGGCGTGGGCAGTTCGCTCGTAAGCGAGTCGCCCGTTTGCATGTCGTAATAATGGCGCACCGGCGCCAGGGTATACTCACCGGCCGGGAGCGGCGGGAAGCGGAAGATGCCCTGGTCGTCCGAAGCGGCGAAGACATAAGGCACGCGTGTCCCCGTCGCCGCGCGGATCACAACCTGTGCCAGCGGCTTTCCCTGCTGATCCAGCACCCGCCCGGCAAGACGTAGTCCTTCCTTCAGCCGAATCGTCTCCTGCTCGCCAAACTCGCGAGTCAATGCCCGAGAATTGCACTCATACTTGTCGGGAAACCAGTGGATTCGCTGCGGCCATGCGTTGCGGGTGTAGAATTCGTAGCGTCCCTGTTGGTCGGTACGAGTCCAGAACCCGTGGTAGTAACCGCCGTTGGAATCCCCAAATCCCTCGCGACTTCGGGCAAACATCACCGGCACATCGACCGCCGGGGCACCGCCGGGAAGTATCACTCGGCCAGTGACTTTCACACCCGGCTCCAAGAGGATGTGGCGGTGGTCCAGCCCCTGCCGCGGGTCATCGGGCATCTTCAGCGGCCAGAACGAGTTGCGGCTCGGCAAGTACCGCGGATGACGGTACTCGATGCCGAGCCACCGCCGCGACTCATCCATCACGGACTTGGGAACCTGCACTTCGTAAAGCCCGTTTTCGTCTGACACGAACTCCTGTTTCCATACAGACAGTGGACCCGCAGCTTCATCAGCTCGTCGATCGCTGCGCTGGAAGTCCCAGGTGACTCGCACCTGGGACACCGGCTCGCCCGTATCCTTGTCCTCGGTCATGCAGTGCCAGACGTAGCAATCGCCCTCGGCACCATCCTGCCGTTTCTCCTGAGTCGCTTCGCCATCGGCCGCTGTCTCCTGGAAATCTCTGAGCGGTGCGGCCATCAACCATGCTCCGCCGATCGCCGAGAACACGCCGCCTGCTACCAGCAGCCCCAACAGGCTCGCCTGCCACCAGGAGGAAATTCCTGCAGTGGGCCGCATCTCGAGCAAGCGTCTGGCACGCTGCAGAAGGTCGCCGCCGGAGGCGGCCAGCGCAATCGGTGCGGCCGATCTTCGCAGCGACTCCATCTCCAGCAGAGCTTTCACATAAGCAACTCGATCTCCTGCGACACCAATCACACATGCCTGCCAGAGCGAATGCAGTATGGTCCAACCAAGTCGCTCAACCAACTGCTGAAGGCCTACGGCGTTCATTGGCGCTCTCCCTCCATCTCGCTGATCAGACGACGGATCTCGGCCAACTCCTCTTTTGTCGCTCGCTGAGCTGACAGCGCCTGCAAGATCAACTGCTGGGGCTTACCGCCGAACGCGCGCGCGAGCAAGTCACCAACCAACTGCCGCTGAGTGACCTCCTTTCGCGCCTTGGCCCGATAGACATGCGTTCGCTGCGACTCATCGCGGCTGAGCAGTCCTTTATCAAACATGATCTGCATCAGCTTCAGCACGGTGGTGTAGCCCACCTGACGGGTGACCGAGAGCACCTCGTGCACCTCACGCACCGTGCTCGCCCCACGGCTCCACAACACAGCCAGAATCTCCAGTTCGCCATCGGTCGGCTTCGGCACTCGTGCCATCCGCTCACCTCACATCCCCAGACGTCAACCGAACCACCACTCGCCTGCCCCATCCTACGAATATCTTCGTAGATTGTCAACGAACATCTTCGTAGATCCAGTCCGACCTCAAGGAAGCAGTCCTCGTATCGTGCTCTGCTCGTGCTCAGCGCAGCGGTGCTCGTGCTCGTAATCGACCTGGCTTGGCCAACTGCAGGTTCACTGTCGCTGAATCTGGTATCACGTTCGCCGGCAATAACGGGATCTTACGCCAGCGAAAGAGAGCGGAAGCCTGGGCTGGTAGAACGAGCGGGAGCTGGGGAGCATACCGGAGATGAGGCGACCCGAGTCGATTTCGCGCGGGTGCGAACCGGATCCCCCAACCCACCTCCATTCTCTCCCTCCTCTCCGCGAACGCGCTCACCCAAGAACCGCGTGGCATGGGCGGTCCGGCCCGCACCGGCGTGCGTTGCCCCGCGTAACGACTCTGGCACCGAGAGGCCGAGACAGGATCTTAAGCGCGGCAACTCCCTCATCCCCGGCCCATCTCCCTCGGACGCCCCCGGGGGAGATGGGAGGAAGTAGGACTCAATTGCGACAGGCGGTGTTGCCATGGCGCGCCCAACAACTCGTGCCTGAGGCGCTTGAGCCGTATTGTCAGCCCAATGTAAGCCTCTTTCGGCTCGTGCTTCGCACGGCCGCTCAAACCCCGCCTGCGACCGGCGGATCCCAACGGATGATCTTGAGGTCTTCCACAAACATCACATAGAGCACCGGTACCACAATCTTGGTCACCAGCGTGGCTGCCAGCAGACCGACGATCTGCACATAGCACATGGGCTCCCACAACGGCCCTCCCTCCAGCGCCAGCGGAATCAGCCCGCCCACCGTGGCCAGGACCGTCACCAGCACGGGCCGCAAGCGCACCAGCGCCGAATCGATCACCGCTCGACGCAGCGGGAGACCATTCTCGTGGGCATGTTCAATGTAATCGAACAGAACGATGATGTGGCTGACGATCACGCCGGCCAGTGAGGCGATGCCCAAGAACGCCATGAAGCCAAACGGCGCGTCAAACAACAGGAGCCCCATCATTCCGGCGGCCAGTCCGAAGGGCACTGCCGCGAACACCACCAACGGCTTGGTGACGCTATTGAACTGCCATACCAGCACCAGATAGATGGAGGCCAAGGAGATCATCAGCGCGCGCGTCAGCGAAGCAAAACCTTTCTGCTGTTCGTACTTCTCACCTCCGAATTCGTACCGATAATGGGACGGCCAGTCGCTCTGGAGTTGCCGCAACTGTCGATCCGCTGCGCGCACCACCTGGCTCGGCAACACACCGGGAACGGTATCGCACTTCACGGTCAGACATCGTTCGTGATCTCGTCGACAGATCTTCGGCGCCACCAGCTGCGGGTGGATCTGGGCGATCTCGTTGAGCGGAACTCGCTGGTTCGTGATGGAACTGACGGCGGTCAGGTTCATCAGATCCTCATACCGAGTTCGTTCATCGCAGCGCAGCCGGAGCGTGATGGGGATCAGCCGGTCTCCTTCTCGCAGCTGCGTCGGGGCATACCCGGAGAAGCCTGTGTACACGATCCCTGCCACGTCCTGATTGGTGATGCCGGTCAGGTTGGCGCGGTCTGCATCGACATCCAGCGACACCTGCAGCACTTCTGGATCCCAATCGTCGTGGATGTTGTCGGTGCCGGGTATCGCACGCAGCATCTCCTTAGTCTGGTCTGCCAGCCTCCGCAACTGCTCGACGCTGTCACCAAACAGCCGGATCTGGACCGGGACGCCCACCGGCGGTCCCGTCTCCAGTTGTTCGATCGTCACGCGGGCCACGCATTGTGGTGGAAGATGGCGTTTCAGTCGCTGGACCATGTCGGTCGTGACATCGCCCTGCGTCGTGTGAACCAGGATCTGAGCGTAGTTGTCGGCACGCTGTTGCGGCACAATCGACAGCCAGAATCGCGGGCCACCAGCTCCCACGAACGTCGTGTAGGCCGCGATCCGCTTCCCCTCAAGTCGGTCGATCTGCGCAATGACCCGTTCGGCTTCCACGGCGGTCTGACGAATCGGGGCTCCTTCCGGAAGATAAACGTTGACCGTAAACACCGAGTGGCGGTCGAGCGGAAAGAACGACGTGCCGACCAGCGGCAGGCAGAGGGCGCAGAGCGCCAGCGCTGCCAGACAGAACCCCAGGCTGATCGCTTTATGCTCCAGGCACCATTGCGAGATCCCGTTGTAATACCGAGCGAAAGTCGCTCCGCGCCCCCCCTCGGTCAATCCTGCCTCAAATCCCTTCTGCCCTTTCAGGACATAGTATCCCAGCAGCGGCATGAATGTCATCGAGACGATGCGACTGGAGACCAGGGAGGCCGTGACGACGATGGGCAGGGACCAGATAAACTCGCCCGTCTTGCCGGTGACCAGCAACAGCGGCAAGAAGGCCACGCAGTTGGTGAGCGTGGCGAAGAGAATAGCTCGCGCCAGTTTCTGTGGTCCCAGCCAGGCTGCCACGTCGCGCGGTTGCCCCTGCGCCAGCTCCCGATTGATCGCATCGCCCGCCACGACCGGATCGTCGACCAGCAGCCCCAAAGCGATAATCAAAGCCGCTATCGAGACCTGCTGCAGGTCGACCCCTGCGAGGTGACAGATCCCGAGCGTCATCGCCACGGTAAGCGGAATCGAGCATGCGACCAGCAGTGCGCTCCGCCACTCCATGAACAGCAGAGCGACGACGATGACGATCCCCACCGCCTCCAACAGACTGCGATTGAAGTCGTTGATCTTCTCGCGAACAACCTCCGGCTCGTTGCTCGTTCTCTCAATCTGCAAGTCGTCGGGTAGGATGCCTCGCAGTGACTGCAGAGCCTGATTGATATCACGACCGAAGCTGGCGATCTGCACTCCCTTGACCTGCCGGATGGACAACGTGATAGCCCGAGTCGTCTGAAGCGAATACTCTGCCGGCAGGTGGCTGACGGATTCGTCGTTGCTGTCGCATGAAGGGGAGGGGGGAGAGCCCGGCAGCCGCTCGCTGTTCGGCTGCCGAGCGTCGATTTTGATGGTGCGGAAGTTCATCACGTTGGGAGGATCTTCATAGCCACGTACGACATCGGCCAGGTCTCGCAGGTAGACGGGATAGCCGTTCTGCACGTCGACGACGACCTGTCCGATCTCCTGTTCCGACCGGAACTCCCCGCTCGGCTGCACTGCCAGATGCTGATCGGGCAGTTCCACACGGCCGCCGGGCATGTTGATATTGCGCCGCCGCAGCACGTCGACGATATCTTCCGGGCGTATGTTCCAGGCGCTGAATCGTCGACCGCTGTAGTACAGGTAGATAGCCTCCTCCTGCACTCCCACTTGCTCGACCTTGCCGACGTTCGGGGATTGCTTCAGGCGATCCTGGATCAGGTCGGCAAAGCGTCTCAGCTCGCGATAGCTGTATCGGCTGATCGTTCGTTCGGGATGAAACGGACTGCGCCGCAGGGCCGCAGGAATTTCGTCCAGACGCTCGATCAGCACCCCGGGCCAGATGTCCGGATGATCCATGCCGGTTCCGATCGTGTCTCGTTCCCACGCCAGCAGCTCGCGCCGTACCTGCTCCATCGTCACGGTGGCAGGCAGATGAAAGTCCAGACAGCCGGTGCTCGGCGGCTCGACAACGATCACATCCTCCGCCAATCCCTGAGCCAACAGGCGCTGTCGCAGATTGTCTCCCATCCACTGCACATAAGAGCGTGCAACCGACGTCGGATAAACCAGCACGGCGGTGGCGCGCTGCCAGCGAAACTCCGGAGGGCGATTGGCGCGAGCCTCCGACAGCGCCTGCTGAATGCTCGCGGCCCGCTGCTGTATCTCGAAATCCGAAACTGGCGGACTGCTGATCGTCAGCAGCACGGCGGTGGTGTCACCGAAGTCCTTATTCAGCCTCGGCTCCACCGCTTGACCGTTCACGCGCGGCAGGTCCGTCATGTTCTGTAACTTTGTCTGCAGATCTTCCCACACCGGTTCGGCGTTCTTGATGTCGTCTCGCAACTCGACGAACACGATCGATAGCCCCTGGCGGCTCACGGATCGGACACGCTCGACGGACGGGTTCTCGTTTAGTTTCTTCTCGATTCTTCGCGTCAGTTGCTGCTCAACCTCCTCAGCCTGCGCACCCGGGTAGGGTGTAATCACGACGGCCGTACCGACCGTGATGTCCGGGTCGTGTCGCTGAGGCATCGAGAGATAGGCATAGGCGCCCCAGATAAGCGTCGCCACCAGCGCGGTCCAGGCGATCGGACGCCGATAGACAAAGAACTGTGCGGTCGTCATGGTGCATCCCGCCCCTCGAGCACTCGCACCGACTGGCCATCGCTCAGTCGCCAGGCTCCGACGACCACCACCGTGTCTCCCGGTGCGAGCTGGCTGTTCGCACCATCGGCGAGGTGAATCTGATTGTCGTAGACTCCATCCAGCTCGACCTGACAGGGGCGAGCCACTTCGCGGCCCGACTCCTGGACGACCTTGTACACGACGTAACGCGAACCGGACTCACCACGCTGAATCGCCGTCATCGGCAAGAGTACTCCGCACCGCCCCTGTCCCACGCAAATCGTGACAATCATGCCGGGTTTGAGCCCGCCGGGTTGGTCGATCGTCACCTCCACCAGAAACGTGCGAGTCCTCAAGTCGGCCGCCGGCGCGATCTTGCTGACCCGCCCCGTGAATCGCTGCCCTTGCAGCGATTCGGCCTCCACCGGCAGCTCCTGACCCAACGCCAGGTCGGCCACCAGCCGCTCCGGCACCCCAAAGGCCACCCGCACTTTCGAAACGTCCATCAAGAGAAAAACCGTGCGAGCCGGCACGACACGCTCGCCCCGCTCAATGAACTTCTCAGCCACAACCGCACGTCCCAGATGCGGCACCGTCAATGCGCAATTGTCCAAGTCATCCTGCGCCTGCTGCAAGTCGATTCGAGCGGCCTCGATGTCATGCTCGGCGCTCACCACGGTCGCGTCCGCAGTGATACGCCGCTGCTGGGCGACATCAAGGTTCTCTCGAGCCTCCGCTCCCTTGGCCGCCAGCGATTCGCGCCGCGCCAGCTCCTTCGCCGCCAACTCCGCATCGGCGACCACTGCGACGTGATAGCTCTCCGCTTTGGCCAGTCTCTCGCGCGCCGCGTTGAGCCGCCGGCGGTAATCAGCGTCGTCCAACCGGACCAACATGCAACCCGACGGCACCATGTCGCCGACCTGTACATCCCGAGACTGCCCCACCCCGCCTTCGTTCACCTGATACAACGAGTCGATTGTGCCAGCTACCTTGAAAGACAGCTCCACCTTCTGCAACTCCTTCACCGTGGCACTGTAACGCGTGGCGGTGGCAAAGGAACGCGGCTCAACCCTCGTTACTTGCACCGCAATCGGCAGCGATTCCTCCACGACCGCCGGTCGGCAACCCACCTGGATCAGAAGAAATGCCCAACCAGCATAGCCAGGCATCCCACGAAGAAAGCCCGATTCTCGATTCATCATCTCACTCGCCGTACCAAACCGCTCTCCACTTCTTCTCCCTACCGGCCGACCTTCAATTCCCCACAGACCGTTCGCTTTCGTAAGCGGGTCTCGTGTCACCTGCCGCCGCGTCCGGATGAGCGCGTCAATATGCCGTGACGAAAGAGCTCGCAGACCGTATAGAGCAGGTCCGCCAGGGAAACTTGAGCCGTGATCAATGCGGGATTCTCCAGCAGACCGATCACCGATGAGAAGAACACGGCGCGAACGACGTCCGGATGAAGATCCTGACGGAGCTTCCCGTCCCGCCGCGCCGCCTGCAGAGAATTCTGCAACAACTGATCAACCGCCGCTTCCCGAACCGAGCGAAACTCCTGATACACGACCGGATACAAACGGCTGATCTCCTCCAATCGCGCCAGCCAATCGCCTTGCGGCAGCCCAGCAAGCTCCGCGCCCAGCGTGGCCAGACGCTGATCCATCTCACGCACACTGCGGGGAGGAGGCGAACCGGCCGCACGCTGAAATGCTCCCGCAATCTGGTTGCAGACCGCGCGCACCAGCCCCTCCTTGTCGCCAAAATAGCGGTAGACCGTCACTCGAGTCACGCCCGCCTGATGCGCCACCGCCGCCAGATCAGCCTTCTTGACCCCCAGCCGCGCGATCACGTCCATCGCGGCCGCCACAATACGTTCTGAAGTCACGTCCGTATTCATGATACACATCATACTCCTGTTGTATCATTCGTCAATACGCGTCTGCGGCATGAGAGCGTTTCGCGGAAACGGGAGCTGCAAAGGGCCGGGCCACAGAAGTCGAACGCGACTAGCGCCCTGCAGCGCCGCGTCTGCCCGGCTCGAAACCGGCCGCGTCCGGGCGCACATCGTGTTGGATCCAAAAACAGCTCGCCTACTGCAGCGGATCCAGTTTGAGCTTACGGATTTCGTGCAGCGGCAGAAACAGATGGTGCGGGTCGTCCAGTAGCGCACGAAATCCGAATTTTGAATAGAAGCTGCGAGCAGCGTCATCCAACGCTTCGACCTCCACAGCTCGCACACCAACGTGCTGGGAAAGATGAAGTGACCGTCGCAACGCATCCACCAGCAACAACGCACCCAATCCCTGGCCTTGAACGGTACGATCAACGGCGAGCCGACCGAGCATGATCACGGGAACATCCAAACGAGGCATTCCCTTCGCTTCAGCGGCGGGAATTGCATCGTGAACGACTCGATGTGCAGAAATCGCATAGTAGCCAAGCACCCGCGTCGCGGCCGCGCGCACGGCCACATATGTCCGCGAAAGATCCCGACGCTCAAACTGCGTGGCCCGTTCTCTCAGCCACTGATCGAGCATCATCTGGCCGCAGCTAAACGACGTACGATCATCCCCACTGGATAGGCGGCGAATGATCCAGATCGCCATCAGCCAACCTGCTTCCTGTACCGCCTGGCCGCCTGCACCAGAGCCTGGTTCGGTTTAGTGGACTCATCATCCAGCAGGGCAATCAAACGCTCCCGGTCCCGATCACTTAAACGAGTTAGTTGCTGGTCTTGCAGGATTCTGCGGGCGGTCTGGACAAGTGTAGATACGGCGAAATCGCTTACCGACTGACCCATTTGGGCGGCGGCGTCCTCAATCGTCTTCTTCAGTTCGCTGGTGAGTCGGAAGTTGATCCGCGCTTCGTTTCTTGCTGCTCGCATGCCATTCTCCCGTGAGCCAAACGTCCGCTGCACTGTCATCAAATTGTACGTCAAATTGCTGTACAGAGCAAGGAGCGTTCGGACCCCGCACCGAGCACTTCACGGTCCGGAACGTACCCGCTGGTCATCCGCCGCGGGCTCCGACCACGCCAGTTCGCTGACCACCAGATGATGATCGGAACCGGTGACGTCAACCACCTTGCAGCGGATCGTCCGAAAATGGGGTGAGTGGAAGATGTAGTCGATGCGCATCCGCAGCGGGACCGGACGAGTGGGCCAGTTCCAGGTCACCCGTGCATCGGCCAGCGTGTCGATCGATGCGAGACTGTCGATCAGACCGAGCTGCCGCAGGTGGGCGGGCGCTGTGAACGTCGAGAGACTGTTGAGGTCACCCGCCACGATCGTTGGTCGCTCGAGGTCAAGTCGCTTACCGATCTCCGTCACCTCACCGGCGTGGATCTCTTCGATATTGGTCACGCCCTGCAGCAGACCGGCAATCCCTTCGTCGCGTCGCGGAATGAACGGCATGAGATGCAGGTTAGCCAGCTGTACGTCCCGGTCTCCCACCTGGCACCGGGCGAAATAGCTGCCAAAGCCACCATGCGTGGGACGATAGAAACGCACGTCGCGCAGCGGGAACTTGGACAGGTACCCGAACCGCTCCGCTGCGAACTTGCCTCGATACCCGGCAAATCGTCGATGAGCATAGGTGTCTTTGAAGCGTGTCGACAAGAACTTCTCGGACTGAGCGTTGGTCTCCTGGAGCAGCACCACGTCAGCCTGGGCCGTCGCAATTGCCTCGGCCACCTTCTCCAAGCCCACGTTGCCCCAGTTGACGTTGTACGTGGCCACGCGCAGCGCAACAGGTGGCTCCTCGGCCGGCACATCGGCCGGCCGGATGAGCAACAAGACCAACGCCACGCCTGACGACACCCCTCGGATCGCTGTGCGATTCACCATCTGTTCCCCACGTCGGTGCGGCAGCACCTATGCCTCCTGGATCACCTCCAGTCCCAGTGCCCGGCCCAGTTCGGTCAGCGGCTCTTGGACATCCCCATACACGGTCACTCGATGCCATCCGAACTGGCTCCAGCGATCGAACAGTCGGGCAATGTCGCCGCGCACTTCGGCCAGCAGTTTGGTGCGGCACCCGCGTTCCGTGGCCAGCGGTCCGAGCGCCTTTGCCTGGTGAATGACCATCTTGCCTTGAGCAACATTGGTGCGGAAGCTGGTCGTCATATAGCCCGCCGGCATCAGCGACTCGGCACACGCTCCCCGCGGATCACGATTGTGCAGCGTGCGGATGTGATAGCCGTTGGCCGCTGCCTGCGGCCCGAACACCTTGGTCGTGCCCACGCAGTGAGCGTACACGATCTGGTTCTTCGATGTGTCCAGCGCCGGGTCGGACACAAATCCCGGCCGACCGGTCAGGATGCGCGCCATCAACATGCTGATCGTGTCGTCCGGCATCGCCTCGCACACACCCTGCGCTCCGTCATCCAACAGCTGCATGAACCCCAGGCAAGGATAGGCTGGCAGTTTCCCTGCACCAAACCCGCCCAGGCAGTTCATCGTCACCGTATCGGTTCCATATTTGCGGAGCAGTTCCTGTGTCGCCAGATAGATGGCTGCAGCGCCTTGAATCGCCTCCGGGTCCGGCTGCGACGGTTCAACGTAGTCCGCGGCCGGCAGCGACTGAGCTCGCTCCTTCCACTGTCGAGCACACTGGGCCGCTTGATCGGCATCAACCCGAGCATACAACGCTGCCAGTTCGTCGAAGTCGATATACCGTCCCGTGGCCCCCAGGAACTCCTGTTCCTGTCCGGCGGGCCCGGCCCCGACGATCAGGAATCGTGACTCACGCAGCCTCTTGACACAATCGGCGATCGGCGTGAGTGTCACTGGATCGTCACAACCGGCGACGTTCCTGGCGGCCGGAAAAGTCTCTTGATATGCCTTCTGGCATTGATCGGCAAACGATTGGCAGGTCACACCGTTCTGGCTGAGCGTCGTGAACTGGCGTGCCACACGGGCCAGATCCTCCAGGCGCGTACTGCTGACAGCGGCCACCGGCACCCCGCGCGTGCGCAGATCGGCAACCCCGACCAGAAAGGCCCCCGACCCTCCGAGAAACTCGTCGGCCACCAGCGTTGGTTTGCCCAGTTGTGCAATGCTGACCAGGGCTGCAACCTGAGCCCAATCGAGCGTCATCTCGTAGATCAGATAACCGTCAACTTGATCTTTCAGGGCCACCGCCTGCTGCACATCGTCCGGCTTCGTCACTGTCACCGGCACAAATTCCACATCCGGGCAGCCTTGTGCGAGCGCTGCGAGCACTTCCTTCTGCCGCGATTGCGTATCGAACTTGGGATAGGGCCAGATCTCGTGAATGTCGATGTTCGAGAGGAAGACCGCCGCCACACGCACTCGTCGAGCGTTATTCCCGTCGGACGCTCGAGCCTGAGTTCGCGGAATCAGACTTGCCGTGGTGAACAGCGCCGCCCCGGCCGCGCAGCCGCTGAGAAACCCACGCCGACTCATACTGCAACATCCACACGCCGCATGGCAAAGGTCGCGAGACATCGGAACTCTCCTGGAAGATGGTGCGTTAACGAACAGCGTCCGACGCGGTGCGCGGCACCCGTTCGTTCACTCTTGGCAGACCGGCGGCCGCTGCGTCGGATATTTTGCTTCCGCCATTTTCGCACATCGACCAGCTCGTGTCACCAGTCGCGTGATCCACGCGACAGCCCCCTTACTTGGCGCCTTGGCGTGAGACCATGCGCCACCCGATTCCCCGCGCAGGAAGTCTCACGCCAAGGCGCCAAGGCGCTAAGAGAAACGCCCGCAGCGCGAGTGAATCGTCGGGGGACGATTACCGGAACGAACGGGCGACACGGATCATGGCATGGATATTCTCGGCCGGGGTCGTGGCGGGCAGGGCACAGCCGGCGTTGAGAATGAACCGCGGCGTATCGGCAAACTGAGCCAGCAGCTCGGATGTCGTTCGTTCGACATCCGCCACGCTGCCGCGCGCCAGCACGGCGCTGGGATCGATATTCCCGACGAACGTCGCTCGATCCCGCAGCGCCGACTTCGCTACCATCGGATTCGTTTTATAGTCGATCTCGAGTCCGTCGGCACCCGTCGCGACCATGTCCGTCAAAATCGCCTCGGTGTTGCCGCAGATATGCAGGATGTATGGCAGATCCAACGCGTGAGCCACCTTGACTACCTGCTGCTCGTACGGCAGCGCAAAGGTGCGATACATGCCAGGCGAAATCATCGCAGGTCCCGCCGGGCTGTCGCCATTCGAAGTCATGTGGGCCCCGTACTGTTTCATCAGACGAATAAACTGACAGGTCGCCTCGGTGCAGTAATCGAGCAACTGGAAAACGAGTGGGCGACGGGGTTCATCCAGCAGATCCATCATCCAGGCGGCCGGTGAGCGCATCATGCTGGCCAAAGAAAATGGCGCCTGATCAGCGTTGCCACGGATCAGGATCTCGTCGCCAAACCGCTCGCGCAGCCGCTGTACCGCTTCCAGCCAGATCCGCACACGGTGGCAACGAGCGACATCCGGTGGCGGCAGATCGGGGACCTGCTCGAGCGTCTCCAGGCACGCGGCCCGGCATCGTCCTGGTTCATTCTCAGGCAGGTCGACCGGAACTCCGACCGCTTCAGCCAGCGTGGCGGTATCGACATCCACGACGATCCCATCGTACTGGTACGTCTCCACCGCCCGGGCAAAGGTGCCGGCAATCGCCTGGGGATCGGAGCGGTAGGTTCGCATGCTGTAGCCCGCTTCCACCGCTGCCGGCATGAAGTTGTGCAGCATGATCGGAATCGTGTCACTCGGTTGGCCGTGTAACGCAGCCATCATGCGCTGGTAACCGTTCATCACGCGTCTTCATCCTCTAGGGGGACGGTCGGTTCATGTGAATTGCCTGCGCGAGACGGGCGACGGCTGCTTTCCAGCTGCACCGCGTCACTCGGCAGAGAGCGCATTGTCCTGTCCCCGAATGGTGTCGGCAATCGGCCTGTCACACATTTGGCTCGTGGATCACACTGGCAAAGCCAGTGCCACACCCGGGCACAACTGCCGCCTGGAATCAGCCCCCAATTCCGCTAACATGAGACGATCGCAGAACGCACTACTTGGCCGCACGCGGCCGGGTTTCTTAAAGGAGCTTCCTCGCCATGAACAGGTCGCCCGCTACGACGCTCGCTCAGTCGCCCTTTCGCGCTCACTGGCTGCTCGCTTCGGAGCTGGCGTTCCTGAACCACGGATCATTCGGGGCCTGTCCTCGTGAGGTGTTGGACTATCAGCGGGAACTGGTCGCGTTGATGGAACGAGATCCGATCCAGTTTTTCAACCAGCACCGGCAGCCGCTACTCGACCAGTCGCGGAGCATGCTGGCCAGCACAATTGGAGCGGATGCGTCCGACCTGGTGTTCGATACCAACGCAACCCACGCGGCGAACGCCGTGCTGCGGTGGCTCGACCTTCGCGAGGGGGACGAGATTCTGGTCACCAGCCATGGCTACAATGCGATCACCAATGCCGCGCGCTACGTGGCAGATCGCCTGGGGGCGAGGATCATCGTGGCGGAGCTTCCCGTCCCGATCCACGGTGCAGAGGAGATCATCCAAGCGATTGAAGGAGCCATTTCGCCTCGGACCAGGCTCGCCATCCTCGATCACATTACCAGTCCGACCGCCACGATTCTGCCGCTGGAAAAGATCCTGCCGCTGCTGCGCGACCGGGGCATTTTGTCGCTGATCGATGGCGCCCACGCGCCCGGCGCAATCCCATTAGATCTCCAGCAGCTCGGTGCCGACTACTATGTGGGCAACTGCCACAAATGGCTCTGCAGCCCGCGCGGGGCGGCGTTTCTGTATGCCCCTTCACATCGTCGCAGTCGCGAGAGTGCACCGCAGGAGCTGCAGCCCTCGTCAGTCAGTCATGGGTACAATACAGAAGGTCCACAGCAGAATCGCTTCCACGACGCCTTCGACTTCCCCGGTACGACCGATCCAACTGCCTGGTTGTGCGTCGGTCGCGCGATCGAGTTTCTGACCAACCTGGTTCCGGGCGGACTTCGTGCGGTAATGCAGCGGAACCGCCAACTGGCACTGGAAGGAGCGTCCGTGTTGACACAGCGCTGTGGCCTGCAAGTGGCCTCTCCTCTGGAAATGCTCGGACCGATGGTTGCGCTGGTTCTTCCGCCCGATCCGAAACCCGACGATCTGGATCGGACCACCAGTCCGAACTTCACCCTGATGCTGCACACGGTGCTGTGCGACAAGTACCGCATCCAGGTGCCGGTCTTCCATTTCCCTCAGGCACCCCGCCGGATCCTCCGCATCTCAGCGCAAGTCTATAACTCCATTTCCGAGTATGAACGACTGGCCGACGCGCTCAATGAGCTGCTGTAGTCCACTCGTTGCCATAAGGTCTTGCACGCACACGCACGCACGCCGGTACCTCGTTGACGCGGCTATTTGAGCTGGACCCAGCGACGGGACATCGTGGGTCCGATGTCCGACGGTGCCGCCGGCCGGGCAATGGCTTTGAGCGTCCATCTTCCTTCGGCGTCCGTGGGAACGTCCAGCGTAAGCTCGTAGCTGGCTTGCCCCAGTCCTGCCAGCTCAAAGTGGGTTTGGCTGGTGGCCACTTTCTTGCCTGAAGCATCCTCAAGCGTCAACTCCAGCACACCCGTCGTGGTCTGCTGATAGTCATTGACCATCATGACCTCAAACGCGCGTTGCGTACCCTGATCCAACTCCGGCTGAAAGAAGTTCAGATAGACTCCCAGCGGCTTGAACGCTTCGCCCACGTAGTCAGCAAAGGCCGGATCAAGTTCCAGATTCGTGACGTTACTGAAGTGATCCGATGTATAGACCCCGGGATAGCTGCAGGTGAGATACACGAAGTGGATGATACCGGCGTAGTGCCGATGTGCACGCCAGAATTCGGTCTTTCCGGCGAGCAGGTAAGCCCACAGGTCCAGCCGCTCGCGAGCGGTCGCATCGGGGCCCAGCAGCTGGGCGTAGACGTTTTCCGTCAACCGAGTGGGCGATCCGTCGCGATTGAGCCATAGCCAGCCGTATTCGTTGACGATTGGCGGGTTCGTATCCGCGGGGAGACGGCCCTTGCCCGGCGCCCCGTCCCTGGTTTCCAAGTCGCTCATTTTGAACTTCAATTCGCCGGTGTAGCCGCCCTGCATGAGGTAAGGGTGATCTTCCACCGGATCGTCCGGGTCAGCCGGCTTGTTGTAGCTGTTCTCCCACGGTCGATGCGAAAGATCCAATGGCCGCACCGCCGGAATGATCTGCTCGCCAAACGAATCGTCCTTCGTCTCATTATTGGCATCCCACACCACGACACTCGGATGGTTCCAGTTATCGCGCATCCAGTCCTTGTACTGACGAATCATCTCCTCGGAATCGTACGTACGGGAATACCCTTCGTACCATCCGGGCCCGCCGGTCCAGACAAAGAACTCGTTCTGGATCAACAGCCCTCCTTCGTCGCAGATGTCCAGCCAGCGGTCGGGCACCGGACCGATGCAGAACCGAAAGTAGTTCCAGTGCATCTGCTTGGGCAACTCCACCAGCAGACGGCGCACCCACTGCTCGTCCCATGGCCGGTCACCGCAGAGTGGGTCTTCCAGGAACCGGTGGAGCGTAATGTTCGAGCCTCGCAGATAATACACCTGTCCGTTGAGGTAAGCCCGCTTGGTCGTATGGTCGAACCGGAACTCGCGCATCCCAAACCGCGTGACGATCGAGTCACCTCCGGTGGACGATTCGATCACATACAGGAACGGATCTTCCGGCGACCAGAGATGAGCGTCAGCAATCGGGACGGTCTGCGTGAGCACTTGTTGCTGGCCAGGCTGCAGCTTGACAGCAACTGGTTCGGTGGCCGTCACCGCTTCGTTGCCCTTCCACGTCGTGACGCGGTGAACCAGCTCAGCGCCTATGGCTTCCGCACCGCAATTAGCAAGCGTTGTCTGCACGACGATTTCGCTGCTGGCGATGCGCGGCGCGATTTGAATCGTTTCGATCAGCGGATTGTCACAGCAGATCAACGAGACACTGTCATAGATCCCCGGCGTCCACTTGATCTTCTCGAAGTCCGAACCGGTCGGATAGTCTTCGGGCAACACGGCCGGATGTGCACCGATGCGAATCACCAGCTCGTTTTTCTCACCCCAGCGAAGGGTGTCCTCCAGGTGGAAATAGCTGGCCGAGAAACACCCGGCATACTCCCCCAGCTTCTTTCCGTTGAGCCACACGGCGGTACCGAACTGAGCCTTATTGATCTTCAGCATTGCCACAGCTCGAGCCGCTGGTGCATCAAAGGACCGGCGATACCAGAAGTAGTTGCGATCCTGATCCACTTTTCCTTGCCAGTACTCCTGGAGCCACTGGGGAGGCGAGAGCTTGGCTCGAATGCGGTTGGCCAGCTGCTCACGGCTGTAGAACCGATCCACTTGCTCAAATACCGGCTGCGCGAGATTCGCCAGCCCCGGAACCGGGACGGTATGCGAGAACTGAGCGGGAATGACATCGGCCTCGACGCTCTCTTCGATCTGCCAGGTCCCGTCGAGCGAGATCGTCTGTCGCGGGGAAGTTTCCCTGCAATGTCCGGGCAACGGAGACAGAATCACCACGATCACACTGCAGAACAGAATCGGCAAGTAGCATGAAACGCGTCGGTGGACTGTGGATTTCATCATGGTGCAATTCATCCCGGCGATGAGGAAGAGCGAAGAGCTTTTCACGTCCTTGATTGTACGAGCGACGGAACCCGGTCTCAAGCTGTGTAGTTCTCATGGCTGCCGTCGAGCAGACCCCTGGACAGGAGCGAAGACAAAAAGATCGGATGACAGAAAGATCGGGCACCCATCCAAATCGCTTCCCATCTTTTCGTCCCTCATCTTTTTGTCCCTTCTCTGCTGGCTGCGACTTGCGCAAGGTGCGGGAGAAGTGGCCGCGGTCGCGTAGACCAGTGGCCGCGGTCGCGTAGACCGGTGGCCGCGGTCGCGTAGACCGCGGGGGAAGTAGAGACCGGCTGGCGATTCTCCCATGCTCTGCGCGAGCATGGCTACGCGTCTGCGCGAGCGGGGCTATCGGCGATCGAGCGTAATGCTTTCGATGTCCAGTCCGTGCGGTTGCTGGGATCGATCGCCGTAGAGCCAGGCCCCAAAGCAGACGTTGACGGCGCCTACCTGCTCGGGGCGAAAACGGTCGCCGTCTCCCCCTCGTCCTTGTGGATGGATCCAGTGAGCAAAGTAGCGCAGGCGGCTGAGCGGCACGACGATCTCCTGCCATTCCCGAGTCAGGGTGACCTCCGTGCCCCAGGGGGCGGAGTCTTTTTCAAGGAGCACAAGTTCGACGCGATCCGTGGCATCCGTCAGCGCACGCGCAGTGATCACCACCACGTTGCACTGCGCGAGCGAGTCCCGCCAGGCTTCGGCCGCTTCGGGAACCGTACTGCGGAAGTAGACGGCTGATGGTGAAGGATCGAATCGCTCGACCGTGATCCGCACCGCACGCTGATCGGATTCGTGTCCAGGCACGGTTTCTACTCGGCGATGCTCCTGGCCCTCGAGCCGCACAGGTTGTCGAGCGGCCACGAACAAGGGTGCCGGCGCCGTGGCGGGCAGTACTTCGACCAAGCGGTATGCGCTTTCCAGGGATGGGCGGCCGGACGGAGCCTGTGCGGATGACTGATTGGGGTCAGGAGGAAACCAGTACGACCCCTGCGGCGTCTGAACCTCCAACTGCAGACGATGTCGTCCGGACGCGATTCGTTCTTTCGGCACTTGCACGCGATAGATGTAGGACCGTTGAGCGGTCAGTGGCAGAGGTTCGCCGGCGTCCAGGTGCAGAAGAACGGCGTTGACACAGTCGGCGGCAACCGTTGCTTCGACCGGCAGCGCTGTGCCGGCACGCCACACTTCAGGACACTGCCACCAGACAGCGACATCGTGCCGCGTCTGGGGTGGGAGTGTCGTCGCCGGGGAGACGCCAGGGGGAGCGGTTGTTCCGTTGCGCCATAGAAGGTAGGCACCGGGCTGAACCTGGATGCCTCCTGATTTCGCGGTGGTGACGAGCTGTGGAGTTGCTTCGGTCGGTGCGAGTTGCCGGCAATTGAAATTGTCGCCGAGAGTGGGGAGCTGGATCTGGATGGAATGCTGCTTCCAGATGATGCGGGACACTTCACGTTGAAGATTGGTTGTGGCAAAGGGATTGTCGACCCACACGGCGTCCGGGAAAAGTTCCAATCGCCAGCTGTTCTGATCGACGCGATCCAGAAAATAGGCGCCCGTACCGTCGTATCGCACGACCGGCGATGAGCCAACGCCGGCAATGCGCGTCAGCTTGTCGGGCGCCGGCGGAGCGGTGTCGGTGTCGTTCGCATAGAGAAAGGTCTCGTCCGAAACCATTTCGCTAAGGTCCTTTTCATAACAGATCGTGAAGGGGCCAAACGTTGCGTTGTGCGGGTACTCCGGAAAGCGAGCCAGACGGGGCGTGGTGCGAAACACCTCGGCCGCAATCGCGAAGCTCATGGTCTTCGCGGGCGCGTAGGCCAGATTCAGATAGTGGGTCTGCCAGCCATAGTTGAACGCGGCCAGTGGCAGAGGGTCATACTGAAATTGCGTGGCGATCTGTGCCCCGCCGCTGCGAAATGCCCTCGCCATGGCCGGATACATGACATTGCCGGGGACATCGGCCGCGTCGAACTCGTAGACCACTTTGGCCTTGCCCTGCAGACAATCGAGTCGCATGCCAGGATAGTCGTCCACGATCGGCAGATAGTTGTCACGCAAACACCTCCCGGAAACCAGGCCGGTCGGATACCACCCGAACGTGCATCCCTCAATCGTGGATCGCGCCACCGCTTCCTCTTTGCCACCCCAACCGTTGTAGAAGATGGGTTGACTGGCGCCGGTCGATCGCACCGCGGCAGCCAGCTCGTCCATATAATCGCGAATCTGCTCGATTGTCGTGTCGTTGTCGTATTGGGGTTCGTTAATCAGTTCGATCGCCACGATCGCCGGCTCGTCTTTGTAGGCCAACTTGGTGAACGGGTTCACATGTTCCATGAACTGACGAAGATACTCGACCTGTGCGCGACGAGCCCTCGGGTCGAGCACCATTTGCGGCTTGGTGTAGAGTGACGAGAAACCGTTGTCAGGAAAGTGATAGTGCCACCAGGCGATGGGAGTCAGCACCGTGTAGATTCCCTCCTGCTTGCAACTCGCGACCAGGAAATCGAACAGTTCCAGGTGTTGATTGGAGATCAGGTTCCCCTCTCGATCGCTGATCTGCCGGTCGAACACGTGCAGGCGAACTGCGTCGAGCCCCAAACGCTTGAAATGCGTCACGTCCTGTGTGATCACGCTACGGTGATCCAGCTGCAGGTTCGAAATCCCTTCGTAATCGACCGTGAAGGGCGTGTAGTAATTCACGCCGAACAGCGCGATTTCGGCGCGATCATCGCGCCAGCGCAATACACCCTGCTCATCCACAAACGACCAGCGTTGAGCGGGCGAAGGACTCGGCGCGAGCAGCAGGCAGGAGGCGAGCAAGACCGTATTCATCGTCGGGATCTTTCGGTGTGTGGCAGGGAAGAAACGTGCAGGCAGGAGCCTTCAATATGGGTCAGTGAATGACTGTTCGTCAAGTCGAGATGTAGCCATGCTCGCGCAAGTCGTAGCTATGCTCGCGCAGAGCACGGGGGAATCGCCGTACGTACTCCACTTCTCCCGCGGTCTACGCGACCGCAGCTACTTCTCCCGCGGTCTACGCGACCGCAGCTACTTCTCCCGCGGTCTACGTGACCGCGGCCACCGGTCTACGCGACCGCAGCTACTTCTCCCGCGGTCTACGCGACCGCGGCCACCGGTCTACGCGGCCGCTGCCATCGGGCCGAAGCACGCATTTCGCCAGGACTTGCCGATGGGAAGTTGTACGTGAATGGTGAATGCGTCAATGCGCAAACGAATCGCTTACGCAAGGGCTGGGGCCGACCTGAATCTCATTTGACCTTTGCGCGACCGCGGCCGTGACCTACAAGAATCCCCGTGTGCAAGTTATGATAGACTCACAGGCCACCGTGCAGACCATCGCCGCTTATGACTCGAGAGCCACTCCGTATGAAGCCGCTCACGCCATCAGGATTCTCACTCACGCCCCAGCATGCCTGCCTGGCCATGATGCTCGCCACAGGAATCGCATGCGGCGGACTTAACTCTCTTGCCGCTGAAATAATTCATGTCGATTGCTCGCAAGAGCAGGGTACCATTCGTCCACTGCACGGAGTCAACGGCGGGGCGCTGGTTCAGGGTGAAACAACCGACCTGAGAGAATCGTGGCGGGAATTGGGCGTTCCGATCACACGTCTTCACGATTGTGAGTGGCCGTTGCCGGACGTCGTGGACGTGCATGCCGTGTTCCCTCATCCCGATGCTGATCCGCAAGATCCCAACAGCTACCGGTTCTCATTGACCGACAGCTACGTGCAGGCCATTATCGACACGCAGGCATCGATCGTGTATCGCTTGGGCGAGAGCATCGAGCATTCGCACCACAGACAGTATGTGCATCCGCCAACCGATGCCGCGCACTGGGCTGCCGCCTGCCTGGGGATAGTACGGCACTACAACGACGACTGGGCCGCCGGTTTCCATCACAATATCCGCTATTGGGAAATCTGGAACGAGCCAGAGAACCGTCCCGCGATGTGGTCGGGCAACGACCACGACTACTACCAGCTCTACGTGACTGCTGCGAAGGCCATCAAGTCGCGATATCCGGAGCTGTCAGTCGGAGGCCCGTCGGTTGGAGCGACCGGCGAATTCGACGGAGACACCTGGCAGCCGACGGCTTTTCTGCAGGGTTTCATCCGGTACGTCGCCGAACATCAGGCGCCGTTGGACTTCTTTTCGTGGCATACATATACCAATGACCCCGCTATCTACCTGCGGAAGGCTCGAGCCATCCGGCAGTGGCTGGACGAGGCCGGATTCACGCACACCAGGGTTCACTTGAATGAGTGGAACTATTTGCCTGACAACGACTGGTCACTGATGCTGCAGCAGGGATCACCAGAGCGACGTCAGGAGTGGTTTGACCGGGTCGGATCAGCCGAGGGCGCGGCCTTCCTGGCATGTGTCTTATCGTACCTGCAGGACAGCCCGGTCGACGTGGCAAACTACTATTCAGGGGACACCAATGCATTCGGGCTTTTCAGTCACGCGGGGGCCCCACGCACAACCTACTATGCGATGAAGGCTTTTCGACAGCTGCTGGACACTCCGCAGCGGGTGCAGACGACGGGCTGGCGAGCTGGATCCACCGCGGCCTGTGCGGGCATCAACCAGCAGCGCGATCGGGTCAGCATCCTGCTGAGCAATTTCCGATGCGACGATCCGGAGTTCCATCTGCAAGTCGACCAGCTCCCCTGGAGCGGTTCTACCACGTGGCGATTGCTGCAAGTTGATGCTCAACACAATCTTCAACAAGTAGCCAGCGGCGTTGCTGCCGCCCCGCAGCTGACTCTGCCGTGTCGTGCAGCAGCCCCCAGTCTGCTGCTGGTGCAGCTTCAACCAAGCTCACAGGGGCCGGAAGCGAGCGACCCACGGCCGCACGACGGCGTGACGCGATCGGCCATCGGGCTGGAGAGACAGAGCGTCATTAACGCCGGCAGCCGTCTGCAGCTGCTGCCGCTCAAGAACATCCACGTCGCATCTTCTTTCTGGACGCCGAAGCTGGATGTCTATCGCACTCAGACCATTCCTCACAGCTGGCAATACATGCAGTGGGAGCTGCGAGCGCTGAGGCAGGCGGCTGGCGAAGCGGTGGAGGGTGAATTGAACGGCACCTGGGGTGAGGCGAATCTTCACAAGTTCCTGGAGACCTGTTCCTATTCTCTGGCACAACATCCCGATCCTCAGCTCGTCCAGCAGGTCGACGAAGTCATTCAGCTCCTTGGACGCGCACAACAACCGGACGGCTATCTTCACGCGTACATCACGAACAATCACAAGCCGCAATGGGACCCGGAGTTCCTGGATGGCTCTCATGACGGCTACGTGCTCGGCCACCTGATCGAAGCAGCCATTGAGTACGACCAGGCCACGGGAAAGGACCAGTTACTGGCAGTTGCGCGGCGAGCTGCTGACCAGGCGTATGACCACTTCCTCGGCCCGCGGGGTGTGCCCGGGTTCTGCGGGCATGCTGAACTGGAAATGGCGTTGTGCGAACTCTATCGCGTGACCGGAGAGGCCCGCTATCTGGAACTGGCTCGCGCATTTGTCCAATGGCGCGGCCAAGGCAAAGTCAAGCCGTGCAGCGAAACGCCGCGTGCCTATTTCCAGGACCAGCAGCCACTTGAGCAACAGAAGACATTGGAAGGACATGCGGTTCGAGCGGTCTTCTTTGCCACGGGAGTAGCGGATCTGGCACTGGAGACGGGCGATCTGCATTATCGCCTGGCGGCGCATCGGTTCTGGAACAGCACGGCTCGACGCCGGATGACGATCACCGGCAGCATCGGGCCCCGGCAGGAGCATGAGGCCATCGGCGAAGACTACGAACTTCCTCAGGATGGTTACTATGAATCGTGTGCGGCCTGCGGCCTGGCTGATTTCGCCCAGCGCATGTTCCTGCTCGAACGACGTTCCGAATACGCCGACGTGCTGGAACGAGTGCTGTACAACGCCGTCCTGCACGGCCTGGCCCTGGATGGGCGCAGCTCCTACTATCAGAATCCGCTCAGTGACCACGATCGCCCACGTTACAACTCGTGGGTCTGCTGCCCGCCCAACCTGTCACGCACCCTGATGCAGATTGGACGCTATGCTCTGGCGAGCAACGAAGCCAGCATCTATGTGAATTTGTTCGTGGGAGGAACCTACATGGTGCCCGTCGCCGACAAGACGGTACCGCTCTCCATCGAGACTGAATATCCCTACAGCGGACAGGTGAAGCTGACGTTCACCGGCACGACACCCGGCGACATTTCGCTGCATTTGCGCATCCCCAGCTGGTGCCGGCAGGCGAGCGTGCGCTGCAATGACGAGTCCTCAGTCGCGGCGGCAGCGGACGACTCTGGCTATCTGGTACTGGCACGTCGCTGGCAACCGGGAGACCGTGTACAGCTGGAACTTGATATGCCTCCCGTCTGGATGGAAGCTCATCCCAACATGCAATCGTGCCGGGGCCAGATCGCGCTGCAGCGAGGTCCGTTGGTCTACGCCTTCGAGGGCATCGACAACGCGGACCGTCTCGACTTTGAATTGGGTTCAAGTCCGCCCGTCGAGGTGAGCTCGCAACCTGACCTGCTCGGAGGAATCGAACTCTTGGCGACACAGTCCGTCGACGGCCGACGATTGCAGGCGATCCCATTTTACGCTTTGGCCAATCGTCGGAACTCACGGCAGGAAGTCTGGCGGCTGCAGCGAGGTTTCACGCCCAGTGGCAGCTGGTGGCTGGGCGAATTGTATCGTCCCGCGCCGTAGTCGCGTTACGCTGTGGCACGTGCTGCTGTGCGTGACCCGGGCAGCTGCGCATACGATCTTCTGGCCACGTGCTACGTCAGGTTGCTGCGCGGGCTGAAGCTGGTGCTGCGGCGGGTGAGGAACTCGTGGATGATTCGCAGGAAGTCAGGACACAGCACCGTATCAAAATGATCCGTGCCGGCGATGGTGCGCAGTTCGGACATGGGGAGCACGTTGTGGAGTTGCGCTATGTACTCGACCATGCCGGGAAACTCGTCGGTACCGTGAACGAGCAAGGTTGGAATGGCATTCGTCTGCAGCTGAGCGTCGCTCACTGACAGGTGTCGCCAGCTGCGAATGACGGCCGCCATGGCTCGAGGATCATTGCTGTCAGGCAATGAGCGGATCAGCATTTTCTCCGCGGCGGTCAGGGGACGGAGTAGCGCCTTGGAAGCCGCTGCGATGTTCGCCTGCGGATAGTTGAAGCCGCGGTCGAGATGGCACGCAAGCTCTTCGCTCCAGTCCCAGAGCGGCCAGTTGGGGCGGATCCCGCCGCTCCCCCCCAGCACTGCGCTGAGAAACCGGTGCGGCTGGCGCGCGAGCAGATGGAGCAGGATAAATCCGCCCATGGAATAGCCGACCAGATGCGCTTGCGACAGACCAAGGTGATCCATCAACCGCACGACATCGTCGACCATCCTGAGACCGTACTGGTCAACATCATGCGGCTTGCCGCTGCGTCCATGTCCGCGCACATCCAAGGCGATCACGCGGAACTCCCGCGCCAATGCCGACCAGATGCCGGGCATCTTCCAGTTGATGTTCGCCGACACGCCGTAGCCATGTACCAGCAGCACCGGCTCGCCGCTCCCTTGGAGCATGTAGTGAATCCGCGTTCCGTCGCTCTGCACGTATCCGCGCTCAAGAGGTCCGTCGGGTGGAGCCGGCGAGTGTGTGACACGTTGCGCCAGTCGGCGACCGGTCCACACGATCGTATGATGTACGATGCGCCACCATCTCATGGCACATCGCGATTCTGTCGCATCACGCTCAGACCGAAAATGCCGCCAGCCATGGCCTCGGGATGCGCCTGGAAGGTGACGGTCACCTGCTGTTTACCCTTCACAGCATCCGCGGAAATCGGATACTCGACCTCGAAAAACTCCCCCGGCTTGGATCCCTCGAGCTGCTCGGTCGCCAGTTTCTGCCCGTCCAGCAGGATGTCGAAGACACGGTTGCCGGAATCGCTCCCCCAATAGGTGACACAGAGTGACAGCGGCACGTCGTTCTGAACCTTCATTTGATAGGAGAACTGTCCTCCTTGGGAAGCGTCGCGCCAGAACTTGCCCAGATGCGAACCGGACGCGGAATGCTGGCCTTGCAGTTGATGAGACGATTCGCTGGCAGTATCGCCGAGTATGACTTCATCGACGACACGTGCCGCACGCTCCTGCCGTGCTTGCTCCGCCTCCACAAACTGCACATGCTCCGGGCTCCCCTCGCGCAGCACACGCCAATAGACCGTGTAGCGCTCGCCAAACAGCTGGTGATAGGGAACGAGCGTAACGTTTTGCTCGAGATTCACCGTGCGATACGTCAACGGCACGCCTTCCACCCGCTGCAGGATCCGAGTCAGATCATCCTGCTGGCTGATGAGCACTGGTGCCGGCGCAATTTCGTGGCGTGGGAACTGGTACCAGTTCTGCTGCTGGTAGACGTGTTCATTGGTCAATCCTTCGCCCCCCAGTTTTCCCGCCAGCACCAGTGGTCCCACCATGAACGCGGCTACTGTCGGATCGTCCGGCATCGGAGTCAGTCGCAGACTCATGGGCAGCGTCAGTTGGAGTGCATCGCCGTTCTGCCAGGTCCGTCGCAGCGCCAGATAACTTCCCGGCTCCACGGCAACTGCGACAGGCTGTCCATTGAGCCGCACCTGAGCTTCCTTCGTTGTCCAGGACGGAATCCGCACACGAATGGTGAATTCACGGGGCTCAGTTGAAAGCACCTTGAGGGTTGTGGAAGAGACTTCTGGAAACTGCGTTTCCTGGCGGATCCGCACTCCTTGCGGCGACCAGTCCAGTTCAGACGCGATGAATTGGTTCACGATGAGTCCTTCGGCATCCTGCCAGTAGATTTCACCTCCATATTGCGCATGATTTTCGACGCCGGTGCCCGTACAGCACCAGAACGACGACGTGGGGGTGTTGTAGAACTTCCATCGTCCCGGCCCGAGCGTGACGAAGTACATCATCATGCCGGTCTTCGGATCCTGTGTGCTCAGGATACTGTTGAACAGTGCGAGTTCATAATAGTCGGCATACTCGACCTGCGGATCCCAGGCGAACAGGTGCCGAGTCAGCTTCAGCATGTTATAGGTGCAGCAGGTCTCTTGAGTGCGATCGCCCAGCTCGCCAGCCAGGCACTCGGGTTCGGTGCGCCAATGTTCTTCATTGCTTGTTCCACCCGTGCAATAACAGCGGTGCCGGGTCACTTGATGCCAGAAGAAATCGACGATCCGCCGATCGTCTTCGTTGCCTGTCAGTTCGTATTGCCGCGCGGTGCCAATGATGTTGGGAATGAACGAGTTGACATGCTGTCCCTTGAGTTCGTCGCGGCCGGCAGCGAGCGGTTCCACGTAGGTCCGTTGCACAAAACGGCAAGAAAGGGCCAGATATTCCGGCTTCCCAGTGACTGCGGAGAGATTCGCCAACACTTCATTCATGCCTCCCTGCTCCGTACGATTGAGCATCTGCTGCATCTGCTGATCCGACAGCTTCTCACAACGCGATTGGCACCAGCGGGCCATCCCTTCGACGACCTGCAACGCCTGGGCGTTGTGGCAATAGACGTGGATATCCAGCAGGCCGGCCATGATCTTGTGAAGCGTGTAGTAGGGAGCCCAGACCGGCTGCAGCGATTCTACTCGGTCAATGAACGATTCCGGGAAAGCGCTCAAATAGCCGCTTGAGCCCAGCGCCTGCTGACAACTGGCCAACTCCTCCACCAGCAGCGCTGCTCGCTGCCGATAGCGTTCGTCACCCGTCGACGCGTACATCAGGGCGCAGCCGGAGAGATAATGGCCCACAAAGTGCCCGCGCACTTCGCACTTCGGCTCCTCCCAGCCTCCCAGCGGTTGAGCTGTCGAAGGCAAACCGGCGTTGAGGCGGAACGTGTGCAGCAGGCGATCTGCTTCCAGGCTCATCAAATATTCTCCCTCGCGCAACATGGCTTCGCGAAAGGGGCCATCCAACAGCGAGACCTGGGACAGATCAAACGGCTCTGCCTTCAGTTGCACCGGCAGACGGACTCGCATCCGATCGGCCGACAACAGCGACGTATCGGCAGAGGTTCGACCTGGGGCAGTCAGGGTCATCCCCAGCACGGTCAGCCAGATCAGGATGTGACAATTTGTCACCGGCGGTATGCGTGACGTCGATGGTGTCATGTAACTTATCTCCGGAGCTAAGGTCTCGTTCTTTGCGGGGCTGGTACGTAGCGCGGACTTCAGTCCGCGACAGCCCCTTCGAATCGCTTAGTGTACTTAGGGGGCAAAATGTGAACATTCTGAGTCAAGTTCCAGCGACCAACCGGTGCGGGTTGATCAAACCGAGCGGTAGTTCGCAATTGGTTCCAGGCCCTGCCTCGTTCGTATCGTTAACTGGAGAATCGTGGGCAGAGCGTCACGCACTGAAGTGCGTGCTACAGTTTGACCCACTTTCGCGATCCTCTCGTTTGGATCCACAATGCCCTCTCCTGAGTCCCATTGCACATTATCGTATTGTGGCATTGCTGCATTGTGGCATTCCCTATTCACACACCACTTCCCGCCGGCCGTCATGGCGCACAGCTTGAGGCGGTCCGGTGGCCGCTGCCGACCGAACCCACCCGGTCAACCGGATTGTCCTCCTCACCCCCGGCCCCTCTCCTCCAGCAGAAGCTGCTGGAGGAGAGGGGAGACGGAGCTCGCGGTATTTGTAGCCATGCTCGCGCAGAGCAGGGGAGAATTGCCGTATGTCTT
>JBGSHS010000174.1:0-52653 GCA_041752115.1 Pirellulaceae bacterium | reverse complement strand
CCCCGCGGTCTGCGCGACCGCGGCCACACGTCTGCGCGACCGCGGCCACCAATGCGCAGAGCGTGACGGCGATTCGAGCGAGGTTGTCGGGCCTGAAACGGAATCCGTTCGGTACGGAACGCCCGGTTCACGTACAGCTGTTCTTGTCCACTGTCGGCGTTCCTCTTGCTGTCCTTCCCGCAAGTATCGCCGAACACTCCACTCAGTCGGGGTCACTCAACAGCACAACCTGCCGATCACCAAAGTCAAGATGGCTATCCGGGACTGTCAGCATCGGCATCGACTCCACGCTGTCCGGCAAACTCGCCTTCCTGCTGATCGAGTTGAAGAACTTGTCCGCAGCAGCGCGAGAAAAAGCCGTGGTAGGATTGAGCGCGATCTGCTGCGTCTTCACCAGACCGATCCACAGATTGAAGCGCGCCGTCTGCAGCTTGGCAGCGTTCTTGAACGTCAGCACCACCAGGTTGATGTCCTGGTCTCGATGCGTGGTGATCCACCCTTGATCCGACAACAAATCGACCGACGCGATCAAGATGCTGACTCCTTTCATCTGCAACTGGATCCCCGCTATCTTCGTGCCGATTGCTGCCGACTCGATCGACACGAGATCTGATGGCATTGCTTCGCCTGGCGAGAGTTCGGCGGATTCGCCCACGGAGCTGCCATTTGTCTTAAGAAGTACCCGCTCGAACTCGGTCCCCAACACAAAAGTTCGCTGGGCCTTCAAGTCTGCGGGATCCTTGGATTGGTCATTCGGTCGAATCGCCAAAGTCAATCCGGCTTTGGCTTGTACCTGAAGTAGTCCACCCGCCAGTCGTCGGATCTCCAACGAATCGGCTACCACATCGGTCGAAGTGAAAGCAGCGAGCAGGGTGGTCGCGAAGGGAAACAACAAGGCAGTTTTCATGGTTACTCTGGCATTAGGCACGAGGTTGGCGATACACGGAATTCGGCTCCAATCGAACACCGCTTGTTATAACAAGCCGCTCGCCACTTGACACCCCCTTGGATTCCTGCAGCCACATTCACCTTTGCGGAAGATTCGATAACGTTCGCCCAGGCATCTCTCCCAGCCTTCTATCCTTGCAGCTTCCCGATGCGCTTCGAGCTCGTAGTTTCCCCCTTACCCCGTTGCTAAGCCAGCTGCTCGAGGGTTCTGACACCATTCTTCCCCCTCAATACCGCGGTCTCTCAGGTTGCGCACCAGTCATATCCCGGAGTGATTGAGAAGTTGCTCCAGTTTTCAATGCACAATGATCTCCCCTGGCGGATCCCTGGAGCCGGACAAGATCCTCACGATGTGCCAACGAGCTCTTAAGAAAGGAAAGAAATATCGGGGGGTATTTATTGCAGCCAAGCGTTCGGACGCCGAGAATCCGCGCGTCAACTGTCCGTCGCTTATCCTTTTCTACATGAAGGAGACCTGTAACATGACGCGTCTGGCAACATCGCTGAGTCTATTAACAGTTCTGCTTATCTCACATGAATCACAACTCGCCGCGGGCGAATTGCCGCCGACTGTTCGAGCAGCGTTCGCTAAGTTCATTGGTGAGTGGGATACGGAGTTCACGGCCGGTGGTACCGCGATCAAGGGGACGACGAGTGTGAAATGGTCGGATAACGGATCGTCGCTCATTCTGAATTCCAAGAGCCCAAGTGCTGTCAGCGGCCAGGAGCTTACCTCAACCGAGATCTTCGGCTGGGACGGAGCGCGAGAAATCGTCGTCGAGCGCGGGTTCATGAGTGACGGATCGTCGATTTCAGCGACTCATCCGGTAAGCGATGACGAATGGACAAGCCCTGCGACCGGATGGTGGTTTGTGGATGGCAAACCACACTATGAGGAGACCGTGCGGACCTTCCAGTGGAAGTCCCCGGACGAGCTTCATATTGAGATCAAATTCATCACTCCAGCTGCGAACCGAACGCAGGTAATCAAGTGCGTGTTTCGTCGAAAGTCCTGAACAGGATTGGCACCCATTTGGACGTCATGCAGCGAGGGTTGTTTAATGGGAACACATTGTGCATCGAGCCGTCGTGGTTTTCTGAAAACCGCCACGGCGGCCACGGCCTGGGGACTGACAGCAGCTCTGGCGAGAGAAGAAGTGGCCGCATCGTACCGCGATGGCCCTGCAGAACATGATCTTCTCGGCAGGTCTGTCGTTGCGCTCGCAGAGCTGCTGAAAAAAAGGGAGATCTCACCCGTCGATCTGGTCCGTGTGGCGATCACACGTATCGAAGAAACGGGAAAGAGCATCAACGCGTTCACGTTTCGAACACCTGCCGAGACAATCATTGACCAGGCGAAGGCTGCTGAAAAACGAATTGCCAACGGAGAGGTGAATTGGCGACACCAAACCATTGCCGATCGGTGTTCAGGTTGTTGGACGACAATTCCGCGAAGACACGGTCTTGGCGATCATGAGCCTCTTGGAGCGAGAATTCGGTGGTTGGCGAGCGCCGTGATGCGCGGAGCATAAGGAGAGCAGCCACAGTCCGATCCTGCAATGAACTTATGTTGCCGAAATGTCCGCTGTGTCAAGCGTTCAAAGCGTCCTTCTTTGACAGGGGCTTTCTGACCGAGGAAATTCCGTGATGAATAATCGATTCGTTGCCTTCTCCGCTGCTTCACTAATGGCAGTTGCATACGTTCTCACGACGGATGCCACACAAGCACCGGAAGAATGGGCAGCTGTTGGCTCCTCTCGTTTCGATGTGGCTGATCGACTTGCCATCGAGAATGTGATTGCCAATATGCTTGTCAACCTGGACAAATATGATGTCGAGGCCTGGTCGGGTGCGTTTTCCGACGATGCCACGTTGGCCGTGGTCGATGCGGATGACCGATTTGTGCTCAGCAAGAGCCAGTTCGTCCAGGGCATGAAGGATCGATACCGCCAATTCCAAGCGAACAAGATGCAGCGCCGGCATGTCATGAGCAACATCGCGTTTCTGTCCCAGACAGCCGATTCCGCACACATCAAGTGCAGTGGCGTGCTATTGAGCACGCAGGATTCCGCAAAGACAGAGCTCGTGAGCACGTTGTTCGTGGAGGGGCAGCTAGTCAAGCAGGACGGTTACTGGAAGATACACAGCTGGACCGTGGGCAACGATGCCAAAATGGACACTAGGAAGGCCGTGCAGAGTTACGGCATACTCCCAAGCGAAATCACACAGGGGCAGCTCACAAGCGAACTGGTGCCAGGCACGATTCCCTATCGTGTCCTTCTGCCCGGAGGATATGACCAGGAAACGGAGCCGTTGCCATTGTTGCTACTCTTGCACGGCGGTGGCGGGAGCTGTGAAGACCTGGATTGGTGGAAACCTGTGTTCGACGAACTCTGGGACGCGGGCAAGCTCCCGAAACTGGTGGTTGCCATGGCAAGCGTGGGCGAGCGCGAAATCGAGCGACGCGCTCGCTATATGGACTTCAGGGACGGTTCGGAAAAATGGGAGTCCTTCGTCATCACCGATTTTCTTTCCCATCTTCGCGGCCAATTCCCCATTTCCGATGAGCCAAACAAGACGTTGATCGCCGGCATTTCGGATGGTGGATTTGGGGCATTGAGAATAGCTTTCAAACATCCAGAGACATTTGCCGGAGTCGTGGGGTTTGAGCCGGCAATTCTGCCCGCCCTGCGCTGGAACGATGTCATGCCACGTAATCACTTCTTCATATCCAAAGACGTGTTGACCCGATACTACGGTAATCCCATAGATGAAGCGTATTGGGCAGCCAACAACCCTGCCACGATCGCCCATACGAATGCCGACCGGATTCGCAGAAGCGGTCTGGCGGTTTACCTTGAGTGTGGTGACAACGATTACTTGAATCTGCATGAAGGGACGGAGTTTCTCCACCAGGTCCTGTGGAATGCCGGAATCGAACACGAATATCATCTCGTGCGAGGTGCTGACCACTTGGGAGGTTCGCTTCCGGAACGGATGAAAGAAGGCGTGGCCTTCCTGCAGCGGGTGCTCAATCCGCCCGATGACGACTCGAACCAAGAGCTCCAGCAAATGATCGACTATTTTCGCACCGTGAAGGAACCAGCTGAGCGCGAGTCACCTCGACGCGTACGCTCGGGGGAGAATCAGGATTAATGGGAACGAGTCCGTTCTGCTGCGCAGAGCCCAACGGACTGCGCGCAGCGTAGAACGTCGCCGAGGCTCTGTCAACACTCAAGATTCAGGTGCCGCGGGCCTCGCCAGTGCCGAACGGGCGTCAGCCAATTAGCTGCGGCACTGGCAAAGCCAGTGCCATTCGACCTGTAATTCCAGCGTTAACAGAGCATTTGTGGTGAAGTCCCATGCGTCTCGACCGCTATCCTGGGCTTGTCCACAACGCCTCGTTCGCTCCGCCACCAAAGAGGTAATGGCGACCGCAACATGACGCAGTGTGCGCTCACTCGCGATCCATCGCGCAGAAGGTTGCGACAGACAGAGCGGCTACTGATCGCTGTCGAGTGAGTCGATGACAGTCCACTGTTCGCTGCCCACCATGTCGCGAACCACGCCGGTTTCTCTCACAGCATTCATGAAGTCTTCGTGATTCATGTCAGGAATCGCCCTCTCCTGCACTTCACGGCTCAGAATCGAGCGCGGCGCACTCGTCAGCCCCTCCGGTCGCAGATGGACCGAAATGAAGTTGAAGCCATCACCAGTTTGGCGTCGCCAGAGTTGCCAATCCCACAGATAGCCATCCGCGACTTGCTGTTTCCAGAGCTTCTGCCATACCGACGTCTCCAATTCCCAATGCCGGGCTTCGTCCTTCGATTGCATCATGCTGATCACTATGGCAGGATCGAATCCTGTCTGTCCGAGACGGTCGGGGGCGGCCGAGGCGACAAGATCCCAATAATCATTTCGTACCATGGTTCTGGCCGTCGATGTCTGCCCAAGAATCTCCTGCTCTTCGCTTGAAAACTCCAGATTGAGGTCGGCTAGTTGGCTGTTGCGAAGTTTGTCCAGGGAATCAGACACATGCACCACGACGTAGTTGTAGTCTCCCTTCTGCTCAGGGGGTCGTGAGACTTTCATGAGCTTCCAGTTCTTGATGATGCCAGCGTCTCGACGCGCGCGATGGATCTTTTTCCACGCGTTTTCGACTTTCAAATACAATTCGTCGCCCCCCTCGGGAACCTGCATGTATTCAATCCGGGCGACCGCCTTCGGCTCACCATAGTTGATTCGCTCTGCTGACTCGGATACGTTTTCCGCCAATGCCTCATTGCGTGGTGGCGGCGAAACTCGTTTAACCAGGTAACTGCTGTCCGTACTGACATACCTTCCGCTTTCCAACGTCTGCCAACGACTGAACAACATCTCGTCAGTGTCTGTCTTGATGAGTTGGCGGTCGAGCCGATCCCCCCTTTGAACCTGCCCCACCGTCGTGTCATTCAGAACTTCCCAGTGACCAACTCGTCCAATGACGTTGCGGTTGATGGACCATAGTGTCAATCGTCCAGTAACTGGGTCGATTCCTGATATATTGATGCCCGAATTGCCGTTTGCCAGCCTCCAACGCTCTTCCAGCCAGTGCCCCATCCCACGTGGCTGCCAGAGCTGGTCGTGCTGCACGGTACCTGCCGTATCCCTCGACTGCCAATGTCCGATCAAATGGCGCAGTGGCGCCAGCGAAGCCGCAAGGTCGTCACTTTCTGGTGCAATGATCTGTCCGTCGCGAAATAGACTCATCGGTGGCACGTCAACCTTGGTGAACTCCTTCGACATTCGCTCCGGTGAATCGGCCGAGGGGGACAGGATATCGGTCCATTCCTGGACCAGTCTGTCATCTTCGTTCAGCGTGTAGCGGACGTCGGCCGACGCCCGAGTCCCGTCGGCCATCGTGCCGAACCCTTTCACAAAGAGCACCTGATCGTCCTGCCTTCCGAGCATCTCAGCCACCCAACCATCAGAACTGAACAACACTCCTTGAATTTGCCCCGTTCGGAGTGGAATACCGAGATACCCGAATACCGCCTGCTGCACCTGTTTGCTTTCCGGGTCCACATAATAGGTCCACTGCGCCAGCGCATTCAGTTCGGGTTGTTCGCGAAAGACCAGGTATTGAATCGGCTCGTCTTGATTCTGCTCGATCGATGTCGTCCATACGCCGACAAGATGCCTCAAGGCATCCAAGGCAGGTGGTTCGAGTGTCGCTTCCTGGGCGACGGCTGTTACGCAACTCAGGCAGAGCCCAAAGCTCACGGCGGCCGAGAGGGAGCTGAATCGGATCGCTGCTACAGAATTCATTGTCATTACCCATTAACTGAGAAGAGAATACTACGAATGACTACTGCCAGACGGCCACAGGGCACCTGTAGCCGCCCAACGGCGCCGTGCTCTCGGCTCCTCATGTAGATAAGACCAACGGAAGGTGGTTCCACGAGTGCAAATCATTGCGTCGCACAACCACCCCCGATCGTCCTGAGAGGCCGCAGCCTACGCTCACCATTTAGGAATAAAGTGCTTGACGAGCCCTCCGGGGGTAATCCGATTTGGCTACGCACGTTAACCGAAAGAGCCAGAAAACGGCCCCCCTGCGAGAAATGACAAGAAGCAGGGACAGGCCGACGGAACGCTAAGGCTGTCTCTTTTCTAGCTCCGTCCAGAGGCGCCGCAAGCGATTTCTCCGTGAGAGTCTCGCAGCCACCACATGCCATCCCTCCAGAGGTATTCGGAGAGGTATTCGGAGCCGAGCGACGGGCTCTCCGTTGCCTCATGCTAGTGCTTCGTCAACACTCGAGGATCGAGTGCCACTGGCTTCGCTTGTGTCGAGCTGGCGTGGGTCAATCAACGGCGGCACTGGCGAAGCGAGTGGCACCCAACCGGGAATGCCTGCGTTGACAAGGCGCTAGTCAATTGCCAGGACCAGTCATTTCCGAAGGCGCGACGGGCACCCGTGGCTGTCGAGACATTGTCATCAACGACAGAGCCCCGGTGGAGGTGAACCGTTTCATTTTCGGAGATACGGATGACAGCCTTCCTGTATTTGACACGCCTCAGCCACTGCCGCACGGCCTGACCCTCGCTGTGACCCGAGCGAGTCATTTTTTGGCACGGGGATTCTGGTACGATTTCTTCCAAGTTGTTGTCGATAGGGAGCTTGTTTCCAGTAAGTCCATGTGGGGCCTGCTTGAATCGAATCATTGGGGCAACCAGGCAACACCCCCTGCCGGCGGGACGCTGACGATTTCAGGCATGCTGTGTTGGATTTACCTGGCGCGGGCGGTATCCTGTCTTCATGTCCGACGTTACTCGTATCCTCTCCCAGATTGAGTCCGGCGATCCAACCGCAGCGGATGAGCTTTTTCCGTTGGTCTATGACGAGCTGCGCAAGTTGGCCACTGCCAAGTTGGCTCACGAGAAGCCGGGACAAACGCTGCAGGCTACTGCGCTGGTACACGAGGCGTATCTGCGGCTGGTCGATGTCAAGAAAGCTCGGCCATGGGACAGTCGGGGACACTTCTTTGCGGCTGCGGCAGAGGCAATGCGGCGCATCCTGATCAATCGGGCGCGAGCCAAGAACCAGCTGAAACGTGGCGGTGGATATCAACGAGTGAATTTCGACCAGATCGAGATGGCGTTAGATGCGCCGCCTGAAGACCTGCTGGCGGTCGATGAAGCAATCACTCAACTTGCTGCAGAGGATTCCACCGGGGCAGAGCTGGTCAAATTGCGTTTCTTCGCCGGACTCACCTTGCGAGAGGCGGCGGAGGCGATGGGAGTTCCCCGCCGTACCGCCGACCGCCATTGGGCCTATGCCCGCGCCTGGCTGGTCGAACGGTTAGATCGCGAAAACCGTTCCCTCTGACTGAAATTCCGACGAGTTGATGCGATACGGCTGGGGCTCCTTGCCTTTCTCCAAGAAAAGCGCCGGCGCGCGGCGCACTTCGCGAACAAACGGGGCATTGTTCTTGAGCAATGGCATACGCACACAGAAATGGAGATGAACAATGGGCGACCTATCCCCGGACCCCAAGGCGATATTTTTCGAAGCGCTGGAACAACCTGGTCGAGCGGAGTTGATGACGTACCTCGATGCTGCGTGTGGAGGCAACAAGGAAATCAGGTCTCGCGTCGAGGACCTGCTGCGAGCCCACCACAATGCTGGGAAATTCTTGGGAGGATCAGCATCCGCGGGCGAAACGACTGACGCCCCGGCAAGTGAGGAACCGGAAAGATCGCTCATTGGCCCCTACAAGTTGCTGCAGACTCTGGGTGAAGGGGGAATGGGGATCGTCTACATGGCGGAACAGCAGGAGCCGGTCCGACGTCGCGTGGCCTTGAAGGTCATCAAGCCGGGGATGGTATCGCCACAGGTCATCGCTCGTTTTGAAGCGGAACGGCAGGTTTTGGCTATGTTAGATCATCCCAACATTGCGAAGGTGCTTGAGGCAAGCATGACGGAGTCAGGTCGCCCCTATTTCGTCATGGAACTGGTCAAGGGAGTACCAATCACAGAATACTGCGACGACCATTGCCTCAGTGCACGCCGGCAGCTAAAAGCGAGTCTACACGCCAATTACTGGCTGCCAGACTCCAGGTGGGCGCACGCTTTCTTCACACAATTGAGCAGCGACGAAGCGGCAACTCGGCCTCTCATTCGCCAGTAACGGGTTCAACACTCCAGTGTGCTGCTGTGTGGAGCGAGGCATGGGACCTTGATCAGGGCACGAGTCGTCGTGCCCCTTCGGCTTTCCCAGTACTGGTCATCGTTCTTCCAGTCGTGTCGCTCCGACGTCTCACTTGCAGTGAATCTCGACAACGCCACAGGATAGCGGTGGCAGCGAGAATCGCAGGGCGGAGCCGTCGTGTTGTACCGCCCCGGTTTTCGGCTGGACGACGTCACGTGCTTCCAGTGTGTTGCGGGCGGCCAGCGAGCCGGGAGCGACCAGTTGCAGCGATGCGTCCTGGACCGTCCGATCGGCCAGCTTCAACACGACAGGTACTTCCGCGTCCGATGGGTTGACCGCCTTGACCAGCAGCGTCTTGCCGTCTTCGGACATGGTCGCCACAGCGTTGAGCGGATCGAGGGCGCCCTGCAGGTCGATCCTTTGCGGGGCATAGTGATCACGCCACAGCTTCATGACCACATAGTTGGGCGCGGGGAACCAGGTGCGGTGGTCGAAATTCACAAACGCGTTGTCCCAGGCAGTGGCCGACACATGACGCAAGAACAACGCCGGACCGCCCACTGCGAGCACATCACCACACCGCTCGAAGGCGTTCAGTAAACCGCCGCAATACAGGCCTGTCCGCCAGTCGGTGCTCTGGGCGTTCCACTCGGAAACGTAGATCTTCAGCTGAGGATTCTTCGATGCTGCAATCAGCTCGCCGGTCTGACGGAAGAACTGTTCGTACGCACGCGGGCCGTCGGCGTAGCGGTTCGGGTCTTCGTAGTGGTGGATACTCAAGTAGTCGATCTTGTCCGCACAGCGCTCGATCAGCACGCGGTTCCAGGCCAGACCGTTGCCCCCTTCGCCATAGCCCGCGCTGCCGCAGGCGGCCAGCTTGATCGACGGATGCTTCTTTCGCATGGCCGGCGCAAATCGATTCACCCACTCTGCATAGGTTTCCGCGCTCATGTGCCAGGTTTCGTTGTCGATCTCCCAAAACTTGACGCCGTACGGTTCGGGATGCCCGTTGGCCGCCCGAACCTGCCCCCACCTGGAATCGGCCGGCCCGTTGCAGTACTCGATCCAGTCGAGCACCTCTTGCATGAAATCATTGTCCATGACGCTACGATTCCACTCGGGCGTGCCGATATTGACCACGATCAGCGGTTCCGCACCAACACGGCGGCACATGGCCACAAACTCGTCGGTACCAAACGAGTTGACGTCTCGGTCATCCCAAATACTGAGCGGGTACGGCTGGCGTTTGTGCTGCGGTCCGATGCCGTCTTTCCAACGATAGGCCGAGGCGAAGCAACCGCCCGGCCAGCGGATCACCGGCGGTCGCAGCTCGGCGATGGCCTGCTGCAGGTCGGGCCGACAGCCGCCGCTCTCCCGCCACGACTCGGGCATCAGGCTGACCTGGTCGAGCCAGATCGTGCCTGGTCCGCGCACGCCGATCTGCAGCTCCGCGCTGTCCGACGACGCCATCGGTTTCAACTCCACCGGAAACTCCTTCCAGGCTGACGAGGGCGCGGCAATGGACTGTTCGGCCAGAACCTGGCCGTCCGCCTCCAGGCGAACAGCCAGTCCGCCGGCCGCTTCGCCGCGCACCCAGATCGAGCCGCGATAGACCTCTCCGGCACAAATCGCCAAGGGACGCTGTGCCAGTCCTGCGAACTGCTCCACCGTTTCGATCTGTCGACACTGAGCGCCGTTGAGCGGATCGTCGGTCGCGGTAGTGACCGTTGCGCCGCCGAACGGACGCCACGTCGGCGCGACACTGGCCTCTTGTTCGGGCAGAGGCGGAAGCGCTTCGTAGAGGGTCTTGCCATCGAGTGACGCGACCTTGAAGTTCCGGAATTGTGCTTGTGTCTGCCACGTCCCCACGCCGGCGCGTCCGCGAACCGGCCCCTGGCCGTCGTCCGTGTAGTCAATGACCTGTTGGTCGTCGAGCCAGACCTGCACACGCGATCCTTCACAGCGAGCCCGGATGCGATACCAGCGGTCGGTCTCAATGCGACCATCGTGGCGCCGCCCGACGCCTGACCAGCGATCCCCGCCCTTGATTCCGCGTTCAAGCTGATGGGCAACGTTGCCCCAGCCGCCAAGATTGGCCCAGTAGAACTCCCTGTTGTTCACCGCTCGCACCAGAACCAGAAAGCCCTCATTTCCCCCTGTCTTGCGCGCTTCGACCGTGAATTCATAGTCGGTCCACCGAGGATCGCCGAAGAGCAATCGCACGTTGTCCGATCCGCCTTCCTGCGCGATGAAGCCGTCCTGCCGCGTCCACATGACGCCGACACCGCCCCCCTCGAAGCTGCGGTCCCACACCAGATCGCCCCACAACCCGCCGTTGCAGGAGTGATAGATGTGCTCGAGGAAATGGCCGTAGACCTTCTCGTCGATGCGGTTGACCACGCGATCGGCATGGATCGTCAATTCAACGTCGTCCGCAAACGCAAAGGGCACGAGCAGGAGCGAGAAAACCAGGAGAAGGCGGGTCATTGTGGGTTTCCTTGTGGCTGAATCAACGATCGTATTTCCGCGGCGTGCCGCTGCCAATCACGAATCGCGCACGCTCATTCAGACATTCATTCGTTCGGACGCGGGGACAGTGGTATCTGCTGTAGTGTCACCCAGCTCGTTACGCAGCTGAGTCACGTCAATCGCCAGCTTGGCGCCAACGATCCGCACGTCACTGCTGTGAATGATCAAATTCAAACCCGACCGGGCCCAATGCGCCAGCCGGGCCATACCATCGGGTTCTGAGTAATGCATGCCGACCCCAACACCGGCGCTGCGCCCTTTGCGGATCACCGTCTGCACCGCTTCCTCGAAACGGGCGTGTGTGTACTGCTCCGGTATGCCCAGGTTGATGGACAGGTCGTGCGGTCCGATCAGCACCGCATCGAGATCGGGAACCGCGAGGATGTCGTCCAGCGCCTCAAGTGCGGGAACGCTCTCGATGTTGACGATGCTCACCTTGCTGCTATTGTACTGAGCCAGATAGGCGCGCACAGCCGGCTCCAGCTCCTCGTCTCCGGACAAGAAACGCATCAGCCGCTCACCTTTGAGTGGACGCAGCTTCACAGCTCCCCGGAGTTGGCGCACCTGCTCTGCCGATTCCACGTAGGGAGCAATCACACCCGTCGCACCGCCGTCCAGCACCTGATTGGCCAGGTAGGGATCGGGGGCGGGAATGCGGACAATCGGAGCCAGACCTACTCCGCCATAGGCACGGCACATCCAGGCCAACTCGCCGCGGTCCAACGCCACATGCTCGGTGTCCAAAAAGACGAAATCGACACCGGTCCCGGCCAACATGGCGGGCCATGCCGGACCGCGCGATGTGACGCACGTCCCGTACACCCTCCGGCCAGCCCGCAGCGCTGTGGTGATTTCCGACCCGTTCATATAACCTCACTCACCCATCATCAGTGCTTCGTGGGCAATCGTCAGCAATCCGATCTTCGTCCCCTGCTCGTACTCGTAATCGTCTCCATCCTCCATATCATAATCGTAATCGCACGCCTCGTCCTCCCTTGACTCCTATTCGTGCTGATACTCCACAATTGCCGCCTCCGGAAATTCGGCCAGCATGATGGTTGAACGGTTGTTCGTCGTGAACAGCACGAGAATCGTATTGTCACGGGTCTGAATCATGTAGGGATAAGCGAACGTATTATCCCCGCCGGCGATCTGGCGGCGATGGGGAAATGTGCGGCCCTGGTCCACAGAGACGGCAATCGATAAGGGGGTCCGCAAGTACATGTGATCGTTGTAGGCCAGCACGAGATGGCCGTTGCTGAGTTTCACCACGTCCACGGCCGAGTTGGGGTTCTTGAATTCCGAATTCACGGCGTCGCTCCAATGATAGCCGCCGTCGAGCGATTCGGCGCGGAGAATATAGCCGCTCGTCGTCGGGCCGAAACCACCGCCGCGGCGCATGAAGCAGATCAGGTGCTGCGGGCTGAGCTGCACGACTTGCGGCTGCAGGTTTCCCTGCGAGGAATGAATGCGGTTGGTTTCCGACCAGGTCGTTGTTTTCGGGTCGTATCGCAGAAAGTAACTGCAGGTGTCGGCCGCCGTTTGTTCGCGGTCATCTCCGGTCTCGTGATACATCGGAAGCAGATAATCTCCGTTGTCCAGTGCAAGTGGCTTGCCTCGCACCATGCTCCCTCGTTCGTCACGAAGCACAAACGAATCGGACCAGGTTTGTGCACCGTCCCGCGAGACCTTGGCCTTGACACGGGCTTCGGACCATGTATCTCCGGAGAGGCTGACATAGAAGAGCCAGACGACACCATCGGGAGCCTGCCATACCACCGGGTTGCCTTCGGCCTGAGATGGCGTGTCGGCGATCACCTCCGGCGCCGACCAGCTGGTCTCGCCAAGCTTGCGACGTGAACCGTACACGGCAGTATCCGCGCTGTACTCGCCGGCGCCGCCGTAGTACGCGATATACAAGTCGCCATTGCTCAGCTCCGTAATCGACGCCGGGTGCTTGTACGGTCCCGGATGTTCGATACCGAAGACGCGATAAGTCTCGATGTTCAGGCTGGCATCGATCACAATGTCATCGGCCGGCACATCCGTGGCACACAACAGGAGAATGCCGCACACGAACGAAGGCACGCACAGTCGGTTCATGGACGTTGACTCCTTGCTGATGAGTATCCAGTGCGGACACCTGATGGAGTGGCCGGCTCGCGAAGGTCCTGTGGACGAGATTTGCTGCGGTTGCCAGTGCCTGACAAGTCACACTAACGATACCGCGTGAATCGGCCATTATCCAGGGCTCGACTTACGTAGAAAGGCTGGCACTCCTACGAATTTTCATTCGTTGAGCGATTACGGCCTCCAGCAGCGCACTCACCAGATAGGTCGCCAACAGCGACAGCATGCAGGTTGCGACGAGAACGGTGAGCCAATCGAGGCTGGTCCAACGCAAAAATGCCAACTGCACCCAGACAATAATGGCGGGATGCAACAAGTACATCCGAGGGGAATGCACGTACCCACATGGAGTCGCCCGAGGTAACGGCAATAAGACCTGCTGGAGGATCCCACATCTAGTGCATTCGCGCTGCCGAAGCGTTCGTTTGGCGATAAAATCAGGTCTGGCGTTCTCCGATTCTCGGGTATTTCGCAGAGGGAGACCGGGTGAGGAGCCGTCCGCTGCTGATCGTCATGGGCTCGGCTCCCTGACCGGCGCGAACTGGGCCCCGGTTGTCGGCGCGGATCGCCTTTTGTCAAGGATGCCCCTCACGCCTCTACCAATTCCGTGCAGCAAAGGGCAAAGAGATGACTCGCCATCGGATTGCCGTACTTGGGATGGCATGCCTGGGACTGATACTGGCTCCTGGCAGTCGATCGTCTGCACAGACCGCGCCGGCGAGTTCGGAATATGCGAACACCATCGAGAAGATGCTGGCCGAATCGTCCGTGCTGATTCCAGCGCGAATTGAGCGAGCCGGACTTCTCTACCAACAGGCGCTTGCCACACGACGCGATGACCCATGGCTCGACTATGCCTACGCTCTCGTCCTGCTGCAAATGAAGAAACACGATGACGGCATCCTCGCGCTCAACGCGGCCATCCACAAAGGGCTGCGCAACGACCTTTCGTTGCAGCGGCTCCTGATTCGCAGCAGATGTGCAAACGGTTCCCTGGAGCCGGACCTGGCGAGTTTATCGAGATACGCCACGATGCTGGAAGCTGAAGGTCAATCGGCAGCCAACGCGGTGGAGCGGATGGAGGGCGCACTCTTTCTTGGCAGGTTAGTGGGCTACCTGACGGGGCCTGGGACGAGAACAGCAGGCCCGGAGGAGCTGATCAACGCGGTAGATCGGCAATTGCAGCTGCAACTGAGTGAACCATTACGCAAGGAGTACGAGAACGGCAAAGCCGACGTGGAACGCCGCTATGAAGAACTCCGGTCGACCGCAGTGGAAGCGCATCGAGAACAACAAGCCAAGGTCAGAGCCGATTTGGTGAACCGATCAGAACAGCTCAAACAGGACGCCGAAGCGGCAGGAAATGAGTTGCTCGTTGGTGGCCAACAAGCGCAGCAGAGAATTGCGGCGCTCAACCAGGACATTGCCATGGCAAAGGCCAGTTCGAAAGCGATCCAACAGCAAATCCATGCCGTGCGTCAGAATCCCTCGCGCGTATCGACTACCACACTTGAGCGGCAGCGGTCGGCCTTCGATGCCCGTGTTCGCAAGGCCCAATGTGAAATCCAGCGACTAAGCCGATATTGCAAGGAACTTGTCCGCCGCCACGACCGCCTTGTGAAAGCCCAGCTTCGCAGCGACAGACAACTGTCCCAAGGGAACACGAGTGAAGTGTCGGGGCAGGCCCAGCGGGAATTACGCAATCTGGACACCTACATTCCACTGGACTACCAGCGCGAGTGCCAACGGGTACTCGAGAACGCTCGCCGAGACGAATCGTCACGCTCCACCCAGACCGCAGGCTGATCCGAAGGCGGTCGATGCCCTGTATGCAGCGAGGGGGTTGGCATTTACGGTCGGTCGCGAAGACAGACGCGTCACGGTGCGCAACGCCACTTGGCTCAGAAACGCACCGCAACACAGCCCAAAACGCACGAGCGACATGTCAGGACCTGCCCTTCCCCTGTTATTCTCGCTGCGGCTCCTGTCGCGTGACGATGGGAACGTATCCTGCCTCCATTCCAGGTGGAGGAGACACAATCAGTGCGGGGTCCAGCCCAGCCAACTCACCCGTGTGCGGAGGTGGCAGGAAGTCGCGGTCCTTTTTCCAATGGCGATGCAGTTGCTCAACCCGCGCCTGCAAGACGTTTCTCTCCTCGTCCGACAGATCCGCGTTCAGCAGAGCTGGCTGATCGGCGAAACGATACCAGTAGTACGTAAGCCGGCTTCCGTCTCCCAACTCGGCGTAGAACGGCCCTGCCTGGGGTCCGGGCTTTTTCCAGCAACTCTCCGGTTCGTCCGGAGTCGCATAGATCTTTGCAGGCCTCTCGCGCACTCGATCAAAGCGGAAGTTGGACAGTCCCGTTTCCGCGGGCACCTCCTCCGCACGGACGGGAGTCCAGACCGGCTTGCGGGGATCGCTGTTGTCGAGCCGGTAATACTCGGGCAACACCGTCATTCGCCTTGAGTCGACCTGATTGTCGCCGATCCAGTTCGAGTCCCATTGATATCCGAAGGTGCTGGGGTTGGTGATACTTGGCGCGGCAATCTTGTTCCAGGCCACATCCACTTTGTCTTTGTCTTCTGCACCATCCTGGTACATCTGCCAGGTCGCATAGGCTCCCTCCGCAAACTCATGGACCACCGATCCCGCGGTGTTGATCTGGCCATCGCAGGCAGGACCTCCCGCAAACCAGGCTTCCAACGAATTCCACAACGCCCGCCGGTTGTACGAGGTCACCTGATGCACGAGCGTGGATTGACCTTCGCGATCACAAGGAAACTGCACCGGCGTTACGCGGGCGTACATATTGCCCTTGTCATCCATGGCTTGTGCGATCGGAATATGCTGTGTCTCCATTTGCAGGGCTCGGTTGGGATCCGCAGGCCGGCTGTCGAGAAGCTGCCCTGCAAAGCGACCTTCATCGATGGAGGACTTCGACCAGAAGAACGGAGTGAAGAACGCGACCGGCCCCTTGAAGTTCGTTGAGTTCAAGAAGAGCGTCCAACACTGATTTCCCGTGGGTACCGGTTCACCCGCCGTGGTTGACTTCGCAGTTGTCAATGGGAGTGGCAGATAGCCATAGCCCAGCAGTTGACCACGCATTCCCTGTTGAAGGTTCAAGCCATCGGGAGGCCACAACAGCCACGGACTCAATTGGGCCACTCCGTACTTGCCAAACGACTCAGACCAGTCGCGGCTCTTTCCGGCACCAGGACCGTTGGCCCACTCGACGAAATTCGGAGCCACTCCTCCCATGATGAACTTGGGCGTCTCCGTGGCATACTCGGTATCCCGCCACCAGCCGAGTCCCCCTTCGATGTCGGAATAGAGATCTTTCACCTTCCGACCACTCGGTTTGGCAAACATCCAGGTACCGGGGAGTCCGGATTGAAATCGTTGACCGGGATACTGCTGGAGCAAGGGCCAGGCTGCGACGTACATCGAGAACCCGGCGTCAAACGACTCGGGAACACGTTGGTTGGGGATAATCAGGTAACCTGCCATCTCGCCCGTGCGAATTTCTTGGGCATCCAGCGCACTCAACTGGACTTCGATGACAATCAGCAGACTCAACAACATGCTGTACTTCATACGAATCCTCTGCCGCAACACAGTTCGTTTCGTGGGCTTTCGGTGCCTGGAATCGTCAGGATTAGGGAAAGGCATGACGGCGATGCAGACCTGCTCAGGGCGAACAATGATCCTGCCGCCAGCCATCCATCAGTTTCTTGAGCTCCCGACCTGACTCCTCGATGACGCCAGCGTCGAGGTTGTTGATGGTCGGGTAGTTCGCCTCTATCCGCGTGCTGAGAAAGGTCGGCAAGGGGCGCAAATCGTCGGCGGAATGCTCCACCAACGGCAGCTCTGGTGGTCGCGAGAGCGAGCCGGACCGCAGCCGCGTATATTGCTGATGGACGCGTGTCACCCCCACCCGTGCGAGCAATGACAAATGACCCCTCTCCCTTCCTGCGACGGCATGCGTTGCTGGCGTTGTGTCCATTCTCTCAGCCAGATGACATCCGCAGACTGGCCAAGAGCGCGCCCGCAATCGCGGTCGCGGGGCTCTGGGACGATCCCGCATGCCTGAAGCATCTGGCAGGCGAGATGACTGAACAGGAACTGTTGGATCCTACCAGGAGCATTCACGGCTCAAGGGCCGACGCTCGTTTTACCGTGGCGATGATGAAGCTATCTGCTGGCAACGAACAAGCTGCGAGGGAGCAGTTGGAGAAGTGCGTGCAGGACGCAGCACCTGGGTACTTCGACTACACCTGGGCTCGGGCCATCAATTCCTGGATGACGGCACAGGGAAATTAACCTGCGTCTCTGCAGGACTCGGACCCGCAACTGACTGTTTGGAAGTCGACCGCCATACACGCCACGATTCGATCAGTTCGCTGGATCACGATATCAGCAGCGGGTGATGTCTCCACGGATGAACGACACGCTATCTACATCGCACTCCGATTGAGTCCTGAGCCGCGAATCCCGTGGGGGTGTCGTATCGGCTGGCCCGCTGCATAAGCCGAAAGGCGGCTCTGGAACTCAGCGGCACGCAGCCTGGAACGGTATAGGCCGAACCCTTGCGTTCTGTCTCGATGGCAGTCGAACGGTCTCCCGCTTCTGCGTGAGCGGCGGCCAAGACACGGAGATATGTTCTAAAAACCGATCTTGTCTGGGGCCTCCCAAGAGGCGAGCAAGTCTCACCTACACTTCATGCAATGGCGATGCAACGCTAACAGAGTGCGTGTATATGTTGGAAGTAACGATGAGGAAATTGACTATGACCCTCTACCAACGTATTGCCTTGGCGGCCACTCGGGCCGCTGTGAATCGCTGTCGTGCTGAGTTTGGCCAGGAGGCTGACAGGGCGCTGTTGCGGTGCTATGTGGCCAGGTATCTGGCACTGGCCGATGTTCCCACCAGGCACATCGGAAAGGAGATCACCGGCGACTGGCCCCCGCACACGTTAGCCGTCCTGCTGGATGGGGCGGTTCTCTTGCTTGATGGCTCCGAACCAGCGACCGTGACACTTCGAGAGTGCGTGAGTCCACCACCCCTCGTCGGAGCGGTCTAGCTGAGTTTTCCGTCAAAGGCTCGGCCGGCTAGCTGCCTGGCGAACCTCGGCACAGGCATTCGTCGCCACGTCCACAGCTCTGACCATTTGGGATGGGTAATTGTGCTTGTCCTTCACCACCCGCAGTGGAACTCCGGCTGCGCGTTCGACCGCTTTCGCCATGAGCCCATTTTTTCGCAACGCCCAAGGATCAACGGTCAGTGGCCGGTCTTGGACATCAGCTGAAGCTGGTCAACCACCCGAGAGACACCGGCGATGCTGCTGATGGCTTTCAGGATTGGCCGGCGCTGTGCTTCATATCGTATCATGCCCGTGAGCGTCACCGTTCCCTGTTGAACGGAGGCCAAGAGATGTGACTGGGAACTGCCTGCCGCGCGCACGAGGCGTTTGTTGACCGTCTTGGTAAGCTCTTTTTCTGAGGTTCGATTTGCGCCAAACATGGTTCGTCCCTTGTGGAAGATGCCACCGCTGAACAGAGAACGCTGAACAGAGAACGCCGACTAGAGAACGCCGACTAGAGAACAAGGTGCGACAAGGGAATCGACCATATGGCCGCCAGTTGGTCAGTGAGGGTGGATCTCCCCGGCACTGCTATTCTACATCCCAGGGACGAGCAGACCATGGTGAAAATCCAGCCGGCAGCGATTTTGACCTTATATCGTCCGTTCGCGTGCCGTATGATGTGCACTGCGTTGAACCCTGGAGCCCTCACGCCACGGCATTGGGCGGTTTAGCCTGCCCCTGAGATGCGCGCCCCTGAGATGCGGCCCCCTCGGATACTGCATGACGATCGTTGGTCATCGGGAAGGACGAAGACGTACGGAACACGCTCCTGCACGGACACTGTCGATTTGTCTGATTAACCCTAAGTTCAAGCCATCCTATTGGGGATTCGAGTACGCTCTGCCGCTCTACCCAGGCGACAAACGGAGCACGATGATCTCGGGCTCGCTGCCCACCGTCGCCGGACTCGCGGGCACACATGACGTCCGCGTGCTCGATGAGAACGTGGAGGAGATCGATTGGGAGTCGCTCCGCGCGTACGATCTCGTCGGCGTGACCGGGATGATCGTACAGAAAGGCCGCATTCGGGAGATCCTCCTTCGGTTGCGTGCACTGCAGATCTTCACCGTCGTCGGCGGACCGCTGGTATCCGTGCAGGAGGGTTTTTTTGAGGGACTCTGCGACGTGATGTTCATTGGCGAAGCGGAGGAGACGTGGCCGGCGTTTTTGGACGATTTTGCACGCGGCCAGCCCACGCAACGACGCTACGAGCAGTCGCACCCGACCGATCTGACGCGCATGCCACTGCCGCGATACGACCTGCTGAAGGTCGATCGATACGCGTCGGGGGCCCTTCAATTCTCTCGCGGTTGTCCGTTCCAGTGTGAGTTCTGCGACATTATCGTGATTTATGGGCGGCGTCCGCGTGTCAAGGAACCCGCACAACTCGTGGCTGAACTGGATGCCATGCGGCAAGCCGGATTTCATTCCGCGTTCATCGTGGATGACAACTTCATTGGCAACAAGAAGAAGGCCAAAGCACTACTGGAGCAGCTCGTGCCGTGGATGGAGCAACACCGATACCCGCTCCGTCTGACCACGGAAGCCAGCATCGATCTCGCCGATGATCCGGAACTCCTGGACCTCATGTACCGGGCGAATTTCCGCAGTGTGTTCATCGGTATCGAAACGCCCCGGCAAGCATCGCTTGTGGAGACGAAGAAGTATCAGAATACTCGAGGAGACTCGCTGGCGATGAAACTGGCACGCATCCAGGATGCGGGGCTCGACATCAACGCCGGATTCATCGTGGGCTTCGACAGCGATGATGCGCAGATATTCGAAGATCAGTTCCGGTTCGTCCAGGACAACGGCATTACCCTGGCCATGGTGGGGATCCTGCAGGCGATCCCCCGCACACCGTTATACGAGCGGTTGGAGCGGGAAGGACGCCTGGTCGACGACGATTCGGACTGCAACTTCCTTCCGAAGCAAATGAGCCGCGTGGAACTTCGTCAAGGCTACGCGGATCTGGTTCGGCGGCTCTATACTCCCGAAGCGTTCCTTGACCGATACTTCCGGGCCTTCCGGTCCACCGAGTATTTACGGCGCCGGGCCGCAATCTGCACCAAAGCAGGAGAAGGCAAACGCCTGCCGACGCTCGCCTACGGGCTCATCCTGGCGTGGTTACTGAGCCGGGCCCTGTGGCGCCATGGCGCGCTCGTGTCGGTCGGCTGGGTCTACCTGAAGTATTTCTGTACGCGAAGCCTCCGGTATCGCCGGGATGTCATCGGCTTTGCCCAGTTCATGAATCGTTGCGTCACGCATTGGCACTTCTACCGGTTTACTCGCGAAGCGACGTCCACGCTGTCGACAAGCAAGGCCAAGCGGACACAGGGCGACAACTAACCCCCGCCCCAGCACGATACGAGATCGATTCACGAGCTATCTACACTTCGTTCCGGTTGGGTCCCGAGCCGAGAATCCCCTGGGGGTGTCGTGTCGCCTGCCCCGCTGCATAGGAAGACAGGCGACTCTGGATCTCCTTGCCACGCAGCCTGGAAACAGTATATGCAAACCCCTCGCTTTCCACTTCGATGGCAGTTGAAAAGTCTCCCGCTTCGGCGTGAGCGGCAGCCAAGACACGGAGGTACATGCGACAAAACCGATCCTGTCTGGGGCCTCCTCGGCTACGAGCAATTTCCAGCGCGCGCGTTGCATCGCTGACAGCTCCTTGGCCGTTTCGATAGGCTCCGTCCGGGCAGGTCGCACGCAGATCGGCGCGCGCACACAGCGCCAGGACGCAGTTCGGGTCGAGATCAAGGGCGGTATTATAGTGCTCAAGGGCCTTGGCGTATTGGCGCTTCCAGTGCCACCAGTGCCCCATCTGGGCATAGGCGAACGCGTCACGCGGATCGCGAGCGATCTGGGCTTCGAATTGCTCGAGCATGAGGAGCGTCTTCACGTCGACGCCTCGCAGGCGTGCTCGTTCGTGCATCGAATCCATGATCGACAATCTCGTCGTTAAACAACTTGGAACGGCGCTCAGCCCACCACTTGCGCCGCCGCGCATCGGCCGATACGAAGTAGACAGCGTTCTGGACTTCATGCGCAACGGCACGAGTCCACTCGTCCCATCATGAACTGAGTAGCCCGCCGGGCCTCAGAACAACTTCGCCAGGTTGATCTTGCCAGGTGCTTCCTCGCCACCGATCGACCGAATCGACTCATCAACCTGCTCCGCAAGACTGCCGGCGGTGCGATACATGGTCAGGATGTTCTCCAGCGGCGACCCCACCTGAACGGCGTGCGTGGGCCCGAGAAACAGTCCTCCCCTGGGGAACAACTCGAGCCGACGGCGGACTTCGCGCTGCACGTCTTGCGCCGTTCCCCAGGCCAGTGTCGTCTGCACGCAGACCGACCCGCAGAAAGTCAACTGGTCGCCGAACCGCTGTTGCAGGACAGCGATGTCCATGGCAGGCGTGGTCGGCTGCACCACGTCGTAAACGTCTAATCCCAGCTCGATCAGTCGCGGCAGGAACTGCTCCACGCACCCGCACATGTGCATCATGGTCCGTGCTCCCTGCGCATGGACCATGTCACAGTACGCTCCGTACTTGGGAGCGAAGTGTCGCTCAAAGATGGACAAACTGATCATGGGGCCACGCTGGTTCCCGAAATCGTCACCGCTGTGGCAGAAGTCGATCAGGCCGCCTGCTGCCTCGAGGATCCGGCGCTGTACGTCAAGGAAAAACTGAAACCGCGCCTGCATGATCTCCAGAAAAACCGCGTTGTCGTCGATCAGGTCCATCAGGACCTGCTCCATACCGCGCGCCCGGGAAATCCCATTGATGAAGTCCATGTCGCCGGCAGTGCCGCAACAGACGGCGAAACCAGCCTCGCGCAGCGACTCGGCCTGCTGGCGAATCGTCGAGTAGTCAAACCAGTCGGCGCTGGGGAAGTGCGAGCGATCGAGGTCCTCCAATCGTTCGATGCCGGCGAACGGCAGGTAACACGCCTCCAAGTACTTGCCCGCTTCGTACGAAGCGTACTTGTAGCGCTCCCCAAAATACCCTTCGACGCTGCCATCGGGGAATGTCCGCAATTCGGGGCCGCAATAGACCGGCTCGACGTAGCGGAAATCATCCCCCAGCACACGCAGCAACTGCTCCATGTTCGACAGCCCGAAATGCTCCATCAGCATTCGATTTACCTCGGGCGTTCCTTCGTGCTTCACGGGGATGCGATCGTAGCCGCAACGATCAAAGGCATTGAGTACTCGTTCGCGTGAGTTCATGGGTGTACTCGATTAAGCAGATTCTTGTGAAATGACGACTTCAGCACGCCAGGTCACGGTATGTGCAAAGCGGTCCCCTGGGCTCGCAACGCTTTCCCTTCGAATCAGGACCTAGTCCGCTCGCCAGTGCGCCGTGCCGGTTTTTCCACGCGGATTTCCGACAACGTCTGATGGTCACGACGTAGGGGAACTTGATTGTCACCATTTTCCTCGCTTTCATCAAGAACAAGTTGCCAGTTTGCAGGAGAACCTGCTGGCGCGGCTGTTCTGAGACGACCGTGGGGACTTCAGCGGACTGACCGGCTTGCTCAATGATTTCCCCGGGGCTGGCATCCCTGCCAAGAGCGTGCAGTACGACCTGACCTCCCCGACCGACATTGCTCGCATCCAGATTCTCAGTGGTAACGCCGGTCGCGATGGACGTATCTTCTCGACGACCGTGATCAACTACTCGATCGACAATGGAGCGAACTTCGAACTGCTCGGCTATTTTCAATCGGATCCCTCAGGGACGCTGAACAATGAGAGTTCAGATCCTCGATACGGATCCACGCTGGTGGCTATCTTTGACGACTTGGGATCAGCGCTGCTCACAGGCGTGACCAACCTCCAATTCGACTTCTACGCGGTCGACAACACGGGTGGCCAGATGCGTGATCCGTTTGATGGTGAAAATCCATTTACCGCGATCGATGACGGGCTGAGTGCCGCGTTCGTTTCGCCCCTGATCTACGAGATCGACGTCACGGCGGTCCCCGAACCCGCGACCCTGGCCATGTGGTCGAGCGTCGCACTGCTGACCGGGATCATGGTCTGGCGACGCCGCCAAAGGACGTAGAAGCAGCACCACGTTCTTCGGAGTGTAACCGCTTTTCCGATCGAACCCGGATTGTCCAGAACGGCCTATCACCGGGACCTTGGGCCGGAATAGGCCGACCAATCGCGTCAGCCTATCGCGGCCCGAGGCACGCCGAAGAGACGGCGCGACGAACTGATGAGCGGGTCTGGCCTGTGCGACGGCAACAGGAATCGCTACGCCATCGCTTTCCGCTCCTATCGTACACCGCTGACGGGGACTCTCCTCGCGGCTCCCAACGCTGAATGCTCTCGCGGTGACACTGCCTGTGCGTCTGGCCCGTGTTGTTACGCCATGCCCCGATCGTACAATGATCCTTCGGTGCGCAGAACCCGCCACTGCCGTCGGCTGTCGCTGCGCGCAGGCACTACAGCCCCAACTCTGCCCCTCCCACGGTCGCGACTTCGCGGAGTGAGAGCCGGTCCATGTACAATGCCGAGGTGAGACACGATGCGTCGGTTGATTGAGTTGCTATGCATACTGTTGCCCACCACTGCATCTATGGCAGCACCTCCGCGGGGCGAGAATCTGCTGAAGAACCCGGGGTTTGAACAGGCGACGGCGGGCACCGCCGACCATTGGCACGCCATTGGCCCCGGTTATTCGTTCGCTCCTGGTCGGCACGCCAGTCAGCAGTCGATTCACCTGCAGGGGGACCAGCAGCAGCCTGTACACGGCGTGATACAGGAACTGACGTTCGACCCGCCCATCGCGCATCCCTTCGTGGTGTCGGGCTGGAGCCGGTCGCAAGCGGCCGAAGGGCTGGACTTCTGTCTGTATGTCGACGTGTGGTATGAGGATGGCACAAATCTGTGGGGACAGCGTGGCGACTTTCGGACGGGCTCACACGATTGGCAGTATGTCGAGTTCCTCTTCGACGTCGCCAAGCCTGTGTCGAGGATTCAGTACTTCATCCTGTTTCGTGAATGCACCGGGGAAGCGTGGTTTGATGATGTGTCATTGAGCCTCGCGCCGTTTCGGATCGTCAGTGAACGGTTGCAGCCAGGACTGTACGGCGGCAACTCGCTGGATGTGTGCGTGAAGTTCTCGCTGCCCGCGCAGTGGCAAGCCAGCGTGTTGCGCGAGGGACGGGAGGTCTTTCGCACGGCCGGGGACGGAACGACGTGCCTGCTGTCGTGGGGAGGGACCGACAAGGTGGGGCAACTCTTGCCCGGCGGTGCGTACACATTGCGTATGGAGGCCGCCGACCATCTCCTGAACCAACAACTCGTATGCGAACGCCCGGTATCCACGCCTTCTGGTCAGGGCAGCGGATTCGTGGCCTGGACCGAAAGCAGCATGACACGTGTGCTGCCGACGGCGGTGCCCATGGCGCGTCCTGACTCCCTACAGACGCGAATCTCGCTGGCCGGTGGGGAATACGAGAGTTTCCAGGTCGCCTTGCGCACGGCCCCGGGTGTAGAGCTGCGTGATTGCCAGGTGCAAATGAGCGACTTGTCGGATGGCCGGGGAAACGTGATCTGCACCGAGAACCTGGAGTGGCATCAGGTGGGCTTCGTCGAGTTCAAAGAACTCAACCCAGCAGCCCTCCTGCCGGAAGATGCGGCACCAGGCTGGTGGCCCGACCCGCTGCTGAGTGTCAACAAGTTCCACGTGACACCCTCCTTCACTCAGCCACTGTGGTTTACCGTCTATGCGCCGCGGAAGACTCCGGCTGGCGTGTACAAGGGGCAGATACAGATCCGCCCATCGAATGCGGATCCGATCCGCGTCGATGTCGAAGCTCAACTATACGGATTCGACCTGCCGATCCAGTCGCATCTGAAAACAGCGTTTGCCCTGATGGACGGTTTCCTGGAAAAGCTCTATGGCCGACCGCTCAGCCCGGCGTTGCGGCGTGCCTATGGTGACTACCTGCTGCGACATCGCCTCAACCCGGACGATATCTCACGCACTGATCCGCCGGACCTGGACGATCTGGAACACTACAACGGACGTGGACTCAACGCGTTCAACGTCCTCAACCTGGTGCAGCCGCGGGGAGAACACACCTGGGTCTGCTGGAGCCCGCTCGAGGTGTACACCCCCGCCTTCAAACAAGAGCTGATCGAGCGTCTCGATCCGTATGTGGCGGGCCTTAAGCAGCGGGACTTCTTTTCCAAGGCGTATATCTACACGTTTGACGAGCGGGGTGAAGATTTCTGGCCGATCATGCGCGAGTACTTCGGCCTCGTGAAGCAGCGGTACGCAATTCCCACGCTGACGACCGCCTACGTGCCGCAGGATCCGGACGTCATGAAAGATCTCCAGATTGACTGGAACTGCCCACTGACGGCGGCATACAACTTCGACCAGGCCGAAGCGTGCCGACGCGAGGGATTGCAGGTGTGGGCTTACACCTGCTGCGGACCGCGCAAACCGTACTGCAACATCCTGGGCGACGATCCGCTCATTGAGTCGCGGCTCCTCTGGTGGCAGGCCTTCCATCAGAAATTCGACGGATTCCTGTTCTGGGGACTCAACATCTGGGATCGGCAGCACAACGACTATCTGATCGATCCGCAGCAGGATGGCCCCCGGTTGCGTTGGAGCATCACCACCAGTCCGCCCGGCACTGGCTGGACCTCGGCTCTGCACGGTGATGGCGAACTGCTCTATCCGGCAAAGGACGGCCCGCTCGGCTGCATCCGCCTGGCTAACATCCGTGACGGCCTGGAGGACTATGAATACTTGTGGCAGCTGGGAGAACTGACGGGCGATGTCGAGGTGGCGAGGCAAGCCTGCCGGCCGGTAACGGAGAATCTCACAACTTTCACGCTCGACCCGCAGGTGCTGGCTGCGCAGCGCGATGTCATTGCACGTCGTGTGGAGGAACTGCAACAGCCCTGAAGCAGCAGTTGCTGGCTTTCGTCGAGCGAAAGGCGACGGGCCACATTCCGGGACGAAACCGTCTTGCTCTGGAGGGCCATCGCCACCACCGTCCGCACTCCGGTGAGCGAGAGACTTGAGCGGGAATAGCTGGGGTCGATTTACTCCGCGCGACCGTGTGGGGACCGACGTATGCACGATCCAACCACGATTTCCCGCCTCAGCTTGTTCCGCACGAGTTCATTCCGCACGGGCGCGGGCCAGGAGATCCAGAAACGTGGGACGGAGAGAGGCGTGAAGTTTGCGACAGAACGACTTCGGCAAGCTATGTCTGGCGATCAACTCGACCACGTCCGCAAAATCTCTGTACATGCGGCGGGCATCGCCCGCGCCACTGGCTAGTTTGGTCTCGATCAAACGAGCGAGCGTCAGTACCGGCAGGCCCTCCAACTCGGTTACAGCGGACGGGTCGGCCGGATCAGGAAAACAGACCTCGGAGTCCCGACCGGCTTTCTCTCCACCCAACAGGAATTGCAGGATCACACCGCAATCAGAGACGAACTGCTTCTGCCGGCTATCCCATTTCCAACCGGCGCCCGACAACACGCGACGCACGTCATCGGCGTCTTCAGGCCGAACCAGCAGATCAACATCAACGGTGTTCCGCTGGTATCCGTGCAGGCAGACGGCGACACCGCCAACAATCGCATGCGGTAGTCCTCGTTCCTTCAACAGGGTATGCGACCGTGACGCTGCTTCCCACAGCGTTTCCTTGTCGAGCATAGCATAGGTTTCCCTGGCAGTTGTCATTGCGGCGCCGTGAAGAAGTGTGTCGAGTTTTCACTTCAATTCTAGCATTCCCACGCGGCGTTGCACCAGTCTGAGGATCATGTCGGCGACCCTCCTCCTCGCCCCGTCCCCTGTTGCGAACCAGGATTCGGAGAGCGACTGCGGTCGCGTGGCACTGGCGTCGCCAGTGCCACCAACGCGGGGTTAACTGCGTTGACGCTGCGCGACGACCTTGTATTCTATCTAATGCCGACTGCGTCGAACGTGATCTGAGGGCAAATCGGGCACGAACGTGGCGTACGTACGGGGCAGCTTGGAAACGCTGTTTCTGTCGTACCTTCCGATGTGCGGTCGGCAGGTCCCAGGCTGCTACGACGTGGCCGGCACGCTCGGCGGCTCGCCAGCCCAACTCGCTTAGACGGCAACTCGATCCTCGACTCAGATACCCCTACTGACCATGAGCTCATCCTCTCTTGACACAAGACCGGCGAGTTGGTTTGTTCGCGGCTTTCTGGTGGGCGTGTTGATCACCGGAGCTCTGAACGCCGCTTCGTACTTCGCTCGGTCGGATCGAGGAGGAAACCTGGTCGGCACGGCACCGGACCATCGTGAGGCTTTGGGGTTTCCCTGTGAGTTGTGGGAGAGTGGCAATACGTACGGCGGTTATTACGTCGACTTCTGGGGCTTGTTGGTCAACGCCCTTTTCCTGGTGGCCGTTGGCACGGTATGTGGACTGATCATGTTTTATTTCCGTGATCGGCTGACCGAACTGGCGCTTGAGTTTGAAGAAGTTACTGCGCGCGAGACGCAGGGGCGTGGCACACTCCGGGTATCGCTGCGTGGTGTCCTGGTGATGACTGGCCTGGCGGCGATGGTGGCTGCCGGCGCGCGATACGCGCTGGCCGGTCGACCGGAGGTTCTGGGCCTCATCTATCTGTTGGGACCGTGGGCTCTCGTGCTGATCGCGTTCTTGCCGCTGGAGATCTCCTGGCAGCATCGCGTGGCAATCATCGTTCCCGCCACGGTGTTGTTGATGATCGGTTCAGTGCTGGTGGGATGGTCGCTCCAGCCCAGCAGGGAATTCGACCGGACATTGCTGGGTATTTTCGTCTGCTGGACACCCCAGACGGTTCTTGCCGCGATCGTCCTGATGACGATCGGACTGCGACATTATTATCGCTCACGCACGACGCCCGCAGCAGTCGAAGGACGCCCCCCCTCGGATGCCCGCCATAGTGACGGCGAAACCAGCGAAGAGTAAACGCGACGTCCTGCTATGGCAAGATGATCGCTTTGCCTGTTCCTCCACGTGGCGTTGTCTGAGGATAGTCGGGGTTCGGCGTCTGATCGGCCACCTTCACCAGACCGACCTCCGCATTGGGCAGGTAGCGCCTCGCGCCGTCAATCTGTGCTTGCACGTTCCGCAGTCGAAAACCACGCACCGTCACATCGCGGTCGGGCGAAAACAGTTCCACCCACGTCGCCGGATTATCAGGGACGATCTTATACGTTTGCGACATGGGGCCAATCTCGACCAGCTTGTAGTCCCGCTGGGCAGCCGTACCAATGTCGAAGGTCAACTGCACGTTATCGATCGAAAGTCCGTCGACATTCGCGGCCACCTGGAACTTGGTCGGACGGTTGAATACTAGATCGCAAAAAAACACATTCCTGACCGTGCCGATCGGATCAGAAAAGTCGTTGTCGCGGCCGCATTCCAGGTTGGGCTGATCGTAAACCTTGAAAGTTCGGATGTCGTACAGGTCGCGCAGCACACAATCGCTCACAGGACATTCCAGCTTGACGCCGTCGGAGAACGATTTGGTCCCCGGTAGCAACCGAATCTCGTCGGTCCCGCCGAGTTCCCCATCTCCCTGCACATTCTCCACAAGAACATGGTGAATCGGACCAAACGCCGGGGCGGAATTGCACCAATCCCAGGCGTTCAGGGCAACCATGTCGTCGCCGGTATCGCCCCGAATGCTCCGAATTATCCCATAGCTTGCCGGACCATTCACGTGGATGCCGTCGCGTCGGTGGCCATCAAAGGTCACGTCTTCCACCAGGAACTCGTGAGCATTGCTTAGCTGCACGCCATGCGCTCGCGACTGACGCACAACCAGGTGTCGAACGACCACACCGCGCACACTGTTGAGAATGATCACACCATGACAGCTTGGCATCTCGTACTGCCGCGCCGAGCGCCCGATCACATTGCCATTCGACTGGGTCGGCGTGGTTGCCAGCGTCGTCCAGATGCCGCCTTCGATCACGATGTGCGTGTCCTTGGCGACATGTTCGGTGATGGGGCCGGCCTGGCCGCTGACGAGATTCTCGTTGCGCAGCATGCACGTGTTGGCTCCCGGCACTAGCCGTATCTCAGCTTCGCGATCCGCCCGTAAACGCTGACCCGACTGCAGCACGATCGGATCGTGAATATAGTACGGCTTGGCACGTTTCGGCAGGAACGCCGCACCACTCTTCGTCAATGCCGCCCGAATCGGCGCATCCCAAAGCTGTGCTTCGATCGTGAACGATACTTCCTTTCCCGCCGCATCAGGCCATACTTCGGTCCATGAATCCACGACGGCCAGTGATTCGAACTCTACAACGCTCGTTTCCGCACTCGTAGGTTCTGTCGCCTCGATCGCTGCCTGAACACGCGATTGAATTGTCTCGGCCAGCTGACTGGCCACAACACCGGGTGAGGAGGACGAATCTCCCCCGAAGACCAGCCGTTGCATCGGGCTGCTGAGACTTGTGACAATCACCACCAGGACAGCGCACACGCGCCAATATTTCCGGTTCATCCACACCTCGCACAACGGGACGGGACACGCAACACACGACGCCACTATTGGGAGGAGCGGTCCAGCGTCAGAAGTCCGAGCCGATAGGGAAGCAGGCCATAATCGCCGCCGCTCTGCGGATCACGACCCTGAAACAGGAACCGCAGGTTCTCGGGGTCGATCGTGGGAGTCTGGTCAAAGTTCTCACGGAGCAATTCGCCGTGGCTGATGTCTCTTGTCCAAGGCTCCACACCGTCGGCGAACGTGACGTTGTTGATTCCTGCGAAGGGTCTTTCCCAGGAATTGGCCCCCTCCAGCTCTTTCCACTGGCCGTTAAGATCGTCCGAGATCCAAGCGCGATAGTACCGTGCCGGGCTCAAGGCCTCGATCATCGTGAGATAGGTATCGGTGCCCTTGATCTTGTAGGTCATGCTCCCTTCGAAGAGATTGTTTCGACTGTCCTGGATGGCCACTTCAGGATCACTGAATCCTTTCGGGAACTGCTCGATAGCGGTCCGGCAGCGATAGAACCGGCCATTATCTCCGGTAAAGAACAGATAGGCGTGCGTCGCGTCGCAGATCACGTGGTAGTCAATCGGCAGTCTGGGAGTGCTCGCGGGCATTCGTACAAAGAAGTCCTGCGGCGCCGTCCATGTCTCCGGCTGAGATATGTCGTCGGTCGTGCAGTATTGTGGCTGCTGCGACTGAAATACCAGGTACCACTTCTTGTGAGGAGTGAAATAGAAGAGGTGCGGCGCGCAGTGGTAACCTCTCAAGCTGGGATTGACATCAACAAATGTCAACTTAGCGTTCGGTGCATCCGACCATTCCTTGAAGTTCAGGTACACCATACTCCAGGTTCTGGCGGAGGTGGAATAAACCGTAGCGTAAATATGCCACAAATCATTGTAGTGAACCACCGTCGGATCCTTCACCGACACGATCTTGTGCGTCTCGTCGGAAACAGGACTGACGAGCACGCCAGAGGATGTCCACTTGAGTGGCGGCATGATCGGCAGCTCTGGCGTTTCCACTCCGGCCGCTTCACTCTCATCCAACTGCGCACAGACGCTTGGTGCCGCAAGTGTGAACAGCAACCCGTTCAACATCACTACCGACAAAAACAACAAGAGACGTGTGTTCACAGCAGCTTTCCTTTCTCTGGCTTGCCCGGCACCCCTTCAGGCTTGGAATCGTACGCCCGTTCACCCTGTTTCTTGCCAAGCCCTCCCCGAAATCAATCTTTCTCATAACGATAACTCTCTCCTCTTCTCAACGTAACCCCGCGTGCGTGTGGCACTGGCTCCGCCAGTGCTGAAGCTCCCAACGTGTTGCCACCGGTCAGGCGGAGTGCATAGCCTTGACTGTGGATAAGCCGGTACCGAATACAAGAAAGGTTGCGAGGACGCCGTGTGCACAACAACCTGGTATCACATCCCGTTGCTTGTTGCGAGACAGCGGGCGGTGATTCGCTGCAGCACTGGCACAGCCAGTGCCACGTGGCCGAAGGGATGGAATAGCGACTCGTCATCATGCTGGCAGATCGGTAGAGCGGGGCTACGGCTGGACGATATGAAACGGCATGGCCGGCATCGGGCCGATAAAGCTCCTCACGTCGTGCGTCATGCCGCCGTTATCCGTCTCCGACTTCTGGAAGTACACATTGGCCATCAGGTTGCCTTGCAAACCAGCCTGTGTCTTGGCGGCATCGCCGCGCAAGGTGAGTGAGAATCCACGTTCGGTCCATATAGCGCGGTCCACCGAAACTCCATCGGGAGGATCGCTCAACTCGACTTGCACCTGACCTTCGTGATTCCAGCCGAGACGCACTTCTACCTCCACAGTCCCGCCAACGGGAATTCTGACGGGCTGCTCACTCAAGATCGCCATGGGCGGTTCGTAGAAGCGATGTTCGTCCGGCGGAGGAAACGTCTTGTTTTCGCTGGCCGCGCGGGCAGCTTCCTCGCGGAAACGGTCGCGATCTTCGGGCACGATCGTCAAATCGCTGGTTGGAACCACATGCTGATAAAAGAACGCCTGAGTCATCACCTCGGCCGCAGCAGCCGTGTGCACGACATCTTTGCCGTTGATCTGAGCTCGGCCTTCGAGGCACACGTGGATCGGATCTGCCGACAGAAGCGGCGCAGTGGCCAAGGTCAGGCCCACATGATCTTGACCGGCCGGGATGACGCCGCCAGCGAGAACCAGCCCGGAAAGATTATCCCGAAACCGCAAGGCGATCTCGCCGCCAAATCCATCCTTGCGCCAGGCATAGACAGCCATCGTGCTGAGCCGCCAGGTGATGCCGTGAATGCAGGAAGGCGCCACACGCAACTCAAAATCCGGCCGAGGCGCACTGAGCCGCAATCGATAGGCATACTCGGGACCTCCGTGACTTTGAGCGTCCCCCAGACGCACGTAGTAGCTGTCGTCCCGCGGCAAGGTGCAGCAGATCAGGGAGTCCGCGTGGTGGGTCCTTACATCGTCGAATTTGTCTTCGTGATCGTCATTGAACGCCAGACGATTGCCCGTCGCGTCCAACAGCTCCAGTATACTGTCCAGAGGCGAGTCCAGCCGGCGGGCAGTCACCTCCATCACGAGCTCCTCTCCCGCTCGACCTTCGAAGCGAAATACATCCCAGTCACCGGACCGATCGATCTTCCCGTTGACGATCATGGGCAAGGTGACCGATGCCGCGCTGTCCGTGTCATCATTCGGTTCCGTGTCCACGCATTCCGGCAGCGAGTCCAAAGAAAACGGCACGGCGTTGGAGGTCATCTCGTCGCTGCTCACCGTCAGCGGATAAAGCCCCGGTTTCATATCCCGAGCGTCGATCGTCAGCACGTCCGTCGGTAGATTCCAGCCGCTGAGTTTCACGGAAGTAGGCGTCCCGACCGGTGCACCGAGCGGGAAAATGTCGGTGATGTAAGGTAGTTCACCCAGCGCAATCCGGTAAACGAAATCGGGGCGACCACGGTAGATCGCATCCTTGATCTCGACCACGTACTGCCCGTCCTTGGGAACGCGGAAGAAGAGGATGGGATCGGGATGAAATCGGTAGTCGTCCTCGTAAGCCACCTGTCGTCCAGTATCGTCGTACAGCGTCAACGTGGCTTGGAACCAGCCGGGAACGGCATCCGGTAGATACGGAATAAGTCCTCTGGCAGACGCGGCGATGACCAGCTCTTGTCCCGCGCGAGCGGTGAAACGGAACCGATCCGCAGAGCCGGGCGTAAAGGGGGCCGACGAATACCAGAGTGCGTACGGCTCGCGCGGAATAATCTGTCCATTGACCACCGCCGGCAACGTGATGGGGGTCTCGATTGGGGACGCGTAGCTGACTTCGCCCTCGAAGAACGCTTTGGCTTCGAACGCAGGTTCCGACTCCTGCTCGACAAACTCCGGCAGTCGTCCCACATGGAACGCGACAGGATTGGAGAGTCCTCGCGGCGTTTCCACCCTCAATTCGCGCGGGCCTGGCGGAGCATCGGCGGCCAACGTAATCTCCAGTGTGACACTATCGGCCAACGCAGGCTGCCTCTCCCTTCTCGTGAACTCTGAGCGGGCCCTGCTCAGCTTCTTGTGGACCTCAAACATTTCGTTCAACTTCTCGGGGTCGTGAGAACCCTCCTTCCGCAGCGCCTCGAGCTTGTCCTGCAGCGTCTGCGTCTCCTGCATATTCAAATGCCGGAGGTCCTTTCGCACGACGGCCTGGATGCCATCGCCGGAGAAGTGGGCCTGCAGCACATCGATCTGATATTCTCCATTCCAAGTTCCCAGAAACTGCCCGCCCACCGTGACCTGGAACGTCGTACCCTGCCGACCGCCCGCCGGAAAGACGTAGCCGATCCGCGGACGATCTTGTGCCGCAGCTTCACCAGACATCGACCCGAATGCGAGCACGCTCGCAAGCCCGCAGGCCATTGACAACCGAGCTGCGATCATGCGTTCCTCCGAGCGATTGAAGGTTGAGTCTTCGTGTGAAGTGCGTCGCATGTAGTGCGAAGTGAAGTGAGCAGACTCTGTTCAGCACGGCGAACTTCGACTCCCGGAACCGATCACGAACCTCTCTCGTCCTCCGCTACATGATCTCCGTCAAACGTCCGGCCATCGGAATGTCGTCCGCGGCGGTAGGTGTCACGGTCAAGGGTAGACCGAGCGGATTGGAAAGGGGACCTTCGGGATCGATGCCCAGCAGTGCATAAATGCTGCCCAGCAGATCGCACGGATAAACCGGGCGGTCCTGCACTTCTTCTCCTTTCGCATCGGTGGAACCGACGACACAGCCTCCTTGAAATCCGCCTCCCGCAACCAGTGCCGAAAAAGCCCTGCCATAGTGGTTGCGGCCGCCGTTCCAGGGCGGTCCCCAGTCGATTTTCGGCGTTCGTCCGAACTCGCCGCAACACCAGACGATCGTGCTGTCGAGCAGGCCGTGCTCCGACAGCTCGGACAGCAGCGTGGACAACCCTGTGTCCAAATCGGGCAGCAGTTGGCGCATGATCTTAAAGTTGTCCGTGTGCGAATCCCAGCCGCCGAAGTTGATGGTGATGTACGGCACACCACGTTGAACCAGACGTCGGGCCACCAGGCAGCTCTGGCCGAACCGGGTGCGCGAGACCCAGGTGCCCCAATTCACGTCATAGCGTTTACGCACCTCTTCCGATTCCTGCGACAGGTCGAACGCTTTGGCGCCGTCCCCGAGAATCATGTCGTAGGCCTGCTCCTCCGCGTCATGATAGGCGGTCAGCGCCGGATCGTCAGGAAGGGTGCTCCCCAGAGTGTTAAGTTTGCCGAGCAGTCCGCGTCGCCGCACCTGCTGTTCTTCACTGAGGCCGGGAGACACGACTCCTTCCACCATGAATGGTTGCTGCGCCGGGTCGCCCCCGGTCGCGAACGGCATGTAGCGCGCTCCGAGAAAACCGGCTTCGGAAAACCGCCCTTGAGATTCGGTGAGCACGATATACGGCGGAATCAATCCTTGATATCCACCGTCGTAGCCTCGAAAACGAGAAACCACGGCGCCCGCACATGGATAGACCAACCGATCACCCGGGCGACGGCCGGTCTGGGTCACGTAGGCCGCTGTCTCATGGCCGTTGTCCCCGTGAGTCATGCTGCGGATGAGCGAGAACTTGTCGGCCTGCCTGGCCAGCAACGGGAGTAATTCGCTGATGCGGATGCCTGGCACGTTCGTGGCGATGGGGTTATTCAGCGGCCCGCAATAGTCGTTTCCAGCGTCCGGCTTGGGATCGAATGAGTCCAGGTGGGAGGGCCCACCCGAGAGCCAGATCTGGATGACCGACTTGGCCCGAGCGGGCGCGCTGTCCGAAGCTCGCACTCGGCGCGGGGCCAGGAGGGCCGCCCCGGCACCCACCAGGCTGAATCGCAGCAACTCCCGGCGTGAAAGCCCCGGCAGGGTCCGGTCACGGGGTAACGATCTGCCGTCCAGGGATCGATGTCTGGTCGCCATGCAACACCAAGACCTCATCAATGTCGATAGCAGAATTCAGGAATGTTGATCAGCGCCCAGATGAGGTCCCGCCAACCTTCGTCACCCCAGGTCGCGTTCAAGTGGGCCTCGGCGATCTGCAGTTCCTCGTGGGTCGGCATGCGTGAAAGGGTTGTCAGATAAATCTCCCTGATGATCTGCGGTTCTTTGGGATCAGACTGTGCCAGAGCCACGATCTTGGTGATGATTGGGTTAGGTGCCAGCAGGACCAGCGTCTTGTTGATGGACTCATCCAGTTCGGGAGTGGGCTCCAGGAGGGCCCGCAACGGGTGACTGGTTTCGAGTTTTCGACGGACGTGGCTGGAATTCAGCAGATGCAATCGCTGCGCCGCGTTGGGATGGTTATTGCGATCCGATTCCAGTCCCGTATCGCGTGACGACCGCCCGAACTTCTCCAGGAACGGACTCGTGATGCTCGCGTCGGCCAGCGCCACAGCCCGCTGGGTTTCAGGCATGAAGGTATACGGCTCCGGAATGATACTGGAATACTGTTCGGTGGTGCCGGTGATCTGGCACACGGCGTCGATGAGCACCTCGGCCTCGAGTCGGCGCAGGGGACAGTAGGCGAAATGGACCGCCGCGCGAGGATCGTCGCTGCGCGGGACACACGACAACTGATACGTCGTCGAATTGAGGATCGCCCGGTAGAGGTGCTTCAAGTCGTAACGAGCGGCGATCAGGTCCTGCTCAAGGTAGCTCAACAGTTCGGGATTGGCGGGTGGGTTATCCGGACAGATGTCGTCCGCCGGATGGACCACCCCTCGCCCCATCAACCAGAACCAAACGCGATTGACGATGTTCCGAGTGAACCAGGGATTCTTGGGACTGACCAGCCAATCGGCAAACGCCGCCCGTGGATCTTCGCCGGGCGCGAGCTGGACCGTCGCCGAGTCGGGAAAGGCCGCCGCGCGAAGCGATTCGGATGCCTGCTGGGAGCGAGCCTGTTCGAGATCGAACATGACGATCTCTTCCTTCCATTCCACGGTGGGCTTGTAGGCGATCTGTGAGAAGAAAGGGGCCAAGCCTGACCAGAGCTGTGGGGCCCAGCGCTCCGGCCGCACTCCCATAAACGACAGCGCAACGGCCTGCGCGATGGCCTGCGGCTCGCGGCTCTGCACGGCCCGATAGAAATTTACTTGTGGGTCGCGGAAGTTGCTGCCGCTGCTGGTCAACATGTCGCGGACAAAGCGATCATAAGGCACGTTGTCCCTGACGCAGGCGCGAATCCAGCCGTGATAGGCCTGCACGGCGTTGGGCCAGAGTTTGATGGGGAACTCGGACTTGACCCGCAGCAGATCGCACCACCTCATCGCCCAATAGTCGGCATACTCCTCGCGCTCCAGAAGCCGATCGATCAACTGGCGGCGTTTGTCCGGATCTGAATCGCACAGAAACTGCCGTGCCTCGTCGGCCGTGGGAAGCGTGCCCAGCAAATCCAGATAGACCCGCCGGATAAAAACGCCGTCAGAACAGACGCGGGCAGGCGTGATCCCGAGTTGTTGCAGCCGTCCGAACACCAACTCGTCAATGCGGCCGTGGGCCGTGGGCTCGAGGTCGGTTTCATAGACGCTCACGGGCGACTCTGCCGCGTGCGTCCAAGGAACCACTGTGGAGACCAGCAAGATTGCGACCGGGACGAGAGATCGGGTCATGGTGATGTTTGAGCTTAGTCAACCGCCAGGTGCACGAACGCTGCCCGCTCCATCGTATCAGGCAGGGGCATTGCAGAACAACCAGGAGGGATCAGCTGACAGCCTGCGAACGGTCGAGTGAAATTCTCGTAAGCGTCGGTTACCCGGCACCACGCCAGACTCGCTGCTGAGTGTCCTCCAGCACTCTCAGGCGGGGCTGTCACCCGCACGGATCCCAAGAGGGGTTTCGGCGATCCGCTTAGTCGTAATATCCCCCATTTCGGCCATTCTGGAAACGAACGGGGCCTGTTCCCCGGGTCCGAGGGTGGCTCCTCGCCCCGCTCCATTATCCTGGACAGGCAGTTGCCAAAGCCCTTTCGATTCTCCATCATGCGGGTTTGGTATGAGCCTCATTTCGTGGCCCATCGCTACCCGTTGTCGAGAAGGAATGCAGTCAATCATGATCGCCGCCAGAACCGTTCGTCTGTTTGCCGCGTGGATGTGCGCCGTCTCCCTCGGTATCACCACTTACTTCGTGAAAGCACAGGAACCGCCAGCCGTGGAAGTTGGAGACGATCCGTATACTTGGCTCGAGGATGTCACGGGCGACAAGGCCCTGGATTGGGTACGTGCGAGGAACAAGGTCACCCAGGAGAAACTGGAGGCGGACCCAGCCTTTGCCAAACTGAACGCCGACCTGTTGGCGATTCTCGATTCGGACGCGCGGATTCCGTTTGTATCCAAGCGAGGCGAATACTATTACAACTTCTGGCGCGACAAGAAGAACCCTCGCGGTCTGTGGCGCCGGACCACGTTGGCTGAATTCGAGAAGGCGGAGCCTCAGTGGGATGTGATCCTGGACCTCGACGCCTTGGGGGCCAAGGAACATGAAAACTGGGTCTGGGGCGGGGCGGATCTGCTGCGTCCCGACTACACACGCGCCTTGATCGGAATGTCGCGGGGCGGGGCCGACGCGCGCGTTTATCGCGAATTCGACTTGGTGAAGCGTGAGTTCGTCGCCGACGGGTTTCAGCTGCCGGAAGCCAAAGGGAGTGTCGGCTGGATCGATCTCGACACGGTGTTCGTGCAGACCAACTTCGGCGAAGGCTCGATGACCGACTCGGGTTATCCGCGAATCGCGAAGATCTGGAAACGCGGACAGGATCTGAAGGATGCGCAAACGGTTTACGAAGGAAAGCAGACCGATATGTCGGTCACAGCCTTCCATGACGACTCCCCCGGCTACGAACGGGATTTCGTCAATCGCAGTATCGCCTTCTACAACGACGAACTGTTCCTCTGGAAGGACCAGCAGCTGATTAAGATCGACGCGCCCAACTCGGCCAACAAGGCGGCCTTTCACGACTACCTGGTGATCGAACTGCGTGATGCCTGGGAGGTGGGCGGCACGACGTATCCGGCCGGAGCGCTGTTGGTGGCGAACTTCGACAAGTTCATCGGCGGCGACCGTCAGCTCGACATGGTCTATGAACCTACCGAGAAGACGGCCCTGGCCGGCTTCGGCTTCACGAAAGACTATCTCTATTTGAATGTGCTGGAGGACGTGAAGAATCGCATCTACGTGTGTCGCCTGGGCGATCCGCAGTGGAAGCGCGAGCCGCTGATCGGAGCGCCGGCCTTTGGAACCGTCTCGATCGGAGCGGTCGACGCCGACGAATCCAACGACTACTTCCTGACCACCACCGATTATCTGACCCCCACCACGCTCTCGATCGGCACGATCGGCCAGCCACCGCGTCGTCTGAAGTCGTTGCCCGAGTTCTTCGACGCTTCGCAGCTGGAAATCAGTCAGAACTTCGCCACTAGCGAAGATGGCACGAAGATTCCGTATTTCATGGTCGCCAGCAAGCACCTGAAGCTGGATGGAAACAACCCGACCTTGCTGTACGGCTACGGTGGTTTTGAGATTTCCATGCAACCCAGTTATAGCGCCGGCGTCGGCCGGGCTTGGACCACGCAAGGCGGCGTGTATGTGGTGGCCAATATTCGTGGCGGTGGCGAGTACGGACCGCGTTGGCATCAGGCGGCGCTCAAGGCCAATCGGCTGCGCGCCTACGAGGACTTTGCCGCCGTCGCGGAAGATCTGTTCCAACGGAAGATCACCTCACCGCGACGCCTCGGGATCCAGGGTGGTTCGAACGGTGGCCTGCTGGTTGGTAACATGATTACGCTGTATCCCGACCTGATGAAGGCAGCCGTTTGCCAGGTCCCGTTGCTCGACATGCGGCGTTACAACAAGTTACTGGCCGGCGCCTCGTGGATGGCCGAATACGGCGACCCCGACAAGGCCGAGGAATGGGCGTTCATCCGCACTTTCTCGCCCTATCAGAATCTGCAGAAATCCGGCCACTACCCGCTGGTGCTCTTCACCACGTCCACCCGCGACGACCGCGTCCACCCGGGCCATGCACGGAAGATGATGGCGCGCATGATGGAATTCGGCCACGATGCACTCTATTACGAGAACATCGAAGGGGGACACGGCGGCGCCGCCGACAACAAACAGGCAGCCTACATGCAGACGCTCGCCTATATCTTCCTCAAGCAACAGCTGTTCGGTCCGTAAGCCGGCTGCAGACTCACGGCGATTCGCAGTACGGTACGGAACCTTTCGTACCGCGACGCCGCCACCGGTGCAACACAACGCCTGCTGCGATCCCGCTCAGGGCCAGCAGGCCGGTCCCCGGTTCCGGCACCGTCGAGAAGGTGACAGAATCGTCGTACGTGCGTCGTTCCCATCCGAGAATCTCGCCCGGATGGTCCGGCGACAGAATCGGAAACGCATAGGCCGGAGTCAGCGTCACATCCCAACCGCCGAACGTGTTGAGGATGACGTCGATTTCCAGATGCCCATAGTGCTTGCCGCCCGACAGCAGGACGTTGTCGTCCCAGACCTCCAACGCATCGGTCTGAGCCAGAAACTCGGGCATGTAACCAAGCTCTTCCCACGTATCGCCTCTGAGATCACCACGCAGCCCATCGCCGCCAATACCAATGTCGAAGAAGTGAATGCCGTCGACAATGGCATGCTCGTACATCTCGTCGTGCCCCGAGAAAACGGCCTTCACTCCATAGTCAGCCAGCAAAGGTGTCAGTAGTCGCATAGGTTGCCCCGACTGACTGTCGTACCCCGTTCCCGTGCCCGCCGGCTGTCCGTGAATGCCGGACGAATAGGCCGCATGATGATACTGCACAAACAGGATTTGCCCCTCGGCCTTGGCTGCGGCCAGTTGCGTCTGCAACCATTCGTATTGCGGTGACCCCTCCGTGTAGTCGGGGATCTGCGGATTGTCCGATCGGTTCAGGTTGAAGTTCGTGTCATCGAGCGTGTTGTCCGTTCCGCCATTGCTGGAGTCAATCGTAAGGAGTGTGACGGGGCCAAAATCGGTGCGGTGATAACGCCCCGTATGGTCGGCATAGATACCCGGGGCCACTTGAACGTGCGACTGGCCGTTGTCCGCGACCTCGAAATACGTCTGGTACTTGTTCGCTGCCGCCTGCGGTGCGGCGCCGTCATATCTACCAAGCGTCCCAGGACCGCCGTAGTTCTCGTGATTTCCCAGTGCTGGAATAATTGCCACGTTGCTGGCCAGCGATCCGCGATCGCCTGCATTGTGCCGCCAGAACTCATCCCAATCCCGTTGCTCTCCACCGCTCTCGACCAGATCCCCCACGACCGACACCAGCGTGGCGCGACCGGCAGCCTGCGATTCGGCCGCGCGAGCCTCGATGATGGCCAGGTTCTGTGCATACCCTTGCGTCTGGGTGGCCACGTACTTCCCAGCCACCCAACTCGGACGAACGGAACCTTCAGCCACGGAAGACGTCCATGCAACCTTCGCGCTGACCGACTCCGGCTCGGTCTCGCTGTCGCCATAGACAAACAGGCGGACGCCTTGACCCGCTGTAAGTCCCGTCGCTGTCGCCGAAGGAATCGGAGTCCGGAACGCACCGCCCCGCTCACTGCCGCCGCTGGTCACCGTGTAAGTGTACGGCGTATCAGCCTGCAGTCCTTCGACGCGCACGCTGTGCAGATAGGGAAGACCGCTATAGCGATCTGTATTTGTTTCGTCGTTCTGATACTCCAGTGCCACTGCCTGCTCAGGCGCGGAGGTGTATGACTTGCCGTCGATCACGACGGTTCCGGCTTGGTTCGATTCACTCAACCAGCGGATGGTGACTTCACTGCTCGTGGGATTCTGCAAATACGGCCTCACGCGAAACTCGTCCTCCGCGCGCGCGGCGGGCAACGTGACGCCGAACCACAGCGCAGCGGCCAGACCGGTCAGGCGACCAGCGGAACCAACGGACATGATGCAACTCCGATTCAGGGACACTCAGAGAACCCAACAGACGGCTGCAACCTCTTGCCACACCACCGAGCCGCCCGCACACCCCCAGTTTACCGGGGCGATCACCATTCTAATCGGAACGGTTCTGGACGCAAGTGTCGGGTGGAGGTAGCCGAGGCGGAGTTCGGTCTGATGGTCACGGACGATCCAGAGCATTCGAGGCGACGTTTTCCTTCGATGCGCGGCTCGACGGGAGACGTGAGTGTGAACAGTCTCTCTGCGGGGGGTATCGGCAGCGCAGGGTGTCTCCGCACCGAATTGAAAGAGCTGCAAGAGTATTTCCGGATGATGGCTCCGTCGCTGTATCTGCTGTCTCATCCGAGGAGTCGCGCGTCTGTTGACATCGCTGCTTGCCGACTCCTCTGCCGCAAAGCAGTTCCACGCACAAGTCCAGGACGTCGCGGAGTTATGCGGCGAAAGACGGCCACGACGCGATCTGAGATCCGACGACGATCAACAGATGAGTCCATACATCGGACCCCGGCAGCAGCCTCCGATCCACTGGGAAGACCAACAAGTCGCGCTGGGCCTCTTCATCACAACTCTCTGGCATTACCAGCCTCCCCTCTTGTAGAAAAAGGACATTGCCCGATTCACCCACGTTGCAGAGTCGAGCTCGAAAGGAACCTGCGATTGCATCGATCGGCCGTACCCGGTTCCAGATTTGTCCAGTTGTGCATAGTGCTCACCAACCTATACGGTCGACGGGGTCAGTCGAGGGGCAGTGAGGGTACCCCAACGCCCGTCGGCACAACCACACTCTGCATAGGGTACTGTGCACATGGTGAGGGAGAGTGGAGGCTTCAGTTCGCTGTGGGCTACCAACGTGCGCTCGGTTTCCATTGGAGGAACAGCATCAGGCTTTCGTCGCCCACACATGACTCCCAAATCACCTACCCTGTCCTGTGGAGACGCACACGCGTGCAGACCGTAGGGGTGACCTTATCTCATATAAGTGCGTTTCAGAAACGCATGAACGAAAAGTGATGTTTGCCGCAAAGGGGGAGCAAAGAACACCATACCACGACGCTGTCCTCGTAATGAGCATCGTTACGGGCGGTCTCTCGCCCTGCTCCAGCGGCCGCAGGGGGTGCAATGATCGACTACACTCGGCGACAACGTGGTTTGGGTAATCTGTCGACGTCGCAGGGGCCGCTGCCGGGGACGGTTTGGTCCGTGACGACAAGGCGGAGGAGTTGACCTGAGTAGACGACGCAACGCGCGAACCTATGATTATTCCACGATGCAGGTTCGAGTCCTCCGGTGACCGTTGAGAACGACTGCCGTGAGGGCCAACGGCACCTCCCGACAATCCGTGCTCGAAACGCTGCGCGAACAGGTGTCCTCTCACGGGTAGTGCGTTACCGCTGCGCGCCATCCGCCGTGCCGGCGTCCTCCTGCCTTTCGAGCGTAGAAGATCCAATCGCCCTTCGCGTTGATGTCTCAGTCCCACTGCTCCACCCGACGCTCGGCCAACGGTTGAAGCGTCCGCACCGATCGTCGGTACACCGTATCCTTCGGCCGGATGCGAGTTGCCACTGCGCATGAGCTCTGGTATGTTGGAACAGCACTACAGGTGTTTCTGTTTCGAAGATGAGCGATACACTGCGAGAGACTCCGTGATGGTTGGCCGTGCCAAAAAGCTGCTCTTGGGGACATGTCACGCGCAGTTGCTCGCGGTGACACTGGTAGCCGGTCTTGTCTGGACGAGTGGCGCGGTGAGATCGTCGCTGGCAGACCCAACTCCGAATCCAGTCATACTGGATACCGACATTGGGGGCGACGTAGACGATGTGTGGGCGTTGTCGTTTCTACTGGCCTCACCGGAGTTGGACCTTAAACTGATCGTGAGCGATTCGGGGAACACCGTCGAGAAGGGCAAGATCATTGCCGAGATTCTGCAGGTTGCGGGCCGCGATGACACGCCAATCGGCATTGGTGTGAAGGGCACGGCCGTGGTTGACGCGCGAGAAGTCTCCTGGGCCGAGTCGTATCGTGGTGAAGTACATCCGGACGGCGTCCAGGCGTTGATCGACACGATTATGAGCTCGGAGAAGCCGATCACGCTGATTGCTATTGGCCCCGTGCCCAATTTGGCGCTGGCGTTGGAACGCGAACCTCGCATCGTGGACCATGCGCGGCTCGTTGTCATGGGTGGCTGCATTGGCCGACAGGAAGCGGGAGAAGCTGGTTTCCCGGAGCATAACGTGGTCCAGAATCCTCAAGCGGCCCAGAAGGCCTACGGCGCCGAATGGGACGTCACGATGACCCCCATCGACACGGCCGGCAAAGTAGTACTTCAAGGCGAACACTATGCGCTGGTGCGCGACGCCCAGAATCCCCTGGCCCGGCGTCTCATGGAACACTATCACACCTGGAACCGGAAGCAGACGGTCCATGCGCGGGACGTGGCTCGCACGAGCTCCATCTTGTGGGATACCGTGGCGGTGTACCTCGCCTTCGACGAGTCCTATTGCCGCATGCGCGACATCCGATTGCGCGTCACGCCGGATGGCATCACCCAACCCTGCGCGGACGGAAAGCTGACGCACGTGGCAATCGAATGGAAGAACCTCGAAGCCTTTCACGAGCTGGTGGCCGAACGGATTGCCAGGTATCAGCCTGCCCCATCACGTTAGTGAGCTCATTCCGTGAAACTTGCACATACTGGCTGGGGTCTGCCCTTCCTCCTCTGGGCCTCGCTTGGCCTCGCAGAGTCGCCTCTGACAGGGTTTGTTTCGGTGGCGGGCGGCACGTTCCGCAGCGGCGACATGGTGACAGACAAGGAACGTCATCTAGTGCGCGTCGAGCAATTTGAGATCCTGGACCATCCTGTGACGAATCAGGAGTATAAGCAATTCATTGTGGACACCGGCTACCGTCCCCCCTTGCATTGGGTCAACGGCGAGATTCCTGACGGCAAAGAGAACCACCCCGTGGTCTTTGTGAACATCAAGGACGCCGACCAGTACCTGCGGTGGTTGACCGAGAAGGAGCAGCGGTTCTACCGGTTGCCCACGCGTGTGGAATTTGAGTACGCGGCGCGCGGTGGCGTCGCGGAGAAGCTGTATCCGTGGGGGGACGACGATCCGGCGGGCCGGGCCAACTACGACGCCGACGGCGGTCGACGGTTCGACCGTTGGCAGGATTATCTCGATCCGGTCAGGCGTGGGAAGCCGAACGGCTTGGGCCTCTACGATATGGCGGGCAATGTGTGGCAGATGGTGCGCGACGATGTCGATCCCGTTATCTCGCGATATGTCTACCGATTCGAGGATACGTCTCAGTCGGAGAACATCCGGGGCGGCAACGTGGTCGGCGGTTCGTGGGCCCGAGGCGCAGAGTACCTGCGTTGTGGCTTCAGCCTCTATTTCAATATGGGCAATCGGCATCCAGATCTCGGATTTCGGCCCGTGCGCGAGCCAGAGGGGGCCGATTGGCGGGTTGAGCCGCGCAAACTGACAGCGCTCTCAAAGGGCCAGGGACAGGTCTTCCTGAGTTGGGCCCGGTTGAAAGGAGACGCCAAGTCGACGCGTTTCAATGTCTATCGCATCGATCATGGGAATCACGCTGGCTTCCTCGTCAACGAGAAACCGTTGGAGGAGTCTACGACTTTCCTGGACACTCAACGGGAGGTGGGACGCCGGTACACGTACTATCTGCGGCCCGTGAACCGGGAGGGCCAGGAAGGTCGATGCAGCGAGCGTGTCGGTGTGACAGTCTCTGAGGATGTCCGCGGCGTCGTAGCGACGTTCCGACCTGGGTACGTGCGCGGTGAACTCGTCCCTGTGTTCGGTGACCTGGACGGCGACGGCGCTCTGGACTGTGTCGTACGACTGGACAACGGGAATCGCGAAATGTCACAGGACCTCGGTATACCGGTCACGCTGGAAGCGTTCACGTCCTATGGCCGGCCCCTGTGGCGTCGAGAGGTTTGTGATCACGACCATTGCTTTGGGAACGCCAACAACGTTCCCTTCGGCGTGTGGGATATGGACGGGGACGGCAGGGCCGAAGTCATCACACGTCTCCAGATGGGCGACGACGTGGTGGTCGCCATCCTGGACGGCCTGACCGGCCGGCTGAAATGCAACGCGCGATGGCCGGACATGGTGTCGGATTTCGTGCTTTCTTCGACGCGTATTCAGCTGTCCATTGCCTATCTCGATGGGAGGCATCCGGCGGTAATCACACAGACGGGCATCTATGAGAACGAAGTACTCAACGCCTTCGACGCGCAGTTGAATCCGTTATGGCAGTTCACCAGTGACGGCGCGACGAGCGGCAGCGGCGGACACAAAATCGAAGTGGCCGACGTGGACGGCGACGGCAAACAAGAGGTGTTTGATGGGACGACCTGCCTGCGGCCCGACGGCACCCCGCGATGGTCGATCTACCGGATGCATCCGGACGTCGTCTCCATCCACGATTTTCTGCCGGACCGACCGGGACTCGAAGTGTTCTATCTGATCGAATCGAGTGTCCATGCGGGTGCTTACATGGTGGATGCCAGCTCAGGCGAGGTCATTTGGAAGCACAATCGCGAAAGCGATCCGCGTTGGGATCACGGTCATACCGGCGCAACGGCCGATCTCTGGGACGGTTCGCCCGGTATCGAATGTTTGGGCAATCGTAGCCGTTCCGGCCACCTGGTGCTTTATTCCGCCGACGGACAGATTCTGCTCGAGCCGTTTCCTGCCCAATGGATGATCGAGTGGGACGGTGACGCAACGCGCGAATTGCTCATTGATCAGGGACGAAAGATCGGCAACTTCGACGGCCGGACCATCGTGGAGGTTCCAGAGGCGCAACCGAACCCAATACCTGACAGCACGTTTCTCATGGCGGCGGACTTGTGCGGCGATTTTCGCGATGAACTGGTATTGCTCACGACGGGGACCGATGCTGCGAAAACCATCACCGTCGTCACCGCAACGGATCCGATTGACAAGTCATACGTTGCCCCCTGCGAAGTGCTCGACTATCGACTTTGGCTCAGTCGGAACATGGGCGGCGGTTACCTGTCGCAGTACTATCAGCCTCTCGTGTCGTCGGGAGAGAATTGATGATCGAGAGTACTTCAGCCAGGCCTCCTACCCGCGTCGTGGCTCCGTTGCAGCTGATGTCAAGATCCAACCGTTGGCGGTCAACGATTGCGAGTGAAGTTCATCGTCCTCACGCGGCCGCTCAAGCGTGATGGACGGCGTTTGCCACGCAGAGTAACCATCGGAGGCACGTGCGATGGAACAGGCGAGGCTGGCTCGCGACGCTTGGCAGCGTTTTCTCCCGGCCGCGTGATCCGTGACGTTAAGGCCCGACTGAATTGATTCACACCCGCAAGGAGGTCGTCCACAATGGACATCCCACGAATATTCAACATCACCGAAAGTGCTCACCGCATTCACAACCCGATCACACCCGAAAAACTCGCCACGCTCGGCGCGGCGCTGCGTCTGGAACCGGGGGCCCGAGTGCTCGACCTCGGCAGCGGTTCGGGAGAGATGCTGTGCACCTGGGCACGCGATCACGGCGTCACCGGCACCGGCATCGACATGAGCCAGTTGTTCACCGAGCAAGCGAAACTCCGTGCCGAAGAACTCGGCGTCGCCGATCAAGTCAAGTTCATCCATAGCGATGCAGCCGGCTATGTCTCTGACGAGAAGGTCAGTGTGGCAGCTTGTGTCGGTGCCACTTGGATCGCCGGGGGAGTCGCTGGCACGATCGAACTTCTGGCGCGGAGCTTGCGCACCGGAGGGATCATCCTCATCGGCGAGCCCTACTGGCGGCAGTTACCGCCGACGCAAGAGGTTGCCAAGGGGTGTCTTGCCCATTCAATCTCCGACTTTCTCACGCTTCCACAGCTTCTCGCGTCGTTCGGCCACCTTAGCTATGACGTGGTGGAAATGGTTCTGGCTGACCAAGACGGTTGGGATCGATACGAGGCGGCCAAATGGCTCACCATGCGCCGATGGCTGGAAGCCAATCCCGAGGACGAGTTCGCCAAAGAGGTGCGAGCCACACTGACCTCGGAACCGGTCCGTTACGCCGCATACACGCGTGAATACGTGGGCTGGGGTGTGTTCGCGCTGATGCCGTGGTGAGGCGTTGGCACGCCCCGCGGATCGTCGCCACCACGGCGATGACCTGGACGACCCCCTGGAGTTCGGTCGGCAGAGGCGACATGGGCGACGCGGCCACCAACATCACGCCGGCCGAATACGGACGGTTAACTACCATCGTGGATGCCGGCACTTCGCTCTGGGCCGCCGTCCGGTAAGTGTGCGCGACGTACCCATTCCGCATATGCGGTCATAAGTGGATCGGCCCAACCGGAACTTTCGTATTGCGCGAGTGCCAGCGCGATGGCCTCGAGCGTTGACAGGCCGTTCGGCCGCGGCGGTTTTCGGCGTCCCGGCGTACGAATCGGGGGCACTTCCAACGTCCAACGCGGCAGCCGATGCAGTCCGCTGATCTTGCGGAACATGCGTCGTGCCTGCCGGAATGTGCCATCCAGCACGACCAGGCGCCGAGGCTGCCGCGGCGGCGCATCGGGTTTCGCATCCGGACACAACAGCCATGTGTCATCCCCGCAAACCTGCGTTTCGTCGAACAGAGCACCCCCGCCATACGGCAGCACATGCACATTACCGAGGATGAGGGCAGCCAGACGGCCCGTGTTACTGGTCAGCCATGATTCCCGCACATGACGAATGAGAATGACCTCCGTGTGCGACCGCATGCACGGCAGGTCAGAGCACAGGCACAAGGCCACCTTGAGAAAGCACCGTGGACAAAGACCGCGCAAGTCTCGAGGCGTGATGGATCGCAAGGCACCCCCCCCCTGCGTTAAGGGAATCGAAGGCATTATCGCCGGCTTCCTCTCCGCAGCAGCAGCGGTCCTATCGCGGAGAAACCGTCTTGTGTGTGATTCATGCCGAGTATTTGGCACACTCGTTGGGAAAGGCCTGACGATTCTACCGATCACCGAAGGGACCAGACAATGTGTCGGAAGAGAATCTGCTACTTTCAGAATCCAAACGCTCTGGTTTTGCCCGAAACTGCCGGTCTTCAGCGGGCAGGCACAGGCACTTTCCTCGCGTCTGCGTCTTCCCATCCAAGGCCACCCATGCTAGGGATTCGCCCGGCAACGCAACCGTCCGGAACAAGAAATCCCAACCGAACCTGGTGGAATTTTCTCGCCGAGGTCCTCGCCGAAATGCTGGCGGGCCGCTACATTACGCACTTCTACACATGGGCCGATTCTGGGGTTCTGCCTTCTCCCCATGGGGACGCCGGCATCGTGTCTGACACGGGCGACGCGGCGGGTGAGTGTTGGAAAGCCGCCCAGAGTCGTTTCTTCTTGAAAAAGGTTCAACAGCAAGCATGAGTGGAAGCAACGCACGGTTACAGGCGATTGCCGCAGTCACGAACTATCGTCCGCAGTCCCCGCCGATGAACTTCGCGGAGACGTCGTCCAGCGAGTTGTTTGGCTCGAACGTCTTTGGCATGGCAGAAATGGAGCTGCGTCTACCGAAACAGGTCTACAAGTCCCTCAAGCGGACGATCGAGCAGGGCAAGGAACTCGACGTGTCGCTGGCGGACGTGGTGGCCAATGCCATGAAGGCGTGGGCCATCGAGAAGGGCGCCACGCACTACGCCCACGTCTTCTTTCCGCTCACCGGCCTGACGGCCGAGAAGCACGACAGTTTCCTGACGCCGGACGGCAAGGGCGGGGCGATTCTCGAGTTTACCGGCGCCGCGCTGATCCGTGGCGAGCCAGATGCATCGAGCTTTCCGTCCGGCGGCCTGCGAGCCACGTTCGAAGCGCGCGGCTACACAGCGTGGGACGTGACCAGCCCGGCGTACATACTCGAAAACCCGAACGGCACCACACTCTGTATTCCCACGGCGTTTGTGTCGTGGACCGGTGAAGCACTCGACAAGAAGACCCCTGTGCTCCGCTCGATGCAGGCCCTGAACAAGCAGGCCCAGCGCGTCCTTCGCCTCTTCGGGCATACCGACGGTGCCCCGGTCGCGCCGACCGCCGGCCCCGAGCAGGAGTACTTCTTGATCGACCGCAACTTCTTCTTCGCGCGGCCCGACTTGTTGACGGCCGGTCGTACGCTGTTCGGCGCGAAGCCGCCCAAGGGACAAGAACTCGAAGATCACTATTTCGGTGCGATACCCGACCGCGTCCTGGCGTTCATGTTGGAAGTCGACCGCGAGTTGTTCAAGCTGGGCATCCCGGTCAAGACGCGCCACAACGAAGTCGCGCCGGCTCAGTACGAGATTGCGCCCGTCTTCGAAACGGCTAACCTCGCGACCGACCACCAGCAACTCGTGATGGTCACGCTCAAACGAGTCGCGGAGAGGTACGGCATGACCTGCCTACTGCACGAGAAGCCGTTCGCCGGCATCAACGGCTCAGGCAAGCACGTCAACTACTCGCTGGGCAGCGCCTCGCAGGGCAACCTGCTGGATCCCGGTGACACGCCACATGCCAATATGCAGTTTCTGGTCTTTTGCGCGGCATTCATCCGTGCCGTCCACAAGTACGGGGCCCTGCTACGAGCGGTGGTTGCGCACGCCGGTAACGATCATCGACTGGGGGCGAACGAAGCTCCGCCGGCCATTATCTCGGTCTTCCTCGGCGAGCAATTGACGCAGATCCTCGATCAGATTCGGCAGGGTGGCGAGCCGACGTCGAAGGCCAAGAGCAAGTTGACGGTGGGCGTCGACGTGCTGCCGCCGCTGCCCAAGGACGCTGGCGACCGCAACCGCACCAGCCCCTTCGCATTCACGGGCAACCGGTTCGAGTTCCGCGCGGTCGGGTCGAGCCAGTCGATCGCCGGTCCGCTGGTCGCCATGAACACGATCGTGGCCGAGTCGCTGGACTACATCGCAACACAACTCGAAAAAGCCACGGGCGGCGATGTGACCAAGTTGCCCGGCGCTGTGCAGAACGTCCTGCGAGACATCACCGAGAAGCACGGTGCCGTGGTGTTCAACGGCGATGGCTACTCGGAAGCCTGGCACCGCGAAGCCGAAGCACGCGGCCTGCCGAACTTGAAGACCACCGTCGATGCACTGCCCGTGATGGGGCAACCCGAGATCATCGATCTGTTCGTCAAGTACGGCGTGCTGAGCAAACGCGAACTCGAAAGCCGTGTGGAGATCTACCTCGAGCAGTATGTCAAGACTTTGAGTGTCGAAAGCAAGCTCATCGTGGAAATGGGCAAGACCATGCTCTTTCCAGCGGTGATTCGCTACCAGAGCGAACTGGCGGTGACCTGTGCGAATCTGAAGGCCGTGGGCTACACGTTCGACACCGATACGTTGGACAAGGTGACAGCCTTGGTCAAACTGCTGCAGGATAACATCGCGGCGTTGGAAAGGGCCATGCAGCACCACAGCGGCGGTAGACTGCTCGACGAAGCCACACATTATCTGCACGAGATTGTACCGGCGATGGCGGCGGTGCGGAGCGTGGCCGATGAACTTGAAGGCATCGTGGCCGACGACCTCTGGCCGCTGCCAACCTATCAGGAGATGCTGTTCATCAAATAGTAAAACCCCACTACCTGCTGCGTCTGCCCCTTGACCATGTGCTCCAGTCGTTGCTGCTGGGCTATCCCGCCTGCTACCGTTCGGGAACGACTTGGTATGCACCGGCGACAGAGGAGCCGGCTAAACGGGCTGTGCTGGTGCCGCTGTTCCTGATGGGCAAGATCAGGCAGGAGAATATAGGTGCACGGGCGGTATGCCTCGGCTGCGGATTCGGGATCGGGATCGGTGAGACCGCGTTTCTGACGCGAGTCTTTGCGGCCGGTCCACCGACCGATGCGGCGGCAGAGCCCAGGTCGACTGGCACGCCACGCCACTTAATGAGACAATGGTAGGCGTGCTCGTGGCTGGAGTGATCGGATTATCTCAAGGGCTGAACAGCGATTGTGCGCACAGCGATGTGCCGCAGCAGAATATTATGGCGAAATACCGGCATCGGATTTTTGAGATGTATGAACAGCGCGACGAGGCAATTCGTGCGCTGACACCAAGAACAGAGAAGGCCGTCACGGAAACGACGGCCCCGGCAACATGGATCTTCACGCATCTGGAGGTTTCACGCGTTGCAGGATTGATCCATGTCAGGTTCAAGGAGCCACGCACCTGCGATGAGACGATGGCCAGTGGACTTGACGACGACTTGGCACGTCTGTCTGATCTGTTGGGCAGAGACAGCAAGGTGTTATTTGACTTCTCCGGTGTCGCATCGTTCCATGCAACGTCGATTGGCTCGCTTGCCCAATTCAGCAGAAGCCTGCAGACGAAGGGGAGTCGGATGGTCCTGTGTTGCCTCGAACCCGCCACACGCGAGGCCTTTTTCGCCACCTGAGAAAGCCAACAGCGGCTGTCACACGTCACAGAGACTCTGGCATTGTTGCAGTCGCTCCTACAGCAGATTTCGCACCTCAAATAGCCGCAACGATCGACGTGAGTCGGCAGTCGCACCGTTGAACAACGTTGATCGGTTCGGCTGAGGATTTGCGATGCCGCCGAGAAGCAGGTCAAATAAGGGGAAGAAAAGACTCGTGGTGGAGGAGTGGGGGACATGGATACTTTGCCCATCGATGTGAGCTGCCATCTCACTGACTTTTTCGTGTCACCGCATCATGAGCCTCCCTGGGACGTGGTTGCCCAGACTACTCAATCCACTACTCGTGACGACGTGCGGCTCTCCATTTTTTCCGGCAGGATACTGTCACCAGAGAGCGAGCCATTTCCCACGCTCTGCGCGAGCGTGGCTACAAGCGAGCCATTTCCCACGCTCTGCGCGAGCGTGGCTACAAGCGAGCCATCGAAGTTGCTATTCCCGCATGCCTCAGGGACTCGAACTGTGAACAAGTTGCTATGGCTGGTCTCGAGCGACCGATCGTCGCTGGTTCGATGGCATCCCTGGTGATTAAGCTCGAATGATATTATGCGCGATGGTCCCCCGTGCCGCGGTGGTTCTGTGGCAGGGGATCGGGTGAGGGAGTGTCGTCATGGCAGGCACGCGTGAAGGGGTCTTTCGCACGTTTGCGTTCCTGGCGGTGCTGGCCGGGTGCGCCGCCTTGGGACTGGCCGTGACAGGCTGTCGCCAGGCGATTGGCCCGGCGGTGCTTGCGCTGCTGATCTTCGTGGCGCTGGCGCTGCTGGGC